>NZ_JBHVTV010000002.1:213754-766717 GCF_042884475.1 Arthrobacter sp. NPDC058130
GGGCAGGATGCCAATGTGCCCGTTGATCGCGCCTAGGAATGGGCATGTCCATCGTTGAGCCGGCCCGCCACTGGACATGTTCCTCCGAGCCGACGAAGAGTGGGCAGGATGCCAATGTGCCCGTTGATCGCGCCTAGGAATGGGCATGTCCATCGTTGAGCCGGCCCGCCACTGGACATGTTCCTCCGAGCCGACGATGAGTGGGCAGGATGCCAATGTGCCCGTTGATCGCGCCTAGGAATGGGCATGTCCATCGTTGAGCCGGCCCGCGGTTGGACATGTTCCTCCGAGCCGGCCCGCGGTTGGACATGTTCCGCGGTGACATGCGCGGCCGGGCGTGTCGCTTTTTGCGCCCCTCGGCCACTGGACATGTCCCGCTGCGGCGACGATGAGTGGGCAGGATGCCAATGTGCCCGTTGATCGCGCCCAGGAATGGGCATGTCCATCGTTGAGCCGGCCCGCCACTGGACATGTTCCTTCGAGCCGGCCCGCGGTTGGACATGTTCCGCGGTGGGCATGCGCGGCTGGGCGTGTCGCTTTTTGCGTCCCTCGGCCGCTGGACATGTCCCAGAAGCCAACCCGCTACGGGACATGTCCCACAACCCAGCCCGCCACTGGACATGCTCTCAGGCCCGGTGCTCGCGCCGCACCGGCAACAGGGGCATGATGAAGGAGCACGACGCCGGCGGATCGCCCGGCCCGCGGGACGCCGGGCAACCAGCCCGGTCCACTGGGACCGCAGCCAAGCGATGAAGAGTGATGGCCATGCATCTTGCGTTCGTCTCCATTCCCGCCTACGGACACGTCAACCCGACCCTGCCGCTGGTGGCCGAGCTTGTGGGCCGGGGGCATAGGGTCACATACTTCACATCGGCCGACTTCGGACCGCGGATCCGCAACGCCGGTGCGGCTTTTTCCGCGTCCGGCGGGAACTGGATGGCATCAATGCCTGCCCTGGCCCCGGGGCAACGGGCACAGGCGCACCTGATGCTGCCGATCATGAACCGTGTGTTCGAGGACATCCGCGCCAGCTTCCCGGCCCTGGTGGAGCACCTGCGCCAGGACCCGCCCGACGCCGTCTGCTTTGACGCGATGACGCTCAGCGGCAGTATGGCCGCAGAGAAGATCGGCGCCCCGGCCATTGCCCTCATGCCCACCTATGCCACCAACGAACATTTCTCGCTGCGATCGCTGATGCCGGCCCCGCCGCCGGGAGCCGCCGATGAGATGGCCAAGGTCGCCATGGCCATGGGCCGGCTGCTGGCCGAGTTCGCGGCCGAACAAGGCGTGCGGACGCCACGGATGTTCGACGGCCCGCCGGCGCCGTTCAACATCGTGTTCCTGCCCCGCGAGTTCCAGCCCCGGGGGGAGACATTCGATGACCGGTTCCGGTTCGTGGGGCCAAGCGTGGGCGGCCGTGACAGTGACGGTGAATGGGTGCGCGAGGGAACGGCTCCGTTGCTGTTCATTTCGCTGGGGACCACGCCACTGAACCGCCGGCCGGACTTCTTCCGGACGTGCCTGGACGCCTTCGGCGGGAGCGACTGGGACGTCGCCATGGCCATCGGGGACCAGACCAGCCTGGCCGATCTCGGGACGATTGCGCCAAACGTCCGGGTCCGGGCCTTCCTCCCGCAGTTGCAGGTATTGCGCCAAACCAATGTCTTCATTACCCATGCCGGCATGAACTCGACCATGGAGGCCCTCTATTTCGCCGTCCCGCTGCTGGCGGTGCCGCAGCAACCGGAGCAGGAGGCCACCGCCAGACGGCTCGAAGAACTGGGCCTTGGCCGGCACCTTGCGGCCGAGGACGTTGGTCCGGACGCGCTCAGGGTTGCAGTCGCCGCGCTCCACGCCGACGCGCAGGTGCGGCGGAACGTGGCCGCCATGAGCGAGACTGTCCGCGGGGCGGGAGGAGCCGCGGCCGCCGCCACCGCCATTGAAGCGCATGTGCATCACGGGGCGGGCCGGTTCGGAACGATCGATTAGCGCCCGTTGGTCAGGGGCGGCTCGGGGACTGCGTTCAGGGATGTTCGCCGTGCGCTTTGAGGAACTCTGCGACCGTGAGCGCCAGCGATGCCCCTACTTCGTCGGCACTCCGCTTGGCGCCGGCAACGGCAAAGGAGTGGTCCCCGCCCTCCCGCCACTCCACGGTCGCGGACGGCCCGATCCTGGCCGCGACCGCCTCCAGCAGGTCCGGCGTGGCAAACGTGTCCCGCGTGCCCTGCAGGAACAGCATCGGCAGTGTCAGCCCGTAGAGGTGCTCATCGCGGAGCTTTTCCGGCTTGCCCGGCGGGTGCAGCGGATAGCCGAGGTAGACCAGCCCGGCAGCCGGCATGCCTTCCGACACCGCCATGGAGGCCATGCGTCCGCCGAAGGATTTCCCGGCGGCCCACAGCGGCCGGCCGGCGGACCGGGCTGCGGCGGCGTCCATGGCCACCCGCCAGGCAGCGATTGCCGCCGGCGGCCTATCAGGGAATTTCCGCCCTGCCTCGCGGTAGGGGAAGTTGAAACGCAGTGTGGCGACACCCAAACCGTTCAGGGCGCGGGTAAAGCCCGCGAGGAACGGATGGTCCATTCCCGCCCCGGCGCCGTGGGCAACAACCAGGGTCGCGAACGAGCCGTCGGGGTCGGCAAAGACGCCTGAGACTGTGGCGTCGCCGACGTCAAGGGTGATGGGGAATTCGGGTGTTGTCATGTGTCCATCATGCCGGGTCAGGGGCGGTCCGCTCGCTGGGCACTTCAACTGTCCACGCGGTCGCGGTAGGTTGTCCCCATGGCCAGGGAAGAAGCGCACCTCACTGTCAGCGGTCCGCACGGCGACCGGGAGATGCGGGTGTCTAGCCCGGGCAGGGTCGTCTGGCCCGGTTTGGGACTCACCAAGCTGGACCTGGCCCGGTACATGGTGGACGTCGGGGACGCCTTCCTGGCGGCCAACGGGGACCGGCCGGTGACGCTTCAACGGTTCAAGGACACGGTGGACGGCGAACAGTTCTTCTCCAAGAACCCGCCCAAGGGTGCCCCGGATTTCATCCGTTCGGTCGACGTCGCCTATCCCAGCGGTCGGTCGCATCCCCAGCTGGTCATTGACGAAGTCGCCGCGGCGGTGTGGGCGGTGCAGATGAATACGGTGGTGTTCCACCCCTGGGCCTCCCGGGCCGGCAATCCGGACAACCCGGACCAACTGCGGATCGACCTCGACCCGCAGCCCGGCACCGGGTTCGCGGAGGCTGTTCCGGTCGCCTGGGAATTGCGGCGCGTCCTCGCCGAGGCCGGGCTGGAGGCCTTCATCAAGACCTCAGGAAATCGGGGGCTACACGTCTTTGCCCCGATCGAACCGACCCGGGAGTTCCTGGACGTGCGCCATGCGGTCATCGCGGCAGCCCGCGAACTCGAGCGGCGCCTGCCGGAGCAAGTGACCACCGCCTGGTGGAAGGAGGAACGCGGCGCCCGCATCTTCGTTGACTTCAACCAGGCGAACCGCGACCGCACGATTGCGGGGGCCTACAGCCCGCGCGCACTCGCCAACGCGACGGTGTCGTGCCCGATCCGCTGGGAAGAACTCGAATCGGCCGACCCAACTGCCTTCACCATCGTCACCGTGCCGGACCGTCTCAAAGCCACCGGCGATCCGTGGGCCGGCATGCATGCGAACCCTGGCGCCGTCGACCTCCTCCTGGAATGGTGGAACAGGGACCTCGAGGCGGGGCTGGGTGAGCTGCCGTTCCCGCCGGACTTCCCGAAGATGCCCGGGGAACCGCCCCGGGTGCAGCCCAGCCGGGCGCGCAGCAAAGGCTGAGTGGACCGGCGGGCTTTCTGAATATGGTCTGTCCGTTGAGCTGAGGGTGGATCCTACCCTCGCACCGGCGCGCTGAACCGAACGCGACTCGGCCTCGATGACTGGTCCGGGACCCGGCAGATGTGCTCGGAATGCTCCCACGGCGCACAATGCATAACCTCGCTTTACTGTGGTGATCCGCGGCAATCTGGCTGCCCGGGGTTGCTCCGTATAGCCGTCGGGGGACGATTCCGCGGCCTCTACCGTTGGTAGTAGTAGGCGAAAGTCGGATGCCGGGCACGCAGACACGATGAGCACGCAGACACGATGAGAAGGAGTCCGATTGCTGATTGTCTTGACGGGAATTGACGGATCTGGGAAAACAACAGCCGCACAGGCCACGGTGAAGGCCGCACGCCGGGCCGGCCAGAACGCGCTCCTGCTCAGGAACTACGCAGGCCGGCGCAGGATGTCCCTGCTGAGCACACAGTTCGGGGTGCAACTTCACCCACGGGTGGCCGATGCCGTGGAGACAGCTATCCGCACGGCGAATGTCGTGGTTTCCCATGCCAGGGCGCACCGGCATCCGGGCCTGGTCATCATGGACCGCCACCTGCACTGCCAGCTTGCGCTGCGCCAGGCACGGGGCCTTCCCCGGGGCCGGCTTCTGCCGTTCCTCCTGGCAAAGTTTCCAAAACCAGACGTCGTGCTCCACCTCGTCATCGACCCTCACCAGGCGCACCAACGGGTGATGGCGCGCGGCACGGACACGGAAACGCTCGAGGAGCTCGACACGTTGAGGGCCGCCTACCAGGCGATGCCCGAATACGCGGACTTCACCGAGCTGGCGGCATCCGGTACTCCAGAGGATGTGGCCTCCAAACTTTCGCTCGCCATCGCCGACGCCGCCAAGCGCCAGGGCGATGGGCCGGTGCCGACCGGATAGAGCCGGCGCGGCTGCGCGCCACCCGAACGGGCCGGTCGCGGGCTGACCGTCGTCGCCACCCCATCCTTGTGCGGGCCCGCATCGAATTACCGGCATGAGCAAGACGGAGAAGAAGAACCTGCGGTATTGCGATTACTACTGCTTCATGTCGCTGAAGGACTTCGCGGCCTGGATCGACGCCGACGACGACCGGGAGCCCTCCATGTCGTATTCCGCGTCGCCTACCAGGTAAGGTCCTGGGCCTTGATTTCGTAGTGACCGTCCCGCTGGGTGAACGTGGCCCGGTACCCGCGCTTAACCCCGTTGACCACCATCTGGCAGTCCGTGTGAGTGTTCACCTTGATGTCCGGGAAGTTCTTGCACTCCACTTCGGAAATTGTGATGCCAGCCTCCTTGGGTTTGGCCCTGGCCTTGATCCGCTCCGCCAGGACCTTGCCGCTGGTCTGCGGATCAAAGACCACCACCGACGGCGGGGGAGTCGCCGTCACCGTGGTCGTGGGACCCGGCGTGGCCGGCGGCGCAGCGCATCCCGTCATCAGGAGCGCCCCGCCCAAGGTTGCTGCGCATGCAGTTCTGAAGATATTCATCGTCGATCATGTCCGTCCGACGCCCGTCCTTGGAGCCGCCCGAGACCCAGGCTGCCCGAACCAAACGATGCCCTGCACGGCTTGGGGAATCCTTGGCCCCGGGCCCCAGTGCTAGCGGCGCGGGCGGACGGTGCGAAGAATGCCGCGGATCGAAACGCCGACGGCGAGCACCAGCGGGGCCAGCGCCACGAGCACCACCACGGTGTTGGGCCGGAACGTCATGTGGCCCTCGGGGCTCTTGGCATAGACGCCCAAAGGCATCACGAAGCCGCCGCCCCCGCCGCCACTTCCGCCGCCGGTCTGGGCGTCTTCGGTGCTGCTGCCTCCGCCGAAGCCGAAAGAAACCACCGCGACGGGGATGACCTCTTCCCCTGCGATGTTCATGGCGGGGCCATATGCCCGGGAAACACCCACATTCTTGAACGTGTCCACGAGGGATGAGAAAGACTCAGACATAGCTCACACGATAGGCAACCGCACCCGCATGCGCCAGAGCCGTTCCGCCACGGTGGGAAAAGAGCGGCAGGGAGGCAATGGGGACCTAAGCTCTGGTTGAGGGCCGTGTGTAGCCCTTAGATTTGGAAACTGCCGGGGCGCAGCCCACGGCGCTGGAGACGAGTCACGGGAATCGAGGCACTGGATATGGCGACATCCACGAATGCGGCTTCACGGCTGGCCGACGCATTGGCGATCATCCTTGGCACCGATGGGAGTCCCCTGCGGCTGCGGGCCTGGGACGGCTCGGAAGCCGGGCCGGAGGGCGCCCCCGTTGTGGTGTTCCGGTCCCGGCGGGCGCTTCGCCGGATGCTGTGGTCACCCGGTCAGCTCGGACTGAGCCGCGCCTACGTGGCCGGCGAAATCGACGCACCTGGCGACATCTTCGCCGCCTTCGCCGCACTCAGCTCGGCCGGAAAATTCGCCGAGCCCGGACCGTTCCGGCCGCCAACTCCCCGCGAGCTGTTCGCGTTGCTGAAGACTGCCGTCCGGCTCGGGGCGCTGGGACCGAACCCCGTGCCGCCGCCGGAGGAAGCCCGCGTGGACCGGTACGGCCGGCCCCATTCCAAGGGGCGCGACGCCGCGGCCATCTCCCACCACTACGACGTCGGGAATGACTTCTACGCCCTCGTCCTGGGCCCGTCCATGGTCTACTCCTGCGCCGTCTGGGAGCCGGACGGCGCCGGGCTAGAAGCCGCGCAGGCCGCCAAGCTCGACCTCGTCTGCCGCAAGCTGGGACTCAAGCCGGGCATGCGCGTGCTGGACGTGGGATGCGGCTGGGGCAGTTTCGCGCTGCACGCCGCCCAACACTTCGGGGCCGACGTCGTGGGTGTAACGCTCTCGGTCGAGCAGGCGGCCATGGCCCGCAAACGGGCCGCGGACGCCGGGCTGACGGACAGGGTGGATATCCGGGTGCAGGACTACCGCGATGTGGACGACGGGCCGTTCGACGCGATCAGCTCAATCGGCATGTCAGAGCACGTCGGGCGCGAGCAGATCCAGCACTATGCCTCCCAGCTGTACGGGTTGCTCCGCCCGGGCGGCCGGCTGCTCAACCACGCGATCTCCTGGAACGCCGGACCGACCGCACCGGACCCGGACTCCTTCATTCCCCGCTATGTCTTCCCGGACGGCGAGATGCTCAGCCTCTCCGACATGGTCACTGCGCTCGAATCGGCGCACCTGGAGGTCCTGGACGTTGAGGCGCTGCGGCGCCATTATGCCCTGACGCTCCGGGCCTGGGTGCGGAACCTGGAGGAACACTGGGACGAGGCCGTGCGCCTGGCCGGCGTGGGCCGGGCCCGGGTGTGGCGGCTCTACATGGCAGCGAGCGCGCTCGGTTTCGAGGCCGGCATCACGGGCGTGAACCAGGTTCTGGTCCAGCGCCCGGGCGGCGAGGAACCCCCCTTGCGACGCTCGGCCTGGATCTAAGCCCGGTCCCGGCACGGTCCGGCCGCGTGCCGGAGGCTGACCCGCGGACCGCACGAAGCTAGGCTGTCATCATGAGCAATACCGAAGTTGCGCCCCAGGAAATCCTCTGTGAAACGGAGAGGAGGCCTGCCGGCGTCGAACTGCTGGCACCGCGGCAGGTCCCGCTGGGCGGCCCGCGCGCGATGGACGTGCGGCGCACGCTTCCGCAGCGCCAGCGCAGCCTCATTGGGGCGTGGTGCTTCCTGGACCACTATGGCCCGGACAGCGTCGGCGATTCCGGCGGCATGAAAGTACCGCGACACCCCCACACGGGGCTGCAGACTGTCAGCTGGCTGTTCACGGGGGAGATCGAACACCAGGACTCAGCAGGCTTCCACGCTGCCGTGCGCCCGGGCGAAGTGAATCTCATGACGGCCGGCCGCGGCATCAGCCACTCAGAATTTTCCACCCCGGACACAACAGTGCTGCACGGTGCGCAACTGTGGGTGGCGCTGCCGGACGCGGCACGCCACATGGCACCCACGTTCGAGCACTATCGCCCCGAACCGGTCAGCGGACCCGGCTGGACCCTGCGTGTCTTCCTGGGCACGCTCGGCGGGTCCGCTTCGCCGGTCGCCACCCACACGCCCCTGCTGGGCTCGGAGATCCTCCTCGAGGCGGGGGCCGAATTGACCCTCGAAACAGAGACGTCGTTCGAACATGGCCTGCTGGTGGATTCCGGTGCCCTCTTCCTGGACGGACATCCCGTGCCCAAGGATCATCTCGCGTACGTGCCGGCCGGTAGCGGAACTCTGGCGCTGGCCGCGGGTCCGGACGGGGCCCGTGTCCTCCTGATCGGCGGTGAGCCGCTGGGCGAAAAGATCGTGATGTGGTGGAACTTCGTGGGCCGCAGCCACGAGGAGATTGTCGCGTACAGGGCCCAGTGGCAGGCCGAGATCGGTGCCGGGGACAGTACGGAGAACGGCGCCGGGTCCGGTGCTGGGTACGGTTCCGGGCCGACGGCGACGCCGCAGGCCGGCGGAGGCGCCGGCCTGCGGTTCGGCCCGTTTCCGCCCGGTGGTCCTGCCGCCCTCCCGGCCCCGGCGCTGCCGAATGCCCGCATCCGGCCACGCGGCTAGACCGTGCTCAAACCAGCCCAAACCGCAAACCGCCCACCAAGACCAACACCCAAGCCACCCCACCGCGCAAACGCGCCCAAGCCCAGGAGACCACGCCGAATATGATCACCATCAGGAGTAACCCGGAACGCGGCCGTTTCGAATTGTTCGACGCCGACGCCGACGCCGTGATCGGCAAGGCCGCCTACGTGGACGATGTCGGTGCGGCCCAGCGGATTTTCTACCACACTGAGATCAGCGAGGAATATGGCGGACGGGGGCTGGCCGGGGTGCTGGCCGCACAGGCACTGGATGAGACGGTAGCCGCGGGCCTCATGATCGTTCCAGTGTGCCCGTACATCAAGAAGTACTTGGCCAAGCACCCCGGTTATGCGGCTAACGTGCTCGCGCCAACCCCTGCCCATCTGGAAATCGTGAGGGCCTCGCTGGCCCAACGCGTCCGACAGTAAGCGGTCGTGCCGGATCGCTCATGCCGCTCAGGTATGGGCGATAAACCGCTCCACACGTCGGTCGGGAATGAGCCAGATTGCGGCAACAAGGGCGTAGGCGGCGATCCCAAAGAGCGGGTTGATCAGGCTGAGCCCCATCCCGGCGATGTACAGCGCCGGGGAACCCTTGCCCTTCCAGTCCTGCCCCATGGCCTCATCCAGCGCGCCACCGCGCCCCTGCTGGCGGATCAGGGTCGACTTGAGGATGTAGTAGGCAATAGCGGCGAGCAGCAAGTTCAGCCCGTAGACGAGGACGGGAACCTCCGCCAGGCCCGCGTCATTCATCCACCGTGTGGTGAAGGGGACGAGGGACAGCCAGAACAGCAGATGGAGGTTTGCCCAGAGAACTGCGCCGTTGATTCTCCCGGCCAGATGGAGCATGTGGTGGTGGTTATTCCAGTAGATCCCGACATAGACGAAGCTCAACAAGTAGCTGAGCAGCGTTGGAAGCTCGTGAAGCAGCGCCGGCCACGTGGGTTCGGCCGGGACATGAAGCTCCAGCACCATGATGGTGATCACGATCGCCAGCACCCCGTCGCTGAAGGCCTCCAGCCTGTTCTTGTTCATGGGCCGCCTTAGGTCAGGGCATCGTGACCGATGCAGCGAGGGACTGCCGACGCCGTGGCGCGCGGTTCCTAGAAAACGGTACCGTCACGCCCAACGTTCGGCGAGGACCCACGCCGGGCGGGCCGCGAAGACGGGTGCGGCCGCCACAGCGGCGTCGTCAGGATTGCTCAGCCCTCGGCCTCTGCTTCAAGTTCCGCCTCGGCCATTTCGAGTGCGAAGCCCAGTGCGCTGGCAAGGCTGCTGGCCGCCGCCACGATCCGGGGCGTCCCGACAATCGGAGCAACGGCGATGAGGACGCCCCGGACATCCTCCAACGTGATGCCGACGTCCACTGCGGTACCGGCGTTGAACAGGTAGGAGGCAACCGGGGCGTCGACGGCAGCGAGGGCCGCGATCCGGGCCAGCATCAGTTCGCGAGGCTCAAGGGTGGAGCGTTCGAGCGACACGGCGGTGATGTCGGCGAGGGCGGCGAGGACGGGAGCTTCTTCTTCGGCCATGGTCATGTCTCCATCTGGTTGCGGTGTTGTGTGCCGAGTCGGCGACGAGTGCGGTTGCCCCACTCAACTTGCAACGTAAACCGCCACGGCGACGGAAGTCATCACCCGAACGGGATGAGCCGACGGCGATCAATCCGGCTGGGGCAGGATCCCTCGGCAGCGCGTTGACGAGGCGCTGCTTCGAGGCCACAATCGCATTAACTCGACCCAAGCTCAGCAGGACTGACCCAGGCAATCAGTGCCGGTGGCGGTTCCTGACGTCACAGGGAGGTCGCCGGTCATGGCAGAGAAGAAAGTCAAACATCCAAGCGTCGGGGAACGTGAGTCAAAGGGCAAGGGCTGCCGCGAGAAGACCCCTGTCCCGAGCCACACAGGGTGGAAGCCCGCTTCCGACCGGCCCGATCCGGTGGCACTCCTCGAGGAACAGAACCTCACCCGGGAACAGGACCTCGTACCGGTGCGCCACGGCCGGATGCTGGCCTCACCATTTACGTTTTACCGGGGTGCTGCCAAGATCATGGCCGCCGACCTGAAGGACACACCGCGGGCCGGCCTGCGCGTCCAGCTGTGCGGCGACGCCCACCTGTCCAATTTCGGAGTATTCGCCTCGCCAGAGCGGAACTTGCTGTTCGACCTGAACGACTTCGATGAGACGCTTCCGGGGCCGTTTGAATATGACGTCAAGCGGATGGCCGCGAGTTTCACGATCGCGGCGCGGAACAACGCGTTCACCAAAGAGGAAACGCGCGACGCGACTCTGGCGGCGGTTCGGGCCTACCGCGAGGCGATGGCCCAGTTCGCGCAGATGCGCACCCTGGACATCTGGTATGCCCGCCTGTCCGAGGAACAGCTGATGGAAGCGATCAACCTGGCCGTGGCAACCCAGAAGGGAAAGGCCCTCAAAAAGGCTGCCAAGGGCATGGAAAAGGAGGCGCTAAGGAACGTCGAAAAGGCCCACACCCGGGACAGCCTGCAGGCACTGTCCAAGCTCGCCGAGCGCGTTGACGGGAAGTACCGGATTGTCAGTCAGCCACCCATTGTCATTCCCGTCCGGGAACTGGGAGATGCGTACGGCATGTCTGGGGATGACGTTGCGCACGCGATCCGCGAACAGCTCCGGTCCTACCGGGCCACACTGCCAGATGACCGGCGTCACCTGCTCGAACAATTCGAAGTCATCGACGTCGCCCGCAAGGTAGTGGGCGTCGGCAGTGTGGGCACGCGGGCGTTCATCGCACTGCTCCAGGGGCGCGACCAACAGGATCCGCTGTTCCTCCAGGTCAAGGAGGCCACGAGATCGGTGCTCGAGGACCACTTGCCCAAGAGCAAGTTCAAGCAGCCGGGCGAGCGTGTGGTGCGGGGGCAGCGGATGATGCAGGCAGCGAGCGACATCTTTTTGGGGTGGACGAAGGGTGTGCAGGACAACCGGTACTTGTATTGGCGCCAACTGCGGGACATGAAGGGCTCAGCCATCGTGGAGGCGATGCAGCCGCTCGGCATGAATTTCTATGCCGCCGCCTGCGGCTGGACGCTGGCACGGGCGCACGCCCGGTCCGGCGACCCGATCGCGATCGCGGCCTACCTCGGCAAGAGTGACAAGTTCGACCTTTCGATCACCGACTTCTCCGAGCGCTACGCGGACCAGAACGACAAGGACTACCAGGCCTTCGCCGACGCGATCCGATCGGGCCGGCTGGAAGCCGTTGAAGGCCTCTGAGGGTGTGCCGGTTCGGCGGAAGGCGGCACCGTGAGTGAACGGCTCGAAGGGCGACAGGTCTCGCTCTGGGTCGCCACGGCCGGTGCCACCGGCTATCCGCCCCTGGACTCCGATCTCGAAGTGGATGTGGCCGTGGTCGGGGGAGGGATCGCCGGCCTGACTGCGGCGCTGGCCCTCAAACGTGCCGGGCACACCGTCGCGGTCCTTGAGGCGGCACAGATCGGCACCGGCGTCACGGGTCACACCACCGGGAAGGTCACTTCCCTGCACCGGCTGGTCTACACCGAACTTGCGGACCGGCACGGACAGGACGTCGCCGGGACCTACGGGGAGGCAAACCAGGCCGCAATCGAGCACATAGCGCGTGTTGTGGCGGAGGAGGGCATCGACTGCGACTTCAGCCGGGTATCCAACTACACGTACGCAGAATCCGACGAGGCCCTGGCCCTGGTCCGCGACGAGGCGGCGCTGGCCGCACGGCTCGGGCTGCCCGCGGTCCTTGCCTCCGACGTGCCGCTGCCATTCGCTGTCCGGGGCGCAGTCCGGTTTGACGGCCAGGCGCAGCTGCACGCGGTGAAGTACCTGCAGGGCCTCGCCCGCGCCGTGGACGGCAGCGGAAGCCACGTGCTGGAGGACGCGCGCGTCACCTCGGTCCGCGATGGTACGCCCGTCGTCGTCGAAACCGCGCACGGCACGGTCCGGGCTCGCGAGGTGATCGTTGCCACCAACGTTCCTGTCGGCGACGGCGGTCTGTTTGCCGACCGCTGCTACCTGCACCGCTCCTACCTCGTTGCCTGCCTGGCACCCGACGCGTCCCTGGACGGGACGTTCATCAGCGTCGATGAGCCGATGCGTTCCATCCTGGCAATCGACGTCGACGGTTCCCGTTACGTTCTCACCGGCGGCGAGGGCCACCGGGCCACCGAACCCGGCGATGCCGCCGTCCGGTACCGCCGCCTCCAAGAATTCTCCCGGGAACGCCTCGGCACCGGTCGGACCAGCTTCCGCTGGTCCACGCAGGACAACATGCCGGTCGACGGGCTGCCCTATGCCGGGCCTCTGACCCCGACGGCGGCGCACCTCCACGTGATTACCGGCCTGCGCAAGTGGGGGCTGACCAATGGCACCGCCGCGGCGCTGGTCCTGGCCGACACCCTGTCCGGGCGACACAATCCCTGGGCGGCGGTTTTCGATACCAACCGGGCGGCGCCGGCCGGCCGGGCCGGCGCGAAGAACGTTCAACCGCCCCAATCCCAGCAACCAGAAGGCCAGGAACAGCAGGAACAGCAGAGCGTCGCGGAGCTTCGTCCTGGCGAGGGCACAGTGGTGGAAATCGACGGCGAAAAGACGGCGGTCTACGCGGACCCTGCCGGTGGCCTGGTCGCCGTGTCGGCTATCTGCACGCATCTGGGTTGCACTGTCGGGTTCAACGCCGACGACTCAACGTGGGACTGTCCCTGCCACGGCTCGCGGTTCGCCGCGAACGGCGTGGTCATCCAGGGCCCGGCGGCCGAGAACCTCGCGCCGAGGCCCTTACCGCGTCATCGGCCCGCCGGGGTTCCGGCGCAGGGCGCGGGGGAGCCGGACACTACGCCGGGGTTTGCCCGGCGGAGCCGTTCCAGCTCGACCGCGTCGCGCCCGAACGAATAGGCCAGCAACCCAAGCGCCGCGCCGAGCACCACGATCCCGAGCCACTGAGGGACACCGGGCAACAGGGCAAACAACAGGGCCGCGGGCTGGGCGGCTCCGATGAGCTTGCGGACAGTGCTGGAGCGCAGCGGCGTCTTCAGCGAGGGCCGGAAGCAGGCTGCCGCGAGAAAGGCGTAGTACATCAGGCCGATGCCCAGGGGCCACGGGCCGAACGTTCCCGCCGCCGCGCAGGACAACACCAGAACCAGGGCGGCGTCCGTGTCTGAATCCAGCCGCGAACCCTCGGCCGTCGCTGACCCTGTGAAGCGGGCCACCCGTCCGTCCACGGCATCGAGCAGGAACGCTGTGGTGCCCAGAAGGACCACCACGGCCTTTGCTCCGGCTTCGGTTCCGGCGATCAAGCCGACGACTGTCATGGCGGCACAGCAGGCCACGATGACGGCCCGGCCCAGGGTGACGCGGTCCCCGGGGGTCGAAAACTTGGGGTTCCGGCTCAGCACGCAGCCAGTGGCCCGCAGGATCACCGCGGCGCCCGCCGCCAGGGCCCAGAACCAGAGCACAGGATCGGCGAGGACCTCCATGCCGAGCCAAGCCCAGGCCACCAGGTAGGCTGCGGCAGCGGCCCCGGCATCCGCCACGGCACGGCGGGCGCGGGCTGGTGCCGGGCCCACTTGTTTCGGGCTCTGTTGTCTAGTGCGCTCTTTTTTCGTGACCTGTGCAAATGTCTTCAGCCTGAACCACCCCGCCCACATGCTAGCAACGCGGGGGCCGGATCTCCGGCAATGCCGGCCGGTGCGGTGTCAGTCGGTGCAGGGCCAGTCGGTGCAGGGCCAGCCGGTGCAGGGCCAGCCGGTGCGGTGTCAGGACTGGGCGGTACTCGCGGATCGCCGTCCCGCCCGGGCGAAGCCCACGGCCGCCAGGATGGCTCCGGCGCCCTCGGCCACTGCGCTGAGGGACTTCTCGAAGTACCAGACGGGCTCATACATGGCCGGAAATGGTCCGATCGCGGGAATGTCCACGTAGCGGTATGCGACCACGCAGATGAAGGCGCTCAGGGCAACGACAAACGCGGCCGCGTAGGCGGCCCTGCTGCCGCGCAGCAGCACCCACAACCCGGCCAGCACAGCCACTGCCGACTCCAGCAGGAAGAGGTTCCCTTGACCGATCCCCCCCGGGCTCGCCGCCTGGTAGCCCGGAGCCAGATGGATGTGGACGCCGGCGTCAATGAACAAGGCCGCAGCCGTGAGGATGCGCAGGGTCATGCCGCTTCGGTGGGCCCCCTCGGACCGTCCGGGGCGGCTTGGGGCGCTCATCTGACGATCGCTCATTTGACCACCAGCGTTCCGTGCATGTTCGGGTGGTAAGTGCAGTGATAGGCATAGGAACCGGGCTTTGTGGGCGCCGTGAAGGTGGCGGTGCCGCCGCCTTTGACATCCGCATCGAACGCCGGGCCCTCGTCAGCCGTGACCGTATGTGGAGCGGTATCCATGTTGGTCACTGTGACCACCGCGCCGGGCGCCACGGTGAGCGGGTCGCCGTAGGCGAAGTCCTTGATCGTGATCGTGGCGGCTGTTCCCGCTGTTGGGCTGACCCCGGAAGGGGGCGCCGACGTCGACGCCGGCACGCCGGTTCCGCTGGCGCACCCGCCCGTCCCGAACAAGATCAGCAGCAGCAAGAGCGTTGACAACTTCCGGCGAGCATTCATGGCGCACACCCCAAGCGGCTTGTGGGACAAAGAGCGAATGAAGTTAATAGATTCATTGTGCGCCTGCCCGGCACAAATGGAACCCGTTTCTTAGTTACGCCCCCGCGGCGTGATGCCAGTCGTCGGGCCGGGGAGATAGCGTAGGCCATGGCATCCATTCCACGGCCGCGGGAGGGAAGACTGCGTGAAGGGTGACAAGTCCGCGTTCGCGTCGCTCACAGTGCTCATTGCCTTCGCGGCGAACGTTCTCGTCGCGGCGGCCAAAACCGTGGCCGCGCTCATCACCGGCTCGGCGTCCATGGCGGCTGAGGCGGCCCACTCGTGGGCCGATACCGGCAACCAGGTCTTCCTGCTCATCGCCGAACGCAAAGCTGCCAGGAAACGGGACAAGGCCCATCCCATGGGCTATGGGCGCGAGGCGTACGCGTGGTCCATGATCGCCGCATTTGGCCTGTTTACCGCCGGGGCGGTGGTGTCAGTGACGCACGGTATCCAGCAGCTGCTCACGCCGGAGCCGGCGGCCGACTACGCGATCGCCTATGTGGTCCTGGCGGTCGCCTTCGTCCTTGAGGGTGTGTCCTTCACCCAGGCGTTCCGGCAGAGCCGGAGGGCGGCACGCGAGCTGGACCGGAACACGCTGGAACAGGTCCTCAAGAGCTCCGATCCCACGCTGCGCGCCGTCTTTGCCGAGGACGGGGCAGCGCTGATCGGGCTGCTCATCGCCTTCGCCGGAATCTTCCTGCACCAGGTCACGGGATCCTCCGTGCCGGACGCCGTGGGGTCAATTCTGGTGGGCATCCTGCTGGCCGTTGTCGCCGTCGTGCTGATCGATCGGAACCGTCGCTTCCTTGTGGGGCAAGCGGTGACCAGCGACATCGAGGGTTCCATGGCCCGCCGCATCCTCGAGCACCCGGAGATCGAGCGCATCACTTACCTGCATCTCGAGTTCGTCGGCCCGCGCAAACTTTACGTCGTGGCGGCGGTGGACATTGTGGGGGACCGCCTGGAGCATGACGTCGCCGTGGCCTTGCGCCGCGTTGAACGCGAACTCGAGGACCATGAGACTGTCGAGGAGGCCGTCCTGACCCTCGCCACCGCGGACGAGCCTTCGCTGGACTTCCCCGCCGCCTGAGGCGAGCCCCGCCTCAAGCCCCGTCCGCTGGCGCGTCGCTGCCGGCCGGTGGCAACAAGTGCGACACTGAGGCCAGCAGCGCCCCGAGGACCGGGGAGGGGCTGGGACCGGCCAGCAGGAAGCCCTGTCCCATGTCGCAGCCAAGCGAGCGCAGGAGATCCAACTGTCCGGTGTCCTCGATGCCTTCGGCGATGACACCAAGGTTCAGTTTCCTGGCCACTTCCAGGATGCCCTCCAGCATCGCCGCGGCCGGGGCGTCTCCGGGCACCCCGGACAGGAAGGATCGGTCGATCTTGAGAATGTCCGCGGGCAGCACGGCGAGTGTGCTGAGCGAAGAGAACCCGGTCCCGAAGTCATCGATTGCGATCCGGACGCCGAAGCTCTTGAGCCGGTTAAGGGCGGCAACTCCACCATCGGAGCTCGTGGCCAGGGCCGACTCCGTGACTTCCAGGATCACCTTGTCAGCCTGCGAGGCGGGGTCGGCCAGAATGCGCTCGAGGGCGGCAAGATTGCGGTCGCTGGACAACTGAACCGTGCTGAGGTTCACCGAGACCCAGAGGTCGCCGGCGGTGCCAGAGGATCGGCGCCAGGCGGCGACGTGACGGCTTGCGGTGTCGAGCACCCAGCAGCCGATGGGACCAATGTCGCCGGTTTCCTCGGCAAGGGGGATGAATTCCGTCGGTCCAAGCCGGCCCAGCGTGGGGTGTTCCCAACGGACCAGGGCCTCCACCCCGGCGATCTCACCCGTGCGCAGTTCAACCACGGGTTGATAGTCGAGGCGCAACTGGCCTGCCTGCACGGCCGTGGCGAGGTCCGCCCGGAGCGCGGCACGGTAGGTCATTTTGTCGTAGCCCCGGGCATCGAAGAGCTGGTAGCGGCCTTTGCCATTGTGTTTGGCCATGTACATTGCGAAGTCAGCCTGACGCATCAGCTCGGCCGGATCAGCCGTTTCGGCGCTGCGCTGGGCGGCGCCCATGCTGACGGTTACCTTGAGACGGACGTCGTCGATGCTGAATGGGTCGCGCAGCGCGTCCTGGATACGGCCCGCGACGTCGTCGGTTGCCGTGCCACCGTCATTCATCACCACGATCGCGAATTCATCCCCACCCAGCCGGGCGACGAGGTCATGCTCGCGCACGCAGCCGCGCAGGCGTTGGGCCAGCTGAACGAGCAGCACATCGCCGCCATTGTGGCCCAGCGAGTCGTTGACGTCCTTGAAGTCGTCGACGTCGATGATCACGAGGCCCTCGCGCCGGTCGCTGGGCCCGCTGCCGGTGGGCCGGCTGCCGGCGGGCCTGCGGTCCGGGCGGTCCGCGGGGCCCGCGACGGCGCCGTCGTCGATAAAGACTGACGCGAGGCGTTCGGTGAGGACCACCCGGTTGGCCAGTCCCGTGAGGGGATCGTGCGTGGCGCGGAAGGTCAGCTCCAGATGGTTGTCATGCACGGTGGCGGCCATTGAATTGAAAGCCTCGGCCAGTTGCCCCAGTTCGTCATTGCGGACAACGTTGATCCTGTGGCTGTAGTCGCCGGATTGCAGCTTCAGGACTCCCCGGTAGAGCCCCTCCACGGGTCGCATCAGGTACTTGGTCATCCGCCGGCGGAAAAAGAAAACGCCGCCCACCGCCACTGCAAAGAGGCCTGTGCGGCCGATCGAAACCATCTGCTGGAGTTCTACGCCGTATGCGACACCGTCGTCGAGCGCGTCGAGCGAGGCGCGCCGGATGTTGGCCAGCAACGCGCGCGACCTCGCACCGGAGGCGGCGAACGCCGGGGTCTCCGTCACGCGGTTGCCGTGGAGGCCGGCCACCTGGCTGTCCCAGAGCCCGTGCGCGGACAGGCCGTCCTGCCACGCGGTCCGGGCTTCCCGGAGTGTGGCGCGCATGCCGTACGTGTCCGGCAGGATCCCGGCGGCTGCGTCGAACTGGGCGGAAATGTCCTTTTGCTGCTGTAAGAAGGCCGATGTGTCGATGGGCACTTCGGCGAGCAGCTGCAGTCCGGCTTGTTCGTGGTCATCCAGGTCGGCCCGTATTTCGGCGACAGCCTCCGACTCGAGGCGGTGCTGTACGGCGGCGTGCTGGATTTGATCCGTGACCACGCGGACGCCGATCACGGTTGCCACGACCCCCACCAGCAGCGCCACGAGCACCAGCACGAACGCCCTGGACCATTCACGTTGCAAGCTGCCGGTACGTATGGGTGCCCCGGTGCGCGTCTGCAGCCCGGTCACGTCCGCGGCCGGCCCGGCGTTCCGGCCGTCGGGACGTCCCGGGGCAGTGGCGGGGGTGGACGGCGACACAGCGGCCGGGTCCACCAACTTATTGTCGGGGTTACGCATGGTCTGCCTCCGGCCTCGTGCCGGCACTCGCCGCATCGTCAACAGGAGCGTAGCCGAAGAGGCCCGTGCGGGTCATGTCCGGCGGCTTCCCGAAACTATTGTGAAGCATGTGACAGCAGTGTACTCGGCGCGTGACTGACGCCGTCGAGGACGGGTGCGAGACTTCCTGTGCCGGGCTGAACGTCTCCAGCCGGGGCTGAAGGGCCGGGCCGGGACCTAGCTGAGGCAGTCCGCGCAGTACGCGTGGCCGGCCTTCTCCTTGGCCAGCTGGGACCGGTGCCGCACCAGGAAGCAGGAGTAGCAGGTGAACTCGTCTTCTTTTTGCGGGACGACGGTGACGGTCAGTTCCTCGCCGGACAAGTCTGCCCCCGGAAGCTCCACACCCTCGGAAGTATCGGCCTCGTCGAGCTCGCGGACCACGCTGCGGGCGTCAGGCGCGTTCGCCGAACGGAGGGCCTCCAGGGAAGCGTTGCGTGATTCCGCGACGTCGGAGCGTACTTCGTCATAATCGGTTGCCACCTGGTGGTACTCATTTCCGTTGCTGGGTGTGTGATTCAGTTTCTGTCCGGATTTCCGGCTCTCCGGGATTGAACGGTACAGCATGGCGCCGGGTAAAAGCTGGGGACTTGGGCACTCACGGCAGTGACACTCGTGACACTTCGTGGCGGAGGTCCGCGGCGCGGGCCTTTAGACTTCGTTCGCCAGTGGTCACCGGGGTGTCACCCGCCGTTAATTTGGGTGTCCTAGCCTGATTCTTTAGGGATCGTGCACCATGCGCACCACCATCCGCCGGGAGGGATTCACCATGGCCGATATCGCTGCAGTGCTGGGACGGCTGACGCCGGAGGAACTCAATGAACTGCGGTCCCTGGGCCCCAGCGGGCACCTGAACCGGCGCCTCACGGACGCCCTCGACCGCGCGGCCGGCGGCCCCGGGGCCGGACGCGGCTACTACGTCCCCAACGGGAACGTCAGTTCCACCGGCGGACCCCATGTGGTCCTGCGCAGTGACGTCTCGGGATGGCTGTTCGGGCCGGTCCAGCAGGCCTAGCCGGAGGCGGCGACCCTTTTCCGCCCACATGGACACGCCACCTTCCTTCCGGCCCGGCCCAGTAAGGGCCATACTGGCTCAAAGGGAGGGGGCTGGATTGCGCATTCTGATGGTGGAAGATGAGCACGCCCTGGCGGAAACAGTGCGCCGCGGGCTGAAGAATGAGGGGTTCGTCGTCGACGTTGCCCACGACGGCGTCCGGGGACTCTCGGCGGCGCTCGAGAACGCGTACGATGCCATCCTCCTGGACCTCATGCTGCCGCGGATGAACGGCTACGACGTCTTGAGGGAATTGCGGAACCGGAAAGTCTGGACTCCGGTGCTGATGCTTACGGCCAAGGACGGCGAGTACGACCAGACGGATGCGTTCGACCTGGGCGCGGATGACTATCTGACCAAGCCGTTCAGCTTCCTGGTGCTGGTGGCCCGGATCCGGGCGCTGATCCGTCGCGGAGCGCCAGCCAGGCCCGTCATCATGACACTGGGCACGCTGTCGCTGGACCCCGTCAGCCACAGTGTCCGCCGCGGAGATAAGCTAATCAGCCTCACGGCCAGGGAGTACGGGCTTCTGCATTACCTGATGCGCAGGCACGACCAGATCGTCTCAAAGACGGAGATCCTGCAAAACGTCTGGGACCCGGCCTTCGAGGGCGCCAACAACGTCGTGGAGGTCTACATCGGCTACCTTCGGCGCAAGATCGATGGCCCTTTTGGTCTCCATAGCCTGACCACCGTGCGTGGCATGGGCTATCTGCTCAGCGCCGACCCGATCCCTGAGCCCCATGCCGTCGAGATTCGCGAGGGCTGATGTCCTCCGGTTCTTCCGCCACCTGCGGACAGGGAAAAGCGATCTCAAACCGGCAATGACCTGCTGGCCCGTCCGTCGGCCGGATTGTCCCGTGATGGGCGGCCACGATACCAGCTGCGATGGCCAGGCCCAGTCCGCTGCCGCCGCCTTCCCGGGAGCGGCTGCCGTCGAGCCGGACAAATCGTTCGAAGATCCGTTCCCGGTCCGCCTCCGGGATGGGGTCGCCGTCGTTGTCGACCGTGATAATGACCTGGTCCCCGGCGGTGCGCAGGTCCACGGCGATCCGGGACAGGGCGTGGCGGTCGGCATTGTCCAGGACGTTCCGCAGGACCTGTGTCAGCCGGCGGGCGTCGCCGCTGATCCGTGCAGGGACGAGGTCCGCTGAGATCTGGTTCTTGCTCGTGGACCGCAGCCTGCGGATTTCCTGGTCCAGCACGTCGTCAAGATCGACGTCTTTCGCCTCTACCTTCAGGCCGCCGTCGTTGCCCTTGGCCAGTGTCAGCAGATCCTCGACCAGGAAGCTCATGCGGGCTGTCTCGTCGGTGAGGACGTCCTTCATCTGCAGCCACATCGCCCCTGTCGGATCTGCGGCCGCGATTTCGATTCCGGCCCTCAGCGTGGCCAGCGGGCTGCGCAGTTCGTGGCTGGCGTCCGAGACGAACCTGCGCTGTTCGCTGTCCGAGGCCTGCAGCCGGTCCAGCATCGTGTTCATGGTCTGTGCCAGCGCCTGGATTTCATCGTTGGTGGCCGGCACATCAACGCGCCCGTCCAGCTGCTCGGCATTGATCCGGGCCACCTGCCCCCGGATTCGCTCCACCTGGCGGA
Source organism: Arthrobacter sp. NPDC058130 (assembly GCF_042884475.1). Taxonomy (NCBI): domain Bacteria; kingdom Bacillati; phylum Actinomycetota; class Actinomycetes; order Micrococcales; family Micrococcaceae; genus Arthrobacter; species Arthrobacter sp. NPDC058130. The sequence continues at coordinate 234,885 of NZ_JBHVTV010000002.1, forward strand.
GGGATCTCCCCACCAGGAGCCACACGGACACCGCCACCGTGGCCAGCAGCAGTGGCGTGGCTCCCAGCATGAACCATGCGACCGTGGCGATGGTGTCAGCCTGTATCTGCGATGCCTGGGCCACCACCACCGTATAACTCAAGGTTCCAGTCCGCGCTCCCACGGTGACGATGTGGTAGTCGTCGTTGTCCCCGATGCTCGGCAGGCCCGAGACGTCCTGGGTCATGGTCTGGCCCGGGGCGGGCCGCTGGGCTGACAACGGGGCGTTCGCGACCTCAGGATCCGAACTGGCCAGTACGTACCCTGCGGCATCCAGCACCTGGACGAACTGGCCCGCATGGGCTGTATCGATGATGTAGGCGCGGGCATCCGCGACGTCCATGTCCTCCATTTCCGCGACCACGTCCAGAGCCTTCTGCCGTGCTGCCGAATCGCTTGACCTGGCCAGGGATGCCTGGAGCAGGACGAGCAGGACCACGCCGCCGAGGAGCAGCGCCACGGCCACGACGCCGACGGCGACCGCCGTCGAGCGCTTCCGCACGCCCCAGTCAGCAGCGCCCCTGCCGGGGCTGCCATGTGTGGCTCGTTTGCCCAGTGCCATGCTCCAAGAATGCGGCAACGCGGGGATCCGGACAACCACCGCGGCCGCAATTCCGCCGCCTCACCGCCGGCCCCATCCCCGGGCCAGTGCCGGCGCTGCCCGGAGATGTGCACCGGCCATGCGGAGAGGCAACTCTCAGACTCTTCTCAGCGGGATGCGGGACAGTGGAAACAGGATTAGAAAGCCGGCCGACCCGGGGCCGGTAGACCACAGATTCCGGTCGCACGCTCTCCTCAACCAGCGTGCGGCCGGGCACGACTCTTACTCCAAGGCTTCTGTTCCCGGCAGGGCAATCGGCAGCCGCAAACCCCTCCTTCTTCCCGGCCCGCCCGTGTCTTCGAGGCGCCGGCAAGGCATCAGGGCCTGGGTGTCACCCGGAGCCAGACGAACTGCCGGGCGTTCAGTTCGATTCCCGCGTCAAGGCGAATGCGGGTTCCGGTCAGGAGGTCCAGGGCGTCTCCTTCGAAGCCGGACAGCGTCACCGCCTGCACTTCCTGCGGGCCGTCGCTGAAGTTGGCCAGCGCGAGGATCATCGTTCCGTCTCCCGGACGCTGGTACCCCAGGACGCCGGGGTTGTTCGTGGCGAACCCGACCAGCCGGGTGCCGGCCAGTTCGGGCGTCGAGGACCGCACGGAAATCATCCGCCGCATCCCGGTGTAGACCGCGCCGGCGGCGGTGTCCTGGTCCCAGCGCCGTGCGTAGCCTTCAGCAGGGTAGTGCGGACGGTGAACCCAGCGGCTGTCCGTTCCGTGACCTTCCTCAAGGGCGTATTGGTAGTCATTGGCCTGGCCCACCTCGTCACCGAGGTACAGCAACGGGATGCCTCCGGTGCTGAAGGCCACCGAATGGGCCAGCAGGATCCGGTCCACCGCCGCGGCCGGGTCGTCTTCCACCCCGCACAGCGACGCCGTCGTGCCGGAAATCCGGCAGTCCCCGGTGCGGGGGTTGTCCTGGAAGGGCACCCCGCGGGCAAAGCTTCCCGGGAACCGGTTGACGTAGAAGGAATTGAGGAACCGCCGGTGTTCGAAGGCATTGATGCCGAGCTCGGCGGCGTCCTCGTCCGCGAACGTCCAGCCGATGTCGTCGTGGCTGCGGACATAGTTCACCCAGGACGTGCCGTCCGGAATGTTGTGGCGCCGCTCCAGGGCCTGGGTGAGCAGGGAGACGTCGCGGGTGGCCATGGCCTCCCAAATCAGCGCCATCTGCAGGGGGTTGTAGGAGAGCTGGCACTCGGCGGGGTCGATGTAGCGGGCCACCTCATCGGGGTGGACGATCGCCTCGGATTTGAACAGCAGCGACGGCGCGGCCAGCCGGCACACGGCATTGAACGCCTGCAGCAGCGTGTGGGCTTCGGGCAGGTTCTCGCAGGGCGTCCCCAGCTGCTTCCAAATGAAGGCGACGGCGTCCATCCGGAGGATTTCCACGCCCTGGTTGGCCAGGAAGAGCATCTCGCCGGCCATGGCCCGGAAGACGTCCGGGTTGGAGTAGTTCAGGTCCCACTGGAACGTGTGGAAGGTGGTCCAGACCCAGCGGCCGTCCGGCATTTCGACGAACGATCCGGGGTGGTCGTCCGGGAAGATTTCGCGGACGGTTTGCTCGAACGCGTCCGGCATGAACCGGTCCGGGAAGATCCAGTAGTAGTCGCTGTACGCCGGGTCACCCGCGGCCGCCTTCCGGGCCCACTCGTGTTCGTCGGAGGTGTGGTTGAAGATGAAATCGACGACGAGGCTGATGCCGTTGGCCCGCAGCTCGGCGGCAAGCTCACGCAGCTGCTGCATGCTGCCCAGCCCAGGTTTGACGTCCCGGTAGCTGGAGACGGCATAGCCGCCGTCGGAGTGCGGCTCGGGGGCCAGGAACAGGGGCATGAGATGCAGATACGTGAGTCCCAGTTCCTTGAAATAGGGGATCCGGGCGCGGACACCCTCCAGGTCCGCGGCGTAGCGGTCGACATAGCAGACGCCGCCGAGCATGGTGTTGGCCTGGAACCAGCCGCTGCTGTGCTCGCGTTCCGCGTCGAGGCGCTTGAGCCCCGCCGGCCTCTCGGCCCACGAGCGGGCGGACTCCAGCGCGAGGTCCGTGAGTTGATCCAGCCAGTCGTGCCGTGCGCCGTAAAGGTCGTGGAAAAGCCGGAACAGAACCGGGAAGTGGCGGTCGAAGCGCTCTTCGAAGACGGCCCGGTCCGGCCCGTCCCACCCGATTCCCGCGCCCGACGCCAGGGCCCGGAGGACGTGCCGGCGGGCCCCATCGAGCACACCGTCATCAACAAGGGAGGGTTCAACCATGGAGCGTCTCCTTCGACGAACTTCGGCCCACGACGGCGCCACGACAGTTCATATCCTTGCAGACCCACGGACCCGTGCCCAACGCCGGGCCGTGTTTCGCTGAGCGAAGGTTTGCCGGCGGGAGGTGCTGTCAGCGGGAGGGTCTATAGGCTGGCGTCATGACCGGTTCCGCTGATCTCCTGCCCACGTTGCTGTGCGTCGGGCTTCTGATGGTGGTTACCGTGGCTCTGCTCGCGGTTTTCCGGATCCCGCACAGAACCGCGCCGGCGCTGGCCATCCTTCGCGGAGCGGCGCAGCTGGCTGTCATTAGCCTGATATTGGGCAGTGTCATCACCAGTCCGCTCTGGGTCGGCGCCGCACTGCTCGTGATGTTCTCGGTGGCGGCCGTGACGGCCACGCGGCGACTGGGGTGGGCGTGGGGCCGCCTGGCCGTGGTGGGTGGCTCCATGGCGGCGGGCATCCTGGTGACCCTGGCGATTGTCTTCGGCACTGGCGCGATCGCCTTTACGCCCCGCTATGCGCTGGCCATCGGAGGGATCGTCATAGGAAACGCGATGACGATCGCGACGCTGGCCGGCCGGCACTTCGCCGAGTCGGTGAATCAACACTGGGAAGAAGTTGAGGCGTGGCTTGCCTTGGGTGCGACGCGACGTCAATCGACGTTGGAGCTGGCCCGGCGCGCCGTTTATGCCGCCCTCATCCCTTCCACCGACCAGACCAAGACGACGGGCCTTGTCACCCTTCCGGGGGCGTTCGTGGGTGCGATCTTCGGTGGACTCCCACCCTTGGAAGCGGGCCGCTTCCAGATCGTCGTGCTTGCCTCGATCATGGCGGCGGGTGCCATGACCGCCGTCGCCCTGATCTGGATCATCGCGCCGGTAAAGGTGCGTCCCGCGCGCCCACGCTAGGCCCGGCTCCAAGGCGCTCCTGCCTAGGCTGGCACCCGGATGATGAGGGGGTCCATCGCCTGCCCGTCGGCGTATTGGCCGTCGAACAGGTCCGAACCCGCCTGGGACACGGCCACCTCGACGCGCTCCCAGACCAGCGAGCCTTCCATGTTGCGGGGCGCGGCAGTGCGCAGGGTGCCGACGTCCGAACGGTCCGTGCCGCCGCCGTCGCCAGTGCTGATGGACAGGACCCCGTGCCCGGCCGTGAACTCGACCCAGGGGTCCAGCAGCCGGACGAACATCATTCCGTGGTGGCCGGCAACACGGACGTCGCCGTGAAACCGCAGCACGCCCGTGCCGGTGGCGGGATCGTACTCGGAGCCGGCGTTGGCGAAGCAAAACTCCCCGGAGGCGGTCACCGTGGCGCCGCCGCCGGCGGAAACGGCACCGTCCGGGAGTCCCGAAATGTACTCCATGAAACTGCGCTTGATGCCCCAGGTCAGGCCCGCAGGGGGCAGCGGAGCGGGGGAAGCGGACGCTGGTGTCACGTAGGTTCTCCTGGGCCGTCGGACGGATCTACATCCGAGCCTAGCCGCGGATCCGCGCCCGGCTGAACTGTTGCACGGCAGCCGCTTCATCCGGCGTATTTCTCTGACGGCGTAGGCACTGCGGGACTACTGCCGGGGCGGCGGTGGTTGACTTGGATGAATACCGGTTAGCAGGAGGTGCATTGTGGCCGCATCCATCAGCAGGGCGCCCGGATCCGAGGTCTCTGAAGACCCGCTGGACTCCTATTCCGCGACCGTCATCCGTGTGGCCGAGGCTGTCACCCAGCACGTCGCGGCGCTCGAAATGACAGGCAACGGGCGCAACGGCAGGCTGGTCAGGATGGGGGCGGGCTCGGCCGTTCTGTTCACCACTGACGGATATCTGCTCACGAACGCCCACGTGGTGGGTGGAGCCCAGTCCGGCCGTGCGGTCTTCGCCGACGGCACCACCACGGCCGTGGATGTGGTGGGCGCGGACCCGCTCTCCGACCTTGCCGTGGTCCACGGCAAAGCACCCACGGCGGCACCGGCGGAATTGGGCGACGCCGAATCCCTCCGGGTAGGCCAGCTGGTCATCGCGGTGGGCAACCCGCTGGGGCTCGCAGGGTCCGTCACAGCCGGAGTGGTGAGCGGGCTGGGCCGGTCCATCCCCGTCTGGTCCGGTCGGAACCGGCGCGTGATCGAGGACGTCATTCAAACCGACGCGGCCCTGAACCCCGGCAGTTCCGGAGGCGCGCTGGCCGACGCGCACGGGCGGATCGTTGGCATCAACACGGCGGTGGCAGGAGTCGGCCTTGGCCTGGCCGTCCCCATCAACGCCACCTCCCGGCGGATCATCGCCTCGCTGCTCAAGGACGGCCGGGTCCGCCGCGCCTATCTGGGCCTGGTGAACACGCCGATCCAGCTGCAGCCGAGCGCCGTCGTCCGGACGGGCCGCAGGGAGGGCCTGTTGGTAGTCGAAGTCCTCCCTGGGTCGCCCGCCGAGCGCGCCGGGCTCCGGGCCGGTGACATCCTCCTGAAGGTCGGCCAGATGTATGTGTCCAACGCCGAGAGCCTGCAGAAACTGCTGTTCGCCGAGGCGATCGGGGAACCCCTGGAGCTCGCAGTGCTCCGCGACGGAGCGGACCTGCGGCTGGTAGCTGTTCCGGCGGAGATGACCGACAACCAATAGCCAAAATCCAGCAGCAGGAGCCCTCCAGCAGCACGGAGAATCCAGCGCTGCACGGTGTTCCACTCGATGGAATTGTCCCGGCGGGCCCATTCTCAGGCCCGCCCAGGACTACTTGGATTCCGCATGCGGGGTGGGCGAAGAATTACTCGTTTGGCGCCACAAGTACTTGCCCGCCGCTTCACGTCCTTACTCAACGGTACTGACGCCTGTACGCGTCTTTCTTTGGGCGAAAAGTCGCGTAGCGGCATGCCTTGTTGCGCCCTGTCCGGCGTGTAACGGTGACATTGGAAAGCCGGAGGGAACAGTGTCTCAGTACGGCCTGGTTTCGATGTTGATCCGGCTTTTCGCAGACGATTGAGTTCGTTTTACCTGGGGAAATCGGAGAACATCGTGGATAGCCAAACGGGAACTACACCCTCCATTTCGGTCCGCTTGTTCGGATCATTCGAAGTGCGCCGGGACGGCGTGTCACTCACCGCCGCCGACATGGGGGGATGCAAACCCCGGCACATTTTGGAAATTCTTCTGCTGAACCTTGGCACGCCTGTGTCAAAGACCCGGATGATCGATCTGCTCTGGGGCGCCGGAGCCAGTGACGGCTCCGTGGCGACGCTCGAGAGCTACATCAGCGGCATCCGCCGCGCCATCCAGCCCGGGCAGACCAAAACCGGCCCGCTCCGGACGGCCAACAGCGGTTACGTCCTGGACCCCACGCTCGTGGATCTGGACCTGTTCCGGTTCCGGGGGCTGGTCCGCGAAGCCGGCGAGCTGCCTGCGGTTGAGGCCTACCCGGTCATGCTCGAGGCCCTTGAGATCTCGGCCGAGCCGCTGCTCGGCTTCGAACTTGCCTCTGACTGGGCGGAGGAGGCGCGTGCACGCCATGCAGCCGAAAGGGTGGCGCTGCAGATCCTCGCGGCCGAAACGGCGGCACTGCTGGACAAGCCGGACGAAGCCGTCAACCTGGTCCAGGCTGCCATTCGGGCCGAGCCCCTGAACGAACGGGCATGGACCGTACTGGTGACAGCCTACGAACAGGCCGGTCTGCCGGCCGAAGGGCTGGCGGCGTATGACCGTTGCCGCCGGCTCTTTGACCGCGACCTTGGCTGCGCGCCGGGTCCGGCCCTGCAAGAGGCCCATCTGAGGCTCCTGCGGCAGCGTGCGGAGAGCAACTCCGAACTCTCCGAGGTGCTGGCGGCTCTGCTGTATCTGGGGGAGCGGTTGAACTCGCCCAAGAACCGGCAGCTGCCCGCTGCAGAGTCGCGTCGCATGCATGAGAACGCCGGAAGGGTCCTGGATTCCTTCCTGCAGCGTGTCCGGGCCGCAGTCTGACTCGGCAGTCTGACCCGGCCGGACACGGCACGGCCTGACACGGCACGTTCGGACGCTTTGGCGCGTGAACGCTCACGCATCATCCCTGGCCGGTCCCAACCGGCGGCGCCACCCTTCGTGGTGCTTGCGCGCACCGTTAGTGACCGGCTCTGGCGGGGGCGGCCGCGCCCAAACTGAACGCAGAAATGGCCGGCGCCGCCGGGCGAAGAGTTAGCTTCGTCACGTGGCCGGTTTTCTCCGGAAATTCGGCCCTGCCGGGCCTCATACTTGGAAAGACCCTGGCGGGCAGTCCTCCCGCCGGGCGTGAGGAGGGCCCATGGAAACCTTGAAGAAAGTCGTCACGAATGAGTACTTCCCGGCAGCTGCTGTGCTGTCCGGAGTCGTCCTGTTCTGGGTCCTTGGCCTCTTCGGCGGACTGTCCCTCCTGAGCACCCGCCAGACCCCCGTGACCACCCTGACCTGGCTGATGTTCGTCTATGCCGCGGCCGTGCTGTCGCCCCTTGCCGGGCTGGTCGCCGCGGTCGACCTCGTCCGTCGCTGGCTGCGGAACCGGCAGGCGCGCGCCGCGGAATCCGCCTAGCCCGGACCGACGCCGAGCCGGCGCCGGCCCGAGCCGTGCCCGCGCAAACGCGGCGCCATTGGGCCCCAGGCGTATTCCGCTACTCGAAACGGGAAGGGTCGCCCATACCCCGCCGGACGATTTCCGCGACACCGCTTGAGTAGTCGATCACCGTTGTTGGCTCGGCACCGCAGTCGCCGGAATCGATCACGGCATCCACTACGTGGTCCAGACGCTCCTTGATCTCCCAGCCCTGCGTGAGAGGATCCTCCTCATCGGGCAGCAACAATGTGCTGGACAGCAGCGGTTCGCCGAGCTCCGCAAGGAGTGCCTGGACCACGTGGTTGTCCGGGATGCGCACGCCGACGGTTTTCTTCTTCGGGTGCAACAGCCGCTTGGGGACTTCCCTGGTGGCGGGGAGGATAAACGTGTAGCTGCCCGGCGTGACCGCCTTGATGCTGCGGAAAACGTCGTTGTCGATCTGGACGAACTGGCCCAACTGCGCGAAGTCCTTGCAGACGAGCGTGAAGTGATGCTTGCTGTCCAACTGGCGTATGGTGCGGATCCTGTCCAGGGCATCCCGGTTTCCCAGTTGCGCGCCCAACGCATAGCAGGAATCAGTGGGGTAGGCGATCAGACCGCCTGAGCGCACGATCTCCACTGCTTGGAGAATGGAACGCGGCTGGGGGTTCTCGGGGTGCACATCGAAGTATCTCGCCATGCCATGAAGCTTACGCCGGACGGGGGACGGCACGCTGGCGCCCCGCCCTGCGCACCGCCAGCGTCCAGCGCACGGTCTCGCCCGCAATCATGGCCGGCTGTTCATTCCTGCGCAGTCACAGCTGCTCGTCATGATGGATCCGTTCGCCGAGTTGCCGCAGCGGCTCCCCGCTGCCGCTCCACTGCTGGGCGATGAACTCCGCTGCGATGGAGACGGCCGTTTCTTCGGGCGTGCGGGCGCCAAGGTCGAGGCCCACAGGACTGTGGAGCCTGGACAATTCGGCCTCACTCAGTCCCGCCTCGCGCAGCCGTGCCAACCTGTCCCCGTGCGTGCGCCGGGATCCCATGGCGCCGATAAAGGCCACGGGGCCGCCGCGCAGTGCTACTTCAAGGACGGGGATGTCGAACTTCGGGTCGTGGGTCAGCACGCACAGCACGGACCGGGCGTCGAGCAGTCCTTGGGCGAACTGGTCGCTCAGATACCGGTGCGGCCAGGTGTTGACCACCTCGGCGGCGTCGGGAAATCTCGCCGGTGTGGCGAAAATGGACCGCGCATCGCAGACGGTCACCCGGTACCCCAGGAACGCGCCCAGCCGCGCCAGCGCCGCGGCGAAATCGATGGCCCCGAAGACGATCATGCGTGGCGGCGGGGCATAGCTGGCGAAGAAGACGCGCATGCCGGTATCTAGCCGCTCGCCGTCAATGCCGTAGTGCAGGATGCCCGTGCGGCCGGCGGCGAGGAGGCCCTGGGTGTCATCGCCCACGGCACGGTTGGTCCGGTCCGAGCCGAGGTCGCCCTCGAATCCTTCCGGCCTGACGATGAGGTGCCGCCCCACGCGATCGGCATCCGGGTGTTCGATGACAGTGGCGACCCCCACTCGGCGCCCGGCGGCGATGTCCTGCGCGACGGCGTCGAGCTCGGCAAAGCGGCGCCGGGAGACGGGTTCAACGAAGATGTCAATGATTCCGCCGCAGGTCAGTCCCACGGCGAAGGCGTCGTCGTCGCTGATGCCGTAGCGGACGAGGGCAGGCTCGCCGTCGTCCTTGACCTGGGTGGCCAGCTCGTACACGGCACCCTCGACGCAGCCGCCGGAGACGGAGCCGACGACGTCACCGCCGGCCGTCACCAGCATGGCCGCACCCGGGAGCCGTGGCGCAGATTTGAAGGTGCTCACGACGGTGGCCAGGCCCGCCGTGGCGCCGCTCTGCCAGTCAGCCAACAGGGCTGCGAGGACATCGCGCATCGGTGCTCCTCAGAGCTTGCCGCACAGCCGGAGCGTGCGGAACGCCGCACGCCGGCCGGCCCAGTAGGCGATGCACGCCACGATGGCGAGGGCGCCGAGGACTTTCACCGGGCTGGACAGCTGATCCGCCGCGATGCCCTTGGCCAGGCTCAGGGCATCCAGGCTACCCGCCGGCTCGGCTTCCCGCCGTGCTGCCGACGGCGCAGCTCCCAAACGACTAGCGCCTGCCGGTTCGGGGCCGGAAACCGCAGCCGACGCCGAGACCGGTTCCGGAACGGACTCGGGAACCGGCTCCGGCACTGGCTCCGGTTCCGCCGCTCGTTCCGCCCCCGGCTCCGTGAATGCCTCCGACTCCGTGGGCGCCGCCTCTGCGAGCATGGCCTGCAGGTTGTCCGCGAAGAGGGACATCATCTGCTCCGTGACGCTTCCGATCACGCCTTTGCCCATGGCCGCGGCCTTTCCCGACAGGGCGAGGTCTGCGCTGACGGACCCTCGTGTCGCGGCGCCGTCTTCGGCCAGGGTCAGTGTGACGGTGGCCTCGGCCGTGCCTTGTCCGCGGGTCTCCTGGGCTTTGCCGCCAAGGACGGCGCGGTGTTCTGAGGCCTTACGTTCAATGACGTTCAGCAGGCCCTTGTATTGCATCGTGACCGGGCCGAGCTTTACCGTCATGCCCACTTGGTAGGCGTCGTCCGAGAGCTTGTTCAGGATCTTGGCACCGGGAAGGCAACCGGCCACTCTTTCAAAGTCCATCAGCGTGTCCCACACCCGGCTGATGGGTGCGACCACCGAGAACGTGGTGTCAATTTGCATGGGCTGGTTCCTTGCCTCTCGCTCGTCGTTGTCCAGCGACTGCCAGCGGGCCGTCGCCGCGAATGGCGGCGGCCATCTCCGCCAGGGCTGTGTAGCTGTGGCCGCTGACGAAGGCGTCGCAATAGGGGAGTGCTGCTGCCATGCCGCCCACGAGGGGCTGGTACTGCGGAGCCGCCTTGCGCGGATTCACCCAGACGATCCTGTGGGCGAGCCGGCGCAGGCGGGCCATCTGTGCGGCGACCTGTTCCGGATCCTCGTAGGCCCAGCCGTCAGAAAACACCACCACCACCGCGCCGCGCGCCAGTCCGCGGCGGCCGTGCTGGTCGACGAAGTGCCGCAGGCATTCGGCAATCCGGGTTCCGCTGGCCCAGTCCGGCGCGGAGGTAGCGGCTCCGGCGAGCGCCTGGTCCGGATCGCGCAGGGCGAGTTGCCGCGTAAGCCGGGTCAGCCGCGTGGCGAAGACGAAGGCTTCGGCCCCGGCGCCGCTCACAGCGCCCTGCAGCAGGGACACGAAAACGCGCGAGTAGGGTTCCATCGATCCGGACACATCGCACAGCAGCACCAGTTTGCGGCGCTGTTCGCGGCGGCGGGCGTACAGCAGCAGCGGCGCGTCTGTTCCGGAACGCCGGGCGGCGCGCACCGTCGCCCGGACGTCCAGGCTGGCAGTGCTGTGGGCGGACGTGCGGGTGCGGCGGCTCAGGCGGAGCGGGGTGGCCAGCTGCATCGCGGCTGCCAGCCGACGCACGTCCCCGATTTCGTCGGCGGACAGTTCGGCGAAGGAGGTCCCGTGCAGGTGTTCGTCGGCGGAAACCATGGCCAGGACGGCCTCCCGGTTAGCCCGGTCGGCCGCCGCTGCGCTGTCCCGGTCCGGGGAGGCCACCCGCCGATCCTGCGGCCTGCCGGTGACCGTGTCCGCCTGCCGCGCATCCGGCGCTGCGGGCCTGGTCGGCGCGTCCGGGGCGGGAGGCGGCGGCACAGCCGGGCGCGCAGTACGGGGCGGCTGGGCGGCTGCCTTCCCGCCGAACACGGCTGCGAAGACGGCGTCAAAGAGGGGCAGCTGTTCGTGGGCGGACACGAGCACAACACGGCAGGTCCAGTACAGCTGCTCAAGATCGGTCGGCGGGATCAGGTGGAGCGCCTCGGCCAGCCGCGCCGCCCGGTCCGGCGACGTCGACAGGCCGGCCCTCCGGATGGCCGTGACGAACGCGCCGGACAGGGCGGCTGCCTCGACCCGCGGCGGCAGACCGGGTACGGCCCTATTGGTGTCAGCCATCGGTGCCCTCCACGAGCCAGGCCGCCCCGCGGGAGCCGACGAGTTCGAGGTCATCGCGGTTCTTGACGACGGAGCCCCACGTTTGTTCGGCTGTGCCGGGGTCGATCCGTTCCACGCCCAGCACGGCCAGGGCCGAGACCCAGTCGATTGCCTCGGATATGCCGGGCGGCTTGGCGAGGTCCAGGGTGCGCAGCCGGGTGATGACGGCAGCGGCCTGAAGGGCCAACGGGCCGCTGCTGGCGGGCACCCGGCGGCGCACGATCTCGGCGATCCGGGCAGGTCCGGGATAGTCGATCCAGTGGTAGAGGCAGCGGCGGGTCAGGGCGTCATGAAGGTCCCGTGTCCGGTTGGACGTCAGGATCACGATCGGGGGATGGGTGGCGCGGATGGTGCCGAGCTCCGGGATGGTGACGGCGGATTCGGCCAGAAGTTCAAACGTGAAGGCCTCGAATTCGGCGTCGGCGCGGTCGATCTCGTCCAGCAGCAGCACCGCAGGCCGCGGGCCAGGATGTTCCAGCGCCTGCAGGAGGGGCCGCCGCAGCAGGTATTGGGAAGCGAAGAGATCAGTCTCGGTGACCTGCGTGTCGCGGACTTCGGCCAGTCGGATGCCAAGCAGCTGGCGCTGGTGGTTCCATTCGTAGAGCGCCTCTCCGGCATCGATGCCCTCGTAGCACTGCAACCGGTACAGCGGGGTGTCCAGGAGCCCGGCCAGCGCCTTTGCGGCCTCCGTTTTCCCGACTCCCGCCTCGCCTTCGAGCAGGATGGGCTGCGGCAGGCGCACGGCCAGGAACAGCGCCGTCGCCAACCCCGCGTCGGCCAGATAGTTGGTGCCGTCCAGCGCGTCCATCAGTGACCCGACATCCGGGACCCGGCGCCGCACGTCTTCTTCCGCCCCGGCCCGCGCCGGCGTACTCACAGGGCCCCCTGCAGTCCGTCAAGGAGGCGCCGGTAATCGTCCTCTGTGTCCACATCCAGGGGGACGGTCCCGCACGTGCGGACCTCGACGACGTCGTCCGCCCGCTGCTCGAGGAGCTTCCACACTGCTTTATCCCCGTGCAGGGCTGCCAGGTCCGGAAGCAGGCGCCGGGCAAACGCCAGAGGGTGGCCCACGCCGTCGTCGTAGCGGCACACCGCGATCCCGGCCTGGCCGGCCCGTCCGCCTGCCTGCTGGAGGGCGCCGATCACAGCAAGGACACTCGAAGCCCGGACTTCCGGCTGATCGCCGAGCAACAGCACCACGACGTCGGTATCCGGATGCACGGCAGCGAGCGCGGTGGCGATTGAGGACGCGCACCCGTCGCCGTAGTCCGGGTTGAGCACCACATCGCAGCCGCTGGTGCCGACGGTGCGCCCTACCTCGGATGCCGCTCCGCCCAGGGCCAGCACCGTCTGGCCGAACCCGCAGTCCCGGGCGGTCGCCAGGACGGCATCGAGCAGGACTCCGGAGCCATAGGGCAGGAGCTGCTTGGGCCGGCCGAGGCGTCGGGAGGCTCCCGCCGCCAGGATGATTCCCGCGATACGGGGTGCGGCGCTGTCCGGCAGCTGTTCAGATGGCGAGGGCATAGCGCTCCGGATCTTTGCGGAAGGCGACCCGGCAGCCGGGAGAACAGAAGTAGACGGTGACGCCGTTGTGGTCCACATGCAGGGACGACTCAATGGCCGGGACGGACATGCCGCACACCGGGTCAATCGCGCTCGCCGGCCCTGATCCCAAAGTCCCTGACTCCGAGTCCCGTGATTCCGCCGGCGCTGATTCCGAGCCCGTGGACACGGCAGCCGCGGCAGGCGCCACGGGCGGGGCAGTGCGCCGCGCCTTGGACCGTTCCCCCACCAGCTGGGCCAGGATGGACAGCGCGATCTCGCCGGGGGTCCGGGCACCGAGTTGCAGCCCGGCGGGGGTGAAAACCCGCCGCCGCAGGGCGTCGTCCACGTCGAGGGATTCCAGGACGGCGGCGCCGCGGGTTTTGCTGGCCACGAGGGCAACGTAGGGGACGCCCGCGCGCAGCGCCGCCTCCAGGGCGCCCTCCTCCGCTCTTCCATGCGAGGCGACAATCAATGCCGCGTCATCGCCTTGGGGGTCGGCGGATTCGCCGTCCGCGAGTTCTACCTCGAGGCCGACGCCGGAGCCGAGCGTCGCCAGTGCCTGGGCCACCGGCGACGTGCCCACCACCAGGACCCGGGGCGCCGGAATCCGCGGCTGGAGGAAGATCTCGATCGCCCCGCCGCTGAGGCACGGGTTGGAGACTTCGACGGCGCCTTCCTCGGCCGTACGGGACGGTTCGCCGGGCAGCACCCGCAGCAGGAGGGGTTCCTGGGACGCCAGTACCTGCAGGCTGTACTCCCGCACCGAGGCCTCCACGCAGTTCCCGCCCACGAAGCCCTGGATCTCCCCGGTGGGCAGCACCAGGGCCGTGTCCCCGGCATGGGCGCTCGTGGGACGCTGGGCGCGGACCACCGTGGCGTGGACGAACGGCTCGCGGCGGCTGGCGAGTTCATCCGCCCTGGCGGCCAGGGTCCCTGCGGCGGTGGGCATCAGATCGGCGGCCGGGCCTGGCCCTGCATGGCGGCCCAGACGCGGGCCGGCGTGCACGGCATGTCCACGTGCGTGACGCCGAACGGTGCCAGGGCGTCGACGACCGCGTTGACGATTGCCGGCGGGGAGCCGACTGTCGCGGACTCGCCAATGCCCTTCGCCCCGATCGGGTGGTGCGGGGAGGGTGTGACCGTGAACCCCGTCTCCCAGTCCGGCACCTCCATGGCCGTGGGGATCAGATAGTCCATGAAGGACCCGGCGAGGCAGTTGCCGGCCTCGTCGAACTCGATGATCTCCATCAGGGCCATGCCGACGCCGTCCGTCAGGCCACCGTGCACCTGGCCTTCGATGATCATCGGGTTGATCCTTGTCCCGCAGTCATCCACCGCGATGAAGCGCCGCACCTTGACCTGTCCCGTGCCGGAGTCGACGTCGACGACGCAGATGTAGGCGCCAAACGGGAACGTGAGGTTCGGCGGGTCATAGGTGACCTCGGCGTCGAGGTTGCCGTCCACGCCCTCGGGCAGGGCAACGGTGCCGTGGGCGCCCATGGCGATCTCGGCGATGGTCTTTCCGACGCTGGGGTCGCCCTTGACGAACCAGCGGCCCTTTTCCCATTCGAGGTCCTCGGGGCGGGTCTCGAGCATGGCCCCGGCGATCAGTTTCGCCTTCTCGCGCACCTTCCGTGCAACGAGGGCCACGGCGCCGCCGCTGACCGGCGTCGAACGGCTGCCGTACGTGCCCAATCCGAACGGAGTCTGGTCAGTGTCCCCGTGCACCACCTCGATGTCCTCCGGCGGGATGCCGAGTTCCTCGGCCACGATCTGGGCAAAGGTGGTCTCGTGGCCCTGGCCCTGGCTTTGCACGGAGATGCGGACCACGGCCTTGCCGGTGGGGTGGACGCGCAGTTCGGCGCCGTCGGCCATTCCCAGGCCCACAATGTCGAAGTGCTTCCGCGGGCCGGCTCCCACGACTTCCGTGAAGAAGGCGACCCCGATGCCCATGAGTTCTCCGCGTTCGCGCTTTTCGGCCTGCTCGCGGCGGAGATCCTCGTACCCGGCCAGTTCCATCGAGAGGCGCATGGCGGCCTCGTAGTCGCCCGAGTCGTAGACCCAGCCGGTCTTGTTCGCATAGGGGAACTGCTCCGGTTTGATGAAGTTCTTGAGCCGCAGCTCCGCCGGGTCCATGTTCAGCTTGCGGGCAAGGACGTCCACCATCCGCTCCACCAGGTAGACGGCCTCGGTGACGCGGAACGAACACGCATAGGCCACGCCGCCGGGCGCCTTGTTGGTGTAAACGCCGGTGACGGAGCAGTAGGCCGCCTTGAGGTCGTAACTGCCGGTGAAGATGGAGAAGAAGCCGGCCGGGTTCTTGGTGGGCTGCGCAGTGGCGTTGAACGCGCCGTGGTCGGCCAGCACGTGCGTGCGCAGGCCAAGGATCTTGCCGTCCTTCGTGGCCGCGATTTCGCCCTGCATGATGTAGTCCCGGGCGAACGACGTCGACATCAGGTTCTCGGAGCGGTCCTCCACCCACTTGACCGGGCGGCCGGAGACGATTGAGCCGACGACGGCGAGGACGTAGCCGGGATAGATCCCGACCTTGTTGCCGAAGCCGCCGCCGATATCGGGGGAGACGATCCGGATCTTATGCTCGGGGATACCGGCCACGATCGCGAACAGGGTGCGGTGCGCGTGTGGGGCCTGGGTGGTCTCATAGAGCGTCAGCTTGCCGTTGACGGCGTCGAAATCCGCGACGGCGCCGCATGTCTCCATCGGTGCGGGATGGACCCGGGGGTACACGACCTCCTGGCTGACCACAACATCCGCGCTGGCGAACACCGCATCGGTTTCGGCTTTGTCGCCGATCTCCCAGTCGAAGATCCGGTTGTCCGTCCGGCCCTCGATCTCGTCCCGGATCACCGGAGCGTCCGGTGCGAGCGCCTTGCGGGCGTCCACCAGCGGGGGAAGCACATCGTATTCGACGTCGATCAGTTCCAGGGCGTCGCGGGCTGCGTAGCGGTCCTCGGCCACGACGAACGCGACTTCCTGCCCCTGGAAGCGGACCTTGTCCGTGACCAGCACGGCCTGGACGTCGGCGGAGAGTGTCGGTGCCCACGCGAGCTTCAGACCCAGGAGGTCCTTGCCGGTGATGACTGCGACCACCTTCGGATGCGCCAGGGCGTTGGTGGTATCGATGGACACGAGCCGGGCGTGTGCCACCGGAGCCCGCAGGATGGCACCGTGCAGCATCCCGGGCAGCACAATGTCGTCCAAGTAGTGGCCCTGGCCGCGCACGAAGCGCGGGTCTTCCTTCCGCTGGATACGGCCATAACCGATCGGGCGGTCCTCGTCGCCGGCGGCCGGGTTTGACGGCCGGTCATGGATGACGGTCATGCCTTCACCTCCGTGTCTGATTCCGCTGTCTCTGCAGCGACGTCCGGGACTGCCGTATCGGTGCCGTCCAGCACTTCGTCGGCGGCCGGTGTTTCATCCAGGCCGGTACCGGCAGGATGGGCGGCCGCCCACTGCACCGACCGGACGATCGTGGCGTAGCCCGTGCACCTGCAGATCTGCCCGGATATCGCCTGCCGGATCTCGGCGTCGTCGGGGTGCGGATTCTTGTCCAGGAGCGCGCGGGCCGTGAGCATCATCCCCGGGGTGCAGAAACCGCACTGCAGCCCGTGCTCCTCCATGAAGCCCTGCTGGACAGGGTCGAGGGTGCCGCCGGTGGCCAGGCCCTCGACCGTGCGTATGTCATGTCCCGCGGCCATGGCGGCCAGGACGGTGCAGGACTTCACGGGCTGGCCGTCCATCAGGACCACACACGTCCCGCAGTTGCTCGTGTCGCATCCCCAGTGCGTACCGGTGAGGCCCAGGACCTCGCGGATGTAATGGACCAGGAGCACCCGGGGCTCGATCTCGCTCGTGACGTCGGTGCCGTTAACGGTCATGCTGATCTGCATCGGCTTCAGCCTTCCTGCATCTGGGCGGCGCGGGCGCAGGCCCGCCGCAGCACCCGTCGGGTGAGCTCATCGGCGAGGTGCCGTTTGTAATCAACCGGGCCGCGCTGGTCGGCTACCGGGTCGCAGGCTGCCGCTGCCAGCCTGCCGGCCTCGGCGAACAGCTCCTCTTCCGGACGCTTGCCGCGGAGCAGGGCGGCGGCCTCAGCAAGCGGGTGGTCCAGGCCCAGCGCGGTGAGCCCGACGGCGGCCTCGTTAACGGTTCCGTCCGCCGCGAGGGAGACGGCGGCGCCAGCGGCGCCGACTGCCCAGTCCCCGACCCGGCGTTCGACCTTTTCATAGGCGCTGCCCGTGCGGGGGCGGATGCCGAACCTGAGTTCGCAGAGCAGCTCATCCTGCCCGACGGCAGTTTCATACGGTCCGCGGTGAAACTCGGACATGGACAGGATGCGCTCGCCGTGCGGCCCGCGGATTACAGCCTCGGCGGCCAGGACATCACACACGGTGGAAAGGTCCTCGGCAGGGTCCGCCTGGCAGAGCGAACCGCCAATGGTGCCGCGGTTGCGCACCACGGGGTCGGCGATCACCAGCTCGGCGTCCCGCACAATGGGGAACAGCGCGGCGATCTCGCCCGATTCCAACAACGTGGTGTGGCGGGTCAGGGCGCCAACCCGCAGTTTGTTGCCGTCCCGGAGGATGAAGTCCAGCTCGTAGAGGTCATTAATGTCAATCAGCCACTCGGGCCGGGACAGACGCAGCTTCATCATCGGCAGGAGGCTGTGGCCGCCGGCCACCACCCGGGATTCCGGGCCATACCGGGCCAGTAGTTCCAAGGCGTTGTCCACGGTAGTGGCGCGCACATAGTCAAATGGAGCCGGAATCTGCATAGTCCCTACCTCACTCCGATTGGCCGGCGGCGTGATGGTGCGGCTGCATGGCGCCGGATTGAGGTCAGTCTTGCCCCGGCCTGACGGGGCTGTCAATATCGTCATAAGCGAAAGGTTATGAAGCCGTGGCGATGACATTGGGACAGTTGCGGACGTTCGCCCTGGTGGCCAAGCTGGGCTCACTTCACGCTGCCGCAGTCCACCTCGGAGTCAGCGAACCGGCCGTTTCGACGGCCCTGGCTGCGCTCCGGCAGGATCTTGGCGACCCGCTCTTTGTGCGGGCCCACGGCGGGATAGCACTGACCCCCGGCGGCCGGGCCCTCGCCGAACACGCCCAGGACATCGTGGGACTGGCGGACCGGGCCCGCTGGGAGGTGGCACATGCCCAGACCGAGACCGGGCGGCTGAAAATCGTGGCGACGGCGCCGTTTGCCGAGCACGCGGCCGGGCGCCTGCTGGACCTCTTCACCCGGCGTGTTCCCGGCGCCTCCGTCGATGTGGTGGTGGAAGAGGCTGAGGATATTGCATCGCTGATGCTGGAGCGCGTCTATGACATCGCGTTGGGTGCCCGGCCCCCCGGTGCCAACGGTTCCCTCCCCAACGGTACCCTCCCAAACGGCACGGGCGACGTCGGCATCGACTCCGTCCCGTTCCTGCGGTACCAGCGGATCGTCGTGGCGGCGGCCAGTCATCCCCTCGCCGCGCTCCACGGACCCGTGGCGCTCGCCGAACTGCTGCGCCGGCCATGGTTTGCCGGGCCCGCCGGCATCCAGGCGGTCAGCGAGGAGGGCCGCTGGCTGGCTTCCCAGGCAGTGGCTCCGGAGATCGTCCGGCTCAGCAGTGAAACCGAGGCACTCGCCGCCGTCAGGGCGGGCGAAGGAACCATGCTGGCGCTGGGCCATATAGTCCGGGCTGAAATCCGCAGCGGCGCCCTGGTCCGTGTCCCAGTGGCCGGAACGCCGATCTCCGGACTGTGGTGGGCCAGCACCCTGGACCGCCGGCGGGCGACCACCATGGCGCGAACCCTGCAACGGTTTGCCGGCACCGCCGACGCCACCGCGGCCATGGTTGCTCCCGGCGGTTCACGCGGGTTGGAACGGCGCGGGTCCAAGTTCCATGTGGCGCTCTGGAGCTAAAGCGCCTGCCGATGGGTCGCCGGGCACAAGACGGCGCATTTCACACGTCTCGGTGCACAAATCGCATTGCACACTGCCGGGGCGGGTGCTAACCCTTGAGGGTTAGACGATCCATTCACCCTGCGAGAAGGAGAAACAATGACGTTGTCCAGAGACGAAGACAGCTCGCTGCGGCATTGGAGCGGCCGACTGATCCAGGCACTGCAGATCCTTGATCTGGAGGTCGACCACGAGAAGATCGTCCAGGTCGCTGAAGAATCGGTCAAAGCCGTCGGGCCGCATGCGGACGCCATCAGCGCGTTCATTGTGGGCTACGCCGCGGGCACCGCGTCCACCAAGGGCCGCAAGGGCACGCAGGAGGCCGTGCATGCGGCGTCGAACAAAGTCATTGGGCTCTGCGAGCACGGCGAGTCCGGCGGCCCGGACGAGGAAGGCTGGGTCAAGAGGGCCCAGTAGCGGGGCCGTTGCGGGCGGGCAGGTCGCGGACGGGCAGGTCGCGGGCCGCTTGTGCGCCGGTCGCGGGACGTCGCAGGCAAACGCGTGCGCCGGAGGGAAAGCTGAGCGCGCAGCACGGGACATGCTCATTGGTGGGGTGCAGGGATGGGCCGGTGGGTGTTATGTCCAGTGGCCCGCGCCGGGGCTGGGCATGTCCTCCTGGCCCCGGCCTGGGCAACCTGCGACTAGGGCGAGGCCACCCCGGCAGAGGCTGATGCCGTCGCGTCGGGCGTCTGGTCCCGGCTCGGCTCGAACCGGACGATCACCGCCTTCGATACCGGCGTGTTGCTGCCCTCGGCCGTGTGGTTCAGCGGCACCAGCACGTTGGCCTCGGGGTAGTAGGCCGCCGCACAGCCGCGTGCCGTGGGATACGACACCACACGGAACTTGCGGACCACGCGTTCCTCGCCGTCGTCGTACACGCCGCGGATGTCCACGAACTGGCCGTCGGCAAGGCCGAGTTCGGCGATGTCGTCAGGGTTCACGAACACCACGTGGCGGCCCTTCTTGATACCCCGGTAGCGGTCGTTGAACGTGTAGATGGTCGTGTTGAACTGGTCGTGGGAGCGCATGCTCTGCAGGATCAGGGTGCCCTCCGGCCGGTCGATGAGTTCGAGGTCGTTGACCGTGAGCACGGCCTTGCCCGTGGGCGTGGGGAAGGTGCGGGAATCGCGGGGACCGTGCGCGAGGACGAACCCGCCTTCCTGCCGGATCCGCTGGTTGTAGTCCTTGCAACCGCCCACGACCCGGGAAATGTGATCGCGGATGAGGTCGTAGTTTTTCTCATAGCCGTCCCAGTCGGCCTTGATCTTCTCGCCCACCAGGAGTTTGCCCAGCCGGCTCACGATGGCCGGCTCAGAGAGCAGATGATGGGACACCGGTTCAACGCTGCCCCAGGACGGGTGCACGGCGCAGACAGTATCTTCTACGGAAACGAACTGGGGACCGGATTCCTGGATGTCGATTTCGGTCCGGCCCATCGTGGGGAGGATCAGCGCCTCATGGCCGGTCACAGTATGCGAGCGGTTGAGCTTGGTGGAGATCTGGACCGACATCTCCGTGTTTTCCATTGCCGCCACGGCGGCATTCGTGTCCGAGATGGCTGACACAAGGTTGCCGCCCAGGGCGACGAAAACCTTGATCTCGCCGGTACGCATACTGTTGATGGTCTCGACGGCGTCCGTGCCGTGTTCGCGGGGCGGCTCGAAGTCGAACTCCTTGCCGAGGGCCTCCATGAAGGACTGCGGCATCTGCTCCCAGATGCCCATGGTGCGGTCGCCCTGGACATTGCTGTGTCCGCGGATGGGAGAGGCGCCTGCGCCGCGCTTGCCGATATTGCCACGGAGGAGCAGGAGATTAATGATCTCCTTGATGGTGGCAACACCCTTTCTCTGCTGCGTGATGCCCATGGCCCAGGTGATGATGACCTTCTCAGCCTTGAGGTAGCGGTCGGCGAGTTCGTCGATGTCCTCGCTGCGCAGGCCCGTGGCTTCGAGCACGGCGCGCTCATCCAGCCGGGCCAGGTGTTCCTTGAGCTCCGCGAGGCCCTCGCAGTGTTCGGCCAGGAAGGCGTGGTCCAGGACCGTTCCGGGGTTCTTGGCCTCGGCGTCGAGGACGCGCTTGGACACCGCCTGCAGCAGCGCCATGTCGCCGCCGATCCGGATCTGGAGGAACTGGTCCGCGATCTGGGTGCCGTGGCCGATCACGCCTTTGACCTCCTGCGGGTTCTTATAGCGCCGCAGGCCGGCCTCGGGAAGGGGGTTGACCGCCACGATCTGGCCGCCGCGGTTCTTGCACGCCTCAAGCTCGGTCATCATCCGGGGGTGGTTGGTGCCCGGGTTCTGGCCCATGACGATAATGAGGTCGGCTTCGGCGTAGTCGTCGAAGCTGACTGTCGCCTTGCCGATGCCGATGGTCTGGCCCATTGCCCAGCCCGAGGATTCGTGGCACATGTTGGAGCAGTCCGGCAGGTTGTTGGTACCGTAGCCGCGGACCAGCAGCTGGTAGAGGAAAGCCGCCTCGTTCGACGTCCTGCCGCTCGTGTAGAAAGCCGCCTGGTCGGGGGAGTTCAGGCCCTTGAGCTTGTCGGCCACAATCCGGAGCGCTTCGTCCCAGCTGACCGCCTTGTAGTGGTCCTCGCCGGCCGGCTTGTAGACCGGCTCCGTCAGCCGGCCCTGCATGCCAAGCCAGTACTCGGACCGGTTGCGCAGCTCGCTGACGGAATTCTCGGCCCAGAAACTCTCGGGGATCACCACTGGGGTTGCCTCCCAGGTCACAGCCTTGGCCCCGTTTTCGCAGAACTCGAAGGCCTTGCGATGGTGTGGATCCGGCCACGCACAGCTCGGGCAGTCGAAGCCGTCCTTCTGGTTCATGGCCATGACAGTCCTACGGGTCCGGTTCAGCCCCATCTGCTCGATGGCCGGTTTCATGGAGTGGTACACACCTGGGACGCCGGCGGCCCAGCTCTTCGGCCCGTCTCCGACGGCCAGTTCATTCTCGGACGGTTCCTCGATCTGAGGGGTTTTGCGGGTCACGTGAACTTCCCTTCCGCAACTACCGTCCGGTTTGGACGGCGCGCTCATCTGCCACTCTGCACCTACTGTCAGGCCTATCAGCTTGATCGGAGGGCCGCAAGCAACCGGCCCGGGGGCATGCCTTTGCATCGTCTGGACGCCGTATGAACCCCTTCTACAACCGCCACCTTGGGGCAAGCTGAGAACCTGCTGAACGACAGCCGCAGGTAGCAGCGGCCAAATATTCGGGTCTTCGAGGGGTAGCCGTTACCCGTCTGTAATCCGCCGACCGAACTCCGGCGCAGTAGTTCCCGGGTAGCTACGCTGCCGCCGTCGATGTGCGGGCGAGTACCCCAACGCGCCAGTACGCGTACTAATAGCCTCCGATCCCGGTGGCTGGAAGCCCCAAAAATCCCCGGACTGTGGTCCGGATCGTAAGCTACTCACCCGTTCCAGTTTTCCCCAAGGGATCACCCAGCACTCTTGCACCATCACTCACTCTAAGAGGCAGGTGTGCAATGAATTTGTTCGCATGCAGGAAGGTCGGCGGCCAAAGACGCTTTAGCCGGCCAACCCGCGCAGTAGCCGCAGGGACAGCTATGACCTTGCTTAGTTTCATCGGACTCACCACAACGGCGCTTGGCGCCAGCGCCGCGCCGGCGCCCGTCGGCGCAGGCTTCACCGTTACCGCGGCCGACCTGGCCTTTATCCTCAAACAGATCAAGATCGCCGAAGCCCATGTCGCCAATACGACCTCGGCCACCGGCCCGTGCGGCGCGCTCGTAGGACCGGGCCCCAACCAGATTCCCGACGCCCTCACGTCGTACGGCCTCCGCACGGTTGACGGCTCCTGCAACAACCTGATCAAGGGCCGTGAAACTTTCGGGGCCGCCGATCAGGTTTTCCCGCGTCACACGACCCCGGTATTCAAGAGCGCTGATGCTGCTCCGGCGGCATTTGGTGGAGGCTCGACCTCCTACACACAAAAGTCGGGCAACGTCTTCGACGCCCAGCCACGTGAGATCAGCAACTTGATCGTGGACCAGACGGCCACAAATCCGGCCGCCGTCGCCGCTGCAGGGTTCCCGGTCCGGACCCAGGGCAATCCGGGGCTTTTCCCCTGCACCACCGATCCTGACCCCTTGGCGACTCCGCCGGTCGAGGCTGTGCCGGCCGGCTGCGTCCCCACCGGGGGCACGCTGTTCATCCCCAACGTCACCACCGACGTCGGCCTCTCTCCACCGTACAACTCGCTGTTCACCCTGTTCGGGCAGTTCTTCGACCACGGCGTTGACCAGACCGTCAAGGGCGGCGGAACGGTGTTCGTTCCGCTCAAGGCCGACGACCCGCTGATCACGGTAGGCCCCGACGGCAAGCCCAACACGGGCGACGAAGTGGCCCCCAACAGCCCGAACGCCTTCATGGTCCTCACCCGGGGCCAGAACCAGCCCGGCCAGGACGGCATCCTCGGGACTGCCGATGACGTGCAGGATGCGACCAACACGGACTCGCCCTACGTGGACCAGTCCCAGACCTACACGTCCCACCCCTCCCACCAGGTGTTCCTGCGGGAGTACATCAACAACACCGACGGCAAGCCGGTTTCGACCGGTAAGCTGCTCGGCGGCGTCGCAGGTCCCACCGCGAATGGCATGGCCACGTGGGCCACGGTCAAGTCCCAGGCCGAGATCTTCCTGGGCCTCAAGCTCGAGGACAAGGATGTCACCAACATCCCGATGATCGCCGCGGACCCCTACGGCAAGTTCATCCCCGGACCCGCGCGCGGGCTGCCGCAGTACGTCACCCTGACCGGCCTGGTCGAGGGCGACACGGCAAACCCCGTTCCGGTGCCGGCAAACGTCCGGTACTTCGATACCCCGTTCCTGACCGACATCGCGCACAACGCCGATCCCTCGCCGCAGGACACGGACCACAACCCTGCCACGCCGCCCGTTGCGCCCGTTCCGGACGCTGACAACACGGCCTCGGCAGATTTTGCCAGCCAGCCCGCCGGGACCTACGACGACGAGATGCTCAACGCGCACTTCTGTGCCGGTGACGGCCGCGTCAACGAGAACATCGGCCTGACCACTATCCACCAGGTGTTCCACTCCGAGCATGACCGCCTCGTCGCGGACATCCAGAACACCCTCACCAACGACACTTCGACCAAGGGCGTTGCCGCGCTGGCCGAGTGGAAGCTGGCGGCGGGTGCCAACGGGTGGAACGGTGAGCGCCTGTTCCAGGCGGCCCGGTTCGTCACGGAAATGGAATACCAGCACCTCGTCTTCGAGGAGTTCGCCCGCAAGATCCAGCCGGCGATCCAGCCCTTCCACGTGTACCACTCGGACACCAACGCGGCCGTCCGGGCGGAGTTCGCCCACGCCGTCTACCGGTTCGGCCACTCCATGCTGACCGAGACGATTGCCCGGACCAACGCGGACGGCAGCGACAACTCGATCTCCCTGCTGCACGGTTTCCTGAACCCGCCCGAGTACACCAACGGCGGATCGGCAGGGCCCCTGACCTCGGAAGAGGCCGCCGGCAGCCTTGTCATGGGTATGAGCGACCAGGTCGGCAACGAACTCGATGAGTTCGTGACCGGAACCCTGCGCAACAACCTGCTGGGTCTTCCCCTGGACCTGCCGACGATCAACATGACCCGTGCACGTTCCGAAGGCGTCCCGCCGCTCAACGAGCTGCGCCGCCAGATCAACGCTGACACGGGCGACGCGCAGCTGGCCCCGTACACCAGCTGGGCGGACTTCGGGCAGAACCTGAAGCACCCGGAATCGCTGATCAACTTTGTGGCCGCCTACGGCACCTACCCGACCATCACCAGCGAAACCACGCTGGCGGGCAAGCGGGCAGCGGCCAAGGCAATCGTTGATCCGGGCACCCTGGCGCCTCCTCCCACGGCTGACATGACGGACTTCATGAACAGTGCCGGACCGTGGGCGACGCAGGAGACCGGCCTGAACAGGGTCGACCTCTGGGTGGGCGGCCTCGCTGAGAAGACCAACCTCTTCGGTGGCCTCCTGGGCAGCACGTTCAACTACGTGTTCGAGAACCAGCTGACCGATCTCCAGAACGGTGACCGCCTGTACTACCTGGCGCGCACGCCGGGCATGAACCTGCGCTCACAGCTGGAGAGCAACTCCTTTGCCGAGATGATCATGCGCAACACCAACGCGCACTCACTCAAGGCTGACGCATTCGGCACTGCCGACTGCAAGTTCCAGCTCGGCAACCTGGCCGGTACTCCGGCAGGCTACGCGGCATCCGGGGCCACGGTCGCGGACGACACGTCGTCGGAATGCCGTGAGGATCTGGTGCTCCTGCGCAAGCCGGACGGCACCATCCAGTACAAGGAGAAGAACGCAGTCGATCCCAGCGGCATCAACGGCCAGTCCGTTTACAACGGCACAGCCAATGCTGACCGCGTCACCGGCGGCAACGACAACGACACGTTCCTCGGCAACGAAGGTAACGACGTCATTGAAGGCCAGGGCGGCGACGATATCGCACTCGGCGGCGACGGCAACGACAGGATCACCGATCTGTCCGGCGCCGACGTCCTCAAGGGCGGTCCGGGCAATGACTACCTCAACGCCGGCATCGGCGACGACATCAACATGGGCGGCGACGGCCAGGACTTCATGAACGGCGGCGCCAACGACAACGAAACCTTCTCCGGCGAAGGAAACGACTTCGTGCAGTCCGGTGACGGTGCGGATGCGACGTTCGGCGACGGCGGTGACGACTGGATCCAGGGTGGTTCCGGCCAGGACCTGCTGATCGGCGACCACGGCGCCCCGTTCTTCGATGATCCGGCCCAGACGAAGCCCGGCAACGACATCTTCGTCGGCCAGGTCGGTGAGAACGACTACGACGCCGAAGGTGGCGACGACATCATGTCCAGCAACGCCGCCATCGACCGGTTCGCCGGTGCTGCCGGCTTCGACTGGGCCACGCACCAGTACGACACGGTGGGCGCCGATGACGACATGAAGATCAACAACAACCTCATCGGACTCCCGCTTCCCGTCGTGGTCAACCGCGACCGGTGGCAGGAAGTGGAAGCCAACTCCGGTTCCAAGTTCGACGACGTCATCCGCGGCGACGACGCAGTGCCCAGCACCGTAGGTGGTGCAGGCTTCAGTGGCTGTGACGTCCTCGACCAGACGGGCATCGACCGGATCGCCGGCCTGCAGGCCATCCTTCCGGCACCGACCACCCCGCTCGCACCGGTCGAAGCACTCTCACCGATGGGTGTCTGCCCGCTGACCGGTCCGGTCTGGGGCGACGGCAACATCCTCGTCGGCGGCCTCGGCAGCGACAAGATCGAGGGTCGCGGCGGCAACGACGTCATCGACGGCGACCGGTACCTGAAGATCCGCATCAGTGTGCGGGACGACGCAGGTGTGGAGATCGGCACCACCGATCTCATGGAGCACCAGTACCAGACCGGCAACCCGCTGACCCTGGCGGCTGCAGTAGCGGCCGGCGTCGTCAACCCCGGCAACCTGGTGGCTGTCCGGGAACTCGTGACCCCCACAGCCCTTGAAACTACGGGCAACCGGGACGTCGCGATCTTCTCCGGACCGCGGGCCAACTACACCGTCACCACCACCGGTGGGAACGGCACGATCGGCTCGGCAGGCTCGACCACCACGGTGGTGGACAACGTAGGCATCGACGGGACGGACACGATCCGCAACATCGAGTTCCTGCAGTTCTCCGACACCGTTCTGCCCAACGCTCCGGTCATCGGCACGGCAAGCGCCGGCGCCGGGCAGGCCACGGTTCGCTGGACGGCCCCGACGGTCGGCGTCGCCGACGTCTTCTCGGTGAAGGTGCTCGACGTGACCACCAACCCGGCCGGCGTCCAGGTCGGTGCCCTGCGCACCGCCCCGGCAGGCGCCACCAGCCTGGTGGTGACCGGACTGACGAACGGATCCCAGTACAAGTTCCAGGTACTGGCAACCAACGCCCTCGGTGACAGCCCGTTCTCGGCGCTCTCCAACACGGTGAGCCCGACGACGGCCACCGCACCGGGAGCGCCGACCATCGGAACGGCCACGGCCGGGAACGCCTCGGCAACCCTGACCTGGACCGCGCCGGCGAACAATGGCGGATCCGCCATCACGGGCTACACAGTGAGGGCCTTCGCCGGAACTGTCCTGGCACGCACCCAGGCGGTCACCGGCAACGTCGGAACCGTCGTCGTCACGGGCCTTACCAACGGGACGGCGTACACGTTCGACGTCGCCGCGGTCAACGCGGTCGGCACGAGCGGGTTCTCGGGCCGCACGGCAGCGGTGACACCACGGACCGAGTTCGTGGCTCCCACCGTGACTGCGCGGACGCCGGCATCGGCTGCTCTCTCCGTGAGCCAGACGGCGAACCTGACGGCAACGTTCAGCGAGGCGGTGACGGGAGTCAGCGGAACCACGTTCCAGCTGCGGCTCGGCACCACGCTGGTCCCCGCCGTCGTGTCCTACAACACGCTCACCCGGGTTGCCACACTGAACCCGAACGCCACGCTGACGGCGGACCGCGTGTACACGGCGACTCTCTCGGGGATCCGTGACCTCGCGGGCAACACCATGGCGACGAGCACGTGGTCGTTCACCACGGGCCCCAACCCGACCATCAGCGCCACGACTCCCGTCGCGGGAGCCACTGGGGTGCTGCGCAACAGCAACGTGACAGCCACGTTCAGTGAGGCCATCACCGGCTTCACGGTTGCCGGCAAGGTCCGGATTGAACGGGTCTCCACCGGAGCCCAGGTCGCCTCGGCGGTCACGTTCAACACCACCACCCGGGTGCTGACGATCAACCCCGGAGCCAGCCTCCTCGCGAACACCCAGTACCGCGTCACCGTCACCGGTGGCACCACGGGCGTCCGCGACCTGGCGGGTAACCCGCTGACAACCCGTATCTGGACGTTCACTACGGGCGCGGGACTGTAACAACCAGCACGAGATCGCCGGCTGGCGGACCTGCAACGGCCCGCCAGCCGGCTTCCTCAATTCTTCGAAAATCACTTTTCGATACTGCATTCAGCTCTACTGCCCACTTGGAGGGGCCATGACAACACGACGTGAAATCTTCAAACTGGGCGCCGTCGGCGCCCTCGGACTGGCGGGATTCAAAGGCGGCGACGACGGCGTTTCCACTACTGGGCCGAGCACACCGCTCATCACCGCCAGCCAACTTGCACCCCAGAACATGCCGGTTCCCTACGCCGGCGTTTTCCGCCGCCCGCCGGAGCTCGTCCCCTTCGCGACGGGCTTTGACGGCGGCGACCCGGCTCGTCCGTTCGCCCGGTACGCCCTTACCCAGAAGCTCGGCCAGGCCCAGTTCGTGCCCGGGCTCAACACCACCGTCGCCGGCTATAACGGCATCTTTCCCGGCCCCACCATCCGGGCCCGGCAGGGCACCCGGATCGAGGTGCGGATCCGCAACGACCTGCCCCCGGTCGGGCTCCTGCAGCCCGCCCGCTTTGATACCGTCACCCACCTGCACGGCTCCGCGTCGCTGCCACAATACGACGGCTACGCCAACGACATCACCATCCCCGGGAACTTCAAGAACTACCACTACCCCAACTGGCAGACGGCCCGGACGCTCTGGTACCACGACCACAAGCATCACATCACCGCCCAGAACGTCTATTCAGGACTCGCGGCCTTCTACCCCCTGTCCGACAAGTACGAGCGTGCCCAACTGCCACAGGGGGAATTCGACGTGCCCCTGATGATCTCCGACGCCATGTTCAAGGCGGACGGGTCCCTCGCGTACAACGACAACGACGTAAAGGGCCTGTGGGGGGACATCATCATGGTCAACGGCGTGCCGTGGCCCACCATGAAGGTCAAGCCCCGGATCTACCGCTTCCGGGTGCTCGATGCCTCTATTTCGCGCTCCTACCGGCCCACGCTCTCCACCGGAGACCCCGTCTACGTGGTCGCAACCGACGCCGGCATGACGCCGAAAGTCCAGGCGGTCAAGTCCTGGCGGCAGGGCACAGCCGAACGCTACGAGGTGCTCATCGACTTCCGCAAATACCGGACCGGGCAGCTGATCGAACTGCGCAACCTCAGCAACAAGAACAACATCGACTTCGCCAACACCAACAAGATCATGCGCTTTCAGGTGGTCGCGGACTCCGGGTCGGGGGCTGGCTCCATTTCCAGTATCCCGACCACCCTGGACGACGGCGGCTCCGTCAACGCAGCCTATGGCGGCATCCCCACCATGAGCCTCACCCCGGCGATGGCCAAGGCGAAACGCGAACTGAGGTTCTTCCGTGACCACGGGCAATGGACCGTCAACGGTGTCACCTGGGCCGATGTGGAGAAATCCGGGTTCACCAAGCTGTTCGGCAATCCCCAGCCTTTCGACGTCGAGCAATGGACCATCATCAATGCGTCCGGCGGCTGGTTCCATCCAGTGCACATCCACCTCATTGACGCCAAAATCATTGCCAGGAACACCAACGGCGGCCAGCCGTTTGCCTGGGAAAAGGGCCCGAAAGACGTCTTCTATGCGGGTGAGAACGAGTCCGTCACGGCGCTCATGCAGTTCGACCTCGGCGCCGGCAACGATGGCGGACGCTACATGATCCACTGCCACAACCTGGTCCACGAGGACCACGACATGATGGTGCAGTTCTCCGTGGGCGATCTGCGGACCAACGACCCCATCACCACGGATCCGCCGGTTCTGGACCCCGAAGCGCCTGACGCGTTCCCGCCGGTGTACCGGCCTGGATTCCCGGCGGGAACCTGACGTGCGCCGCCTGGGTCAACTGGGCGCGGCGGCCCTGCTGGTGCTGGCGTTGAGCGCCTGTACCGGCGGAACGCCCTCACCAGCACCTGCGTCGCCGACCGCCGGGGCTGCGCCAAGCGCCGCGCCCGTCTCGCTGGAAACCGGGACCGACGTCGGCAACGGCCGGCCGGCCGTGAGCAATGACGGGCTGATGGTGCGGCGCCGCGCGGTCATCGCCGTCCACCCCACCGAGGGCGCAGAGCCGGGCGCACCCCGCGCACGACTCGAGCAGACGGCCGCCGCCAGCGGCATCGTCCTGTCCGATATCCCTCCGGACGTGCTCGAACCAGCGATCCTGGAGCATGTGGCTCCGGAGCTGATCGTGATGCTGCCGGCCGGAAGCACCGCCGAGGACGCGGAGAAGCTGGCTGAGCTCGCCTTCGGCGCTGAGGGCAGTTACCCCGGCGTGGAGCACGTCCACGTCGCCTCAGTCCTGGTCCACGATCTCAAGTTCACCGTCGCCGCCGCGGATCCGGCAGCCGTGGCCGGTTCCATCGCCGAGGAAGGCATCCTCTCGGATGCGCTCGGCAACTACGCCACGGCGTTGGATAAGGGAGCCCTGACGGTCAGCTACACGGGACCACTGCTCAGCGACGCGCTGGTGGAATCCGTGCGGAACGGCATGGCCCGCGCCGCCGGCGTCGAGTCCGCAGCTGTAACGCTGGCTCCCCGTTCGGCCACGGGCGAGGGAGTGGACATGTCCCTCGAGCCGGAACCGGCACCTGACCCTGAGACGACGGCGGAAGACAGCGGGACGCACTCGCATGACACCGCCGCGACGACGCCGGATCCTGAGGAGTCCGGGCACTGACCGCACCAGTGGCCGGCCGGAGCAAGGGGAACGCTACCGGCCGGCCATACGTGTGTCCGACGCGTTCCGGAGGTGACTTTTGGCCCTTGGCGCCCGGCAGGCCCGGGCAGAAGCTGGGCGTACACCGCGAGCCGCAGGTCTGCACCTTCACAGGGGGCCGCGCATTTCACCGGTCCGCGGGTTGCACAGGTCCACACCTATTAAAAGGTCCACGGGAGCGCCATGAAGCATCAGCACATCGAGGATCCGCGATGAACCCCGACTCCGTTACCCGGACCTCCGTGCTGAAAGAGATCCACGATCTCGCCCGGCCGCTGAAAACCGACCGCGATCTCAGCGGGCTCGTGCGGAGCGCCGGCGATTGCCGTTTTGTCGCCGTCGGCGAAGCGTCCCACGGCACCCACGAGTTCTACACCTGGCGCGACACCCTCAGCCGCCGGCTCATCACGGAGGAAGGCTACAACTGGATTGGGGTCGAAGGGGACTGGCCCGACTGCTGGCGCATCAACCAGTGGGTCCGTGGCCTGGCGGGGAAAGAGCAGGGAGTCCATGCACTGCTGGCCAGCTTCGAACGCTGGCCGACGTGGATGTGGGCCAATGAGGAAGTCGCGGCGTTCCTGGACTGGCTGCGCGGCTGGAACGCGGGCCGGCCCCTGGGCAGGCGGGTCGGTTTCTACGGACTGGACGTCTACTCGCTCTGGGATTCGCTGCGCGAAATCATCGGCTGGCTGGAGGGAAACGTTCCGGACGCGGTGCCCGCGGCCAAACGCGCCTGGCAGTGCTTCCTGCCCCACCATGAAGACCCTCACGAGTATGCCTGGAACACGCGGCTGGTGCCGCAGTCCTGCGAGCCCGACGTCGTGGCCCTCCTGGCAGAGGTCAGGGCCCGGGTCTTCAGCCCGGGACCGCACGACGAGGACGCCTTCGACGCTGTCCAGAACGCCGAAGTCGCGGCGAACGCGGAGCACTATTACCGTGTCATGGTCCGCGGCGACCGGCAGTCCTGGAACGTCCGCGACCACCATATGGCGGACACCATCGACCGGGTCAGCCGGCACCTCGGGCCGGCGTCGAAGGGGCTGGTCTGGGAGCACAACACGCACATCGGGGATGCCCGGGGCACCGACATGGCGCAGGATGGCCTGGTGAACGTCGGTCAGCTGCTGCGCGACCGGCACGCGGGGGAAGGGGTGCTGCTGGTCGGCTTCGCAGCCCACCGCGGTTCCGTGATCGCCGCCGACGGGTGGGGACGCCCCGAGCGCATCGTCACGGTGCCCGAAGCCCGTCCGGGCAGCCACGAAGACTTCCTGCACCAGGCCCTCGGCGTGCCGTCCGTCCTGGAGTTCGGCGACGACAGGACCGGGCCCTGGCTGTCCACACCGCTCGGGCACCGGGCGATCGGCGTCGTGTACAACCCTGAACGGGAAGCCGGTAACTACGTACGGACCCGGATGGGGGAGCGCTACGACGCCCTCATCTGGCTTGAACACACCGCCGCCCTGCGGCCGGTGCACCATGAGGGACCACCCCGGGAAGCGGAGTTCGAGACAGAGCCCACCGGGTTCTAGGCCGGCGTGGATTCAACGAAGGCAGGAACCAAAAATGAGCAAGGAAATCGTCGTCGGCATCAACGGGTCCGCGGGCAGCGAGGCCGCACTGACCTGGGCCCTTGAGCGGGCGCGCCGGGACAAACTTCCGGTTCTCATCGTCCACGCGGTGGACGACCGCTGGATGTCCCCCGAGTTCCAGTACCACGAGATCATCCGCGAATCGGGAATGGACCTGCTGCAAAAGGCGCAGGCAAGCGCCCGCGAGCAGGCCCCGGACGTCGAGGTGGACATCCAGCTGCGGCACGGCAGCGGGGGTTCGGTGCTGCGGGACGTGTCCACCGAGGCAGCGCTTGTGGTGGTCGGCGGGCACGGCAAGCGCTGGCTGGACGGTGGCCCCATGACCGACCGTGCCCTCCAGGTTGTCGCCGCCTCGGAATGCCCGGTAGCTGTCATCCCGGTGAAACGGGCCACGGGGGACCGGGGCGTGGTGGTCGGCGTGGACGGCTCCGCGGAGTCGCTGCAGGCCGTCGCCTTCGCGGCCGCGGAGGCGGACCGGGGCGGAGACGATCTCAGCGTGGTCCTCGCGTTCAAGAGCCCGGCCCGGTGGGTGGAGAAACAGCTGCCGTCCAGCGGCCTCGCCGAGAGCTTGGTCGAAGAAAACCGGATCGTGCTCGCCGAGTCGGTGGCCGGGCTTGGCGGGCAATACCCGGACCTGACAGTTCATCAGCGGCTGGAAACCAACATCGAACCCGCCAAGGCCCTCGTCAACATCGCCGACGGAGCGCGGCTCCTGGTGATAGGAAGCCGCGGACGCGGCGGATTCTCCCGGACGGTGCTCGGCTCCACGGCCCACGCCGTCCTGTTGACTGTGCCGTGTCCCACGCTCGTCACGCGGGTGCACAAGGTCAAGCACGGGGACTGATGCCCCGCGTGGAATCCGGGGTTCCCGCGCTGCGCCGGGACTCGGCGGTATGGGCCTGAGTCTGGCGGCAGGTTGGCTTTGAAGTGCGGGGACGCCCCCGACTGGGAGGGCTTTTCGCCGCAGCCATCGGATGGGAGGATGATGCCGTGGACCCCTTCTTCAATTTTGTCACTCACTTTTGGTGGCTCATCTTTCCGATGAGCGGCCTGATCGGCGGGTGGGCGCGGACCTGGTCCAAAGCCGCTGAACGCCGGCACCGCCGTCGGGTGGAGCTCTACACGCTCAAGAACCAGTCCGCGCAGGCGGAGCAGGCCAGCCAAGCCGAAGTGCTGGGCCTCATGAAGGCCCACGACACCGTCAACAAGCGCTGGCTGGACTACGAACTCGATGTCGGCAAGCTGATCGACTATCCGGTCATGACCGACGTCAGGGAGCCCCTGACCGTGGCGTTCCTGCGTGCCAAGCGTGAGGCCGACGGCCTGCGCCCCGCCGCCGCCGGGGATATCAGGACGGCCACTCGGCTTGCGGAATACCGGGCGGCCGTGACCAGCTTTGAGCTCGCATTCGACGTCGCCGAGCGCGAGGCCAAGCGGATCAGGGACAGCAAGTTCACCGGGCCGGAACGGCAGCGGCTGGAGACCGCCCGGAAGCTCTTAAGGATTGCATCGGACGCCGCGGCGACCCCGGCCGAGCGCCAGACAGCCTACCGGCGCGCCCGCCGGGAACTGGACGGGCTCATCGTGCTGCCGGAGGCTACCCTCGCGGCGCTCGAGGACAAGATCGCTTCAATGCTCGACGCCGGTCCGGCGCCGGACGTCCGCCGGACAGTTTAAAACGGTTTATAGGGGGCAGCCGGGCCGGTTAAAAGGGCACCGGGGCCGGGCGGAGCGCCCCGGTTCACTGTGAGAAGCATCGCACCGCCACCATGAACGCCACGTACAGCACAGGGACCGAAATTTAGGGTCTTCTGGCATGTTTTGCCCTGCCGTCTTTCCCACGTACCATCGATAAGGTTTCAAGCTGCTTTAGTGGCCCCCGCGAGTTCATCCAGACAGGCATCGGATGAACCCTGTGGCCATGCGGCACCGGGGACGTGAAACTGCTGACCATGGACACTGCAGATTGGGCAACAGGTGGAAATCACCGTAATGGTGGCGCTAGTGATATTACTGGCGCTGTTCTTCGACTTCACCAACGGGTTTCATGACACCGCGAACGCCATGGCTACGCCCATCGCGACAGGTGCCATCAAACCGAAAACAGCGGTCGCCCTCGCGGCGGTGCTGAACCTCGTGGGAGCGTTCCTGTCCACGGAAGTCGCCAAGACCGTCTCGGGCGGCATCATCAAGGAAGGCACGGACGGCGTCCAGATCACCCCGGACATTATCTTCGCCGGGCTGATGGGCGCCATCCTCTGGAACATGATCACCTGGCTGAAGGGCCTGCCGTCGAGCTCCTCGCACGCACTCTTCGGCGGCCTGATTGGCGCTGCGATTGCCGGCATCGGCATCCACTCCGTCAACTTCGAGTCGATCCTGCAGAAGGTCATACTTCCCGCGATCTTCGCGCCGGTCATCGCCGGCACAGTGGCGTACCTGTGCACCAAACTCGCCTACGCGCTCACCTCCCGGCATGACCCGGAGAC
Source organism: Arthrobacter sp. NPDC058130 (assembly GCF_042884475.1). Classification (NCBI taxonomy): domain Bacteria; kingdom Bacillati; phylum Actinomycetota; class Actinomycetes; order Micrococcales; family Micrococcaceae; genus Arthrobacter; species Arthrobacter sp. NPDC058130. The sequence goes on from NZ_JBHVTV010000002.1 coordinate 269,596, forward strand.
GGGTGACAAACTCACCCAGAAACGCGGCGGATTCCGGACCGGCCAGGTCTTCACCTCCAGCCTTGTCGCCCTCGCGCACGGAACCAACGACGCCCAGAAGACCATGGGCATCATCACCCTGGTCCTCATCTCAGCCGGCACCCAGCCGGCCGGCTCCGGACCGCAGTTCTGGGTCATTGCCGCCTGTGCCCTCGCCATCGCGATCGGCACCTACTCCGGCGGCTGGCGGATCATCCGCACCATGGGCGCGGGACTCACCGAGGTAAAGCCCGCCCAGGGCTTCGCCGCCGAGACCAGCACCGCCACTGCCATCCTGGCCTCGTCGCATTTGGGTTTCGCCCTCTCCACCACACAGGTGGCGTCCGGCTCAGTGATCGGCTCCGGCATGGGACGCCGCGGCACCACAGTGCGGTGGGGAACTGCAGGCCGGATTGCCATCGGCTGGCTGTTCACGCTGCCGGCGGCCGGAATCGTCGGCGCGCTGACGGCCATGCTCGTGCAGACCGGCGTCATCGGCGTGGTCATCGCGGCCGTCGCCGGTACCGCCGCAGTGGCTTACATGTTCGTCCATTCACGGAAATCGCATGTGGGCCACCACAATGCCGTCGAGATCGAGGAAGTCGGCCAGGCCGTGCAGTTCCGCAAGAAGAAGTCAGCCGCCAAGGCGATGAAGAACGGGCGTGTCCAGCGATGAAATGGTTGGAACTGTTCAGCGTGGCAGGTGCCACGCTCCTGTCTGCAGTGACAGTCGTAGTCCTCTACTCCCTCGGTGTCCGGCTCACGGCCATCGCCGGTGACATCCGGAACTCTCCGGCGTCGTGGACCCGGCCGCTGGCCTACGCGTGCTTTGCCGTGTGCGGCGCCGCCGTGCTCTTCGGGCTCTACCTGATCATTCCCTACTTCCATAAATAGGCCGCTTCCGCCTGCCATCCCGCGGAGCCTTCGCGGGATGGGAACCCGGCACCGCATTGGCTAGGCTGGGGCCATGGCGAGCTTCCAGTACTTCGTGGCATCCACACTCGACGGTTTCATCGCCACGGCCGAGGACAACCTGGCCTGGCTGCTCCAGTTCGACGGATTTGACGGCGGACAGGACAGCTACGACGCGTTCATGGCCGACGTCGGCTGCATCGCCATGGGCGGCGAGACCTATGCCTGGCTGCGGGAACACGAACCAACCACGTGGCCCTACCCGGATACGCCCTGCTGGGTCTTCACGCACCACGAACACACCGCCCCGAAAGGCGCCAATGTAACGTTCGTCCGCGGGGACGTCCGCGAGTTCGCGGACGACCTCAAGGACGAGGCTGGCGGCCGAAACGTCTGGGTTGTCGGTGGGGGCAACCTCGCAGCGCAATTCGCCGACGCCGGGCTGCTGGATGAGCTCATTGTCTCGGTCATACCCGTTGTGCTGGGCAGCGGCAAGCCGTTGCTGCCCATGACAGGCCCGACGCCGCCACTGGAGTTGACCTCTTCCCGCACCCTCGGGCGGGGGATCGTGGAGTTGCGCTACCGCTTCCCGGACCGCACGTAGCCGGACCCGGCGTCTCTAGCGGGATCTGCGCCGCCAACCGGACGTGCCGTGGCGCGAACCGGATTCGTCGTCGCTGACCGCCCGGGCGGTCTCTTAGCGCTCGATATCCCGGATCAGGTTCGTGATCCGGGCGGTGGAGAGCCGGCGGCCGCTCTCGTCGGTCATGACGATCTCGTGCGTGGTGAGGGTCCGGCCCAGGTGGATCGCCGTGCAGGTGCCTGTGACGGTGCCCTCGGAGATCGCGCGGTGGTGCGTCGCCCCGACCTCGATTCCCAGTGCCTGCCGGTTCGGGCCGGCATGCATGCCAGCCGCGAAGGAACCCAGCGTCTCGGCCAGGACCACGTGGGCCCCGCCATGCAGGATGCCGGCCACCTGGGTGTTGCCCTCCACCGGCATGGTGGCCACGGTGCGCTCCGGACTCATCTCAAGGAAGCGGATCCCCATCTTTACCACCAGGGCGCCAACGCCGTACTGGCCCAGCCAATCGTGCATTTCCTCGGGAACCCCGGCCGCCGCGAGCTCGGCCGCGTAAGGGCCGGGCGTGAAATTGTCCATCATGGCAACTAGGCTGGCACCTGTGAGCGAAACTACCAAACCGGCCCTTGCCCCCATTTCTGCAGACACTGCAGCAGACATCCTCCCGGCAACTGAACCGGACTCAGTGCTTGCGGCCAAGCCCGCCCGTACCTCCACCCGGGCCGCGGCGTCGGTTTCCGCCACCGAGGCTGCCGTGATTCCCATCACGGACCAGCCGCGACTTCTCGTGCTGGACGGACACTCCATGGCGTTCCGGGCGTTCTTCGCCCTGCCGGCGGACAAGTTCTCCACCGCCACGGGGCAGCACACCAACGCCGTCCACGGCTTCACGTCCATGCTGATCAACCTGATCAAAGAGCAAAAGCCAACCCACGTGGCCGTGGCATTCGACGTCTCTGACGACACAACCCACCGCAAAGCCGAGTACAGCGAGTACAAGGGCGGACGCAACGAGACCCCCCGCGAAATGAGCGGCCAGATCGACCTCATCGACAAGGTCATGGGCGCGTGGGGCATCAAGACCATCAAAATGCCCGGCTGGGAAGCGGACGACATCCTGGCCACGCTCGCCGCCATGGGCGAAAAGGCCGGTTACGAGGTGCTGCTGGTATCTGGTGACCGCGACGCTTTCCAGCTCATCACGGACAACGTGTTTGTCCTCTATCCCAGAAAGGGCGTCAGCGACATTCCCCGGATGGACGCGGACGCCATCCAGGAGAAGTACTTCGTCAGCCCCGCCCAGTACTCGGACCTGGCCGCGCTGGTGGGGGAGAGCGCGGACAACCTCCCGGGTGTTCCCGGCGTCGGCCCCAAAACGGCAGCCAAGTGGATCAACCTCTACGGCGGGCTTGAGGGGGTCCTGGAGAACCTCGACGCCATCGGCGGGAAAGTTGGTGACGCCCTCCGCGAATATGTTGAGGACGTCAAGCGCAACCGCCGGCTCAACAGGCTGCACACCGACCTGGACCTACCGGTCACGCTGGACGAGCTCGCGGACCCGCGGCCGGACCAGGCCGCCCTCGAGGAGCTGTTCGACGCCCTCGAGTTCAAGACCATCCGCACCCGGCTCTTTGCCCTCTACGGCAGCGAAGTCACCGAAGCCGAGCGGGAAAGCCTCGATACCCCGGACTTCGTCATTCCTGCGGACGCCGCCGAGCTGACGGCGTTCTTCGCGGCCGGCGCCGGGAAGCGCTCGGCCGTGGCGGTCGATCTTGTGCCCGGCCGGATCGGCGAGGACGCCGCCGCCGTGGCGATCGTCCGCGGCGACGCCGCCGTCTACCTCGACCTGGCCAGCCAGGACGCCGCCGCCGAAAACGTCCTGGCAGCCTGGCTCCGTGACGCCCAGGCACCCAAGGTGGTGCACGGGTTCAAGGCTGCGCTGAAGGCGCTCACCGCCCGAGGTTTGGAACTGGAGGGCGTGGTGGATGACACCTCCATCTCCGGCTACCTCATCCAGCCCGACCGCCGCAGCTACGAGCTCGCCGAGCTGGCGCAGCATCACCTCAACATCTCCGTTTCCACCGAGGCCGCCAAGGCAGGCCAGCTTGAGCTGGCGTTCGACGGCGACGACGCCGAAGCTGCCGGCGCGCTGGTCCACGTGGCAGCCGTAGTCCGCGCCCTGAGCCTTTTCTTCGAATCGGAACTGAAGGAGCGCAAGGCAGAGGACCTGCTGACCACCCTTGAGCTGCCGGTCAGCCGTGTCCTCGCTGACATGGAACTCGCCGGCATCGCGATCGACATGGCCCGCATGGACGAGCAGCTGTCCGACCTCGCCAAGGTGATCGACAACGCCCAGGAGCTCGCCTTCGCCGCGATCGGCCATGAGGTCAACCTCGGCTCGCCGAAACAGCTCCAGACCGTCCTGTTCGAGGAACTGGAACTGCCGAAGACCAAGAAGATCAAGTCCGGCTACACCACCGACGCCGCGTCGCTCAAGAACCTGCTGGAAAAGACCGGGCACGAATTCCTGGTCCAGCTGATGGCGCACCGCGAGTCCTCGAAACTGCGCCAGATGCTCGACTCGCTCAAGAAGTCCGTTACGGACGACGGGCGGATCCACACCACCTACGCGCAGAACGTCGCAGCCACGGGCCGGATCTCCTCGAACAATCCCAACCTGCAGAACATCCCCATCCGCAGCGAGGAAGGCCGGCGCGTCCGCGGCATTTTTGTGGTCAGCGAGGGTTACGAGTGCCTGTTGTCCGCGGACTACTCGCAGATCGAAATGCGCATCATGGCCCACCTCTCGGGGGACGCCGGCCTGATCCAGGCCTACAGGGACGGCGAAGACCTGCACCGGTTCGTGGGCTCGAACATCTTCCATGTGCCCACCGACCAGGTGACCAGTGCCATGCGTTCCAAGGTCAAGGCGATGTCCTATGGCCTGGCGTACGGCCTCACCTCGTTCGGCCTGTCCAAACAGCTGGAGATCTCCGTTGACGAGGCCCGGACGCTCATGAAGGACTACTTCGACCGGTTCGGCGCCGTCCGCGACTACCTGCGCGGCGTGGTGGACCAGGCCCGGGTCGACGGCTACACCGCCACCATCGAGGGCCGCCGTCGTTACCTCCCGGACCTCACCAGCACCGACCGCCAGCTGCGCGAGAACGCGGAGCGCATCGCGCTGAACTCCCCGATCCAGGGATCGGCGGCAGACATCATCAAGCGCGCCATGCTCGGCGTGCATGCCGAACTGGCAGCCCAGGGCCTCAAATCGCGCATGCTCCTGCAGGTCCATGACGAACTGGTCCTCGAGGTCGCCAACGGCGAGCGTGAGGCCGTGGAGAAGCTCGTCACCGAGCAAATGGGCTCGGCCGCGGACCTCAGCGTGCCGCTGGACGTGCAGATCGGCGTCGGCACCAGCTGGTACGAGGCGGGGCACTAATTTCTACCGGGTCCGGCGCCGCCGGACCGTCAGGATTTTCAGGATTCTCAGGGGGAGAAGCACGTGGCAGAAAAGTACGAACTCAGGCGGTTCCGCGCGGTCGAAAAGGACTCGGCGGACTACGCGCAGGGCACCGCCTGGCTGCGGGGAGTCGGGATCGGCTTCTATGACGAGCCGCGCAAAGACGAATTCGTGGACAAGATCATGGCCATGTACCTCGTGGACAACCGGGAGATGACCGGGGTCTACCAGGCCGACGGCGTCGCCGCGCACTCGCTGGCGGCCGACGTCCCGGTGGCTACGTTCGCCACGCTGCGCAAGGACCTGAACATCGGCTACGGGCGGCAGCTGGAAGCCCAGCTCGTCACGGCCGTCACCGTGCGCGGCACCCACCGCCGGCAGGGACTGCTGCGGCGGATGATGACCGAGGACCTCGCGGCGGCCAAGGCCGACGGCGTCGCCATAGCAGCGCTGACCGCCTCAGAGGCGTCGATCTACGGCCGGTTCGGCTATGGCGTGGCCACCTTCGAGCGCAGCGTCAAGGTCGACACCGGGCCGCGGTTCCGTCTGCGCCATACACCGGTCGGTTCGGTGGAGATCGCCGACCGGAAGGTCCTGCTGGACCTGGCTCCCGAGGTCTTCGCGCGGGTCCACGGTTCCCTGCCCGGATCGATTTCGCGGCAGGAGGCGTACCGGCTGCGGTCCTCGGGCACGCTGGGCAGCGACGGCAGCGAAGACGAGGCCATCCGCTGCGCCCTGCACTACGACGCGGCCGGCACGGTGGACGGGTACGTCTCTTACAAGTTCGCCGGGTGGGACGCCAAGCCGTACACCATGGAGATCGTGGACCTCGTGGCGGCCACTGACGCCGCGTACCTGGAGCTGTGGCAGTTCCTCGGCAGCATCGACCTCGTGGACCGGATCAGCTGGCAGGATGCACCGGTGGACGACCCCCTGGCCTGGGCGCTGGAGGATCCCCGCTGCGTCGAGGCCTCGGACCACCGGGACATGCTGTGGCTGCGCATCCTGGAGCCCGCCCGGGTTCTGGCGGCCCGGCATTACTCGGCCGACGGCGCCCTCGTTCTCGCCGTGCGGGACAGCCTCGGCTTCGCTGCCGGCACTTTCGCCCTGACGGTCAGCGGGGGAGAGGCCACGGTGACGTCGGTTCCGGACGCAGAGCCGGACCTGTCGCTGGATGTCGCGGACCTCGGCTCCATCTATCTGGGCGCAGTCTGTCCCGTGACCCTGAAAACCGCCGGCCGGATCACCGAGCACCCCGCCGGTGCGGCGCTCACAGCGCGGCTCATGTTCGCCGTCGAACGTTCACCGCACTGCCTTACGCACTTCTAGGCGTCCGGCGCCGGTCGCGGCGCGCACGGCCCCCAGGCGCTTTGACCCGCGTTCACGGAAACGACTAGACTAAACGGGCGCGTACTACGTGCGCGCATCTACAATCCACAAAATCAGGATGACCCGGCGGATCCCTTGCAGAATCGCCGTGTTCTTGGCCTGCATTCCATAATGCCGGCCAAGCGGTTTGCCTGACCGACTAACTATCCACAACGGAGCCCCTACTACATGACCATCACCTCCACCGAGAAGCCCGGTACCCCCGTAGTCGCCATTAACGACATCGGTACCGCTGAGGACTTCCTCGCAGCTGTCGACGCCACCATCAAGTACTTCAACGACGGAGACCTCGTCGAAGGTACCGTCGTCAAGGTCGACCGCGACGAAGTTCTGCTCGACATCGGTTACAAGACCGAAGGTGTCATCCCCTCCCGCGAGCTTTCCATCAAGCACGACGTTGACCCCGGAGACGTCGTCTCCGTTGGCGATCAGGTCGAAGCCCTGGTGCTCACCAAGGAAGACAAAGAAGGCCGCCTGATCCTCTCCAAGAAGCGTGCTCAGTACGAGCGTGCCTGGGGCGACATCGAGAAGGTCAAGGAAGAAGACGGTGTTGTCACCGGTACCGTCATCGAGGTTGTCAAGGGTGGTCTTATCCTCGACATCGGTCTGCGCGGCTTCCTGCCCGCATCCCTCGTCGAGATGCGCCGTGTGCGCGACCTCGCTCCGTACATCGGTCAGCAGATCGAAGCCAAGATCATCGAGCTGGACAAGAACCGCAACAACGTTGTGCTGTCCCGCCGTGCATGGCTCGAGCAGACCCAGTCCGAGGTCCGCTCCACGTTCCTCAACAAGCTGGAAAAGGGCCAGGTCCGTCCCGGCGTCGTTTCCTCCATCGTCAACTTCGGTGCCTTCGTGGACCTGGGCGGCGTAGACGGCCTGGTTCACGTTTCCGAGCTGTCCTGGAAGCACATCGACCACCCGTCCGAGGTTGTCGAAGTTGGCCAGGAAGTCACCGTCGAGGTTCTCGAGGTTGACCTGGACCGCGAGCGCGTCTCCCTGTCGCTCAAGGCTACGCAGGAAGATCCGTGGCAGACCTTCGCCCGCACCCACGCCCTCGGCCAGGTTGTTCCGGGTAAGGTCACCAAGCTCGTTCCGTTCGGCGCGTTCGTTCGCGTTGAAGACGGCATCGAAGGCCTGGTCCACATCTCCGAGCTCGCCGTGCGCCACGTGGAGCTGGCCGAGCAGGTTGTCTCCGTTGGTGACGAGCTGTTCGTCAAGGTCATCGACATCGACCTCGAGCGCCGCCGCATCTCGCTCTCCCTCAAGCAGGCCAACGAGGGCGTCGACGCCGACAGCACCGAATTCGACCCGGCACTCTACGGCATGGCCGCCGAGTACGACGAAGAGGGCAACTACAAGTACCCGGAGGGCTTCGACCCGGAGTCCAACGAGTGGCTTGAAGGCTACGAGAACCAGCGCGCCGCCTGGGAGCAGCAGTACGCTGACGCCCAGACCCGCTGGGAAGCACACAAGAAGCAGGTTGCCCAGCACGCTGCCGACGACGCTGCAGCTGCAACGTCCGGCGAGAGCGACTCCGGCACCACCAGCTACTCCTCCGAGCCGGCTGCAACCGAGACCGGTGCAGGCACGCTTGCTTCGGACGAGGCTCTTGCCGCTCTGCGCGAGAAGCTGACCGGCAACTAATTGCCCTTGTGCCTTGGGGAGTCTTTTCCCTGAGACCAGGCAGTTTGTAGCTTGAAGCCGCACCGTCCCGGTGCACAGCAGTTCAGTAAAGGTGGCCGTCCCCTCGGGGGCGGCCACCTTTGCTTTGCCCAGCTCTTGGTGCGGACATGCCCCACGGTTGCCCGCCCCACGGGACATGCCCATTTTTCCAATCCTCCCCGGGGGACATGCCCATTCTTGGAGCATGCCCGTGGGCATATGGCTATTGTGCCCGGTCCTGGCCACGGGCGCGGCACATGTCCAGTGTTCGGGAGGCCGCGACGTGCCCTTATACCCGGACAGGCCTGTTCTTCGGGCGCTCTCCCGGGGGACATGCCCATTCTTGGAGCTTGCCCGTGGGCCTATGGGTGTTGTGCCCGGTCCTGGCCATGGGCGCGGGACATGTCCAGTGTTGCCACCAGGTACCGCCATTGGTTCGCGGCACGTCGCGGTGTGGATTCCTTGACGACTGCCCGCCGCTGAGTGCAGACTCGGCAGGTTGAGATATTCGCCGCCGACGATGAGGGGACTTTCATGGCTGACACTTCGGGGGCTGTTGACTCGCAGGACACACTGAAGCCCGAGGGTCCATGGCCGCGTGGCATTGGGGCGATCACCCTATTTGTCGAGAATCTGGCCCCGACCAAGGACTTCTATGCGGCAGTCTTCGGCTTGCCGCTCATTTTCGAGGACGAAGTCTCCGCAGTCTTCAAGTTCGAGAACACCTTGATCAACCTGCTCAACGTCACCGAAGCTCCCGAACTCATCCAGCCTGCCGCGGTGGGCGGCGCGGATTCCGGTGCCCGAATGCAGTTCACCATCGAGGTGGACGACGTCGATGCCATGTGCGCCGAGTTGTCCCGCCGCGGAGTAGAGCTGCTCAACGGCCCAATGGACCGGCCGTGGGGGATCCGCACCGCCTGCTTCCGCGACCCGGCAGGACACATCTGGGAAATAGCCCAGTCCCAATAGCCCCAGGCGGAACTTTGGGTCCGCCCAAGGGAGGGCATGTCCACTGGTGGGTTCGCAGGACGGGCACAGGGTGCCTGGGCCCATTTGTCGCGGCCGCGGGAGGGCATGTCCACTGGTGGGGAGAACGGCCCCGCTGACCTCAAGCAGCGCGACCGCGGGCACGGGCTCAGCTGAACAGGACATCGATCCACTCCGATTCTCCGGGCACCAGCGAGGCGCTGCCGGCTGACATGGCGGCCACGCGGTCCGCAGCCCGGGCCAGCTCTTCCGGATCATCCGGCAACGCAAGCCTCAGGACAGTCGCCCGCGCCTCGTAACGGGTTTCGGCCAGGACATACCCCGCTGCGCGCAGATCGTTCTCGAGCCGCCCGGCCACGGCGTGCTGTACCCGCACCGAACAGATTCGCAAACGGCGCCGCCGCACCAGAGGCGCGAGCGCCAGCGTGCCGGACACCGATTCGGAATAGGCTCGCACCAGGCCGCCGGCGCCGAGGAGAATGCCGCCGAAATAGCGCACCACCACCGCGGTGACGTCGCTGAGGTCGGCGACGCCGGGCATGGTCTCCCGTTTCAGCAGCGCCTCAAGCATGGGGAGGCCCGCGGTGCCGGAGGGTTCGCCGTCATCGTTGGACCGCTGCACGTCCCGGTCCGGGCCGAGGACGAAGGCGGAGCAATGGTGCCGTGCGTCATGGAATTCCCGGCGCAGACGGCCCAGGACGGCCCGGGCGGCGTCCTCGTCGGCCGTTCTGGCCAGGACGGTAATGAACCGGGACCGCTTGACCTCGATTTCGTGGCGGAACTCGGACCCCGCGGCAAGGGTGGCATAGACGGCCGTCCTGCTCTCAGGGTAATCCGACGCATCAGCCACCGGTTCAGTTTAGTCTGGTGAGGTGTTGAAGATCGGGTTGACCGGCGGGATCGCCTCGGGGAAGTCCATGGTTGCCGCGCGCCTCCGCGAGCTCGGCGCAGTGCTAGTCGACGCCGACGCCCTGGCCCGGGAGGTCGTGGAGCCCGGCACGCCCGGGCTGGCAAGCGTGGTCGAGGCCTTTGGTGCCTCGATCCTGGCGCCGGACGGCCGCCTGGACCGGCCCCGGCTCGGTGCCCTGGTCTTCGGCGATCCCGAACGCCTGGCCGTGCTCAACGGGATCATCCATCCCCTCGTGCGGGAGCGCGCCGCGGCAATTGTCGCCACCGCCCCGGCCGGCGGCGTCGTGGTCCAGGACATCCCGCTGCTGGTCGAAACGGGGCAGGGGAAGAACTTCCACCTGGTGCTCGTGGTGGATGCCCCGGAGGAGATCCGGGTCCAGCGCATGGCCGAACACCGCAACATGACCGTCGGGGAGGCGCATGCCCGGATGGCCTCCCAGGCGAGCCGGGAGGACCGGCTGGCGGCGGCGGACGTCGTGCTGGACAATTCGGGCACCCCGGAAGAACTCGGGCGGGCGGTCGACGCGCTGTGGGAGGAACGGCTGGCGCCTTTCGCGCTGAACCTCAAGGAACAAAAGATCCCGCCGCGGACGGGCGGACCGGTCCTTGCCCGCGCCGATCCGGCCTGGGCGGCCCAGGCCGGCCGGCTGATTGCCCGGCTGCAGAGCGCCATTCCGCAGGACGTCCTGGCCGTGGACCACATCGGGTCCACCGCGGTCCCGGGGCTCGATGCCAAAGATGTGATCGACCTCCAGCTGAGTGTCCGGAATCTCGACGACGCGGACCGGATCGCGCCGCTGCTGGCCGAGGCGGGATTCCCGCGCTGGCCCGGCATCATTTCCGATAACCCCAAGCCCTCGCAACCGGACCCCGCCGCCTGGGGCAAACGGCTGCACGGCAACGCCGATCCCGGCCGGGCGGCGAATCTTCATGTCCGCGCCGCCGGCTCGCCCGGCTGGCGGTACGCCCTGTGCTTCCGGGACTGGCTCCGCGCTGATGCCGATGCCCGGGCGGACTATGTCGCCGAGAAGACGCGGGTCGCCGGGCTGCACGAGACGGACAAGTCCACTGCCGCCTACGCGGCGGACAAGGAGGGCTGGTTCACCGACTACGCCGCACCGCGGATGGAAGCGTGGGTCCAGCGCACGGGCTGGCAGCCGCCGTCGTACGGTGACCAAGGAGCGAACGACCGCGGAACGGTCGACGGCGGCAACGGCACCGTCAGCGGCGCCACCGCGGTCGGTCCTGGTGCCGCCCAAAGCTGAATCAGGATTTCCTGTCGGGGCCCGGCGGTAGATTAGTTACATGAGCCTTGCCCAGGAAATCAACCGTATCGTGGCACCCTTCGAGGTCATCAGCGAGTTCCAGCCCGCAGGCGACCAGCCGGCCGCCATCGCCGAACTGACGGAGCGCATCAAAAACGGCGAGAAGGACGTGGTGCTGCTGGGCGCCACCGGTACCGGCAAAAGCGCCACCACGGCGTGGCTGATCGAGCAGATCCAGCGCCCCACCCTGGTGCTGGTGCAGAACAAGACCCTCGCAGCGCAGCTCGCGAACGAATTCCGCGAGTTGCTGCCCAACAACGCGGTGGAATACTTTGTCTCCTATTACGACTACTACCAGCCCGAGGCCTACGTCGCCCAGACGGACACCTTCATCGAGAAGGACTCCTCCGTCAACGAGGAAGTGGAACGGCTCCGGCACTCCGCCACCAACGCGCTCCTGACCCGCCGCGACGTCATCGTGGTCGCCACGGTGTCCTGCATCTACGGCCTCGGCACGCCGGAAGAATACATCGCCGGCATGGTAACCCTCCGCAAGGGGGCGGAGATGAACCGCGACGACCTGCTCCGGAAGTTCGTCGCCATGCAGTACACCCGCAACGACATGGACTTCCACCGCGGCACGTTCCGGGTCCGCGGCGACACCGTCGAAATCATCCCGATGTACGAGGAACTGGCGATCCGGATCGAGTTCTTCGGGGATGAGATTGAGAACATCCACACCCTCCACCCCCTGACCGGCGAAGTCATCCGGGATGAGACCGAGATGTACGTCTTCCCGGCCTCGCACTACGTGGCCGGGCCCGAGCGTATGAGCCGGGCCATCAAGAGGATCGAGGACGAACTCGCCGAGCGGCTCCAGCTCCTGGAAAGCCAAAACAAGCTGGTCGAGGCGCAGCGGCTGCGGATGCGCACCACCTACGACCTTGAAATGATGCAGCAGATGGGCTTCTGCAACGGCATCGAGAACTATTCATTGCACATCGACGGGCGCGACCGCGGGACCGCGCCGCACTGCCTCATCGATTATTTCCCGGACGACTTCCTCCTGGTGATCGACGAATCGCACGTCACCGTCCCGCAGATCGGCGCCATGTATGAGGGCGACATGTCCCGCAAGCGGTCGCTTGTGGACCACGGCTTCCGGCTGCCTTCCGCGATGGACAACCGCCCGCTGAAATGGGATGAGTTCCTCGAGCGCGTGGGCCAGACGGTCTACCTGTCCGCGACCCCGGGCAAGTACGAACTCGGCAAGTCCGACGGCTTCGTCCAGCAGATCATCCGCCCCACCGGCCTGATCGACCCCGAGGTGGTCGTCAAGCCCACGAAGGGCCAGATCGATGACCTGTTGGGCGAAATCCGGATCCGCACCGCCAAGAACGAGCGGGTCCTGGTCACCACCCTGACCAAGCGGATGGCCGAGGACCTCACCGACTACCTGCTGGGCCACGGCGTGAAAGTGGAATACCTGCACTCCGACGTCGACACGCTGCGCCGCGTGGAACTCCTGCGCGAACTACGGATGGGCGTCTTCGACGTCCTCGTCGGCATCAACCTCCTCCGTGAAGGCCTCGACCTCCCGGAAGTGTCCCTGGTCAGCATCCTGGACGCGGACAAGGAAGGCTTCCTGCGCTCTTCGACCTCCCTGATCCAGACCATCGGGCGTGCCGCCCGAAATGTGTCCGGCCAGGTGCACATGTACGCGGACCGGATCACCGACTCGATGGCCCACGCCATCGACGAGACGAACCGGCGCCGCGCCATCCAGGTTGCCTACAACACGGAGAACGGGATCGACCCGCAGCCGCTGCGGAAAAAGATCGCGGACATCACCGATCAGCTGGCCAAGGAAGACGCGGACACCCGCGAGCTGCTGGCCGCCGCCGGCAAGAACCGCGGCAAGGGCAGGGGCGCCTCGGCCATCCGTGCGGACGGACTCGCGGCCGCGCCGGCGGAGGACCTTGTGGGCCTTATCGAACAGCTGACCGAACAGATGCACGCCGCGGCCGGTGAGCTGCAGTTCGAGCTCGCCGCCCGGCTCCGCGACGAGGTGGGCGAACTGAAGAAGGAACTGAGGCAAATGCAGTCTGCGGGGCACGCCTAGGGTAAACTCGGACGGACGTAGGGGAGTATCCCAAGCGCTACGATCGTCAACACGCACGGCATAGATGCCGTGCCGGGCGTAGCGGGCAGCCAGGCAGCGTCATGCGCTGGAGGTCGGAGAGACTTACACCGCTGAGCTGTACCCTACGAAAGGTATTTCCCCGTGCCCGACCTTCCCCTGTGGTTCGAGATCGGCTCGTTTGTCGTCTTGGGCGTCATTCTGGCCATCGACCTGCTGATGGTCCTCAAACGACCACACGAGCCCTCGATGAAAGAAGCCGGGTTGTGGGTTGCGTTCTACGTGGCCTTGGCCTTGGTGTTCGCCGGTGCCATGTTCGCCTTCACGGGCCCGGAATTCGGCGGCCAGTTCATCGCCGGCTGGGTGACTGAATACAGCTTGAGCATCGACAACCTGTTCGTCTTCATCATCATCATGGCGCGCTTTTCGGTGCCACGTAAGTACCAGCAGGAAGTGCTGATGGTGGGCATCATCATCGCCCTGGTCCTGCGCGGCATCTTCATCATGCTCGGCGCGATCGTGATCGAGCAGTTCAGCTGGGTCTTCTACATCTTCGGCGCCTTCCTGCTCTGGACCGCCTGGAAGCAGGCCCAGGACGAGGGCGAGGACGAGGAAGACAAGGAAAACCCTTTGATCGCCCGGATCCGCAGGATCCTGCCGATGTCCGAGAAGTTCGACGGCGGCAAGCTCCGCACCGTGGTCGACGGCAAAAAGGTGTTCACCCCCATGCTGATCGTCTTCGTGACCATCGGCATGACGGACCTGCTGTTCGCCGTCGACTCGATTCCGGCCATCTTCGGCCTCACCCAGAGCGCCTTCATCGTCTTCACGGCGAACATCTTCGCCCTGATGGGGCTGCGCCAGCTGTACTTCCTGCTCGGCGGCCTCATGAACCGGCTCATCTACCTCAAGCACGCCCTGTCCGTCATCCTGGCGTTCATCGGCGTGAAGCTGGTTCTGCACGCCATGCACGTCAACGAGCTGCCCTTCATCAACGGCGGCCAGCACATCGAGTGGGCGCCGGAGATCCCGACCTACGTCTCGCTGGCGGTGATCATCGGCACCATCATCATCGCCGTGATCGCCAGCCTGGTCAGCTCCAAGGCGTCCAAATCCAAGCTGGACGCCCGGCTGGAAGAAGACGCCCAGAAGAGCCTGAGCGACGTCGACTAGATCCGGCCCGCCGGGTAACCGGCACCGCATGTGACGCATGTGCCGCACATAACAGAACGGCGCTGAACCTCCACAGGTTCAGCGCCGTTCCTTTGTGCCGGCCGCTGTCAGCCGGGCCAATGCCCGGTCAGCGGCCGGCGGACCGCGCCATTCCCAGCAGGCGGGCGAAGATTGCCTCGCCGTCGTCCGAGATGCCGTCGTGGTGGAACTCGTCCGTCTCCCACACGTGCAAGCCCCGCACGGCGGCCGCTGTTTCCAGGGAGAGCTCACGGTCCACGTAGATATCGTCGGTGTAGACGGCCGCGGCGACGGGCACGCTGTTCAGAGCCAGCCGCTCCGGATCGTAGAGCGGCGCCCAGTCCTCCTTTTCGGCGAGGAGCCGGGCCACGTCCCGCAGCGGGCGCAGGGCCGGGTCCTGCTCGAAGTACCAGGGGTACACCATTTCCCCGGTCAGCAGCGGTTCGTCTGCGTCGGGGGAGAACTCGGGGAATTCCGCCAGCATGCGCCAGGCAGCCCAGTTGGTGGCCCCGGCCTGGCCGTAGATGGACTCGTGCATCAGGGCGTACAGGGGGTTCGCGGCGCGGGAAACGAGGCCGCGGACCTGGTCCAGGAAGGCGTCCGAGAGCCGGTCGCCGTCGGGTGTGGCCACGAAGGCGTCCTCGAGCAGGTGGTGCAGGGCATCCACCCGGGTATTGCCGCCCAGGAACGAACCCACCATCTGGAACCGTTCCACGGTGAGCCGGCCGCCGTCGGGCAGGAACTCTTCCGTGTCCCGCAGATGCCTGGCGATCCGGGTGACCGCGGCACGGTCCTCCGGGTACCAGCCAAAATATTCGGCGTTCCGGGCCGCGACCCGCTGGAACGTCGCGCGGTACACGCGGTCCGCGGAGCCGCCGAGCGGGGCGAGGCCGCCTGTCACGAGCACCTCCCGCAGCCCCTCCGGGGCGAAGGAGAGGTAGCTGAGTGCGCAGAAACCGCCGTAGCTCTGGCCGTAGATGGTCCACGGGGCGGAGCCCAGGGCGGTCCGAATGGCCTCGGCATCGGCGACGATCGAGTCGGCGCGGAAGTGCGTCAGGTACTGGGCCTGCTCCGCGTCGCTGCCGCGCAGGGGCAACGTGTTGCGGTCCACCGCCGCGGACAGGCCGGTGCCGCGCTGGTCCAGCATGAGGATCCGGAAGTCCCTGGCGGCGGCTTTGCTCCAGCCGCCCAGGGACGGGAACCGGTTACCGCGCCCGCCGGGGCCGCCCTGAAGGTAAAGCAGCCAGGGGAGCTCGGCGGCCGCTTCCTCACTGTGGTCCGTAGACACGTACTCGCGGGCGAACACGGTGATGGTCTCGCCGCCCCGTCCCGCCTCGCTGAAGTGGTCCAGGGGGACCTGGAAGTAGTGTTCCGCGGTCCGCATTCCACGGTAGGTGTGGCGTGCCCGGACGCTGTGCCGGACGTTGCGCCGCGCGCTGGACCCGGCTTCCAGGAGGGAGGCTCCCATGAGCCCCGTCACCGGAAGATCAACCACGGGCCGCCTCCTCGCGGGAGCCGGCCAAGGACCCGCCGAATGCCTCCAGTGCCGCCCCGGTCAGGCGGAAGGTGGACCATTCCTCCATCGGCGCGGCGCCCAGCTTCTTATAGAAGTTGATGGAGGGCTCGTTCCAGTCCAGGACGCTCCACTCAACGCGGGCGTAGCCGCGGTCGACGGCGGTCGCGGCCAGATGCTGCAGGAGTGCCTTCCCGTGGCCTTCGCCGCGCGCCTCCGGTCTGACGTAGAGGTCTTCGAGGTAGATCCCGTGGACGCCCTCCCACGTGGAGTAGTTCAGGAACCAGAGCGCAAAGCCCCGCACGTCCCCGGCGGCGTTCTCCGCCATCGTGGCGAAGACCCTCGGGTTCTCGCCGAAGAGCGCCTCGGTGAGCATCTCGGGGGTGTTCCGGACGGCGTCCGGTTCCTTCTCATAGAGGGCGAGGTCGTGGATCATCTGCAGGATGGCAGGGACGTCAAGAGGCGTGGCAGGCCGGATTACACTCATCATCCGAGTTTACCCGCGGCGGGTACCGTCACGGGGCCGCGATCGGGGCAGCGGCGGGCCTCCGACAGCGCAGGTCACCGGCGCGGCAGGTCGCCGCCCGGGCGGCAGGCGGCCGCTTAGAGCCGGTTGACGTCGGTGACGCGGACGACGGCGGTCCCGGATTCATCGGAGGCCGCCAGATCCACCTCGGCGGAGATGCCCCAGTCGTGGTTGCGGGCCGGGTCGTCGAAGATCTGTCGGACCTTCCACACGCCGGGCTCCTCGGTGATGATCAGCAGCCCGGGTCCGCGGGCGTCGGGGCCGGTGCCGATGTCGTTGTGTTCGTCGAAGTAGTCGTCCAGGACATCTTCCCAGCGCTCCGCATCCCAGCCGGAACCGGCGTCGAGCTCGCCCAGCGTGGTGGCGGCTTCATCGGCGAACAGCTCCACGCGGCGGAACATCTCGTTGCGCACCATCACCCGGAAGGCCCGGACGTTGGAGGTCAGCGACGGCGGCGGGGGCGGGGGCGCGTCGTGCGGGGTGGGCGCCGCGCCGGACGTCAGCTCCTCCCATTCGTCGAGGAGGCTGGAGTCCACCTGGCGGACCAGCTCGCCGAGCCAGGCGATCAGATCCTCAAGGTCCTCCCGGAGGGCATCCTGCGGGACGGTCTGGCGGAGCGCCTTGAAACCGTCGGCGAGGTAGCGCAGCACGATCCCTTCGGAGCGGGCCAGGCCGTAGAACTGGACGAATTCGCCGAAGTTCATGGCACGCTCGTACATGTCCCGGACCACGGATTTGGGCGCGAGCTCGAAGTCGCCGATCCACGGTGCGGCCTTGCGGTAGACGTCGAAGGCCTCGCCGAGGATTTCCGCTAGCGGCTGCGGGTAGGTGACCTCCTCCAGCATCGCCATCCTCTGGTCATACTCGATGCCGTCGGCCTTCATGGCCGCGATGGCTTCGCCGCGCGCCTTCTTCTGCTGTGCCGACAGGATCTGGCGCGGTTTCTCCAGGGTCGCCTCGATCACGGACACGACGTCCAGGGCGTATGACGGCGACTCCGGGTCCAGCAGCTCCAGCGCGGCGAGGGCGAACGGGGACAGGGGCTGGTTGAGGGCAAAGTTTGGCTGCAGGTGGACCGTGAGCCGGACCGTGCGGCCGTCGGCGCCCTGCTCTTCCGGCGGGATCCGCTCCACGACGCCGGCCGCGAGGAGCTCGCGGTAGATGCCCAGGGCCTTCTTCATGAGCTTGAGCTGGGCGGGACGGGTCTCGTGGTTTTCGGTGAGCAGCCGGCGGGCGGCCTGGAACGGGTCGCCGGGGCGTTCCATGAGGTTCATCAGCATCGCGTGCGTCACGGTGAAACTCGAGGTCAGCGGATCCGGCACGGAATCGACCAGCCGCTTGTAGGTGGGCTCGCCCCAGGACACGAAGCCTTCCGGCGGCTTCTTCTTGACCAC
The DNA here is from genome assembly GCF_042884475.1 of Arthrobacter sp. NPDC058130. Classification (NCBI taxonomy): domain Bacteria; kingdom Bacillati; phylum Actinomycetota; class Actinomycetes; order Micrococcales; family Micrococcaceae; genus Arthrobacter; species Arthrobacter sp. NPDC058130. The sequence continues at coordinate 287,551 of NZ_JBHVTV010000002.1, forward strand.
CTGGCGCAGCTTCTTCTGGTCGTCGCCGAACTTGGCCGTGGCCTTGGCCATCGCCTTCACGTTCTCGGTGACGTGCTCCGGGGCCTGGACCACCACGGTTCCGGCGGTGTCATAGCCGGCGCGTCCGGCGCGTCCGGCGATCTGGTGGAACTCGCGGGAGTTCAGCAACCGGGTGCGGACGCCGTCGTACTTGCTCAGGGCCGTGAGCAGCACCGTGCGGATGGGCACGTTGATGCCCACGCCGAGCGTATCCGTGCCGCAGATGACCTTGAGCAGGCCGGCCTGGGCGAGCTGTTCGACCAGCCGGCGGTATTTGGGCAGCATGCCGGCGTGGTGCACGCCGATGCCGTGCCGGACCAGCCGGTTGAGGGTCTTGCCGAAGCCCGCGGCGAAACGGAATCCGGCGATGAGCTCGGCAATCTTGTCCTTTTCCTCGCGGGTGCAGACGTTGATGCTCATCAGGTTCTGCGCCCGGTCGATCGCCTCCACCTGGCTGAAGTGCACCACGTAGACCGGGACCTGCTTCGTGGCGAGCAGCTCTTCGAGGGTCTCGTGGACCGGGGTCTGCTCGTAGTAGTAGTGCAGCGGAATGGGACGTTCCACCGAGCTGACGGTCGTCGTCGGGCGGCCGGTCAGCTCGCTGATGCCCTCCTCAAAGCGGCTCACGTCGCCAAGCGTCGCGGACATCAGCAGGAACTGGGCCTGGGGCAGTTCGAGCAGCGGCACCTGCCACGCCCAGCCGCGCTGCGGGTCGGAGTAGAAGTGGAACTCGTCCATGATGACGGCGCCCAGCTCCGCGGCAGCGCCTTCGCGCAGGGCGGTGTTGGCCAGGATTTCGGCAGTGCAGCAGATGATCGGTGCATCCTGGTTGACGCCGGAGTCGCCGGTGATCATGCCAACGTTGTCGGCTCCGAAGATCTCGCAGAGGGCGAAAAACTTTTCCGAGACGAGGGCCTTGATCGGGGCCGTGTAGTAGCTGCGCTGCCCGCGGGCCATGGCCTGGAAGTGCGCCGCGATGGCCACGAGGGATTTCCCGGACCCGGTGGGCGTGGCCAGGATGACGTTGGAACCGGCCGCCAACTCCATGATGGCCTCGTCCTGGGCGGTGTAGAGGGCAAGGCCGCGGGTCTCGGTCCACTCGACAAACCGGGTGTAGAGCTCGTCCGGGTCCAGGGCCGTCCTGCCGGGGATTCGGGCGGCCGGGGCGGGGAGCTGATCTACGAGTTTCATTGCTGTCCAGCTTAGTGCCCGCGCCGTGGCCGCGGCACCGGTGGACCCTTGGGCCGCAGGCAGCGATTGCGTGCATCCTTGGCTGGCCTACGGGCCGGGACTACGCTTCGGTTAGGACAACATTGCCGGAAACTTGGAGGCACCATGAAGTGGGATCCTGGGAAATATGTGCAGTTCGGGGATTACCGGGACAGACCCTTTTTTGATCTAACGGGACGGATTCGTGCCGAAGCGCCAAGGCACGTCGTGGACCTCGGCTGCGGTCCCGGCAACCTGACCGCGACGCTCGCGGACCGGTGGCCTGGCGCTCAGGTGGTGGGCCTGGATTCCTCGGCCGAAATGCTGGCGACATCAAAGAACTATGCGGCCGCGGCCGCCAATCTCTCCTACGACCTCGCCGACATCGCGCACTGGATGCCCCCCGGCGACACGGACGTGGTGGTCACGAACGCCGCCCTGCAGTGGGTGCCCGAGCACCGGAAGCTGTTGCCGGAGTGGCTCGATGCCCTCAAGCCCGGCGCCTGGTTCGCGCTCCAAGTGCCGGGGAACTTCAACGCCCCGTCCCACGCCCTGATGCGGGAGCTGGCCGACTCGCCGGCCTGGGCCGGGCGGCTCGCCGGGGTCCTGCGCCACGACGACGTGGTGGGGGAGGCGGCGGAGTACCTTGAGATCATGCTCGACGCCGGGTGCGTTGCCGACGCCTGGGAGACCACCTACATGCAGGTGCTCCCGGGTGCCCACCCGGTATTGGAGTGGGTCCGCGGCACAGGACTCAGGCCGGTCCTCGCGGCGCTTCCGGGGGACGAGGCCCGGGAGTTCGAGGACGAATATTCGGCAAGGCTGGACAACGCGTATCCCGCGGGCCGGCACGGGACTGTATTCCCGTTCCGGCGCACTTTCGCGGTGGCGCAAAAAACCGGGTGAGCGGCGTGTCTGCCGGTTGACACGAAGCACTCCGGAATGGGGCTTACAATGACGTGGCGGTATGGGGGCAGCCGTTAGGCTGATTCCCATTCCGGGCCCTGGGCTAGTAATGGAGGTTCGGTGCTAATAGGCCTGATGGCGCGGCTGCTGTCCGCGCATAAGGGGCGCGTGCTGGCCATTGTTGTGCTGCAGCTCGTGCAAGCCACCGCCAACTTGCTCCTGCCCACCCTGAATGCCGCGATCATCGACGACGGCATCATCGGCGGGGACAAAGGGGAAATCATCCACCTCGGGGGCTGGATGGCCGGCATCGCCGCCGTCCAGGTGATCGCGGCCATCGCGGCCGGATACCTGGGCGCCGTCGTCGCCATGGCCATTGGCGGCCAGCTTCGCGGGGAGCTTTTCACGAAAGTGCAGTCCTTCTCCTCCCAGGAAGTCAGTGTTTTCGGGGCACCCAGCCTCGTCACCCGTGCCACCAACGACGTCGCCCAGATCCAAAACCTCGCCGTCCTGGTTTTCATCATGCTCATCGCCGCGCCAGCGATCTTCATAGGCGGAATTGTGCTGGCCGTGCACCAGGACGTGGTGCTGTCCTGGATCGTTGTGGTGGTGATCCCGGTCCTTACGGTGATCATGACTGTGATCGTACGCCAGCTGATTCCGCTGTACCGCCAGGGCCAGGGGCTCCTCGACCGGATCGGCCGGGTGATGCGTGAGCAGATCATCGGCGCCAATGTCATCCGCAGTTTTGTCCGGCAGGACCTTGAAATCCGTCGCTTCGACGAAGCCAACAAGGACCTCACCCGCAACAACCTCAAATCCGCCCTCCTGGTCGCCGGAATGATGCCGATGATCATGTTCGTGGTCAATCTGTCTTCCGTGTTCGTGGTGTGGTTCGGCGGCCATCGGATCGACGCCGGCGAAATGCGGCTGGGGGCGCTCACCGCGTTCATCGCCTACATCCTGCAGATCCTGATTGCCATCATGATGGCGATGTACGTCTTCATGACGGCCCCGCGGGCGGCGGCTTGCGCCGAACGGATCCGCGAGGTGCTGGACACGGAACCGGCCATCGCCGATCCGGCCACGCCCGCCGGCGCCCGGGCGGGCCGCCGCGGCAGCACTGCGCATCCCATCAGCACTGCGCATCCCATCAGCACAGCGCATCCCGGCCACGCGGCGCATCCCCGCCATGCTGCCCCCACGGGCCGGACCGTCGAGTTCCGGAACGTGTCCTTCGCCTATCCCGGCGCCGAGGCGCCGGTGCTGGACGGCGTCTCGTTCACCGCAAGGCCCGGGACCACGACGGCGATAATCGGCGCAACCGGCAGCGGCAAGACGACGCTCCTGAACCTGCTTCCCCGGTTCATCGACGCGACTTCCGGCGAGATCAGCATCGGCGGACACAACGTGCGGGCCATGCCGCTGGACGACCTGCGGAGCCTGATCGCCGTCGTCCCGCAGCAGTCCTATCTCTTCGCAGGTACGGTCGCGGAAAATCTCCGGCTGGGCTCGCCCGCCGCGGACGATCCGGAATTGTGGCAGGCGCTCGAAACCGCCCAGGCCGCCGACTTTGTCGGCGACCTGCCGCTGGGGCTCGAAGCGCCGGTGAGCCAGGGCGGCACCAACTTCTCCGGCGGTGAACGGCAGCGCCTGTGCATCGCGCGGGCGCTGCTCAAGAATGCCCCCGCGTACCTGTTCGACGACAGTTTCTCGGCCCTGGACTACGGAACCGATGTCAGGCTCCGCGCGGCGATCGAGCCGCTGCTGCGCTCGGCGACTGTGCTGATCGTGGCCGAACGCGTGTCAACAATCGTGGACGCCGGGCTGATCCTCGTGCTGGAGGACGGCCGCCTGGTCGCGCAAGGCACGCACAGCGAACTCATGGACACCTCGCCCAGCTACCAGGAAATTGCCGCGTCCCAGCTGGTGCTGGAGGAAGCCCCGTGAGGCGCAGGCGGGCGTCCCGCGCCGGGACCGCAGCGGGGGCCGCTGCGGTCGCTCCCGCGGAACGCATCAAGTGGCAGTCCGCCGCGCGGCTGCTTCGACTGCTGCTGCCGCTGAAATGGCGGATGGCCGGCGCCATCGCCGCCACCTGTGCGTTCGTGACACTCAACGTCGCGGCCCCCAAGGTCCTCGGTGACGCCACCGACGTCGTCGTAGGGGGCTTCCTGGGCGGCTCCCTCGACGAACAGGAGCTGGCCGCGCGGCTGCTGGCGGTCTCCGCCATGTACGCCGGGGCGTCGCTCTTCAGCTGGATCCAGGGCTCCCTGACCGCCACAGCCGTGCAGCGCCTCAGTTACGGGCTCCGCGGTTCCGTGGAACAAAAACTCCACGTGCTGCCGTCCAGCCACTTCGAGGAGCAGCGCCGCGGCGACGTGCTCAGCCGCGCCACCAACGACGTCGACAACGTCTCGCAGGGCCTCAACCAACTCCTCAACCAGTTGATCCTGTCCCTCCTGATGCTCTCCGCCGCACTCGCCATGATGCTGTGGCTTTCCCCGCTGCTGGCACTGATCGCCGTCCTCTCGGTGCCGGTGTCCACCGTCATCACGGTGCTCGTGGCCCGGCATTCGCAGGCGCATTTCAAGGAGCAGTGGAGCAGCACTGGCGAACTGCTCGCCCAACTCGAAGAAACCTTCACCGGGCATGAAGTGGTCAAGGCCTTCGGCCGGCAGGAGGCGTCGGCAGAGATCTTCCGGGGGTACAACGAAAAGCTCACGCGGTCGAGCACCCGCGCCCAGTACTTGTCCGGCATCGTGCAGCCGCTTCTGGTGTTTGTCGCCAACCTCAACTACATCGCCGTGGCTGTGGTGGGGGCCCTGCAGGTTACCGCCGGGGCCATGACCATCGGCGGCATCCAGGCCTTCTTCCAGTTTTCCCGCCTCTTCAGCCAGCCGGTGGGCCAGATCGGCGGAATGCTGACCCTCCTCCAATCCTGCCTCGCCTCGGCGGAACGTGTTTTTGAGCTGTTGGACGCTCCGGAGATTCCGGCGGACGCCGCCGTGCCCGCCGTTTCGGCCAACGGCGCTGGCAAGCTTCGCGGCGCCACCGCCGTGCGTAAGATCCATGTCCCGCGCAAATCCCGCAACGGACGCAAAGCCCATGCCAAAGTCGGGTCCCATGCCGCGCCGGTTCCCGGCACGCTGATTCCCGACGGGGTGGCGGGCCGGGTCACGTTCGAGCACGTCACGTTCAGTTACAGCCCCGGCACTCCCGTGGTGAAGGACCTCTCCTTCACGGTGGAACCTGGACAGACCGTGGCAATCGTGGGACACACCGGGGCCGGCAAGACCACCGTGGTCAACCTCCTGATGCGCTTCTACGAGCTCGACTCCGGACGGATCCTGGTGGACTCGACGGACATCGCCACCATCCCCCGCGATGATCTGCGCAGCGCCTTCGGTACCGTCCTGCAGGATTCCTGGCTGTTCACCGGCAGCATCCGGGAAAACATCGAGTACGGCCGTCCCGGCGCCACCGACGCCGACATAGTGCAGGCGGCCCACGCCAGCCACGTGGACCAGTTTGTCAGGTCCCTTCCGGCCGGCTACGCCACGATGCTCGGCAACGACGGCGATTCCCTGAGCCGGGGGCAGCGCCAGCTCATCTCGATCGCCCGGGCGCAGATCGCGGGACGCAGCATCCTGGTCCTGGACGAGGCCACGAGTTCCGTGGACAGCCGCACCGAGGTTCAGATCCGACATGCCATGGAACAGCTGCGGCAAGGTCACACCAGCTTCGTGATCGCGCACCGTTTGTCCACGGTCCGTGACGCTGATCTAATTCTCGTCATGGACCACGGACGAATCGTTGAACACGGGAGCCATCAGCAGCTGATGGCCAGGCGCGGGCTCTACAAGGATTTGTACGAGGTGCAGTTCGCCGGTCGCGAACAGGTGCGCACCGTCCGCGAGGCGGAACAGTGAGCCCCGTGGACACGGCGGGGGAGCGTTTCCCCGGTTCCTGGCGGACCAACCCGGCCAGCTCCGTCCCGCTCTTCGAACAGCTCCGGCTCTACGTCATTGAACGGGCCGACAACGGTACGCTCGCACCGGGAACCCGGCTTCCAGCCGTGCGGAGCCTCGCCGGCGAGCTGGGCGTGGCACCGCACACCGTGGCGCGGGCGTACAAGGAACTCGAGGCCGCCGGCGTGGTGGTGACGCGGGGCCGAAACGGCACGGTGGTCTGTGCCCGCGATGCCGCCTGGAGCTCGCTGTCCGCCGCGGCCGCCGAGTTCGCCGCGGCCGCCAAGGCCCAGGGCGCGAGTTTCGCGGAGGCCGTGCAGCTGCTGGCCGCCGCCTACGACCGCCACTAACACATCCGGAGGTGCCGGCGGCGCGCAGAATAGTTTTTCGAAGAAGTTTTCGATTAGCATTAGATTCGTGCCTAAAGCTGTAGCTGAAGATCCAGCCGTTGAAATCCCGTCCGCCGTCGAACCGCTGGCAGTCCGGGAAGCCGCCCTGCCCCGTCCTGCGCTGAAGCGCCCGGACATGACCCGCCTTGTGGTCAAGGGTGCGCGCGAGCACAACCTGCGCAACGTGGACCTGGACCTTCCGCGCGATGCCATGATCGTGTTCACCGGCCTGTCCGGCTCCGGAAAGTCCTCGCTCGCCTTCGACACCATCTTTGCCGAGGGCCAGCGCCGCTACGTCGAATCCCTCTCCGCCTACGCCCGGCAGTTCCTGGGCCAGGTGGACAAGCCCGACGTCGACTTCATCGAGGGCCTCTCGCCCGCCGTGTCCATCGACCAGAAATCCACCAGCAAGAACCCGCGCTCCACCGTGGGCACCATCACCGAGATCTACGACTACATGCGCCTGCTCTGGGCCCGCGTCGGGCGGCCGTACTGCCCCATCTGTGGTGAGCCCGTGACCAAGCAGACCCCACAGCAGATCGTGGACCAACTGCTCGAGCTCGCGGACGGCACGCGCTTCCAGATCCTGGCGCCCGTGGTCCGCGGGCGCAAGGGCGAATTCGTGGACCTCTTCAAGGAACTGACCGCCAAGGGCTACTCCCGGGCGCGGGTGGACGGCGAACTCGTCCAGCTGAGCGATCCGCCGAAGCTGGGCAAGCAGTTCAAGCACACCATCGAGGTGGTGGTGGACCGCCTGGTGGTCAAGGAGGGCATCAGCCAGCGCCTGACGGACTCCGTTGAAACCGCCCTCGGCCTGGCCGAAGGCCGCGTCCTGGCCGAGTTCGTCGACCTCGAGGCGGAGGACCCCGGTCGGATCAGGGCGTTTTCCGAACACCTCGCCTGCCCCAACGAGCACCCCCTGGCCATCGACGAGATCGAGCCGCGCTCCTTCTCCTTCAACAACCCCTTCGGCGCCTGCAGCGCGTGCAGCGGCATCGGCACCAGGCTCGAAGTCGATGAGGAACTCATCATCCCGAACCCGGAGCTCTCCCTCGCGGAGGGAGCCATCGCGCCGTGGTCCCTCGGAACGGCGACCTCAGAATACTGGGGCCGGCTGCTCAGCGGACTCGCCGAGGAACTCGGCTTCTCCATGACGACGCCGTGGGAAAAGCTCGACGCCGACGTCCGGCAGACCGTGCTGCAAGGCAAGGACCACAAGGTTGTTGTGCAGTACCGCAACCGCTTCGGCCGGGAACGCAAATACAGCACCGGCTTCGAGGGCGTGATGCAGTACGTCCACCGCAAGCACGGCGAGACCGATTCGGACTCGGCACGCGACCGGTACGAGGAATACATGCGGCAGGTCCCGTGCCCGGCCTGCAACGGCGCCCGGTTGAACCCCGCCTCCCTCTCGGTCCTGATCAACGGCAAGTCGATCGCCGAAGTCGCCGCGCTGCCCATGCGCGAATGCGCGCACTTCCTCGACAACCTCGTCCTCACCGGCCGCGAAGCCCAGATCGCCCACCAGGTGCTCAAGGAAATCCAGGCCCGCCTGACCTTCCTGCTCGACGTCGGTCTCGAGTACCTGAACCTCGAACGGCCCTCCGGGACGCTGTCCGGCGGCGAGGCGCAGCGCATCCGGCTCGCCACCCAGATCGGCTCCGGCCTGGTGGGCGTGCTCTACGTCCTGGACGAGCCCTCCATCGGCCTGCACCAGCGGGACAACCGCCGGCTGATCGAAACCCTCACCCGGCTGCGGGACCTCGGCAATACCCTGATCGTGGTGGAGCATGACGAGGACACCATCCACGAGGCCGACTGGGTGGTCGACATCGGACCCGGCGCCGGCGAGCACGGCGGCATGGTGGTCCACTCCGGTTCCTACCAGGCGCTGCTGGAAAACACCGATTCGCTCACCGGCGACTACCTCGCGGGCCGGAAGAAAATCGAGATCCCCAAGAAGCGGCGCAAGTACGACAAGAAGCGCGAGCTCAAGGTGGTCGGGGCCAAGGAGAACAACCTCCTGAACATCGATGCCAGCTTCCCGCTGGGCCTCTTCACCGCCGTAACCGGCGTCAGCGGCTCCGGCAAATCCACCCTGGTCAACGAGATCCTCTACAAGGTCCTCGCCAACAAGCTTAACGGCGCCAAGCAGGTGGCCGGCCGGCACAAGTCCGTCCAGGGCCTCGAGCACCTGGACAAGGTGGTCCACGTCGACCAGAGCCCCATCGGACGCACCCCGCGCTCCAACCCGGCCACGTACACCGGCGTGTTCGACCACATCCGGAAGCTCTTTGCCGAGACCACCGAGGCCAAGGTCCGCGGCTACCTGCCGGGCCGGTTCTCCTTCAACGTCAAGGGCGGCCGCTGCGAGGCCTGCTCCGGCGACGGCACCCTGAAGATCGAGATGAACTTCCTGCCGGACGTCTACGTCCCCTGCGAGGTCTGCCACGGCGCCCGGTACAACCGGGAGACCCTGGAGGTCCACTACAAGGGCAAGACCATCGCCGATGTGCTGAACATGCCCATCGAGGAAGGCGCCGAGTTCTTCGCGGCGTTCTCCCCGATCGCCCGGCACCTCAACACACTCGTCGACGTCGGCCTTGGCTACGTCCGGCTCGGCCAGCCCGCCACCACGCTCTCCGGCGGCGAGGCCCAGCGCGTGAAGCTCGCGGCCGAACTCCAGAAGCGCTCCAACGGCCGCAGCGTCTACGTTCTGGACGAACCCACCACGGGCCTGCACTTCGAGGACATCCGCAAGCTCCTCATGGTGCTGCAGGGCCTCGTGGAGAAGGGCAACACGGTGATCACGATCGAGCACAACCTCGACGTCATCAAGAGCGCGGACTGGATCGTGGACCTGGGCCCCGACGGCGGTTCGGGTGGCGGCCGGGTTGTCGCCTCCGGCACCCCGGAACAGGTGGCCAAGTCCAGCGAAAGCCACACCGCCGCGTTCCTCACCGAGCTCCTCGCCTGAGCTGCTCGTATTACCTCCCCGCCTGACCCCGGCCGCCCGGGGGCGGCGGGGAGGGCAGGGCTTGCGGCGCCGTGTTCGCCCGATGGCGTCGCCTGCTGTATGCGGCTGATGTATTCCCATAGGGGTATGCGAATTTCTGGCTGCCGCACACTCGTGAGAAACTAAGCCGGTGACGCATACAACAGTGCCCGTAATCTTCGACCTTGACGGCACTCTTGTCGATCCCGCCGGCGGGATTACCGACGGAATCGCCGCGGCCCTCATCGAGCTGGGTCTTCCCGTTCCGGCGGAATCCGTGCTGGAGGCCATGATCGGTCCCAAGCTGAGCTTCTCCCTCACGGAAGTCGCCGGGGTTCCGGCGGACCAGCTGGAGAACGCCATCCGCATCTACCGCGCTCACTACAAGTCCACCGGCATCGCGCAGAGCCGGCTCTACCCCGGGATCCGCAGCCTCCTCGAGGACTTCGTGGCCGCTGGCCGGCCCATCGCCGTCGCCACGCAGAAGCCGGAAGGGCTTGCCCACACGGTGCTGGCCCACCACGGCATCGCCGGACTCTTCGACAGCATCCGCGGCTCCGCGGCCGACGAGGCCGCCGCCGCAGGCGCAGTTCCCGAAGGAAAGGCCGGAATCGTAGCAGCCGCGCTCTCGGACCTGGCCGCGGCGGACCCCGCAGCGGCACGCATGGCCGTGATGGTGGGGGACCGGGCACAGGACGTGGCCGGAGCGGCTGCGAACGGACTGGACTGCATCGGCGTAGGCTGGGGGTTTGCGCCCGACGGCGAACTGCACGAGGCCGGGGCCGTCGAGATCGTGCACAACACCACGGCGCTCCACGCGACGATCACCAGACTCTCCGAACGCCCGGGGACCACAGCCCTGAACGAGGTGCACACCGATGGCAATGTTTGACGCAATCCGCTGGACCACGCGAGGGCTCATATCCTCCACGTGCCGTCCCACGGTCATTGGCCTGGAAAACGTGCCCACGGACGGACCGTTCATCGTCGCGCCGAACCACCTCTCTTTCCTGGACAGCGTGATCGTCCAGGCCCTCATGCCTCGGCCCGTCGCGTTCTTCGCGAAAGCCGAATACTTCACCACCGGCGGCGTCAAGGGCAAAGTCATGAAGTCCTTCTTCGAGGCCGTGGGGTCCATCCCCGTGGAGCGCGGCGAGCAGGCGGCGAGTGTCCAGGCACTCAAGACCCTCCTGGACATCCTCGACTCCGGCAAGGGCGTGGGCATCTACCCCGAAGGCACGCGCTCCCGCGACGGCATCCTGTACCGCGGCCGCACCGGCGTCGGCTGGCTGGCCCTCACCACCGGAGCACCCGTGGTTCCGGTGGGCCTGATCGGCACGGAGCACCTGCAGCCCGCCGACAGCAAGTCGGTCAAGCCGCAGCACTTCACCATGAAGGTGGGCGAGCCGCTGTACTTCGACAAGACCGGACCGGACCACTCCCTGCCGGCCCGCCGCCAGGTCACTGACCGCATCATGGACGCCATCGCGGAGCTGAGCGGCCAGGAACGCTCCACGAGCTACAACCAGAGCAAGACGGTCGAATAGCCCCCGACGGCGGCACGCGACCGGCCCGCGGACGGGCCGGTGCCGCGGCACCCCCGGCGGCTCAGTAGACTTGGAGTGTGGCAGATCCAGCGAGTTACCGACCCCAGACGGGTGAAATTCCGACCAATCCGGGCGTGTACCGCTTCCGCGATCCGCACGGCCGGGTCATCTACGTCGGCAAGGCCAAGAACCTTCGGTCCCGGCTGAATTCCTACTTCGCCAACCCTGCCGGGCTCCTGCCCAAAACCTACGCGATGGTGCACACGGCCAGCAGCGTCGAGTGGACTGTGGTGGGCAGCGAACTCGAGTCGCTGCAGCTGGAATACACCTGGATCAAGGAATTCACGCCCCGCTTTAACGTGATGTTCCGGGACGACAAAACCTACCCCTACCTGGCCGTCACGATGGGGGAGAAGTACCCACGGGTCCAGGTGATGCGCGGCGACCGGCGCAAGGGAACCCGGTATTTCGGCCCCTACACAGCCGGCGCGATCCGGGACACCATGGACACCCTGCTGCGCGTGTTCCCGGTGCGCAGCTGCAGCGCCGGGGTGCTGAAGCGTGCCGAGGCCAGCGGCCGGCCGTGCCTGCTCGGCTACATCGACAAATGTGCGGCGCCCTGCGTCGGGCGGATCTCCGCCGAGGACCACCGCGCCCTCGCCGAGGACTTCTGCACCTTCATGGGCGGCGAAGCCAAACCGTTCGTCAACCGGCTGGAACGGGAGATGGCCGCGGCCGTTGCCGAACTCGACTACGAACGCGCGGCCCGCCTCCGGGACGACATCGCGGCGCTGAAGAAGGTCTTCGAACGCAACGCCGTGGTCCTGGCCGAGGGCACGGACGCCGACGTCTTCGCCCTCCACGAAGACGAGCTCGAGGCCGCCGTCCAGGTCTTCCACGTCCGCGGCGGCCGGATCCGCGGCCAGCGCGGCTGGGTGGTCGAAAAAGTCGAGGACTCCACCACTCCCGAGCTTGTCGAACACCTGCTCCAGCAGGTCTACGGCGAGGAAGCCGGGCTGCAGGGCAGGCTGCCCCGTGAGGTCCTGGTGCCCGCCGAACCGTCCAACGCCCCAGAGCTCGCGCAGTGGCTCAGCGGCCTGCGCGGGGCCCGGGTGGACGTCCGGGTGCCCCAGCGCGGAGACAAGGCCGCCCTGATGTCCACGGTGCGCGAAAACGCCGAGCACGCCCTCAAGCTCCACAAGTCCCGCCGCGCCGGCGACCTCACCATGCGCTCCCAGGCCCTCCAGGAACTCCAGGAAGCCCTCGAACTCCCGGTGGCGCTGCTCCGGATCGAATGTTTCGACATCTCGCACGTCCAGGGCACCAACGTGGTCGGTTCCATGGTTGTGGTCGAGGACGGGCTGCCGAAAAAGTCCGACTACCGGAAGTTCTCCGTGACCGGCGCCGCCGCGAACGACGACACCGCGGCCATGCACGACGTCCTGACCCGCCGGTTCCGGCACTACCTCTTAGAGAAATCCGGGCAGAGCGAACTGGCGGAAGCCGCGGCCAAACCGGCACACCAGGCCGCGCTGGAAGCGGCAACTGCCGCGGCAGTCGCGGACTCCACGACGCCCGCGCCGCGGAGCAAATTCGCCTACCCGCCCAACCTCGTCGTCGTCGACGGCGGCAAGCCGCAGGTCAACGCCGCCGCACGGGCACTGGCAGAACTGGGCATCCAGGACGTGTACGTGGTCGGCCTCGCCAAACGGCTCGAGGAAGTCTGGCTGCCGGACAGCGACTTCCCGGTGATCCTGCCCCGCGCCTCCGCCGGCCTGTACCTGCTGCAGCGGATCCGCGACGAGGCCCACCGCTTCGCCATCACCTTCCACCGGCAAAAGCGCGGAAAGGCCATGACGGTCTCCGCGCTGGACGGCGTGCCCGGGCTGGGGGAGTCCAAACGCAAGGCACTCCTGGCCGAGTTCGGGTCCCTCAAAGGCATCAAGGCCGCGACGCAGGAGGAGCTCACCGGCGCCAAGGGGATCGGTCCGTCACTGGCCGCCGCAATCGTCCGGCACTTCACCGACGACGGTGAGGGAGCCGCCACGGTTCCGGCGATCAATATGACGACCGGTGAAATCCTCGACGCCTAGCCAGTGCCGCCAGACTTAGCTAGCGCCGCCAAACTTAGCTAGGGTAAGGACTTGGGAAACGGCACGGCCGCGGCATCACCGCGGCCCGCGCCCAATCCCGACCGCAAGAGCAGAACGCACAGGCAGAGATGGGGCTTCACTGATGGCAGAGTCGACGGCAGGATCCGAAACGGATGCGGACGGCATGACACCGGTCAAACCCGTCGAGGCGGAACTGCTCGTAGTGACCGGAATGTCCGGAGCCGGCCGGAGCACCGCCTCGGACGCCCTGGAGGACCATGGCTGGTACGTCGTGGAAAACCTCCCGCCGCAGATGCTCGGCACGCTCGCCGAACTGGTGTCGCGGACACCGCACTCGATGTCCAAGCTTGCTGTCGTGATGGACGTCCGGAGCAAGGAACTCTTTGCCGACATGCGCGCGGCCCTCCGCGCCCTGGAAGCCACCGGTGTGACCTTCCGCGTGCTGTTCCTCGATGCCAACGACGGCGTGCTGGTGCGCCGCTTCGAGCAGGGCCGCCGGCCCCACCCGCTCCAGGGCGGCGGCCGGATCCTCGACGGCATCGCCGCGGAACGCGAACTGGTCCGTGACTTGAGGGACACCGCCGACATCGTTCTGGACACGTCCTCCCTGAACGTCCACGGCCTCGCCACCGCCATCACGGAACTTTTCAGCGAAACCGGACCGGTGGCGCTGCGGCTGAACGTCATGAGCTTCGGCTTCAAGTACGGGCTGCCGGTGGACGCGAACTTCGTGGCCGATGCCCGCTTCATCCCCAACCCGCACTGGGTCCCGGCGCTGCGCCCGCACACCGGGCTGGACCAGGATGTCAGCGACTACGTGCTGGAGGCGCAGGGCGTCAGCGACTTCGTGGAACGCTACGTCCTGGCCCTCGAACCTGTCCTGGACGGGTACCGGCGCGAGAACAAGCACTACGCCACGATCGCCGTGGGCTGCACCGGCGGCAAGCACCGCTCCGTGGCCGTCGCCGTCGAGCTGTCACGGAGGCTGGCGCAATACCCGCGTGTCACCGTGACTACGACGCACCGGGATCTGGGCCGCGAGTAATGGCACTGCTGACCGGACCGCTGCCCCTTGTCCCGCCCGCCAGCGCGGCATTCGCCAGCCAGCAGGACAAGGGACCTTCCGTCGTCACGCTCGGCGGCGGCCACGGCCTCTCCGCCTCGCTGTCCGCCCTGCGCCTGCTGACCTCCGAGCTCACCGCGATCGTCACGGTCGCGGACGACGGCGGATCCTCCGGCCGGCTCCGTGAAGAGTACGGCGTCCTCCCGCCCGGCGACCTCCGCATGGCGCTGTCCGCGCTGTGCGACGACACCGACTGGGGACGGACGTGGCGCGACGTCATGCAGCACCGCTTCGCCCCCGGCAAGGGCCGCGGCGGGTCCCTCGATGAGCACGCCATGGGCAACCTCCTGATCGTCACCCTCTGGGAACTCCTGGGCGACACTGTTGCCGGCCTGAAGTGGGCCGGCGCCCTGCTCGGCGCGCGCGGCGAAGTCCTGCCGATGTCCAGCATCCCGCTGACCATCGAAGGCCAGATCCGGGTCACAGCCCCCGACGGCACCACGGCGCTGCAGACCCTCACGGGCCAGGCCAAATGCGCCGTGGCAGGGTCCCTGGAGCACGTCCGGCTCCTGCCCGAAAACGCCCCCGCGTGCCTGGAGGCGCTGACCGCGATCGAACTGGCCGACTGGGTGATCCTCGGGCCGGGCTCCTGGTACACCTCCGTGCTGCCGCACCTGCTGCTGCCCGAAATGCGCGAGGCCCTCTGCAACACGGCCGCGCGCCGCTGCCTGACGATGAACCTCGCGACAGACACCAAGGAGACCGCCGGCATGAGCGCCGCCGACCACCTCCGGGTCCTGCGCGAATACGCGCCGGAGTTCACCATCGACGTCATCCTGGCCGATCCGGCTTCGGTCCAGGACCTGCCCGACTTCGAGCAGGCGGCTGGAATGCTCGGAGCCGAGGTGGTCTTGGGTAAAGTGGGGGCGTCTGGTCGCCGTCCGGTCCATGATCCGTTGCGGCTGGCGACGGCGTACCACGATATTTTCGGGAACAGTTAGGAAAGGTGCCATGGCACTGACAGCATCAGTCAAGGAAGAACTTTCCCGTCTGGATATCAAGAAGTCATCAGTCCGCAAGGCCGAGGTATCGGCCATGCTGCGCTTCGCCGGGGGGCTGCACATCATCTCCGGCCGGATTGTGATCGAGGCCGAAGTCGACCTCGCCTCGACCGCCCGCCGGCTGCGTGCCGCAATCGCCGAGGTCTACGGCCACCAGAGCGAGATCATCGTCGTCTCCGGCGGTGGCCTGCGTCGCGGCAGCCGCTATGTGGTCCGCGTGGTGCGCGACGGTGAGGCCCTTGCCCGCCAGACCGGACTACTGGACGCCCGCGGCCGCCCCGTGCGCGGCCTCCCGTCAGTCGTGGTGAACGGCTCCGCCGCCGATGCCGAGGCCGTCTGGCGCGGCGCCTTCCTGGTGCACGGCTCGCTCACCGAGCCCGGCCGCTCCTCGGCCATGGAAGTCACCTGCCCCGGCCCCGAGTCGGCCCTGGCCCTCGTCGGCGCCGCCCGCCGCCTCGGCATCCAGGCCAAGGCCCGCGAGGTCAGGGGAGTGGACCGCGTGGTGATCCGCGACGGCGACACCATCGCCGCGCTGCTGACCCGGATGGGCGCCCACGACGCGCTCATGGTCTGGGAGGAACGCCGCATGCGCAAGGAAGTCCGTGCCACGGCCAACCGGCTCGCGAACTTCGACGACGCCAACCTGCGCCGCTCCGCCCAGGCCGCAGTCGCTGCCGGCGCCCGGGTGGACCGCGCCCTGGAAATCCTGGGCGACGACGTCCCGGACCACCTGAAGTACGCCGGCGAGCTGCGGGTCGCGCACAAGCAGGCCAGCCTGGACGAGCTGGGCCGCCTCGCCGACCCCATCATGACCAAAGACGCGATCGCCGGCCGGATCCGCCGCCTCCTGGCCATGGCGGACAAGCGGGCCCAGGACCTGGGCATCCCGGGCACGGAGGCCAATGTGACGCCGGAAATGCTCGACGACTAGGCCGCCCCTAGAATCAACAGCAGGACCCGCCGTCAGGTCCCCCGCAATCTTCCGGATGCCCCGCATCCGGATGCACAATCCGAGATTTACCAAACCGGACATCCCGTCCACGACATTGGAGGATTTTGTGACCGAGTACGTACTGCCCGAGCTCGACTATGACTACGCAGCGCTGGAACCGCACATCTCTGCGAAGATCATGGAGCTGCACCACAGCAAGCACCACGCAGCCTATGTGGCCGGCGCCAACAACGCCCTCGCCCAGCTGGCCGAGGCGCGCGAGAAGGGCGACTTCGCCAACATCAACCGCCTCTCCAAGGACCTCGCGTTCCACACCGGCGGCCACATCAACCACTCCGTCTTCTGGAAGAACCTTTCCCCGGACGGTGGCGACAAGCCCGAGGGCGAGCTCGCCGCGGCCATCGACGACGCCTTCGGCTCGTTCGACGCGTTCCGTGCCCAGTTCAGCGCCGCGGCGCTGGGCCTGCAGGGGTCCGGCTGGGGCTTCCTGGCCTACGAGCCGATCGGCGGCAACCTGGTCATCGAGCAGCTCTACGATCAGCAGGGCAACGTCGCACTCGGCACCACCCCGCTGCTGATGCTGGACATGTGGGAGCACGCCTTCTACCTGGACTACGTCAACGTCAAGGCCGACTACGTCAAAGCCTTCTGGAACATCGTGAACTGGGCCGACGTCGCCAAGCGCTTCGACGCCGCCCGCAAGAACGCGACGGGCCTGATCACTCTGTAGTCAACAGCTGGACATGACGGGAACGACTTCCGTTTGTAACAAACCTCACATTACGGGCCGTCCGGCCCGAATTGTGGACGGACTGCCCCCGCACTTGCGGGGGCAGTCCCGGTTAAACGTAAGATGGATCACGGAAGGCGGTTAGCCTTCAGCAATGTGGCTGGTCGTCCTCCGGTAATTATCTCTGCCCAATGGCGTGCGGGATCTGTTAGTTGGCTTGAACGCCTTCTCAACTAGTCGTGCTCGCAAGAGCACCAAGGAGACTGAAAACGTGACGACCCGTATTGGCATCAACGGCTTTGGCCGTATCGGCCGCAACTACTTCCGCGCAGCCCTCGCACAGGGCGCAGACCTTGAGATCGTTGCGGTCAACGACCTCACCAGCCCGGAAGCCCTCGCTCACCTCTTCAAGTACGACTCCGTGGGCGGCCGCCTGGCCGAAACCATCGAGGTCAAGGACGGCAACATCGTCGTCGACGGCAACATCATCAAGGTTCTCGCCGAGCGCGACCCCGCGAAGCTGCCCTGGGGCGAGCTCGGCGTCGACATCGTCATTGAGTCCACCGGCTTCTTCACGAAGGCCGCCGACGCGCAGAAGCACATCGAGGCCGGTGCCAAGAAGGTCCTGATCTCCGCGCCCGCGTCCGATGAGGACATCACGATCGTGATGGGCGTAAACGACGGCCTGTATGACAGCGCCACGCACCACATCATCTCCAACGCCTCCTGCACCACCAACTGCCTCGGCCCGCTGGCCAAGGTCATCAACGACGCCTTCGGCATCGAGCGTGGCCTGATGACCACGATCCACGCCTACACGGCCGACCAGAACCTGCAGGACGGCCCGCACAAGGACCTCCGCCGCGCTCGCGCCGCCGCCATCAACATGGTGCCCACCTCCACCGGTGCCGCCAAGGCAATCGGCCTGGTCCTGCCGGAGCTCAAGGGTAAGCTCGACGGCTACGCCATCCGCGTGCCCGTCCCCACCGGCTCCGCCACGGACCTGACGGTCACGGTCTCCCGCGAGACCACGGTGGCCGAAGTCAATGCCGCCCTCAAGGCAGCATCCGAGACCGAGGAACTCAAGGGCCTGCTGACCTACACCGACGAGCCGATCGTCTCCTCGGACATCGTTGGCGACCCGGCGTCGTCCATCTTCGACTCCGGCCTCACCAAGGTGATCGGCGACCAGGTCAAGGTCGTGTCCTGGTATGACAACGAATGGGGCTACTCGAACCGCCTCGTGGACCTCACGGAGCTTGTCGCGTCCAAGCTGGGTTAGGGTAAGACTCATGACATTCCACACCCTCAACGAACTGATCGCTGATGGTGTCCGCGGGCGGTACGTTCTGGTCAGAAGTGACCTGAACGTGCCGCTCGACGGCTCTACAGTGACTGACGATGGCCGCATCAAGGCCTCCCTTCCAGTGCTGGCGAAGCTCACGGACGCCGGTGCCCGCGTGCTGGTCGCAGCACACCTGGGCCGCCCCAAGGGCGCCCCGGAGGAGAAGTACTCGCTCAAGCCCGCAGCCTCGCGGCTGGCCGAGCTTGCCGGGTTCAAGGTCTCCCTTGCCGGCGACATTGTCGGCGAATCGGCCAGGGAGCTGGCCTCCGCGCTTCAGGACGGCGAAGCGCTGATCCTGGAGAACGTCCGCTTCGACGCGCGGGAGACCTCCAAGGACGACGCCGAACGCGGCGCCTTCGCGGACGAGCTCGTCGCCCTCACCGGCGGCAACGGCGCGTTCGTCGATGATGCCTTCGGTGCCGTGCACCGCAAGCACGCCAGCGTGTACGACGTCGCCACCCGGCTGCCGTCCTACCAGGGCGACCTCGTCCGCACGGAGGTCGAGGTGCTGCGTAAGCTCACCACCGATACCCAGCGGCCCTACGTCGTGGTCCTCGGCGGCTCCAAGGTCTCCGACAAGCTCGCCGTCATCGACAACCTCATCGGCAAGGCGGACACGATCCTGGTGGGCGGCGGCATGCTGTTCACCTTCCTCGCCGCCGCGGGCCACAAGGTCGCGGGCAGCCTGCTCGAAGAGGACCAGATCCCGGTTGTCCAGGACTACCTGAAGCGGGCGGCGGACGCCGGGACCGCGTTCGTGGTGCCCACCGATGTTGTGGTGGCCAGCAAGTTCGCCGCCGACGCCGAGCACGAGACCGTCGCTGCCGACGCCATCGAATCCAGCAGCTTCGGGGCCAAGGGCATCGGACTGGACATCGGTCCGGATTCGGCCGCGGCCTTCGCGGAACACATCAAGGGCGCCAAGACGGTGTTCTGGAACGGGCCCATGGGCGTGTTCGAATTCGCGGCCTTCGCCGGCGGTACCCGGGCCATCGCCCAGGCGCTGACCGAGACTGACGCGTTCACGGTGGTGGGCGGCGGCGACTCCGCTGCGGCGGTCCGGACACTCGGCTTCGCCGATGACCAGTTCGGCCACATTTCCACCGGCGGCGGCGCCAGCCTGGAGTACCTTGAAGGCAAGGAACTCCCCGGCCTGAGCGTCCTCGACCGCTAAACCCTCCAGCCGGCAGGGCCCCTGTTCCCGGACGGGGCCCTGCCGGCTGTTCCACTGCTAAGACCTTTTTTGGAGACCACGTGACTACGTCAACCAACGGCAAATTCGACCGCAGGCCCTTCATCGCCGGCAACTGGAAGATGAACATGGACCACGTCCAGGCCATCACCCTCCTGCAGAAGCTGGCGTGGACCCTGTCCGACGCCAAGCACGACTACAGCCGGGTGGAGGTTGCTGTTTTCCCGCCGTTCACCGATCTCCGCGGCGTTCAGACCTTAGTCCAGGGCGATGAACTCAAGATTGTCTACGGTGGCCAGGATCTCTCCCCGGCCGACTCGGGCGCCTACACGGGCGACATCTCCGGGCAGTTCCTCGCCAAGCTCGGCTGCACGTACGTGCTGGTGGGCCACAGCGAACGCCGCACCATCCACAACGAGTCCGATGAGTTGGTGAACGCCAAGACCAAGGCCGCCTTCCGGCATGGCATCACCCCCGTCCTCTGCGTCGGCGAAGGCCTCGAGATCCGACAGGCCGGCACCCACGTGGCCCACACGCTCGTGCAGCTGCGCGCCGGCGTCGAAGGCCTCACCCCGGAGCAGGCTGCCGAGCTCGTCGTGGCCTACGAGCCCGTCTGGGCCATCGGCACCGGCGAGGTGGCAGGTCCGGACGACGCACAGGAAATGTGCGCAGCCATCCGCGCCGAACTGTCCACCCTCTTCGGAGCCGACGTCGCTGCCAAGACCCGCCTCCTTTACGGCGGCTCGGTCAAGGCGAACAACGCGGCCTCGATCCTGAAGGAGCGCGACGTGGACGGATTGCTGGTCGGCGGTGCCAGCCTGGACGCTGCCGAGTTTGCTAATATTGTCAGGTTCGAGAGTCACCTGTTGACGGATTAGTCCGGACACAGCCTGGCCCCCGTAATCCAATTCTTCTGAAAGGCCGTCGTGGACGTTCTTCATGTCATTCTGCAGGTCCTCCTGGGCATCACCAGCCTCCTGCTGACGTTGCTCATCCTGCTCCATAAGGGACGCGGAGGCGGCCTGTCCGACATGTTCGGCGGCGGCATGAGCTCGGGCCTGAGCTCCTCCGGCGTGGCCGAGCGGAACCTCAACCGGTTCACGATCATCCTGGGGATCACCTGGGGTGTCGTGATCATCGCCCTAGGCCTGCTCATGCGGTTCAGCACGGGCGCCGACTCCTAGTGCGCGCACCCGAAAACTTCATAAAGGGTCCTTAAGGCCCTCCCGGCATCGGGAACTCCCAACCTAGACTGGCGTCTTGCATACGTCCGCCAGCCAAGTAGCCAGGAGTTCCCGATGCTGCATTCTGCTTCCGGATTCAAGGGAATCCGTGTGGGCGCCACCGAAGGGGCAACTCCCCGCCATGAGCCACTGAACGGGGCTGGCGCACGCCAGCCCCGTATTCGTGTCTCGTTCCGGTGCGCCAAGGGCCATGAAACCACGCTCGTGTTCGCGCAACTGCCGGAGGAACAGATCCCGGGAGTCTGGGACTGCCGGCGGTGCGGCGGGACCGCAACCCGCGACGAAGCAAAGTTTGGCCTCGAGGAAGCGCCGATGGAGGGCTTCAAGACGCACCTGGAATACGTTAAAGAACGGCGCTCCAGCCAGGACGCCGAAGACGTGCTGGCTGGAGCGCTGGAACGGTTACGCTCCCGACGGTCCCTTCCGGACGAGCTGTTCCGGGACCCGTGAGGCCGCGTTCTCGTCAATCAGCCACAGGGTTTCCCGGCGGCCGCGGGGCCCTGCCGCGGGAACCTGCACGGGATTGGCGCCGGCCAGGGCCAATCCCACGGCCCCGGCTTTGTCGTCACCGGCCACCACCATCCACACCTCGGATGCGGTGTTGATCGCAGGCAACGTCAGCGAGACCCGGGCCGGCGGCGGCTTGGGGGAGTTCTGCACCCCCACGACAGTCAGTTCCTTCTCTCGGATACCGGCCTGCTCCGGGAAGAGCGACGCCACATGCGCGTCCGGCCCGACGCCGAGGAGCACGATGTCCAGGCGCGGGAGCTGCGCCGGGTGTTCCGGCCTGTCGTCGGACATGTCCGCGGCGTGCTCGGCGGCAGCAGCCTCGGCGAGGCGGCGCGCATAGTCCGCAGCAGCCTCATCCGGGCCCTCGAAGTCATCCGTGGAACCGGGCACGTGCACGCGCGCCGGATCAACACTGATGTGGGAGAGGAGAGCCTCATGCGCCTGGCGGGCGTTGCGCTCGGCGTCGTCCGCCGCCACAAAGCGCTCGTCACCCCACCAGAAGTTCACCTTGGACCAATCGACAGCCCGCGCGGCCGGTGATTCGGCCACGGCCTTGAGCGAACCGATGCCCATGGTGCCTCCGGTAAGCACCACCGTGGCCTCGCCGTGCCGGTCCTGGATATCCACGAGCTTGGTGATCAGGCGGGCTGCGATCGCAGCCATCAGGACGGTCGAGTCAGGATGGATGCTTACTCTCGGATCAGCGCTCACTGGGACGGACACTCCTTAGATTGGTACGTGGCAGTCCCATAGTAATCACTTCGCCGAAGACTTCGTCCGGATCCAGGCGGCGGAGCTCTTCTGCCAGGCAGTCTTTGAGGCTGCGACGGGGCAGGGAGATCCGCTGCGCGGGCTGGCCGGGCTGGGTCAGCTCCGCGATGGTCAGTCCCGGCCGGAAGAGCTGGATGTCGCCACCGGGCCGGGTCAGCCGGACACGCCGGATCCCGGTGCCGGCCGGGTCCGCCACGATCGTGACGGGGACGTCCAGTGCCAGGGTCAGCCAGGCCGCGAGCAGCACGGTGCTGGGGGAGTCCGAGGCGCCCTCGACGGCGACGGCCGTCACCGGCGAGTCGTCCACCTGGTCCAGTACCGCGGCCAGCTGGATGCGCCAGTTGGTCAGCCGGGTCCAGGCGAGGTCGGTGTCGCCGGCCTTGTACGTGCGGCGGATGTTCTCCAGCGCCGCGACCGGGTCCGTTTCGTTGGCCGAGTCGGTGATCCGGCGGTGCGCGATGCCGCCGATCGAGGTCTGGCATGCGTTCCGGGGGGCGCCGTGCGGCCACCACGCCACGATGGGCGCGTCCGGGAGCAGCAGCGCAGCTACGAGGGACTCGCTTTCCTCGGCGAGTTCGCCGTAGCCGCGCAGCAGGATGACCTCGGAGGCCCCGGCGTCGCCGCCGACCCGGATCTGGGCGTCCAGCCGGGTCGGAGCCGAGGCCCCGGCGTCGGCGAGGACGATGATCCGGCACGGGTGTTCCCGGCTGGCCTCGTTGGCGGCCTCGATGGCCTCCTCCTCGAGCCCGGAGCGGGTGACCACCACAAGGGTCAGCACCCGGCCCAGGGCGATCACGCCGCCCTGCTCGCGCAGGGCCATGATCTTCTTGGAAATCTTGGAGGTGGTGGTGTCGGGAAGATCTACGATCATGGCCTTCTCCAGGTTCGTCCGTCGCGGGCAAGGAGCTCGTGGGCTGAGGCGGGACCCCAGCTGCCGGGCCGGTAAGGCTCCGGCTGTTCGTCCAGGGATGCCCAGTAGTCCTCGAAGGGATCCAGGATCTTCCAGGACAGCTCGACTTCCTGGTGCCGGGGGAACAACGGCGGCTCTCCCAGGAGCACGTCCAGGATCAGGCGTTCGTAGGCTTCGGGGCTGGACTCTGTGAAGGAGTGGCCGTAGCCGAAGTCCATGGTGACGTCGCGGACCTCCATCTGGGTGCCCGGGACCTTGGACCCGAACCGGATCGTGGCGCCTTCATCGGGCTGGACCCGGATCACCACGGCGTTCTGGCCGAAGTCGTCCTCGCTGTGGTCGCGGAAGAGCAGGTTCGGCGCGCGCTTGAACACGACGGCGATCTCCGTCACCCGGCGGCCGAGCCGCTTTCCCGCGCGCAGGTAGAACGGCGCTCCCGACCAGCGCCGGGTGTTGATGTCCACCCGGATCGCGGCGAACGTCTCGGTCTTGGAATTGGCCGGGATGCCTTCTTCCTCCAGGTACCCGAGGACTTTCTCGCCGCCCTGCCAGCCGCCGGTGAACTGCCCGCGGGCGGAGTGGGTGGAGAGGTCATCGGGGAGCCGGACGGCGGCGAGGACCTTTTCCTTCTCGGCCCGCAGGTCGTCGGCGTTGAAGGAGATCGGCTCCTCCATGGCCGTCAGCGCCAGGAGCTGGAGCAGGTGGTTCTGGATGACGTCGCGGGCCGCGCCCACGCCGTCGTAGTAGCCTGCCCGGCCGCCGGTGCCGATGTCCTCGGCCATGGTGATCTGGACGTGGTCCACATAGTTGGCGTTCCAGAGCGGCTCGAAGAGCTGGTTCGCGAAGCGAAGCGCCAGGATGTTCTGCACCGTCTCCTTGCCCAGATAGTGGTCGATCCGGAAGACCGCGTCCGGCGGGAACACCGACTCGACGATGTCGTTCAGCTGCCGGGCCGATTCGAGGTCGTGCCCGAACGGCTTTTCAATAACGACGCGGCGCCAGTTGTCGCCCGATGCCTGGGCCAGGCCGTGCTTGGAGAGCTGGCGGCAGACCTGCTCGAACGCCTTCGGCGGAATCGAGAGGTAGAACGCGTGGTTGCCCCGCGTCCCGCGGTGCTCGTCGAGCTCATCGATCGTCTCGCCGAGCCGCTTGAACGCGTCGTCGTCGTCGAACTCGCCCTGCACGAAGCGGATGCCCTCGGAGAGCTGCTTCCAGACCGTCTCATCGAACGGCGTGCGCGCGTAGGCCTTGACCGATTTCAGGACCTCCGCGGCGAAGTCCTCGTTCTCCCACTGCCGGCGGGCAAAGCCAACCAAGGCAAAGCTCGGCGGCAACAGCCCGCGGTTGGCGAGGTCGTACACGGCCGGCATGAGCTTCTTGCGGGCGAGGTCACCGGTTACCCCAAACAGGACCAGCGACGACGGCCCGGCAATACGGTTTAGACGGCGGTCACGGGGATCCCGGAGCGGATTGCGCCTCCGGCCGGCCGTGTTCCTGCCGCCGTTGTTGGTTTCTGGCATGGTTGCGTAGGTGCCTTAGCTTTCAGTGGTGGATGCTGCCTGGCCGGCAAGGGACGTGACGAGCTCCTGGAGCTGCTTCACACCCGCAGGGCGGTCGGTCAGGTGCAGCCGGAGGACCGGGCGGCCGTGTTCGGACAGGACCTGGGCGTCGCCTGCAGCCTGCGCCGAGATCAGCTTGCCGAACGTAAAGGGCCGGTCCGGGATGGCGAGGTCCGTCGCGGAGGCGGCCGTGACCTGCAGGAAGACGCCGATTGCGGGGCCGCCCTTGTGGAACTGGCCGGTGGAGTGCAGGAACCGGGGACCCCAGCCGAACGTGACCGGGCGTCCGGTGACAGCAGCCAGTTCGTCACGGACACCTTCGAGGCTGGCGTAGGCGAGCCGGTCGAAATAAGCCTGGACGCTGAGGTAGCCCTCCGGGCCGAGTTCGGCGAGCAGGGCGTTGACGGCTTCTGCCGCGGTGGCCGCGTCTCCGAGCCACTCACCGCCACGGACCTCGATCGCGCCGTCGGTGAAGTTCGCCGGGGTAGGCTCGGGCTGTGCGTCCAGCAGGCCGCGTGCGGCAATTTTGGCTGCCTCGACGTCGGGCTGGTCGTACGGGTTGATGCCCAGCAGGCGGCCGGCGACGGCGGTGGCGAACTCCCACACCATCATCTGGGTGGCGAGGCCGCCGGCAATGGCGACCTCGTTCTCGCCGAGCTGCACGTCGGCGTCAGCCGCGACGAGCCGGACGACGAGGACGTCGGGAGCGCCAAGTGTCGCCTCCGGGGAGGCCGGGCCGGCGACGACGGGCAGCACGCCGGTGCCCAGCTTGCCGGTGGATTCCGCGATGAGCTGCTCGGCCCAGTCGGCGAAGCCCACGATCCCGGATCCGTCCTCGGCGATGACGATCTTGTTGCGCAGCGGGTTGGTGCCGCCCAGGGCCGTGCCGAGGGCGAGCCCGATGTTGTCTTCCGAGTCCTCATTCAGGATCTCGGCTGCCTCTTCCGCTTCATCGAGGAAACCCTGGATGTCCACTCCGGCCAGGCCGCAGGGGACCAGTCCGAAGGCGGTCAGGGCCGAAAAGCGGCCGCCGACGTTGGGATCGGCGTTGAAGACCGCACGGTAGCCGGCCTCCCTGGAGGCCTTGTCCAGCGGCGAGCCCGGGTCGGTGACGATGATGATGCGGCTCTTCGCGTCGATGCCGGCATCCGTGAATGCCTGCTCGAAGATCCGGCGCTGGGAGTCGGTCTCCACGGTGGAGCCGGACTTCGACGAAACGACAATGGCCGTTTCGGCAAGCCGGTCCGCCAAGGCGGCACTGACCTGTTCGGGGTCGGTGCTGTCCAGCACAGTCAGCTCGACGCCAGCGGTGCCCGCAATGACTTCAGGCGCCAGCGAGGACCCGCCCATGCCGCAGAGGACGATGCGCGTCACGCCGTCGGCCTTCAGCGAGTCGCGGAGTTCCAGGATGTCCCCGACCAGCGGCTGGGAGACGGTGGCCGCCTCGACCCAGCCCAGCCGGACAGCGGATTCCTGCTCTGCGTCCGGACCCCACAGGGTGTGGTCCTTCGCGAAGATCCGGGTGGCAATGCGGTCTTCCAACAGTGCCGGGAGGTGCTGCTCGTGTGCCTGGCGGGCTGCGCCGGTGGCGTCGTAGCTGAGTGTGCTCATGGTGGGTTAGGAAGCCTTCCGTGCAGAGGCCAGGGCGCCTTCGACGTCACCCAGCAGTTCCTTCCAGCTGGCCACGAACTTGTCCAGGCCTTCGGATTCGAGCAGTGCCACGACATCGTTGTAGGAAATCCCGAGAGCGTCGAGGGAGTTCAGCGTCGCGTTGGCGTCGTCGTAGCCGCGGGTGACGGTGTCGCCCGTGACGGTGCCGTGGTCGAACGTGGCGTCGAGGGTCTTCTCCGGCATGGTGTTGACCACGCCGGGGGCGACGAGCTCGGTGACGTAGAGGGTGTCCGGGTAGGCCGGGTCCTTCACGCCGGTGGAGGCCCACAGCGGGCGCTGCGGCAGGGCGCCGGCCTCGGCCAGGAGGGCCCAGCGCTCGGTGGAGAAGAGCTCTTCGTAGACCTGGTAGGCCAGGCGGGCGTTGGCCAGGCCGGCCTTGCCCTTGAGCGCATTGGCTTCCTCGGTGCCGATGGCGTTGAGGCGCTTGTCGATTTCGGCGTCGACTCGGGAGACGAAGAAGGACGCGACCGAGTGGATCTTAGAGAGGTCGTGGCCGTTGTCCTTGGCCTGCTCGAGACCGGACTGGAAGGCGTTGATGACGGCCCGGTAGCGTTCCAGTGAGAAGATCAGGGTCACGTTGACGCTGATGCCCTCGGCCAGGGTGGCCGTGATGGCCTCGAGGCCTTCTAGGGTTGCCGGGATCTTGATCAGGACGTTGTCCTTGTTGACCTTCTTGTACAGGTGCTTCGCCTCGGCGATGGTGCCGGCGGTGTCCCAGGCCAGACGGGGGTCCACCTCGATGGAGACGCGGCCGTCAACACCCTTGGTTGCTGCGGCGACGGGGGCGAACAGGTCGCAGGCGTCGGCGACGTCGGTGGTGGTGATTTCGAAGACGGTCTCTTCGACGGTGGCGCCGGCAGCGGCCTGGGCTGCGATGATGGCATCGTAGTCGTGGCCGGTGGTGATCGCGGCGTGGAAGATGGACGGGTTGGTGGTTACGCCAACCACGTTCTTCTCTTCGATGAGCTTGCGCAGGGTGCCGGTCTGCAGGCGGCCCCGGGAGAGGTCATCAAGCCAGATCGAGACGCCGGCGTCAGAGAGCTGCTGGGTGGGGGTAGTCATGTCATAACTCCTGGAAATCATGGGTTCCGGGGGACAGGGTCCCCCGGAACCGTGGTGGTGGATCAGTTGGTGAGACCGGCGAGGGAATCCTTCGCCGCGGCGGCGACTGCTTCTGCCGTGATGCCGAACTCCTTGAAGAGTCGCTTGTAGTCGGCGGACGCGCCGAAGTGCTCGAGGGAGATGGAACGGCCGGCGTCGCCGACGAATTCCTTCCAGCCCAGGGCCAGACCGGCTTCGACCGAGACGCGGGCCTTCACGGCTGCGGGGAGCACGGCCTCGCGGTAGGCGGCGTCCTGCTTGTTGAACCACTCCACGCAGGGCATGGAGACGACCCGGGTGGGGATGCCCTCTGCCTGCAGGGCCTCGCGGGCGCTGACGGCGAGCTGGACCTCGGAGCCGGTGCCGATCAGGATGACCTGCGCCTCGACGGTTTTTCCGTCCTTCGAAGCTTCGGCGAGGACGTAGCCGCCCTTTGCGACGCCGGCGGTGGAGCCGAACGTGTCACCGGTGGCCTCGGACGTGCCGCGGTCCCAGGTGGGGATGTTCTGACGGGTCAGGACAATCCCGGCGGGGTTTTCGTGGTTTTCCAGCATGGCCTTCCAGGCTGCGGCGACCTCGTTCGCGTCGCCGGGGCGGACAACGTCCAGGCCCGGGATGGCGCGCAGGGACGCGAGCTGCTCGACGGGCTGGTGGGTGGGGCCGTCCTCGCCCAGGCCGATCGAGTCGTGCGTCCAGACATACAGGGAGGGCACGCCCATCAGGGCGCCGAGCCGGATCGCCGGGCGCTGGTAGTCGGAGAAGATCAGGAACGTGCCGGAGAACGCCCGGGTCCGCCCGTGCAGGGAGATGCCGTTCACGATCGACGCCGCGGCGTGCTCACGGATGCCGAAGTGCAGGACCCGGCCGTAGGGGTTGCCCTTCCAGGCCCCGGTGGAGCGGGAGGCCGGGATGAACGACGGCGAACCCTCGATCGTGGTGTTGTTCGACTCGGCGAGGTCCGCGGAGCCGCCCCAGAGTTCGGGCATGACCGGGCCGATCGCGTTCAGGACCTTGCCGGACGCGGCCCGGGTGGAGACATCCTTGCCGGCCTCGAAGACCGGGAGGGCGTCCTCGAACTCGCCCGGGAGCTTCTTCGCCTCGACGCGCTCCAGCAGCGCCGCGGCCTCCGGGTTGGCTGCCTGCCATGCCTCGAACGAGGCCTGCCATTCGGTGCGGGCGGCAGCGCCGCGCTCCTGCACGGCCCGGGCGTGGGCCAGGACGTCCTCGTCCACCTGGAACGCGCGTTCCGGATCGAAGCCCAGGACCTTCTTCAGGGCCGCGACTTCCTCAGAGCCCAGGGCGGAGCCGTGGATCTTGCCGGTGTTCTGCTTCTTGGGCGCCGGGTAGCCGATGATGGTCCGCAGCGAAATGATGGACGGCTTGCCCGTTTCGGCCTTCGCGGCGAGCAGCGCGGCGTGCAGTTCCTGCACGTCTTCCTTGTATTCGCCGGTCCGGGTCCAGTCGACACGCTGGGTGTGCCAGCCGTAGGCCTCGTAGCGGGCCAGGACGTCTTCGGTGAACGCTACATCGGTGTCGTCCTCGATCGAGATGTGGTTCTCGTCGTAGATCACCACGAGGTTGCCCAGCTCCTGGTGCCCGGCAAGCGAGGACGCCTCGGAAGTCACGCCTTCCTGCAGGTCGCCGTCGGAGGCGATGACCCAGATGGTGTGGTCGAACGGGCTCGTGCCGGCGGGGGCGTCGGCGTCGAACAGGCCGCGCTGGCGGCGCTGGGAATACGCGAAGCCGACGGCGGAAGCCAGGCCCTGGCCCAGCGGGCCGGTGGTGATTTCCACACCCTTGGTGTGCTTGTATTCCGGGTGGCCCGGGGTCAGCGAGCCCCAGGTCCGCAGCGCCTCGAGGTCCTTCAGCTCCAGCCCGTAACCGGACAGGAACAGCTGGATGTACAGGGTCAGGGACGTGTGTCCCGGTGACAGGATGAACCGGTCCCGGCCCAGCCAGTCCGGGTTCGCCGGGTCATGGCGCATCAGCTTCTGGAACAGCAAATACGCGGCCGGAGCCAGGCTCATCGCCGTTCCCGGGTGGCCGTTGCCGACCTTTTCCACCGCATCCGCGGCCAGCACCCGGACCGTGTCTACCGCACGCTGGTCCAAGTCAGTCCATGACAGTTCTTGCTCTTCCAAATGTGGCACGAAAACCGGGCCCCTCTCTGTGCTGACGGCCGGCGGTACGCTCTGTTTTCCGCCCCGGGCACAGTTCGGTGCCCGCTGCGGTTCGTACCAGCCGTTCACCATCGAAACGTTGATCTATCATTCAGACGCAGATGCAGAGCCGCCTGTTCCGGCAATTGCCTGTACGCGTGCCCGTGTGCGCTGATCTAAGGACAGCCTAGTCCCATTCCACTTGGTGGTCAGCGTATATCTCACCAATTGGACCTGATTTCGCTTATATGAATCACCTCCCGCGGCCGCAGCCGTGAGCAGGCGTTAACACGCCGGAATCATCGGGTGTTTTGGGCGGCCGTGGCGCCCGGAGCTCCACGGTATGATGGGTGGTGGCCTTCGACTGGGGCAAAGACACGGGCGCGCGCTGAACGCCGGGCCCGATCTGCAGCCAAGCGCGTTGCGAAATCCACCCGGGTCTGCCCAGCCAGAACAGCACAGCCAGACAGAACTGCACAGCCAGACAGAACAGAGTGACTGCCACCGTGAGCACAACTAATACGCCGCTGAACGCCTCCCCGGCCTCGGGAAGGATGGGCTTCGGCCGCAAAGCCAAGGCCTACCTGGCGCTCACGAAACCCCGTGTCATTGAGCTCCTGCTCGTCAGCACGCTGCCAACCATGATCTACGCCGAACGCGGGTTCCCGTCGATCGGCCTGATCCTGGCCACGCTCGTGGGCGGGGCATTCGCGGCAGGCTCCGCGGGCGCGTTCAACTGTTACATCGACCGAGACATCGACAAGCTCATGCACCGCACGGAGAACCGGCCCCTGGTCACCGGTGAGGTTACGCCCCGCGAAGCGCTGGTCTTCTCTTGGCTGCTGGGCGCGGCGGCGATTGCCATCCTCTGGTTCGGGGCCAATCCGCTCGCCGCGTGGCTGGGGCTCGGCGCCATCGTCTTCTACGTGGTCATCTACACCATGATCCTCAAGCGGCGCACAGCCCAGAACATTGTCTGGGGCGGTGCCGCCGGATGCTTCCCGGTCCTGATCGCCTGGGCCGCTGTCACCGACACCGTTGAGTGGCCCGCCGTCGTGCTGTTCATGGTGATATTCCTCTGGACGCCCCCGCACTACTGGCCGCTGTCAATGCGCTACGGCGAGGACTACCGCAAAGCCAACGTGCCGATGCTGGGCGCAATCGCCGGGGCAAAGGTGGTCTCGGTGCAGGTGGTCCTCTACGCCTGGGCCATGGTGGCGTGTTCGCTGCTGATGATCCCGGCCGGCGGCGCGGGCTGGGTCTACACGGTGACCGCCGCCGGCGCCGGGGCCTGGTTCCTGTACGAGTCACACGCCCTGTACAACCGGGCCCAGGCCGGCGACCTCTCCAACAAGGGCGCCATGAAGGTCTTCCACGGCTCCATCAGCTACCTGACGCTGCTCTTCATTGCCCTTGCGGTGGACCCGTTCGTCGGCTCCGCCATCATGGGCGGCTGAGGCTTCCCCACGTTTTGACGGACGCTCCCTCACCACTGGTAAGGGAGCGTTCGCCGTATTGCCGGGGGATATCCTGACACATTGACCAACCAAGGCGACCACAGGAGAGCCAGTGATCAACCGAAGCGATGTCCTCCAGGCAGAGAGCCGCATCAGCGGCTACGTGCGCCGCACGCCTTTGCTCCGCGGGGGGACCGCTGCGGCTCCTCTGTGGTTCAAATGCGAGTTCCTGCAGCACACCGGCGTTTTCAAGGCCCGGGGCGCGTTCAACCGCCAACTAGCCGCCCGGGAGCGCGGTGAACTGGACCCCGGCGTCGGGGTGGTGGCGGCCTCCGGCGGCAATGCCGGCCTGGCCAACGCCTATGCCGCCGCGGCACTCGGCGTTCCGGCCACGGTGTTCGTCCCGGAGACCGCGCCGCGCGTGAAGGTTGAGCGCCTGCGCGGGTACAACGCAACTGTCCGGCAGATCGGCGCGGAGTACGCGGAGGCTTTCGCGGCCGCCATGGAATATGTGGCCGAAAGCGGCGCCCTGTTCTGCCATGCGTACGACCAACTGGAGATCGCAGCCGGCGCGGGCACCATGGCCGAGGAGATTCTGCAGGACGAGCCCGGCATCGATACGATCGTTGTCGCCGTGGGCGGCGGCGGGCTCTACGCGGGCGTTGCTGCGGCGGCAGAGGGCCGGGCACGCGTCGTCGCGGTTGAACCCTTCAACATCCCCACGCTGCACGCGGCACTGGCGGCCGGCCACCCGGTGGATGTCGCCGTTTCCGGAGTCGCCGTGGATTCCCTGGGCGCCCGGCGGGTGGGCGAGATCGCTTTCGACATCGCGACCCGTGTCCCTCCGACGTCCGTGCTGGTGGACGATGCAGCCATCGTCGCCGCCCGGTCACAGTTGTGGAGCGACTACCGGATCCCGGCCGAATACGGCGCGGCGGCGGCACTCGCTGCCCTCACCTCGGGGGCGTACACGCCCGCCGAAGGGGAACGCGTGGCCGTGATCGTCTGCGGAGGGAATACCGATGTTTGCACACTGGAGCGCCCTCCCGACGACACCACAGGTCAGCATGCCTAGGCTGCGGGTGATTCCCGGCCAGGGGTAGGTGGGGCTTCCGGGGAACGCACCGTCGCCACGGCCCGCTGACGGGCCGGCTGGGATGTGTCCGGGTGGTGCGTGTCGAAGCGCGCCCGCGCCACGCGTCCCAGCCTTTCGACGGTGTGCCAGCTGACGACGGCGATGAGCAGGGTCAGCAGGATTGCCGAAACCGCAATCAGCGGCGGGAGATCCGCCGTCGAACCGCCGTTGAGCCAGAGAATGACGACGTAGTTCCAGAGGTACGCGGCGTACGAAATGGTTCCCAGCATTTGCAGCGGCCGCGTCCACTTCGTCATCGCTGATGTGCGGGAGGCCGCCAGTGCCACCATGACGGCCGCGGCAGCCATGGCGAGCGGGCCGCCAAGGACGATGAAGACCGGGCTTTCATTGGCCTTAGGGAAGAAGATCATCGACGTGAGGACGGCGACGGAACCGAGCAGGGCCGCACGCCGAAGCCGGCGGCCGGTGAACCAGCTGAACACGTGGACCCTGTACAGCCGCAGGGCCGAGCCGACGATCAGCCCCAGGCCCCACGTTGTGGGCAGCGCGTAAACCAGTGAGTGGAGCTGCGGGGCCAGGGTCACCATCGCCAGCACACTGGCGGCCATGAGGAACAGGGCGACGGCGGCAGAGACGCCAATCAGCCGGCCCTGGCGGCAGCGCCTCAGGGCGAGCACGAGCAGCGCAGGCCAGATCAGGTAAAACTGCTCCTCCACGGCCAGCGTCCAGAGCGGCCCGATCGCCATGCTGACATCGAACGGCAGCGGCAGGTCTTTGAGATAGCCAAGGCCGGCCAGCACGGTATACCCGACGATCCCCTTGGACCTGTCGCCGAGGACGTCGGTGGCCAGTTCCACAATCGCGTACACGCCGAGGAGGGAGATCAGGGCCGGCACCAGCCGGAACGCCCGGTGCGCGTAGAAACGGCCGTAACGGATCTTCCGGTGGCGCTCGATGTCCCGGAGCAGCACGTTGGTGATCAGGTAACCGCTCAAAACGAAGAAGGCAATGACGCCAATAATACCGGCGCCCTGAAAAATCCCGGGCCAGGAATGTCCCAGCAGGACGGCACCAACGGCAGCACCGCGAAGAACGTCCAGGCCGTCCAGCCGTGGGCGCACTGTAGTGTTTTGGGCCGCCGTGGCGGACCTTTCGCCGACTAGTAACGCCACATATCCTCCGGTGCCTTTATGGGGCCGGTTCCGATTCCAGCTGAATCAAGGCAAAACCGAGCCGTCCTCTTTCTCTTAATTTGATTGCGGCGTCCGTCCCGCGCCGTGTTCCAGTATTCCCGACTTGGCTGGACGCAACCTGACTCCGGTTCTGCGCACGCCCTGCGATGAGGCCCCGGACGGCCGGGAATAGGGCCGCCGGTCTCAGCCCACAGGCCTGCAGGCCCACGGGTTACGCCCACGGGTTACAGGGTCCAGTATTCCGAAAGCCTTCCTGTCTGGACAAGTGACTGACGGGTAACCTGCGCCGGAATGTGGGCGAAGTCTCGCCTCCGGGCCGTCATTGTTGAACGGAATTCAGCGTCGCAGCCCTTTTCCTTCGCCCGCCGGCAGCCGTGTGATCAGAGGTTGTGGGCCAGCAGTTCGAGCCCGATCACCAGCAGGCTCAGGACAACTTCGGCGAACATGATGGCGGCCTTGTGATGGAGCGGTATCTCCAGGCGCCGGATCGCGAGGAAGCCGACGACGGCCAGGGAGACAACCAGAACCACCACCGCCCACCCAAGGGCAACCGCCGTCGACCACACCCCGAGGCCGGCCGCCGCCAGCAGAATCAGCGGAGTCACGAGCACGCCGAGCCCGTCCGCGCTGACCGCGATCATGTGGTGCAGTTCCTCACCGGTGGGGAGCTTCGAATGGACGGTCAGGTGGCTTAGGAGATCGGCGACGAAAATTCCCAGCAGGGAACCGATTACCACGATGCTGAGGGTGGCCGCCGCGGCTGCGGGGGTGGTCTCGTCCGCGTGGCTCCGAAGTGCCAGCACCACAGCCAGGCTCGTGAAGATGATGTAGACGCGCTCTTTGAGGCTCGCCGCGCGTTGGCGGGCCGAGGGCGAAGGGGGCACGGTCGGTTCTGTCGCTTGCATCTGAGAAGGCCTTCCGGTCAGCATCACGGGAGCGAACGGGAAGGCCCACTGCCGCAACGGTCCATGTCCATGCCATCTCATAGTCCACCCGGAAATCCTGTCAGGGCCAGCCCCGGGCAGTGAACCAAGTACCGGTCCGCGTTGCTTCCCGGCGGGAGGTGCTGCGGCGTTTATTCCACCGGGCTGTAGCGGGCCAGGTCCGCGGCGTTGGTGGCCGCGCTCATCAGCAGGGCCGCCGCCAGCATGTGCGCGCCGACCAGCAGCGCCGGGATGCCGTTGTAGTACTGGGTGAAGCCGATGACGGCCTGCAGCACCGTGACGCCCAGCAGCATGAACACCGCGGACCGGAACGGCCCCGGGATCCGCCCGCGGACCACCAGGAACAGCCCGAACAGCGCTCCGGCGGTCACCAGGTAGGCGGGCACGGCGTGGATGTGCGCGAAAAGGTCCCAGTCGAGATTGTTGCGCGGGGCATCGGCGTCGCCGGCGTGCGGGCCGGCTCCGGTCACCACCACGCCGAGGCAGACCGCCACGGCAGAGAAGAACGCGACGGCGGTCATCACCGGGCGCGCGGCGCCCGGCAGCGCGGGCAGCTGCACGGTCCTGGCCTTGCCGGTGCGGCCGTAGGCCCGGTTCACCAGGAGGGTCGCGAGGACCACGAGGGCCATGGACACAAGGAAGTGCAGGCCCACAACCCACGGGTTCAGCTGGGTCAGTACGGTGATGCCGCCGATCACGGCCTGCGCCGGGATGCTGGCGAGCAGGCCGAGGGCGAGCAGGAACAGATCGCGGCGTTCCTTGCGGAGGTTCCAGAGGTACACGAGCATCATCACGGCAATGGCGGCCAGCGCGAATGTCAGGAGCCGGTTGCCGAATTCGATGATGCCGTGGAACCCCATTTCCGGCGTGGTCGCGAGGGACGCCTCGGTGCAGCGCGGCCAGGTGGGGCAGCCCAGGCCCGAGGCGGTCAGCCGGACGGCGCCGCCGGTCACCACCAGGACGATCTGCCCGATGAGTGACAACACGGCCAGCCGCCTGATCGTGTTGTCGACCCTGGTGGGAAGCCGGGAGGTGAACCCGGAGACGATCCGGGGGGTGCGTGACGCCGTGCTCACAGATTTCTCAATTCCACTTGAACCAACGGATTGCTGCGCCGCCGGCGATCGCCGTCCAGAGCAGAAGGACAAGTACGGCGCCAACATTGACGCTGCCGTCCAGGAATGAATCCCGCAGCGCCTGGCCCAGCGCTCCGGAGGGGAGGAAGTGCACCACAGCCTGCGCCAGCGCCGGAAGCCGTTCGGTCGGAATGACGATCCCGCCCAGCGCGCCCAGCAGGATCCAGAGCAGGTTGGTAATGGCCAGGGTCGCCTCTGGCCGGACCGTGCCGGCGACCAGCAGCCCCAGGGCCGTGAAGGATGCGGCCCCGAGGACCAGTATGGCCAGGCCGGGCAGCCAGCCCGCGGGATTAGGTTGCCAGCCGAGGACGAAGGCCATCGCGGCCACGACGAGCACCTGCAGGAACAGCACGGCCAACACGGCCAGGATCTTCCCCGCAATGAGACCAGTGCGGCCCAGGGGAGTGGTGGAGAGGAAGCGCAGGACCCCGTAACGGCGGTCAAAGCCGGTGGCGATGCCCTGCCCCGTGAAGGCGGTGGACATGGCACACAGCGCCAGGATGCCGGGAACGGCGACGTTGATGCGGCTCGAACCGAGTCCGTCCAGCAGCGGGGTCACGGTCAGGCCGACCATGGCCAGCAGCGGCAGCACGATCGCGAGGATCAGCTGCTCGCCGTTGCGGAGCATGGTGACGGTCTCGTACTGGCCCTGCAGCACGATGCGGCGCAGCAACGGTGCGGGGGCGCTGCCGTGTGCGGTTCCGGGCGTGCTGCCGCGGCGTGCGCTCTCCAGCGGGGCGCCGCTTGAAACGCGGGTCATCGGATCTCCCTTCCGGAGATGTCCAGGAAGACGTCCTCGAGGCTGCGGGCCTCAAGGCTCAGGGAGCTGGGCATGATCCCGCGCGCGGCCCACCACCCGGTGATCGCGGCGAGATCGGCCGGGGTCAGCGCGCCGGTCGCGGCGTAACTGCCGGCCCGCGCCTCGGTGACGTCGACGCCGTCGGGCAGCACCCCGGTGAAGTCCAGGCCGGGTTCGGTTTCAAAGAGCAACGTGCGGGTGTGCTGCCCTGCGTCGCCGGCGGGCAGCTGGTGCCGGAGGAGCTGGGCGACCGTGCCTTCTGCGACGTTGCGGCCGGCGTCGATGATGTAGACGTAGTCGGCGAGGCGTTGGGCGTCGTCCATGAGGTGGGTGGTCAGGACGATGCCCATGCCGCTGTTGCGCAGCTCGGAGATGAGATCAAAGACCATTTGCCGTGACTGCGGGTCCAGCCCGGCGCTCGGCTCGTCGAGGAAGAGGACCTCCGGGTTGCCGACCAGCGCCGCGGCGAGGGCAAGCCGCTGTTTCTGCCCGCCGGACAGGCGCCGCACGTTGGTGCGGCTGAAGGTGTCGATCCCAAGGCGTCCGATGAGCTCATCGACGGGCCACGGGTCCTGGTACATGCCGGAGATGTGCCGCAGCAGGGGGATGGGGCGGGCCGACGGCGGGAGGCCGCCGTCCTGCAGCATGACCCCCACGCGCGCACGGAGCCCGGCCCCTGCCGCATCCGGGTCCTGGCCCAGTAGGCTGATACTCCCGGCGGTACGCTTCTGCAGGCCCTGGGCGCATTCAATGGTGGTGGTCTTGCCAGCGCCGTTGGCACCGAGCAGGGCCGTGACCTGCCCGCGTTCGGCAATGAGGGACAGGCCGCTGACCACGCGCAGCATCTTGCCGTCGAGTGTGGGCAGTGGACCAACATCCTTGACTAGCCCGCTGATGGTCAGAACGGGGGATTCGGGAGATCGCACCACAGCATTCTACGCGATGTAGTACGGCCGCTCCCGTCGGGGCGGTGCCGGGCAGGGAAGCCATGCCTTACTGGAACGCGGGAGTAAATTACGACATGATTGTGTTGTGTATTCCATGAGCCCTTCTGCGTCCGCAGTCCCGTCCGGGCGCGGCACCGCGCGCGCCGGGTCCGCCCGGGCGCATATGGCGGCTGTGCCGGACGTCGTTCCCGCAGCCGGCGGCAGCCACACCCACGATGCTGAGGAGCGCACGCGTGACCGCGTCCTCAACGCCGTGCTGGAGCACGGACCCATCAGCGCAGCCGAACTCGGCGACCTCCTGGGCTTCACTCCTGCCGCCGTGCGCCGCCACCTTGACCACCTCGCGCGCAGCGGAGTGATTGAGGTCAAACGGGTTGCCCGCGCCGGTGCCGGCGCCGGACGGCCCGCCCGCCGCTACGTCCTGAGCTCCCAGGGCCAGTCGACCCTCGGCAACGACTACCTCGACATCGCCACTGTCGCCCTGCGCCGCCTGGGCGAGGCGGCCGGACCGGAGGCGGTGCGGCAGTTCGCCGTCGAGCGGTTCGCCGATATGGAGCGCCGCTACGCACCCGAGATCGAGCAGGCCGGACCGGACATCACGGCCCGTGCCCAGGCTCTCTCCGAGGCGTTGAGCCGCGACGGTTTCGTGGCGTCGGCGCAGTCAATTGAAGCCAAGGCGCCGCTTCCGGCCGCGCTGTCCAGTGTCCAGCTCTGCCAGGGGCATTGCCCCATCCAGCACCTGGCGGCGCAGTTCCCGGTGTTCTGCGACGTGGAGACCGAGGTTTTCGCCCGGCTGGTAGGCGTCGATGTGCGCCGGCTGTCCACACTTGCGCGCGGCGGCCACGTTTGTACCACCCACATACCTACGGGCCGTCCGGCCGCCGTCGGGACTTCTGGTCCCGCAGCCCCGGTCAACCCGGACGAAGTATCCAACCATCTGCAAGAAAGGCCGTGATGACGGACCAACTATCAGAGAAGAAGGTTGCTGACTCTACTGTGATTTCGGAGATTCTGGAGAAGAATCCCGAACTGCACGGAATCGGCACCTATGAGTACGGCTGGGCCGACAAGACCGACGTCGGCGCCAACGCCCGCCGCGGCATCGATGAGGACGTAGTCCGGGACATCTCGGCCAAGAAGAGCGAGCCGGAATGGATGCGGGACCTCCGCCTCAAGGGCCTGAAGTACTTCGACCGCAAGCCCATGCCCACTTGGGGCGCGGACCTGTCCGGCATCGACTTCGACAACATCAAGTACTTCGTGCGCTCCACCGAGAAGCAGGCCGCAACCTGGGAAGACCTTCCCGAGGACATCCGGAACACTTACGAGAAGCTGGGCATCCCGGAAGCCGAGCGCAGCCGCCTCGTCTCCGGCGTCGCCGCGCAGTACGAATCTGAGGTTGTGTACCACCAGATCCGCGAGGACCTGGAAGCCCAGGGCGTCATCTTCCTGGACACCGACACGGCGCTGCGCGAACACCCGGAGATCTTCCAGGAGTACTTCGGCACCATCATCCCGGTGGGCGACAACAAGTTCGCGTCGCTGAACACGGCCGTCTGGTCCGGCGGATCCTTCGTGTACGTGCCCAAGGGCGTCCACGTGGACATCCCGCTGCAGGCCTACTTCCGCATCAACACCGAAAACATGGGCCAGTTCGAACGCACGCTGATCATCGCCGACGAGGACTCCTACGTCCACTACATCGAAGGCTGCACCGCGCCGATCTACACCTCGGACTCGCTGCACTCGGCCGTCGTGGAAATCGTCGTGAAGAAGGGCGCCCGCGTCCGCTACACGACCATCCAGAACTGGTCCACCAACGTGTACAACCTGGTCACCAAGCGCGCCATCTGCGAAGAGGGCGCCACCATGGAATGGATCGATGGCAACATCGGCTCCAAGGTCACCATGAAGTACCCGGCCGTCTACCTCGTGGGCGAAGGCGCCAAGGGCGAGACCCTGTCCATCGCATTCGCCGGCGAAGGCCAGCACCAGGACACCGGCTCCAAGATGGTCCACATCGCGCCCAACACCAAGAGCTCGATCATCTCCAAGTCCGTGGCCCGCGGCGGCGGCCGCGCCGCCTACCGCGGCCTGGTCCAGGTCCGCGAGGGCGCCAAGCACTCGGCCAACACGGTCCGCTGCGACGCCCTCCTGGTGGACACCATCAGCCGGTCGGACACCTACCCGTACATCGACATCCGCGAGGACGACGTCACGATGGGCCACGAGGCCACGGTCTCGCGGGTCAGCGAAGAGCAGCTGTTCTACCTGATGTCCCGCGGCATGCGCGAAGACGAGGCCATGGCGATGATCGTCCGCGGCTTCATCGAGCCGATTGCCCGCGAACTGCCGATGGAATACGCCCTTGAGCTGAACCGCCTGATTGAACTGCAGATGGAAGGATCGGTCGGTTAATGACTGACATCACTACTGAAAAGGCCCGCATCGGCGCGCCGTCAGCCCAGCCGTTCATCAACGGTTTCACCGAGGAAGGCGAAAGCCTTTCCCCGCTTAACGCCACGGAATCCAAGTCGCCGCTGGCTGGCGAAGCCGTCAAGCGCCACTCGCACGGCGGCGGCGTCGGCGTTCCGGACAGCTCACGCGCCGGCCGCCTGACCTCTTACAAGCTGGCGGACTTCAAGCCGCTGACCGGTCTGGAAGAGGACTGGCGGTTCACCCCGCTCAAGCGCCTCCGCGGCCTGCACACCGAGGTCCTCAACGGCGCCGCGCCGTCCGTGAGCGTCACCGCTCCGGACAATGTCCGGGTCGAGACCGTCGGCCGCGAGGACCGCCGGATCGGCTCCGCCGCCATCCCCGAGGACCGCGTCTCCGCGAACGCCTGGGAAAACTTCACCGAAGCCACCGTCATCACCGTACCCTCCGAGGTCCAGGTCGACGGCGAGGTCAGCATCTTGCTCACCGGCCAGGGCACCGAGGCCTCCGCGCAGCACGTCGTGATTGTCGCGGAAAAGTTCTCCAAGTCCGTCGTGGTCCTGGACCACCAGGGCTCCGCCGTCGTCTCGGAAAACATCGAAATCCTGGTTGAGGACGGCGCGCAGCTGACCGTCATCTCGCTCCAGGAATGGAACGACGACGCCGTGCACGCCTCCTCCCAGCAGGCCAAGCTCGGCCGCGACGCGAAGTTCAAGCACATCGTCGTCAGCCTCGGCGGCGACCTGGTGCGCGTCACCCCGTCCGCACGCTTCACCGCCCCGGGCGCCGAAGTTGAACTGTTCGGCCTGTACTTCGCCGACGCCGGCCAGCACCTGGAGCAGCGCCTGTTCGTGGACCACGCCGTGGCCAACTGCAAGTCCAACGTCCTGTACAAGGGCGCCCTGCAGGGCCGCAACGCGCACACCGTCTGGGTGGGTGACGTCCTGATCCGCAAGGAGGCAGAAGGCACCGACACCTACGAGGCCAACCGCAACCTGGTCCTCACCGACGGCGCCCGCGCCGATTCCGTGCCGAACCTCGAAATCGAGACCGGCCTGATCGCCGGGGCAGGGCACGCCAGCGCCACTGGACGCTTCGACGACCAGCACCTGTTCTACCTGATGGCCCGTGGCATCCCGGAAGATGTGGCCCGCCGCCTGGTGGTCCGTGGCTTCCTCAACGAGATCATCCAGAAGATCAAGGTCCCCGCCATCGAAGAGCGCCTCACGGAAGCCGTCGAGCGCGAACTCGCGGCAACGGACAACTAGTGCCCAGCACAAAAGAACACAGGAACACGGAACACATCAATGACTGAACAGCCAAAGGGCGAGCTAGTCTGCAACGCCAGCGAGATCCAGCTCAAGCAGGCGCTGCGGATCCTGATCGACGACTACCCCGTAGCGATCGTGAAGGACTCGATGGGGGAGATCCACGCGATCGGCGACACCTGCTCGCACGCGGACATCTCCCTCTCCGAAGGAGAAGTTGAAGGCTGCAAGATCG
The DNA here is from genome assembly GCF_042884475.1 of Arthrobacter sp. NPDC058130. Classification (NCBI taxonomy): domain Bacteria; kingdom Bacillati; phylum Actinomycetota; class Actinomycetes; order Micrococcales; family Micrococcaceae; genus Arthrobacter; species Arthrobacter sp. NPDC058130. The sequence continues at coordinate 328,497 of NZ_JBHVTV010000002.1, forward strand.
AATGCTGGGGCCACGGTTCCCAGTTCGACCTGCGCACCGGCGAGCCGCTCCAGCTGCCAGCCTATGATCCTGTTCCCGTGTTCGCCGTGACCGTCCAGGATGACGAGGTCTACGTTGACGTCACCAACGTCCTGAACGGCGCCGAGGCTCCAAACTTCAGCTAGCTGCCTGCAGCCGGCAACCCGCACAGAAAAACTTATCGCCAAGAAAACGCACAGTTGCCTGAGGGCACGGTGCAGAGGAGAACAAGACATATGTCGACTCTTGAGATCAAGGACCTGCACGTCAGCATTGACACCGAGCAGGGCACCAAGGAAATCCTGAAGGGCGTCAGCCTGACCATCAGGACCGGTGAGACGCACGCCATCATGGGGCCGAACGGTTCCGGCAAGTCCACCCTGGCGTCCACGATCGCCGGGCACCCGCGCTACAACGTCACCTCCGGCACGATCACCCTTGACGGCGAAGACGTCCTCGCGATGAGCGTGGACGAGCGCGCCCGCGCGGGCGTGTTCCTCGCCATGCAGTACCCCGTCGAGGTACCGGGCGTGAGCATGACCAACTTCCTGCGCACTGCCAAGACCGCGATCGACGGCGAAGCCCCGAAGCTGCGCACCTGGACCAAGGACGTCAAGGAGGCCATGGCGCAGCTGCGCATCGACGCCGACTTCACCCAGCGCAACGTCAACGAGGGCTTCTCCGGCGGCGAGAAGAAGCGCGTTGAAATCCTCCAGCTGGAGCTCTTCAAGCCGAAGTTCGCCGTCCTGGACGAGACCGACTCCGGCCTCGACGTCGACGCGCTGAAGGTCGTCTCCGAGGGTGTCAACCGCGCCCACGCGGGCGGCAACATGGGTACCCTGCTCATCACGCACTACACCCGGATCCTGCGCTACATCAAGCCGGACTTCGTGCACGTGTTCGTCGACGGCCAGGTTGTTGAAGAAGGCGGTCCGGAGCTCGCCGACCGCCTCGAAGAAGAAGGCTACGACCGCTACGCCACCGGCGCAGGGGCGGCCACCATCGCTGCCGCCTCGGCTGCAGCCCAGGCATAGTTAGGAGTCCGCCATGACCGAACTCAATGTGGCCCGCACGGGCCTCGAGGACGTGGAGGAGGCGCTCAAGGACGTGATCGACCCGGAACTCGGGGTCAACATCGTTGATCTGGGCCTGCTGTACGGCCTCAAGTACTCGGACGACGACGGCGCCCTGCTGATCGACATGACGCTCACCACCGCCGCCTGCCCGCTGACCGATGTCATCGAGGAACAGGTCGGCAAGGCCCTCGACGGGATCGTCGACGAATGGCGGCTCAACTGGGTGTGGATGCCGCCATGGGGTCCGGAACGGATCACCGAAGACGGCCGCGACCAGATGCGCGCGCTGGGCTTCAACATCTAGGTCCCCACGCATAGCTCCACACACCAACGGGCCGCGGTCCAGGTTGTGAACGACGGCGGCCCCACCTCACCGAGGCGGGGCCGCCGTTGTCTTCCTAACCGCCGTTCCCATATCGCCGTGGCGGTGGTCTCATAAAGACAAGGAGCCCACCACTCTTCGGACTCGGCCTACGTCGACAGGAGGCACACCGCAATGGATGCCACCCCAGCGCCGCGGCCCGCCACCGCCGTCGGGGACTATGTGGTGGTCGAGGACAGCGGCGAGTTCTCCTACTACCGTTCCCGGGAAGACCTCCTGGCCGACTTTGAATACGTCGGCGAGGCTCCCTGCATCATTGACCGCGGCGCCACCTCGTACCGGCTGGAGCTGGACGAACACCGCCACCTGCGCCTGGGGCCGCCCCTGGGATCAGTGGAACTTCACTGGCTTCGGCAGGCCCTGGCCGACGCCCGCGAAGTGCATCCCGAGGGCCACCGGCTGCAGCGCGCCGACACCGCCGGGCTCGCCGGGCTCGTGGCCGGACTGTTCGAGACGCTCCAGCTGGAACGCGGAACGGATGCCGAGCTGGGGCTGTGGAGCCTGGACATCGACGGGCTCGCGACGCGGCGCAACCTGCTGGCCGACGTCGACCGCCTCCTTGCCGGGAACAGCAGGCTGGAAACCGTCCGGGTGACCGACCCGTTCGGGCACCAGTACCGCCCGGTGTGGCACCCGAAACACCGGCACCTCGGCCACGCCGGATTCCTCAGCTACGTCGAAATCCCGGTCCGGCGCAGGCCGCCACGCGGGTGAGGCCAGGGCAGCGAGGCTAATGCCGGCGGGTCTGGGGTACCCCCGAGGTTACGGGGCCGCCACCGCAAACGTGTCGCACTTGTTGATGTCTCCGGTCGTGTACCCCTGATAGAACCACTTCTGCCGTTGGGCACTTGACCCGTGGGTCCACGCCTCGGGTGAGACACGGCCCGTCGCGGCCTTTTGGATACGGTCATCGCCCACGGCCGAGGCGGCCGACAGGGCATCCTGGAGGTCCTTGTTTGTGAAAGGCTCGAGGTAGGGCTGGCCGGTCTTGGGGTCCGCCTGCGTGGTTGCATAGTGGGCCCACAGCCCCGCGTAGCAGTCGGCCTGGAGCTCGACGCGCACACCGCCGGACCCGGGCCCCTGGGGGTCCTGCTGCGCCCGGTCCAGGTTGCCGAGCAGGTTCTGCACATGGTGGCCAAATTCGTGGGCCACGACATATTCCTGGGCCAGCGGCCCGCCGGACGAGCCGAACCGGTCCACGAGTTCCTGGAAGAAGCCGGGATCGAAGTACGCCGTGGTGTCCGCCGGGCAGTAGAACGGTCCGACCTCGGTGGTCGCGGCGCCGCAGCCGGTGCTGGTTCCGCCCGTGAAGATCACGGCCTGGGGCCGCGGATATTTCACGTTGTACTGGGCCAGATAGGCCGGCCAGAAGGCGTTCAGGCTGTTGACCGTGCCAGTAATCCTGCAGTCGAGGCGGGCGTCGGCGTCGGCGCCCGTCTTGCAGGCGGGGGCAGAGCCCTGGTTCTGTGACTGGGCATCCTGGGCGGGGCCGGCCAGGCCTTCGAGCAGCTGGGGGTTGATGCCAAACAGGGCGGCGAGCAGCAGGATGATCCCGCCGCCGATCCCGCCGCCGATCATGGTGCCACGGCCCCTCCCGCGGCGGTCCTGGACTTGTGACGGATCCAGCGGGGCGTCGTCGTTGAAGCTCATGCTGTCACAATATCCCGCACGGGCCGCGGCGGCGCCCGGCAACGGTAAAGTTGGTTCGATGCCTTTTCTCGACAGACTCCAGCGCTGGGCCGATGACCGTCCCGACGAAACAGCCGTCGTCGTGGCCGGAGAGCACCTGAGCTGGTCCGGCCTGCGGGACCAAGCGGCGGCGCTGGTGTCCGCGGCGCCCGCCGTAACTGTGCTGTCCGAACACAATTCCATCCGCTTCGCCGTAGAGTTCGCGGCGGCCGTCGCGGGGGAGCGGCAGTGCGCCGTGCTGGATCCAGCCTGGCCGCAGCAGTTGCAGGACGGAATCACCGCGCGCATCGCCCTGACGGAACCGGCGCTGCCGCCGTCAGTGGCAGCGGCATTGGCGGACGGGCCGCCGGACACCTCGTTCCTGATCGGCCTGACCTCCGGCACCACCTCGGTCCCCAAGGCGTTCACCCGTTCGCGGCGGTCCTGGCAGGAATCGTTCGACGCCTCCATTGAATTCTTCGGGCTGACTCAGGACGACAAGTCCCTGGCCCCCGGCCCGCTCGCCGCGAGCCTGAACCTCTACGCCCTCGCCGAATGCCTGTACGCCGGCGCCGAATTCCACACCCTGGAGCACTTCGACGTCGGCGCCGCCCACGCGGCTGTCAGCCACGACGGCATCACCCGCCTGGTGCTGGTCCCCACGATGCTCCGGCTGCTCAGCGAACGCGGCCTGGCCGGCGGCGTCGATGCCTCCGGCATCCGCAGCATCATCTGCGCCGGTTCCAAGCTGGACGCCCGGACACTGGAGGCGGCCCGGCGCTGGGCGCCCAACGCCACCATTTTCGAGTACTACGGCGCCTCCGAGCTCAGCTTCGTCTCCGGCGCCGGGCTGGGTCCGGGCGAACCCGTAGAGCCGGGCGGGACCGGCATCGGGAAGCCGTTTCCCGGCGTCGACATCCGCATCCTGGACGATCACGGGGCCGAACTACCGGACGGCAGCGACGGCAACATCTGCGTCCGCAGCGGTATGGTCAGCAACGGCTACCTCTGGGGTGACGACGGCCAGGCCCTGCGCTGTTTCGACGGCTGGTACACGGTGGGAGACCAGGGGTACCTCTCCGGCGGGACGCTGCACATGCTGGGCCGGCGCTCCGACATGATCATCACCGCCGGCACCAACGTCTACCCGCACGAAGTCGAAATGGCGCTGGCGTCCGTCCCCGGCGTCGCCGCCGCCGTGGCTGCCGGCATGACCGACGACCTTCGCGGCCAGCGCGTCGTGGCCGGCGTTGTGCCCTCGCACGGCGCGGTCACCGCCACTCAGCTCAGGTCCGGGATTGACGATGTCCTGGCACGCAACAAGCGCCCCCTGGAGTACTTCGCGCTGGCGGAGCTGCCCGTGACAGACCGCGGGAAGATCAGCCGGCAGCTGATGCTCGACTGGGTGGCCGGGAATGATCCCAGGATCCGCCGCCTTGGCTGAGCCACACGACGACACCGGGCCGGTGGTCCCTGGCTGCCTGCAGTTTCCTGGGCTGTTGCCGGAGGACCGGCAACCCGTGATCATCGCCGCGCGGCGGACGCCGCTTTGCCGGGCCAACGGTGCACTCAAGAAGTTGCGCGCCCACGAACTCCTGGCTCCGGTGCTCCGCAGCCTGCTTGCCGAGCTCGGCGCCGAGCGTGGTGCTGTTGGTGGCGTGGGTGCCGCGCCCGAGTCCGTGACCGACGTCGTGATCGGAAACGCCGTGGGCGGCGGCGGAAACGTGGCCCGGCTGGCGGCGCTGGAGGCGGGCCTGCCCGTCACCGTTCCCGGCGTTACCGTGGACCGGCAATGCGGCTCCGGTTTGGACGCGATCGTCCTGGCCTCGCGGCTGGTCGCTGCCGGCGGCGCTGGCCTCTACCTCGCAGGCGGCGTGGAGAGCATCAGCACGGCGCCGCTCCGGGCACACCGCAACGAGGACGGCAGCCCGGACTATTACAGCCGGGCCCAGTTCGCGCCGCTGAGCCTTGGCGATCCGGACATGGGCGTGGCGGCCGAGAACGTCGCCGCCCACTTCGGCATCAGCCGGGAACGCCAGGACGCCTTCGCGCTCCGCAGCCACCAACGCGCCCTGGCCGCCGCCGCTGCCGGGCGGTTCGACGGCGAGATCGTGCCACTCGCTGCTGACTCCGGAGCGGGCACCTGGGCCGACGACGGTCCGAGGCCGAGCCTTGGCCCGGCCCTCATGGCCCGGTTCCCGTCCGTGTTTGCCAGCGCGGGCACGGTAACGGCAGGGAATTCGTGCTTCGACGCTGATGGCGCGGCGGCCGTCGTTGTCACGTCCCTGGAACGGGCCCGGCGGCTGGGCGCTGCGGACGGGTTGCTGGTGCTCGGAACCGACACGGCCGGGGTAGCCCCGCAGCTTCTGGGCATCGGCGCGGCCGCAGCCGCCGAACGGCTCCTCGCGGCCCACGGCGTGACGGCAGCGGATCTAGGCCTGGTGGAATTCAACGAGGCCTTCGCCTCCCAGACTCTCGCCTGTTTTGATCAGTTGGGGATTGACCCAGAGCAAGCGAACCTCGACGGCGGCGCCCTGGCCCTTGGTCACGCCTACGGAGCCTCGGGCGCGGTCCTGGTTACCAGGCTGCTGGCACAAGCGCGCAGATCCCCAGAGCAAGGCCGGCTTGCCCTGGCGATGATCAGCATCGCAGGCGGTATGGGCACGGCTGCGCTAATGGGGTACACCCGGCTCGACTAACCCACCGGCCCCCGCGGGACATGCCCATTCTTCGTTGCAACCAGTGGACATATGGGGCACATGTCCACTGGCCGCGGGCAGCGGAGGGCATATCCACTTTCCCGCTGCGGGGCATACCCCGTTCTGGCTCCTGGGAAGGGACATGTCCATTCTTGGGCGCTAATGATGGGCATGGCAGGCATATGTCCAGTGGCTGTGGGCGGGCGAGGGCATGTCCATTGGACGACGCGGCGGCGGGGTTTCCCGCGGACTCTCAGATCCGGACATGTCCCTTCCTGGGCACTATGGATGAGCATGGCAGGCATATGTCCAGTGGCTGCGGGCGGGCGAGGGCATGTCCATTGGACGACGCGGCAGGCGGAGTTTCCCGCGGGCTCTCAGATCCGGACATGTCCCTTCCTGGGCACTAAGGATGGGCATGGCAGGCATATGTCCAGTGGCAGCGGCCACGCGAGGGCATGTGCCGATGCTTGCCACGGATGTTTAGGGCAGACTGGTGGCGTGAGCGGAATCCGGTGGGTGCTGCACGTCGACCTCGACCAGTTCATTGCGGCGGTCGAGGTGTTGCGGCGGCCGGAGCTTGCGGGCAGGCCGATCATTGTCGGCGGCCGGGGCGACCCCACGGAACGGGCTGTGGTGTCGACCGCATCCTACGAAGCCAGGGCGTTCGGTGTGGGGTCCGGAATGCCCTTACGCATTGCGGCCCGGAAAGTGCCCGACGCTGTGATCCTGCCCGTCGATCACGAGGCTTACCTCGCGGCGTCTGAAACGGTGATGGCCACCCTGCGCGCGCAGCCCGGCGCCACCGTGCAGGTGCTGGGTTGGGATGAGGCCTTTGTAGGCACTGAGACAGAGCATCCGGAAGCCTACGCCCGGCAGGTGCAGGCCGCTGTCCTGGAGCGAACACAGCTGCATTGCAGCGTGGGCATCGGAGACACGCTGGTCCGAGCCAAGGTCGCCACCGGTTTCGGCAAGCCGGCCGGCGTCTTCCGTCTCACTGCCGGAAACTGGCTCGAGGTCATGGGCAGCCGGCCAACCAAGGACCTGTGGGGCGTCGGAACCAAAGTGTCGGGCCGGCTGTCCAAACTCGGCATCAACACAGTCGCCGAGCTCGCCGCGTCCGACCCCCAGGACCTGGTCCCGGAGTTCGGCCCCAGGATGGGTCCTTGGTACGCGGAGCTCGGACGCGGGGACGGCGCCAGCGTCGTGGACGACACCCCGTGGGTTGCCCGCGGGCATAGCCGGGAGACCACGTTCCAGCGGGACCTGACCGAGCCCGCCCAGGTGGACGACGCCGTGAGGCAGCTGACAGCGCGTGTCCTTGAGGATGTTGTGGCCGAAGGACGGCCCGTGATCGGACTGACCCTGAAGGTTCGGTACGCACCGTTCTTCACCACGACCCACGCGCGGAAAATTCCGGAGACATTCGACCGGAACGAAATCCTCGCGCGGACCTTGGACCTCGCCGCCAGCATCGAAGCAGGGCGCCCGATCCGGCTCCTGGGCCTGCGGGCCGAAATGGCAATGCCCGACGATGCCCGCAAGGGACATACGCCGACGCGCGGCGGTTGGTGACGGCGCCGCTCCGTCACCTCCGGAGCGGGAGCCGGCGCCGGCCCGGCACGGAGGGGCTTACTCCGGATCCTCCGGATCCTCCGGTTCGCCCAGCCCGCGGGCGGCCAGGGCTTCACCGGTCTGCCGGGCAAAGGCCACCGTGGTGATGAAGACGGGCAGCACAAGGGCCCGCGGGTTGCGTTCGAGTCCGCGGGCACGGGCAGAATCGCGCACGTCAGCATACGCCCCGGCAACGAACGGGATGCTGCGGAGCATGATGGCAATCGTCAGGGCGAAGCGTTCCGGATCCGCGCCGACCCGCCGGAAGGGCCTGGCCAGGGAGGCCACGCCGTCGAGCAGCGCCTGCACCGGCGTGGTGGCGGTCAGGATTGATGCCGCGACGACGCAGACCAGGACGTTCAGCACGATCCGCGCGGCGGTCGGGGCACCCAGCTGCCACCATTGGAAGAGGCCGATGGCCAGCAGGACCGGCAGGACCGGGCGCACTGCGCGAAACAGCCGGGCGGGGCCTGCCCCGCTGAGCAGGAACAGGCCGCACAGCAGAGCCAGCACAGCGGCGGACACGGCCCAGTCGGCAATCAGGAACGAGGCCATTCCGCAGCCAACAACCAGCACGAACTTCAGCCACAGCGGCGTGCGGTGGATCACGGACGAGCCCGGCACGTACGTGGCCAGAAGGAGGCCGTGGCTGCTCATGTCTGCTCCAGGCGGGTCTGCCCCGTGCCGGTCCGATCGGCCACGGCGCCCCCGTCCCGGCCACCAGCGACCGAGCCACCGATACCGTCCCCGATCCCGCCGGCGGGCCGGCCTCCAGCCGCGGGCAGGCCGGCGGAACTCACGGCGCGGTAGTGCGCGACGGCGGCGGACGGTTCGCCGTCGAACACGACCTTCCCGGCGTCGACCACCAGCACCCGGTCCATGTCGCGGGCGAGCTCGAGGTCGTGGGTGGAGAGGATGACCTGCTGGCGGAGTCCGGCCAGCGTGCGCCGCAGCAGTTCGCGGTTGCGGAGATCCAGCAGCGTGGACGGCTCGTCCAGGACCAGCACGTCCGGGTCCACGGCGAGGACCGCAGCCAGCGCCAGGAGTTGGCGTTCGCCGCCGGAAAGCTCGTAGATGCTCTGGTCCGCGAGCAGCAGGAGGCCAAACCGTTCCAGGACAGATTCGGCGTGGGCCCGGCGCTCTGTGGCGTTGCGGATGGAGCGGCGCAGCGACAGTTCCACGTCCTCGCGACCCGTGGGCATGACGAGCTGGGAGAGCGGATCCGTGAAGACAAAGCCCACGCGCCGGCGGACCTCCCGCACGGCGCGGACGGTATCGGCGCCGTCGACTGCCACCGTGCCATCGCTCGGTGCCACGAGCCCGTTGAGGAGCCGCAGGAGGGTGGATTTACCTGAGCCGTTGGCCCCGATCACCCCGATCCGCCGTTCGGTGAGGTCCAGCGATAGCTCCTGGAGCAGTGTCTTGGGTGCGGGGCGGCCGTCAACCGACACCCGCACCGTCACCCGGTCCAGGACGATGCTGCTCACGGGCGGGTGTCAGCCGTCCGGACGCGGCGCAGCAGCAGGTCCGGGAAGGCCTTGTGCAGTGCCAGGGCGATGCTGACAGCCAGAACGTTCTTGATGATGTCGCCGGGGTAGAACGCGAGGTCGGCGATGAAGGCCTTCGAGAAGTCCAGCTTGGCGTTGACCATCATGCCCAGGATGCCGAGGCCGTGGATGAAGACGATGCTGCTCACCATGGCCGCGGCGAACAGGAGGACGGCGCGCAGTTTTCCGGTGCGGTTGGCGGTGCGTGCGAGCACGACGGCGGCCAGCCAGCCTACCGCCGTGGCGGCCAGCAGGAACCCGATGATGTAGCCCGCGGAGGGTCCGGCGAGGATGCCCAGCCCGCTGCGGCCGCCGCTGAAGATCGGCAGGCCCGCGAAGCCCAGGAGCAGGTACAGGCCGACGGCGGCGAAGGCTCGGCCCGCTCCCAGGGCCAGCCCCGTGAGCATGACGGCGAGGGTCTGCAGCGTGATGGGTACGCCGAGCCCGCCGACGGGAATGGCGGCGATCAGCGCGGAGGCGGCCACAAGTGCGGCAAAGACGGCGATCAGGCCAAGATCGGTGGCATTCCAGCGGATCCGCCGGTGCGGGGTCGTGGCTGTGGCGGGACGGTCGGTCTGCGTCATGATGTTCCTGTCGGATGCTGCGGCGGATATTGGAATCGTGATTTTCGAATCCTGGTATTGACTGTACGGTCGCGGCGGGTGGGGTTTTTTGTAGGCGCCCCACTAACCGGCAGCCCCATTGCTGGAGGGCGCGGCCAATGTTGGCGGCCCGCCGCCCTGACTAACGCACTGAAGGAGGTCGGTCGGGCGGCGGTCGGGCGTCCGTCGGCCACCGGGGGGCGCATGTCATGGAGCGGGAGCCGTGCCGGTAGACTTGTAGAGGCCGTGCTCTCGCACCGCCCTGCCCCGGCCCCGCCCAGACTCCACCCGTCGTGCCGCGGCATTCCCTGTTGTGAAAGGCCTTAGCTGCATTGATTACCGTCCAGGATCTCGAACTGCGCGCCGGCGCCCGCCTCCTCATGGACCAGGTGAGCTTCCGGATCGACAAGGGAGACAAGATCGGTCTGGTCGGCCGTAACGGTGCAGGCAAGACAACACTGACCCGGGTGCTCGCGGGCGAGGGCCTGCCCGCCGCCGGCAAGGTAACCCGGAGCGGTGAAATCGGCTACCTGCCGCAGGATCCGCGCACCCCGGACATGGAGCAGCTTGCGCGGGACCGGATCCTGTCCGTCCGCGGCCTGGACATCGCCGTCGGCAAGCTCCGCAAGGCCCACGATGAGATGGCCAGCGAGGACCCTGCGGTCCAGCGCAAGGCGATGAACCGCTATGACCGGCTGGAGTCCGAGTTCCTGGCCGCCGGCGGCTATGCTGCCGAAGCTGAGGCGGCAGCGATCTGCTCAAACCTGGCCCTGCCGGACCGCCTGCTGAACCAGCCGCTCAAGACCCTGTCCGGCGGGCAGCGGCGCCGTGTGGAGCTGGCGCGGATCCTGTACTCGGATGCCGAGACCATGCTCCTCGATGAGCCCACCAACCACCTCGACGCCGACTCTATCGCCTGGCTCCGGGAGTTCCTCAAGAACCACCAGGGCGGCCTGATTGTGATCAGCCACGACACCGAACTGCTCGAAGCGACCGTGAACAAGGTCTTCCTCCTGGACGCCAACCGCGCCCAGATCGACTTCTACAACATGGACTGGAAGCGCTACCTCACCCAGCGCGAAACCGACGAGCGTGCCCGCAAGCGCGAACGCGCCAACGCGGAAAAGAAGGCCCAGGTCCTCATGGACCAGGCGAACAAGATGCGCGCCAAGGCCACCAAGGCCGTCGCCGCGCAGAACATGGCCAAACGCGCCGAGCGGCTCCTGGGCGGTCTTGAGGCGGTCCGCGAAAATGACCGCGTGGCGGCCCTGCGCTTCCCGGACCCCTCGCCCTGCGGCAAGACCCCGCTGACCGCGGACGGCCTCAGCAAGTCCTACGGCTCGCTGGAAATTTTCACCGACGTCGACCTCGCGATCGACCGCGGCTCCAAGGTGGTCATCCTGGGCCTGAACGGTGCCGGCAAGACCACGCTGCTGCGCATGCTCGCCGGCGTGGACAAGCCGGACACCGGCGAAGTTGTTGCCGGCCACGGCTTGAAGGTGGGCTACTACGCCCAGGAGCACGAGACGCTCGACGTCGATCGCACCGTCCTGCAGAACATGCGTTCGGCCGCCCCGGACATGAACGATTCCGAGGTCCGCGGCATCCTGGGATCGTTCCTGTTCTCCGGAGACGACGTCGACAAGCCCGCCGGGGTGCTCTCCGGCGGCGAAAAGACCCGACTTGCCCTGGCCACGATCGTGGCGTCAAGCGCCAATGTGCTGCTCCTCGACGAGCCCACGAACAACCTCGACCCGGCCAGCCGCTCCGAAATCCTCGGCGCCCTGCGGAACTACACCGGCGCCGTCGTCCTGGTGAGCCACGATGAGGGCGCCGTGGAGGCACTGAACCCGGAGCGTGTGGTCCTGCTGCCCGACGGCGTCGAGGACCACTGGAACGAAGACTACCTGGACCTGATCACGCTGGCGTAGGGCCACCAAACTGACTCGCACTTGTGGCCGTTTTCAGCGCTCAAAACGGCCCCTGCTGCGAGTCAGTTGGGTTAGCGGACAGGCATTTCTTCCGCGCCCGTGATCCGGTGCAGGTCTTCGTAGCCGATGGAGAACATCGAGTTGTGGTCGCCCGCGCCTGCCCACAGGACCTCGTGATTCTTCAGAGTGGAGTCCAGGAGCGTCCGGATCTTTTCCGGATGGCCGACCGGGGCCACGCCGCCCACTTCCTGGCCGGTGTGTTCCAGGACGAAAGCGGGGGAGGCGCGGCGGATTCTCCCGCCGCCCAGCTGCTCCGCGACCTTGTGGACGTCTACCCGGGCCGCGCCGCTGGCCAGGATGAGCAGCGGGGCGCCTTCGTGGTCGAAGATGAGGCTGTTGGTGATCGCGGCGACGTCGCAGCCCAGTGTGGCGGCCGCCGCGGCCGCCGTCGGGACTTTCGAATGGAACACCGTCACGGTGTCCTCGACGCCCAGCCCGGTGAGGGCGCGCTTGACGTTGGCCACCGGACCGGGAATGGAATCAGGGCGCACTGCTCAGAACCCCTGCGCGTCGAGGATGGCGTCTTCCTCTTCTTCCGCCGTCGCGTTCTTCCGCTTGCGGGGAGCGGGACGGCGCCGCACCGTCGGGCCGCTGGAGTGCAGGAAACCGCCGTCGGCGGCCTCGGCGTCTTCCGCGTCAATCGCGGCGTTGCGCGCCTGCTGCCGGGCCGCATAACCGAACCCGACAAACATCAGAATGCCGAACGCGAACCACTGCAGTGAGTAGGAGAGGTGCGTACCTTCATCCGTGGAGGGCTTGGGGAAGGGGAACGGCATGTCCTGCACCGAGGGCGACTCGGATGCCAGCTGGCCGTAGGCTCCCGTGAGCAGCGGATAGCCCAGCTGCGTGGAATAGGCGGCGAGATCGATCGAGGCAAGCTGGCCGTCGGGGGCGCCGCGCTGAAGCTCCGGCTCGGCGGGCTTGAGGCGGGCGACAACCGTGACCGGACCCTGCGGCGGCGCAGGAACGGAGTCGGGCCGGCCCGGCGTGTTGTTGCCGATGGGCAGCCAGCCGCGGTCAATCACGACGGTTTCGCCGGTCTCGAGTTTGAACGGAACCACCACCTCGTAGCCGGGCTGGCCGTTGAGGGGGCGGTTGCGGACGATGCGCTGCCCGGCGCCGTCATAACTGCCCCTGAGCTCGACCTGGGTCCACTCGCGCTCCGGATTCAGCCGGCTGAACTGGTCTCGGACATCCGCGAACGGCACGGGCGTTGCGGAGTAGTTGGAGACCACCCGGTTGATTTCGGCCAGCGTCTCGGCGCGGCGGTCCATCTGCCACCGACCCAGTCCGACGCAGCCGGCGGCGAAGATCGCGGCCAGCAACAAATACCCCAGCCATTTACTGGAGAAGAGAAAGCGGTACATTCAGCCGATCCTGCCTGACGGGTCGAGAGGGAGCGTTCCTTCGTCGAGGGTGACGGCGTCCGCAGCGAGGGCCACCGTCTCCTTCCACAGCCCGCGCGTCTGGAGGTAGTCCTCAAGCCACGCCCGGTGCTCGCCGCACGCCAGCCAGATCTTGCGCCGCTCCGGGGTATGGATCTTGGGGTTGTTCCACAGCAGCTGCCATTGGGCCGCGGCGCGGCAGGCCTTCCGGGAGCAGACGGTACCGGGGCCCGCCGGGGTGTCCCCGCCGCCCCCGGCCAGGTCAAAGAGGTTCATGAAGCTGCCCGTCCGTGGTCGTCGTCGTCGTTTTCATCATCGATCAGCTCGCCTTGCAGCAGCGTCCCCGAGGCGTCATCTCCGGCGTACGGCTCGGCCGCGCCCGTGGGAGCCGCGGCGTCCAGCTCTGCGAGCGGAGCGTAGTCCAGGAGGGAGTCACTGTGGATTTCCGCTTTGTCGCTGCCGTTGGCGATCACCACGGCAATCCAGGGCAGGAAGACGGCCCCCAGCACCGGGATGAGCCTGAACCAGCCATCTACCGCAAAAATCAGGATGAGGCAGACCATGCGGATGCCCATGGCGACGGCGTATTTGACCATCCGCTGGTGCATCTCGTCCGAATGCGCAGCAGCGGCGTCTGTGATGCTGTGCACCTCGGTACCGCCGGACTCGGCGTCCGGCCTCCCGGGCACAGGCGCACCGGGTCGGTTTTTGAGTGTCACGGCTGTCAGATCACGCTCCCAAGGCTTACTCCAATTCTCTCACCATCGGCGGAGCCGCCCAAACGCAAGCGAACCGGGCGCTAAGATCGGAGGCAGGAAAAATCCAGCCCCCAGCGCGGCCTTCCCTGCCGCAGAATCCCGGAGCCCCATATGTCTGAAACACCCACCACCGGCCGCAGCGTTCTGATCACCGGCGGAAACCGGGGAATCGGCCTGGCCATTGCCGAGTCCTTCCTGGCTAACGGCGACAAGGTGGCGGTGACCTTCCGCAGCGAATCGGCGCTGCCCGAGGGCATCCTCGGCGTCAAGGCGGACGTTACAGATGAGTCCTCGGTGGACGCCGCGTTCGCGGAAGTCGAAGCCGCCCACGGTCCCGTCGAAGTACTCGTCGCCAACGCCGGCATCACCAAGGACACGCTCCTGATGCGCATGAGCGAGGACGATTTCACCTCGGTGATCGATACCAACCTCACGGGCGCTTTCCGGGTCATCAAGCGCGCGTCCAAGGGCATGATCCGTGCCCGCAAGGGCCGCGTGGTGCTGATCTCTTCTGTCTCCGGCCTGTACGGCGCGCCCGGCCAGATCAACTACTCGGCCTCGAAGGCCGGCCTTGTAGGCATCGCCCGTTCGCTCACCCGCGAGCTCGGCGGGCGCGGGATCACCGCGAACGTGGTCGCACCCGGCTTCATCAACACGGACATGACGGCCGAGCTGCCCGAGGCCACGCAGAAGGACTACCTGACCAAGGTCCCCGCAGGTCGCTTCGCCGAGGCCTCCGAGGTCGCCAACGTGGTTCGCTGGATCGCCAGCGACGAGGCGTCCTACATCTCGGGGGCGGTCATTCCGGTCGACGGCGGCCTCGGAATGGGCCACTGACTCAGGAGAGCCAGAACGACGCCGGACACGGCGCACGCGACTGAGGCAGCGGACGACGGCGGATACCGCCGTCGTCCGCTGTCTCCGTCCGCCGCCTTAGTTCGCCGCCGCGGATCCTCCGTGCCGGGCCTTTTGCCGGGCCTTTTTGCCCTTGGCACCCGAACCCCGGGAGCGTCTAATGGCCTCACAGCCCCAACCCATGCCATGGCCGGGGCGTGGACGCAGGAGGAAAATCATGAGTGATCTCAGCAAGTGGATGCCCTCGGACATGCTGGAGCCGGTCCGCCGCTTCCTCGACGGTGATCTGTCCATAGCTCCCGGGATCAAAATCGAACAGTTCCAGGAGGGCAGCACCCTGGTGGTTCGGGCAGAGGTGCCCGGGATCGACCCGGACCAGGATGTCGACGTCTCGGTCAGCGAGGGCATGCTGCACATCGCGGTGGAGCGGCAGGAAACATCCGAGCATAAGAGCAAGGCCGGATATCGCTCAGAGTTCCGCTACGGCCGGTCCTCCCGGAGCATTGCGCTGCCCGCGGGGGCGAAGGAAGAAGACATCACCGCCACGTACAAGGACGGCGTGCTGGAGGTCCGCGCACCGGCTCCCGAGGTGCTCACGGGGGAAACTTCGAAGAAGATCAGGATCGACCGCAGCTGACCCACCTTCAGCGGGTCCCGGCCATGACACCTCGGGAACTACGCTGCCGGGGCTTCTTTGTGGACGCTCAACAACTGCAAAGGCACGATCCGCTGGCATGATGGATTGCAGACCCACAGTGTTTGGACGTTTGGAACAAAAGGAGCTCGTATGGGACTGCTGGACAACAAGACTGCGATCGTTACCGGTTCGTCGCGCGGAATCGGCGCCGACGTCGCCAAGATCCTGGCCGGCGAAGGTGCGGCCGTGGTCGTGAACTACCGCCAGAAGGCGCCGCGCGCCAACAAGGTCGTCTCGGAGATCGAAGCCGAGGGCGGCCGCGCGGCGGCCGTCGGGGCGGACCTCACCACCCAGGAAGGCGTCCAGGCCCTCGCCAGCGCCGCCATGGAGAACTTCGGTTCGCTGGACCTCCTGGTCCTCAACGCCTCCGGCGGCATGGAGAGCGGAATGGAAGAGGGCTACGCGCTGAAGCTGAACCGCGACGCCCAGGTGAACATGCTCAACGCCGCCGTGCCGCTGATGCCCGAAGGCTCCCGCGTGGTGTTCGTGACCAGCCACCAGGCCCACTTCATCGGCACGGTTCCCACCATGCCCGAGTACGAGCCCGTGGCCCGCAGCAAGCGTGCCGGCGAGGACGCCCTGCGCGAACTCGTGCCGGCCCTGGCGGAAAAGGGCATCTCGCTCGTGGTGGTTTCCGGCGACATGATCGAGGGCACCGTCACGGCCACTTTGCTTGACCGGTCCAACCCCGGCGCCATCGAGGCCCGCCGCGCCGAGGCAGGCAAGCTGTACTCGGTCAAGGAGTTCGCCGCGGAGGTCGCCAAGATGGCCACCGCCGACGTCGAGACCGGCCACACCGAATACGTCGGCGGTGCGGATTACTTCGGTAAGACCGCAGACACGACTGCCGAAACCGGCTCCCACTAGCAGCGCAGGCCCCCGGCCCGACCGGGATGGCACGTCGCGGCAATGTTTTCCAAACATTGCCGCGACGTGCCATCCCGCGGTTAACGCCTCAGACCCCCGCGATGTACCGTACAGCGTCGAGATAAGGCAGGCTGATGGCGGCGTCCGCAGCCGCACGGACGGCCGGCTTCGCGTTGAAGGCGACGCCGATTCCGGCGGCGCCGAGCATGTCCAGATCGTTGGCGCCGTCACCCACGGCGATCGTGTGCTCCATCGGGATACCCTCTGCGGCGGCCCACTCGCGCAGGTACTTCTCCTTCGCCGCCCGGTCGATGACGTCGCCGAGCACCTTGCCGGTCAGTGCGCCGTCGACGATTTCAAGTTCGTTGGCGATCCAGTAATCCAGCCCCAGGTCTTCGGCGATCGGCCGCAGGATCTGGTTGAACCCGCCGGACACCACGGCCACGGCGTGGCCGGCGGCCCGGAAGGCCGCCACCAGTTCGGCAGCGCCCGCGGTCAGCCTGACCTCGGCGCGGACCGATTCGACGACGTCCGCCGGCAGCCCCGCGAGGACAGCCACCCGGGCGTGCAGGCTCTGGGCGAAGTCCAGTTCCCCGCGCATGGCCGCCTCGGTCACGGCCGTCACTTCCTCGCGCTTGCCGGCATAGGCGGCCAGGAGTTCGATCACTTCCTGCTGGATGAGGGTGGAATCGACGTCCATGATGAGGAACTTTCGCGGCGCATTGCGCAGTCCCGCGGGAACCAGCGCGGTGTCCACGCCGTCGATCCCGGAGGCAGCCAGGGTACGGCGCGCCCCGGTCAGTGAAGCATCCAGTGAACCGTCTACGGAATCGTCCAAAGTACAGTCCGCCGCATGCACCTCGAAGCGTGCGTCGCCGGTACGGTTTTCGACCCCGACGCCCAGCCCCGCGGCCGTCAGGAGCGAACGCAGCCGCTGGATGTCGGGAAGGGAAAGTTTCAGGCCATAGCTGACCGCGGTCACGTTCGAACTCATGGCCTCAATCCTAGCGAGCACGCGGTGGACGGCCCGAATTCGTTGCGCCCCGGCCGCCGCCGCGTGACGCTCCACGGCGGCCCGCGGCGCCGGTTATCAGTCCTCCGCTTTTTTGTCCTAGTGTCTACTCCTATGAGTGATGTTCTTGAAATGGCCGGCGTCAGCGTTGTACGTGGGGCTAAAACCCTCCTGGACAAGGTCGATTGGCAGGTCAAGGAAGGCGAACGCTGGGTAATCCTGGGACCCAACGGCGCCGGCAAGACCACTCTCCTCCAGCTGGCAGGCGCCCGGATCCACCCGACGTCCGGAGTGGCGGGCATCCTCGAGGAAGTCCTCGGCTCGGTTGATGTGTTCGAGCTCCGGCCCCGGATCGGCCTGTCCTCCGCCGCCCTGGCCAGCCAGATTCCCGAGCAGGAAAAGGTCCTCAACGTCGTGGTTACCGCCGCGTACGGGGTGACCGGCCGCTGGCGCGAAGGCTACGAGAAGAACGACGAGCGGCGCGCCTTTGGCCTGCTGAACGACTGGGGGATGGGCCCGCTGCTCAACCGCCCCTTCGCCTCGCTGTCCGAGGGAGAGCGCAAGCGCGTCCAGATTGCCCGCGCCCTGATGACCGATCCGGAACTCCTGCTCCTCGACGAGCCGGCCGCCGGGCTCGACCTCGCCGGGCGCGAGGACCTGGTCCAGCGCCTGAGCGAGCTCGCCCGCGACGACGCCGCCCCGGCGATCGTGCTGGTCACCCACCACCTTGAAGAAGTGCCGCCGGGCTTCACGCACGCGATGCTCATGCGCGACGGCGGTGTGGTGGCCTCCGGTCCGCTGCCGGAAGTCCTCACAGCCGAAAACCTGAGCGAAACGTTCGGCCTGCCGCTGGACGTCACCGTCAACGCAGGCCGGTACACCGCCACCGCCAGCCGCTGACGGGGCCGCTGACCACGCGTGGAGCTCCTCAATAGCGCCTTCATATTCATCGCCGGGCTGTGGGCGGGCACCATCAACAGCGTCGTCGGATCCGGCACCCTGGTCACCTTCCCGGTGCTGATCGCCCTCGGCTATCCCCCCGTCACCGCCTCCATCAGCAACGCCATGGGGCTTGTGGCCGGCAACGCCACCGGCGCCTGGGGCTACCGGAGGGAGCTCGCCGGCCGTGGCAGGCAGCTGCTCCGGCTCCTGCCGGCATCGCTGCTGGGCGGCGTCACGGGCGCCTACCTGCTGCTGCATTTGCCCGAGAAAGTCTTCTACTACGCCGCTCCGGCCCTGATCGTGCTGGCCCTGTTGATGGTGGTCTTCCAGCCGCGGCTCCAGCGCTGGGTGAAGAACCGCGAGGAAAACCCCGAGCACGCCATCCGGGACCGGCGCCACAGCGTCCTGCTTGTCGTGCTGGTGTACCTGGCCGGCGTCTATGGCGGGTACTTCGTCGCGGCCCAGGGCATCCTGCTGGTGGGCATCCTGGGCGTCTTCATGACCGGAACCATCCAGAACGCCAACGCGATGAAGAACATCCTGGTCCTGGGCGTGAATGTGGTCGCCGCCGGCTCCTACCTCCTGTTCGCGTTCGACCGGATCGACTGGGGCGTGGTCGGCCTGATCGCCGTGAGCTCCCTGATCGGCGGCGTGATTGGCTCCAAGGTGGGCCGCAGGCTCTCCCCGGTGGTCCTGCGCGGCGTCATCTTCACCCTGGGCCTGGTGGCACTGGGATTCATGATCGCCAACCTGTTCAAATAGCCCCCGAAAAGACCTGCCCGTGACCTTTTACTTTCTTGAATCCGCCGACGACCCGCGGGTTTCCGACTACACCCGGCTCACGGACGTGCACCTGCGCAAACTCCGGGAACCTGCCGAGGGCCTGTACATCGCCGAGTCCTCCCGCGTCCTGCGCCGTGCGCTGGCGGCGGGGCACCGGCCGCGGTCCTTCTTCCTGGCCGAGAAGTGGGCCGAGGACCTCGCGGATGTCTTCGAGCAGTACCCCGACGTCCCGGCCTATGTCGGCTCCGCGGCGCTGCTGGAGGAGATCACCGGATTCCACCTGCACCGCGGCGCCATGGCCGCCATGCACCGGCCTGCCCCGGTGCCGCTGGCGGAACTGCTCGCCGGAGCCCGCCGGGTGGCCGTGCTGGAAGACATCGTGGACCACACCAACGTCGGGGCCATTTTCCGCTCCGCGGCTGCGCTCGGCGTTGACGCCGTCCTGGTATCGCCGCGCTGCGGGGATCCGCTCTACCGCCGCAGCGTACGGGTCAGCATGGGAACCGTCTTCCAGGTGCCATGGGCCCGGCTCGAGGACTGGACCGCAGGCCTGGCCGCGCTTCAGGGGCAGGGCTTCACGGTGGCGGCCATGGAGCTCACGCATGACGCCGTCGACCTCGACGAGCTCGCGGCCCGCCAGCCCGAACGGCTGGCACTGGTGCTGGGCACGGAGGGCGCGGGCATGAGCGAGGCAACCCTCGCCGCCGTCGACCTCGCCGTCAAGATCCCCATGCGCCCGGGCGTCGATTCGCTCAACGTCGCCGCGGCGTCGGCGGTTGCCTTCTGGGAACTCCGCCCGAGGGACTGAGGCGGGCTGCTGACGTGCGCCGACGGTGTTCGTCAGTGCGCCGGCAATCGGCTATGATTGATAGCTGGCCGTCCGGTGCTTTCCGCCGGCCATCCCATTCATACCTGGCAACTGGCAAAATCCAGTTGTGCGAACAAAGGTCCAATTATGAAGTCTGATATCCACCCGAAGTACGAAGCTGTTGTTTTCAACGACCTGGCTTCCGGCGTCAAGTTCCTGACCAAGTCCACCGTGTCTTCCAAGAAGACCATCGAGTGGGAAGACGGAAACACCTACCCGGTTATCGACGTCGAAATCTCCTCCGAGTCCCACCCGTTCTACACGGGCAAGCAGCGCATCATGGACTCCGCAGGCCGCGTCGAGCGCTTCAACGCTCGCTTCAAGGGCTTCGGCGGCAAGAAGTAACTTTCTGCCCCCAAGGTCTTGCAGAAAGCCCGCACCGGCAACGGTGCGGGCTTTCTGCGTCTGGGCAGTTTTTGCCTCACGGCGGTTTCGCCTCACAGCGGGTCCCGGTGTCGCGGGTTCCCGGAGGCATGCGGCAGGATGGATGTCATGACATCCCATCCCGTGGCCACCGTTCCCAGTACTGACGACGACGGCGCCCGTCACCACGGTGAGTACAAGGTCCCGGGCGGTAAACTCGTGGTCGCCGATTTCGACGTCGTGGACGGCGTCCTGGCCGGTGTCTCGCTGAGCGGGGATTTCTTCCTGGAACCGGACGAGGCGCTGCCGGAGATCAACCGGGCGCTCACCGGGCTGCCCGTAGAAGCAGGCGCCGCCGACATCGCCGCCGCCGTGACAGCCGCCCTGCCCGAGGACGCCGTGTTGTTTGGGTTTTCCGCCGACGCAGTCGCGGTCACCGTGCGCCGCGCCCTCGCGAAGGCGACCGGCTGGGCGGACCACCACTGGAACATCATCGCCCCGTCCGTCCTGCCCACCCACATCAACGTCGCCCTGGACGAGGTCCTGACCGAGGAAGTCGGCGCCGGGCGGCGCAATCCCACCCTACGCTTTTGGGACTGGGAGGAGCCCTCGGTGGTGATCGGCAGCTTCCAGTCGGTCCGCAACGAGCTCCACCCCGAAGGCGTGGCCCGGCACGGCATCAGCGTGGTCCGGCGGATCAGCGGCGGAGGAGCGATGTTCATGGAGGCGGGCAACTGCATCACCTACTCGCTCTACCTTCCGCAAACCCTCGTGGACGGCATCAGCTTCGCGGACTCCTACCCGTTCCTCGACGCCTGGGTGATGGCGGCATTGGAAAAAGTCGGCATCAGCGCCTTCTACGTGCCGCTCAATGACATCGCCACGGAGCACGGGAAGATCGGCGGCGCCGCGCAGAAACGGCTCGCCAACGGGGGGATGCTCCACCACGTCACCATGAGCTACGACATCGACGCCGAGAAGATGGTGGACGTTCTGCGGATCGGCAAGGAGAAACTCTCCGACAAGGGCACCAGGAGCGCCAAGAAGCGGGTGGATCCGCTCCGCCGCCAGACCGGCCTGGCCCGCGCCGAGATCGTTGCAGCCATGATGGACGTCTTCGCCGAACGCTATGGCGCGACGCCGTCCGTGCTCACCGACGCCGAGCTTGAGGCCGCCGGCCGCCGGGTGGAGACCAAGTTCGGCACCGCGGAGTGGCTGCACCGGGTGCCTTAAGAACGGCGGCTTAATCGTCGATGGCCTGTGCGGTCAGGGCCTGTGCTTTGAGGGAACGGTGCAGCTGGCTGCGCTGTTCGATGATGATCCGGCGCAGCGCGCGCGGCGCGTCGGGATGGGCCGTCAACCAGTGGTCGGTGCGGACGATCACGGCGTGGGTTTCCGGCGTTCCGCCGTGGCCGTCGAGGTCCTGGCCGGCAGGATAGAAGCCGCGGACAATCCGGCTGGCGATCTCGATGCTCCGGTCGGTCCAGATCTGCTCCAGGGACTCGAAGTACGGGTCAATGAAAGGGGCAAGCAGCGACGCCGCGCCGGTGTTGAACCCGGCGATGGTGGCGCTCAGGAGCTGGTTTGACAGCGCAGTGCCGTGGACCGCGGCCTCCCAGGCGGCCGCCTTGACGGTGGGATCGGGGCGGGCGGCGAGGGCCGTGGCGTGCCCGGACTTGCCTGCCGCCGTGTTGTCCCGGGCGAGCTCCTGGTCGAGTTGCTCCTGTGAGGCCTCGCCGTGGGCGGCGAGGGCATGCCAGAAGTTCCAGCGCAGTTCGGCGTCGACGGCCAGGCCGTCGATCACGATGCTGCCGTCCAGGACGCCTTGGAGCAGCCCCAGCCCGCTGGCGTCGTACCGGCTGGTAGAGGCCAGGGTCCGGGCCCAGGCCAGCTGCTGGTCTGAGCCCGGCGCCGCGGCCTGCAACTGCTCGGCGGCGGCGGTGAGGAAGCCGCGGCGCACGGCGTCCCGCTGGCCCCGGGGCACGTAGCGTTCGACCGCCGTTGAGGCGTTGCCGAGAACATTGAGGAGGACGCCGATTCCGGGTTCGGCGGGCCCGAACCGCTCGACGGCGTCGACATAGAGGGAAGCCGGCGTGACGGCATCGCGGGCCGAGTCCCACAGGGCAGTCCAGCACAACGCCCGCGCCATCGGGTCGCTGAGCTTGTCCAGGGAGCCGCGCACCGTGGTCTCGGACTGCGGGTCGAGCCGGACCTTGGCGTAGCTGAGGTCCTCGTCGTTGACTAGCAGCAGGGCGGGCCGCCCCTTGCCGGCAAGTTCGGCCACCTCGGTCCGGGGGCCGCTGACGTCGGTCTCGACGCTGTCCGTGCGCACCAGCGCGCCGGCGTCGTCAAAGTCGTAGAGGCCGATCCGCAGCCGGTGCGGCCGGGGCTCCTGCCGGCCGGTGGCGGGATCCACGGCGTCCTGCAGGACGGCGACCGAACTGAGCGCGCCCGCGTGCGCGGTGATCCCAATGGACTCGGTGATCTCGCTGGAAAGGGTGGAGATGCCGGAGGTCTGGAGCCATTGGCGGGCCCATTCGCCGAGGTCGCGGCCGGACGCCGCGCTGAGTGCCGCCAGCAGTTCGGCGAGGGTGGTGTTGCCGTACGCGTGGTCCCGGAAGTACTGGCGGGACCCGGCAATGAACGCGTCGAACCCGACGTAGGCCACGAGCTGCTTGAGCACCGAGGCGCCCTTGGCGTAGGTAATGCCGTCGAAGTTCTGCTTCGCCGCTTCCAGGTCCGGGATGTCGGCGACGATCGGGTGCGTGGTGGGCAACTGGTCCTGGACGTAGGCCCAGGCCTTGCGGTTGTTGGCAAAATTCACCCAGGCTGTGTCCCAGTCCGTGGTCCGGTCCACGCCCAGGGTGCCCATGTAGTCAGCGAAGGATTCTTTGAGCCACAGGTCGTCCCACCACTTCATGGTGACGAGGTCCCCGAACCACATGTGCGCCATTTCGTGCAGGAGGGTGTTGGCGCGGGCCTGGTACTGCGAGTCCGCGGCCCGCGAGGTGAAGACGTAGCTTTCGGTGAAGGTCACCAGTCCAGGGTTTTCCATGGCGCCGAGGTTGTATTCGGGCACGAACGCCTGCTCGTACTTGCCCCACGGGTAGGGGAAGTCGAAGAGCTCGTTGAAGAAGGACAGTCCGTTCCGGGTGAGGCGGAACAGGGCGTCGGCGTCGAAGGACGCGGCCATGGAGGCGCGGCAGTACAGCGCCAGCGGCACGTGCAAGGCCGTGCCGTCACCCAGCGTGCCGCTCCAGGCGTCCTCGGCCTTGAAGTACGGTCCGGCGAGGACGGTGGTGATGTAGGTGGACATCGCCTTGGTGGGGGCAAAGTCCCAGCGGCTCGTGGCCGGATCACTGGTCAGCTGGGTGCGCAGGACCTCCGCCCCGTTGGAGGACACCTGCCAGTCTGACGGGGCCATGACGTGGAAGGTGAACTCGGCCTTCAGGTCGGGTTGCTCGAAGTTCGCGAACACCCGGCGGGCGTCGGCGGGTTCGTACTGGGTGTACAGGTAGCACTGCCCGTCGGCGGGGTCCACGAAGCGGTGCATGCCCTCGCCGGAGGTGCTGTAGAGAGCTGTACCGGTAATCGTGACCTGGTTTTCCGCCTGCAAGTTGTCCAGCCGGATCCGGGAACCGTCCACGACGTCGGCGACGGCGAGGCCCTTGCCGTTGAGGAAGACGCTGTGCACGCTGCCCGCGATGAAGTCCACGAAGGTCGAGGCCCCGGGTTCGTTGGCCGAAAAGTTGATGACGCTGCGGCTGGTGTAGCCGGCGACGCTCGGGTCCGCCGCCTGCCGGACGTCAAGGGAGACGTCGTAGCTGTGCGTGGTGATGAAGGCGGCGCGGGCCGCGGCCTCGTCGCGGCTCAGATTCTGATTCGACACCCAGCTATCTAATCACGGCAGCGTGTGTGCCCAATCACGCCGGCGGGAACATCAGAAAGGCGGCCGCCAGGCCCAGCAGGGCGATCAGCAGCCACGACGCAAGCGCGGCCAGCAGTGCACGGGCTCCCGTGTGCAGCAGCTGGCCCACGCGGACGGCGGAACCCAGTCCGAACAGCGCCATGCCCAGCAACAGGTCCTGCAGCGCGGCGGCCGCGTCCAGGACGGCGGGGGAGAGCCAGCCGGTGGTGCGCAGGCCCGCCAGGGCAACGAACCCGATCACGAACAGCGGGATCACCGGCGGACGCGCGGCGCCGTCGGGTACGGTGCCCAGCCGGTGGTGGAACCCGGCGGCGGCGACCATCGGCGCCAGCAGGATCACCCGGGTCAGTTTGACGACCACCGCGACGGCGAGGGCAGCCGCGCCCGCGGTTTGGGCTGTGGCGACGACCTGCCCGACGTCGTGCACCGAGGCGCCGGTCCACGCCCCGAAGACCTCCGGCCCGAGACCCAGGGGGTGCGCGAGCAGGGGGAGTACGCCGATCGCCAACGTTCCGCAGAGCGTCACGAGCGCCACGGGCAGCACGGTTTCCTCCTGCCGGATGCGGCGCACCGCGGCCATCGCCCCGATCGCCGAGGCCCCGCAGATGGCGAAGCCCGTGGCCACCAGCAGCGATACCCGGGGCGGAAGCCGGAAGAGCCGGCTGATCCCGTAGGTGCCCGCGAAGGCGGCCAGCACGACGACGACAATCAGCAGCAGCGCGGCCCAGCCCAGTCCCATGACATCGCCGAGGCTGACTTTCAGGCCCAGCAGCACGATCCCTGCGCGCATCAGGTGTTTGCCGGCGAAGTCGAGCCCGGGACGCGCCGGCCCCGCCGTCCACCCCGCCACACCCGGCAGGTTGGCCGCCAGCAGCCCGAGAAGCACGGCAAGGGTCATCACCGGCAGCGCGGGGAGCATCAGATGGACGGCGACGGCGGCGGCGACGGCCGCCGCGGCGCCGATCAGGCCGGGCGCGGCCTCGGACACGGATCTTTTGGGGGACACGCCCCTACCTTGCCGTACGCGGCCGGAAAAGCCGTAACCGCGGCCATCCCGGAGGCGGCCCGCGCACACGGGATTGCGCCGCGGGACCGTGCCGCAGGAATGCGCCGCAGGGTCGCGCCCCTGGGATTGGGCCGGCGGGGCCACGGCGGGGGCCGCCGAAATGATTTCGTAACGAAAAAGTGGTTGGCTAGTCACCATGTCTGACCTATTCCAGGATTACTCCGAGGCCGCCGGCCGCTCCGGCGCCTACGACGAGATGTTTGCCCCCGGCCAGCAGGCCCGGAAGTCCTACGGGCAAGTGGCCCTGGCCCTGCGTGAACTGTCGCTTGCTGACGTCAGCGCCCGCGCCGATTCCATGGCGCGGACCTTCCTGGACCGCGGCGTGACTTTCGACTTCGCAGGCGAAGAGCGGCCCTTCCCGCTGGACATCGTTCCCCGGGTGATCCCCGCCGACGAGTGGAGCGTGCTGGAACGCGGCGTGGCCCAGCGCGTCCGCGCCCTCGAAGCCTTCCTCAATGACGTCTACGACAAGATGACAGTGGTCTCCGACGGCGTCATCCCGCGCCAGCTCGTCACCACGAGTGCGCATTTCCACCGCCAGGTGCACGGCTTCGAGCCCGCCGGCGGCGTCCGCGTCCACATCTCCGGCATCGACGTCGTCCGCGACGCCGCAGGCACCTTCCGCGTCCTGGAGGACAACGTGCGCGTGCCCTCGGGCGTCAGCTACGTCCTGGAGAACCGCCGGGCCATGGCCAAGGGCCTGCCGGAAGCTTTTGGCCAGCAGCTCATCCGCCCGGTCGAGGAGTACCCCCGCCGGCTGCTGTCGGCCCTGCGGAAGACGGCCCCCTCTGGCGTCGATGATCCCACCGTGGTGGTCCTGACCCCCGGCGTGTTCAACAGCGCGTACTTCGAGCACACCCTGCTGGCCGGCCTGATGGGTGTCGAACTCGTCGAGGGCCGCGACCTCATCTGCCGCGGCAACCGGGTCTACATGCGCACCACGGCCGGTGAGCAGCGCGTGGACGTGATTTACAAACGCATCGACGACGAATTCCTGGACCCGCTGCAGTTCCGCGCCGATTCCATGCTCGGCTGCCCCGGCCTGGTCAACGCCGCCCGCGCCGGCGGCGTCACGATCGCCAACGCCGTGGGCAACGGCGTCGCCGACGACAAGCTGGTCTACAGCTATGTGCCGGACCTCATCCGCTATTACCTGAACGAAGAGCCCGTGATCGCCAACGTGGACACGTTCCGGCTCGAGGAGAAGGAAGCGCGGGAGTACGTCCTGGACAACCTGGACGAGCTCGTGGTGAAGCCCGTCGACGGATCCGGCGGCAAGGGCCTCGTGATCGGTCCGGACGCGTCCAAGGACGAGCTCGAGGCGCTGCGCAAGCGCGTCGTCTCCGATCCCCGCGGCTGGATCGCCCAGCCGGTCCTGCAGCTGTCCACCGTGCCCACGCTCAGCGGCGACAAGTTCGGCCCCCGGCACGTGGACCTTCGCCCGTTCGCTGTCAACGACGGCGAGGACGTCTGGGTCCTGCCCGGCGGCCTGACCCGTGTGGCCCTCAAGGAGGGCTCGCTGATCGTCAACTCGAGCCAGGGCGGCGGATCCAAGGACACCTGGGTCCTGGCGGATTCCCCGCAGGTCCCGGTCGAAGTCATCCCGCGGCCCACCATCGCGGTCCGCGAGCGGGTCTCGGTCTGGCCCGTGGAGAGCAACTGGCGTGACAGCCAGAAAGAGCAGCAGCAGCAGCAGATTTCTGAGGCGCAGGAGGTAACCGCGAATGCTTAGCCGTATTGCTGAGTCACTGTTTTGGATCGGCCGCTACGTGGAACGGGCAGACGGCACCGCCCGGATCCTGGACGTCCACCTCGAGCGCCTCAACCATCTGCCCATGGAGGAACAGCGCAGCGTGGCGCAGGAACTCCTGGCCGTCATGGGTGCCCGTGCGCAGAATGAGGAGTTCGGCCTCCCCGAGCTGCTCAACGCCCTCGCCTACGACAAGCAGAGTGCCACCTCCATTGCCGGGTCGCTCGGCGCGGCCCGGGAAAACGCCCGCCGCGCCCGCGAGACCGTCTCCTCCGGCCTCTGGGAAAGCCTCAACACCACCTATTACGGGCTGAACCAGCACCGCAAGGACGTGGTGGGCACTTACCGCTTCTGCAACTGGGTACTGGAACGCACGGCCATGGTCAGCGGCCTCGCCGACACCACTGTCAGCCACGACGAGAGCTGGCAGTTCCTGGTCCTGGGCCGGTCCCTGGAGCGTGCCGACATGACTGCCCGCATGCTCTCCACCCGCGATGTCCTCTCGGCCGGCATGTCCTGGGTGAACATGCTGCGCTGCGCCGGCGCGTACGAATCCTTCCTGCGGACCCGCCGGGCGGCCTTCGGCGACCAGCACGCGGCCGAATTCCTGCTCCTGGACCGGCTGTTCCCGCGCTCCATCGTCTACGCCCTGCGCGACGCCGACGAGTGCCTGGCCAAGCTGGATCCCTCGGCCCAGCGCGTCGGGTTCATCAACGACGCCCGCCGGATTGTGGGGCAGGCCCGCACGTTCCTGGAATTCCACCGCACCGATGACCTCATGGCAGAGCTGCCCGAGCACATGGAGCGTGTGCAAAAGGCGGTGTCGCAGGCCTCGGACGCCATATCCCGTAAGTACTTCAATCAGGCAGACGAACTGGCCTGGGTGGGAGAAGTTTCATGACCCGGCTGAACATCGTCCACAAGACGGCCTACAAGTACAACAAGCGCGTCACGCTGTCCTACAACGAGGCCCGGATGACCCCGCTGACGGACCCGCAGCAGGTGGTACTCGAGTCCTCCATGAAGGTTTCGCCCTCGCAGGCGGCCCTGAGCAGCTACCGCGACTACTGGGGCACCCGCGTGACGGCCTTCGACATGCAGATGCCGCACGAGCACCTCGAAGTCCTGTCCACCACCACCGTTGAGGTGCACCGGGTCGAGAAGATCGCAGCCGAGGCCGACATCGTCGGATGGGATGTCCTGGCCGCACCGGAGACGCTCAACCAGTTCAGCGACTGGATTCCGCAGTCCCAGCTGACGGGTCCCGGCGCCGAAGTGCTCGGCATCATTCCCGGCGTCGTCGAGGGAAAGACCCCGCACGAGGCCGCCATGGCGGTCTTTGAGTGGATGCGCGGTGAGATGACGTACATGAAGGGTTCCACCGGCGTCACCACCAACGCCGAGCAGGCCTGGACCCAACGGCAGGGCGTCTGCCAGGACCTGGCGCACCTCGCCATCGGCTCCTTGCGCAGCTGCGGGATCCCGGCCCGCTACGTCTCCGGCTACCTGCACCCCCGCTCGACGGCGGAGCTCGGCGAGACGGTGGCCGGCCAGTCCCATGCGTGGCTCGAGTGGTGGGACGGCGAATGGCGCAGCTGGGACCCGACCAACCACAAGCCGGCGGGGGACTTCCACGTCACCGTGGCCCGGGGCCGCGACTACCGCGACGTTCCGCCGCTCAAGGGCATCCTGTCCGGCGGCGGGGGATCGGCCCTGAGCGTCAGCGTGGAGATCACCCGGGTCGCCTGACCGGCCCACATCCCCGTTGCGACCCCACTTGCGCTATCGGATACGGCTGCTCTGAACCCCTTAGAGCAGCCGTATCTGATAGCGCAAGTGGGGTTTTGGGTTATTCCAGGCCGGAGCGGGTGGAGTCGTCCAGCGGTGTCCACCACGTCATCGGGGGCACCACCTTAAAGCGCCGGCCGGTGATGGTGTCAGGTGTGATCCGGACGAAGCGTTCCTTTTGTCCGGCCTGCCATGGGAACAGCAGCAGGCCTACGGTGTCCATGACTTCCTGTGGGTTCTGCACGGGTGCGGCCTGGCCTTTGACCACAACGCTCCAGGCGATCCCGGTGTCGGCGTCCACGCCGTCCGCTTCCAACGCCACGGGCGTGTCCCCGGTGGCCGCCTGCAGCTTGGTGCCCTCCGCGGTCCGGAAAACCAGCGAACCGTGGTCCACCTTGTAGTTGAGGGGGAAGATATCCGGATGATCACCCACCCAGACCGCCAGCCTGCCGACCGAGACGCTGCGCAACAACTCCCAGCATTCGTGACGGTCGAGGTTTTCTACTGTGTGGGCTTGGTCCTTTGACTCGTGACCGCCCGGATTCGAATCAGTCATGCCGGAGAGAGTACGCGGACGGCCTCACGGCGGCTAGGGCAAATGGACCCAAAACCCGGGAAAAACTGCGAAATCCGGGGCCTTCCTGAGCAGTTCACGGTATTCTGGCATAGGGCCGTCAGCGTCGACATTGGCCGGAACGATTGGGGGCAATGACATGCATTCAACGGGTGAGAGTCCAGGCCATACCGTCTCCGCGCCAAGTTCTGCCGTTGAGGAACTGCTGAAGGGTTTCGGCGCCCGCGCGGAAGAACTGCTCCAATCCAAGGAACGCATGGCCGGCCTGCTGGAAGCGGTCGTCGCCCTGGCCGAAGACCTGAGCCTGGATGCCGTCCTGGAACGGGTCGTCGAGTCGGCCTGTCGTTTATTGCATGCCCGGTTCGGTGCACTGGGCGTCATCGGTGATGACCACGCGCTGAGCCACTTCATCACCGTCGGTATCGATGGCGTATTGGCACGTCGGATCGGTCCGCTGCCCACCGGACACGGCGTGCTCGGCCTCCTGATTACGGACCCGCGGCCCCTGCGGCTGCATGATCTTCGCCAGCACCCTGAGGCCTACGGGTTCCCGGCGCACCACCCGCCCATGCAGTCATTCCTGGGGGTCCCGGTTCGCGTCCGCGACGTGGTGTTCGGGAACCTGTACCTCACGGAAAAAATAGGCGGCGAGGACTTCAGCGCCGAAGACGAGGCCCTGGCCGTCGCATTGGCGGCAGCCGCCGGCGTCGCCATCGAGAACGCCAGGCTCTATGATGACGCCCGCCGCAGGGCCCGCTGGCTGGAGGCCTGCATGGACGTCTCGGGGCTGATGTTGAGCACCGACCGCGACTACACCTCCGGCGGCCTGGATCCCATTGCCGGCCGCGCGCTCCAGGAGTCCGCGTCGGACCTCGCCCTGCTGGTGGCGCCCGCGGCCAACGGCGTGGCCCACGTGGTGGTCGGTGTTGCCGGTGAGCGGGGCACTGCGTTTTCGGGAAAGTCATTGCACCTGGACTCAGAACTCCTGGAAGAAGTTCTCGACGGCGGTGAGCCGGTGCTGTTCGACGACGCTTCGGCGGTGGTCGGGGAAGTCGGCGCCGGAGTGACCGGGCCGTTGCTGGCCGTGGCCCTCAGCACCCAGGGCGCCCACCATGGCCTGCTGCTGCTGGCACGGAACAAGGATTCTGTACGCTATGCCCGGACCGACATCGAAATGGGCGCCGTCTTCGGGTCCCACGTGGCCCTGGCCCTGGAACTGTCCCGCGTGCACCGGCTGCGTGAAGAGCTCCTGGTCTTCACCGACCGGGACAGGATCGCCCGCGACCTCCATGACCTCGTCATCCAGCGGCTGTTCGCCGCCGGACTGAGCGTGCAAAGCCTCACCCGGTTCACCCGGGAGGAGCTGGCGACGGAGCGCATCCGCAACATCACAGGCGAACTGGACGAGGCAATCCGCAGCCTGCGCGACACCATCTACTCACTGAAGAGCAACACAGGCGTTACCGAACTGCTGAGCGGCCGGATCCGTCGGGTCACCCGAAGTTCCTCGAAATCCATGCCCTTCGCCCCGCGCCTGACCATCACAGGACCCGTGGATGCCGTGACGCCGGATAAGGCGGACAACGTCGTGGCCGTGGTCTCAGAGGGGCTCAGCAACGCCATCCGGCACTCCGGGGCGGACACGATCTCCGTCTCCGTTGCCGTGGTCAAAGGCCGGGTGACGGTGGTGATCAGCGACAACGGCGCCGGATTCGCGCACCCCGGAAAACGCAACGGGCTGAGCAATCTCGAGGACCGTGCGCGGATGCTCGACGGCGAATGCATCATCACGAGTGAGCCCGACGTCGGTACCAACCTTGAATGGTCGGTGCCACTTTAATCCGTGCCTCTGCAGCCGGCCACTTTAGCCGGCGCGTTTAGCCGGCGCGGCCCGAGGCTACCGGACGCTGTGCGGCCGGGTCCCGTCGCTCCCAGCGGAGGCCACCGGATATGCCGGGCTGGCAATGAAGACAGCGGCCTGGGTGCGGCGTTCGAATCCGAGCTTGGCGAGCAGCGAGGATACATAGTTCTTGACGGTCTTTTCCGCCAGGAACATTTCGGCAGCAATTTGCCGGTTTGTCAGTCCGCCGCCGACCAGTTCCAATACCTTGCGTTCCTGGGGTGTGAGGGAAGATGTACGCGGGTCAACTTCCTCGGCCTCCACCAGGCTGTCCACGACGCCGGCGGCGACGCCTTCCTCGAAGAGAGACTCGCCTGCTGCTGCCCGCCGCAATGCGCCGATCAGGTCAGTGCCGCCGATCTCCTTAAGCACGTAGCCCCGCGCGCCGGCGAGGACGGCGCCGCGCAGGGCCTGTTCGTCGTCGAAGCTCGTCAGGATGATGCAGTTCAGTGACGGGTCCACTGATCGCACGTCGCGGCAGACCTCAATGCCGGTCCCGTCCGGAAGGCGGGCGTCCAGCACACAGACATCGGGATGCAGGGCGGGAATCCGGCGGGTCGCCTCCACGGCGGATCCGGAACTGCCAACCACCACGAACCCTTCGCCTTCGAGTAGTTCCTGGAGCCCGCGTCTGACGAGCTCGTGGTCATCAAGGATAAAGACGCGCATCACCGCCTGCATACCATCGGATGCAGTGAGACCTGCGTCTGCCCAGGCAATCATGATTCTCCCGTCCGGCCGCGTGGTGGACCGCTTGATCCTGTAGTGCATCGACTTACCCCAGCCCTGCCATTCTTCTGCACTGTGGGGCCACGAACAAGGGTCATAGTGCCCAGCTGGCCGGATCCAGCCCGCCATCCGCAGTGTCTCCGCCTGCCTTCCGCAGTATCTCCGCTTGCCTTCCGCAGTGTCTCCGTCTGCCTTCCGCTATGCCCCGGGTCAGTGCCGGACGCTTGGCTGGATGTCTTTTGGCCCTAGCCGCCTGGCGGGCGGGGCGAAATTATGGGAGCGGCGCCATGCGCGGCATGTTGTCCGGCCGGCACGAAGGCAGGGATCACCGATGAACGCAGTCAGGGACGTGGGCACGATCGTTGTAGGCGTAGACGGCTCAGAGGCGTCTGTGGAGGCGCTGCGGCAGGCGCAAGGCCTCGCGCTGCCTCTGTCCGCCAAAGTGGTCGCCTTGGCGTGCTGGGACTATCCGCCCGTGTATGACGGCTACGTCGCCGTCGGCATCGACGACTTCGACGTCCGGGCCGGGGAGATCCTCAACGAGGCCGTGGCGAAGGCTTTCGGCCCGTCGACTCCTGCCAACGTCGAGATCCGCCTCGTCCAGGGTCATCCCCGCTCTACCCTCATCGAGGAGAGCAAGTCTGCGGACATGCTCGTGCTCGGCCGCCGCGGCCACGGCGGGTTCGGCGGCCTGTTGCTGGGGTCGGTCAGCTCCGCCTGTGTTGCGCACGCGCATTGCCCCGTGCTGGTGGTCCACGCACCGGAGTAGGCCTGGCCCGGTGCCTTGCGCCCTGCGCTCCTCGAACCCAGTGCTACTCGAATGAGTTGCGCCGCGGATCGGTGAGACGGGTGGTCCACACATCAGGCCTGTTGACCTTGAAGCGTCGACCGGTCAGCGCCTTGGGCGCCACCCGGACGTAGTAGGCCTTCTCGCCCGGCTGCCAAGGCTCCAGGAGCAAGGCGTCCGCCGCGTCCTTCTCTTCCTGGCTTTCGATGAGTCCGGCTTCGCCGCGGGCCATCACGCTCCAGGCCGACTCGTCGTTGGCGTCGTAGCCGTCAATCTCGAATGCCACCGGCTTGCCCGTGATGGCGCCCCACAACTTCGTCCCGCCGGAGGTGCGGAAGACGATCGTCCGCCGCTCCAGTACGAAATTCACCGGAAAGATCTCCGGATGGCTGTCCACGATCAGTGCCACGCGCCCCACGACTTCGGTGCCGAGCAGGCCCCAGCACTGGTCCATGGTCAGCGAGTAGTCCGGCGGGGGCGTGGTGGTGTCCATGGGGAGCCACGTTACGTATCGTCCCGGACCTCGATTAGGGCCATAAGGCCCGCGGTGCGCACCTGCGTGCTCAGCGCCCTGCGGGCCGCCGGGTTACCAGGGGCTGGGCTTGTAGTCCTTCAGGAACACGCCGTACTGGTCCTCGCCGGCCTCGCCCATCACGATGGGGTCGTACACGCGGGCGGCACCGTCAACCAGGTCCAGGGGGGCGTGGAAGCCCTCTTCCATAAGGCGGACCTTGGTGAAGTGGGGCCGCTCGTCCGTGATCCAGCCGGTGTCCACGGCCGTCATGAGGATGCCGTCGGCGTCGAGCATTTCCTGGGCGCTGGTGCGGGTCATCATGTTCAGCGCCGCCTTCGCCATGTTGGTGTGCGGGTGCCCGGGGCCCTTGTAGGCGCGCGAGAACTGGCCCTCCATGGCGCTGACGTTGACGATGTACTTCCGCCGCGCGGTGGAACGCTTCATGGCACCGCGGAGCCGGCTGACCAGGAGGAACGGAGCTGTGACGTTGCACAGCTGAACTTCGAGCATCTCGAGCGGGTCCACCTCGTCCACCACCTGGGTCCAGCTGTTGATGGTGGCAAGGTCCGGGACGAGTCCGCCGGCGTCGATTGCGGTGCCCGAGGCAATGCGCTCCAGGGAGGCGGAACCGGTGGACAGGGCGAGGGACGTGATTGCGTCCCCGGCCAGCACGGGATGGTCGAGCACGCTGCTGGCCAGGGCAAGCGGGTGCTTGTCATGGGCGTGGCCAAACGTGACGAGCTCCGGGCCCCCGTTGGCAGCCTGGAGGGCGGCGGGCAGGGGCTCGTCCTCGGCGTCGACGAGAGGCTTGTAGGCGTTGCCGGAGCGGCGCACCGTCTGGGCCGCGTTGTTGATGATGATGTCCAGCGGGCCTGCTGCGTCGAGCGAATCCGTCAGGGCCATCACCTGGGACGGGTCGCGGAGGTCAATGCCCACGATCCGGAGCCGGTGCAGCCAGTCGGCGCTGTCCTCCATCGCGGCGAAGCGGCGGGCTGCGTCCTTGGGGAACCGCGTGGTGATGGTGGTGTGGGCGCCGTCGCGCAGGAGCCGGAGCGCGATGTACATGCCGATCTTGGCCCGCCCGCCGGTAAGGAGCGCCCTGCGGCCGGTCAGATCGGCCCGGGCGTCGCGCTTGGTGTGGCTGAACGATGCGCATTCGGGGCACAGCTGGTGGTAGAAGGCGTCCACCTGCGTGTAGTGCTGCTTGCAGATGTAGCACGGGCGGGATCTGATCAGATGGCCGGCGATCTCGCCGGTTGCGGACGGGGCAAGCTTGTTGCCGCGCGTCTCGTCGTCGATCCTGTCGGGTGCCGCCGTCGCCGTCTGTGCGATCACGGCGCGGTCCGCCTCGGCGATCTCGTCGCGCTTGCTGACCCGCCGGTGGCGCTTGACGGCCTTGAACATCTTCCCGGTGGCGCGCCGGACCGAAACGTAGTCGGGGTGTTCCTCGTCGTAGGCGTGGATCGTGTTCAGGACCTTCAGGCAGGCCCGAATCTCCTCCGGGGTCAACTCGGCAAGGCCGGACCCGGCATGACTCAGTCCGGCAGGACCAGACTCGTCAAGACCAGACTCGGCAGGGGGGAGATCGGAGGACAGATCGGGGGCGCTCATTGCCCTAATTTTACAGGGTGCGGGGAGCCCGGCCTGACGCCAGTTCCGGGCCCCCCGCCGGACTACGCCGTGGGCGACTGCTTGTCAGCGCCTACCGCGGCCGCCTGTACGTCGGCCACCCTGTCCACCGACTCCTGCAGTTCCGGCCACTTTTCCGTGGCGGTACGGACGGCGTTGGGCACCAGCCGCAGGTTGGCCGCGGAAAGCGCCCGTTCTGCGTCGCTGGGATCGGGGACAAGCTGCCCCTTGGACAGCACCGTGATTCCGGAGTCGGTGACCTTGAACCCGCGGGCACGGTCCAGTTCGGGGTCGAGGCCGATCGCGGCCCCCGCAGGAACCTTGACGTTCTTGTCGATGATGGCGCGTTTGATGACGGCGCCTTCGCCGACATTGACCTTGTCCATCAGGACCGAGTCCAGGACCCGGCTGGAGGTGCCGACATAGACATCGTTGGAGAGCACCGACCCCTCCACGATGCCGCCGGAGACCACGACGCCGCTGGCCACGATTGAATCCAGTGCTGTGCCCACCGTGTTGGATTTGCCGCGGACAAACTTGGCCGGCGGCGAGATGCTCTGGCGGGTGTAGATCGGCCACTCGGAGTTATAGAGGTTGAACACCGGAACGGGGGAGATGAGGTCCATGTGGGCGTCGTAGAACGAGTCGATGGTGCCGACGTCGCGCCAGTAGGTGCGGTCCCGTTCGGTGGACCCCGGGATGTCGTTGAGGGTGAAGTCGTAGACGCCGGCCTGACCCTGGTTCACGAAGTAGGGAATGATGTCCCCGCCCATGTCGTGCTTGGTGTCGAGCCGCTCCGCGTCGACGTGGAGGGCCTCGACCAGGGCGTCGGCGTCGAACACGTAGTTGCCCATGGAGGCCAGGAACTGGCTGGGGTCAGCCGCGAGGCCGGGCGTCGAGGACGGCTTTTCGACGAAAGCGGCAATCTTGTCCGGGTTGTCCGCGTCCGTTTCGATCACGCCGAACTGGTCCGCCATGTGCAGCGGCTGGCGGACCGCGGCCACCGTGGCCTTGGCCCCGCTGGCCACGTGCTGCGCCACCATCTGGGAGAAGTCCATCCGGTAGACGTGGTCCGCGCCGACCACGACGACGATGTCCGGGTTGGCGTCATGGATCAGGTTTAGGGACTGGTAAATCGCGTTGGCGCTGCCGAGGAACCAGCTCTTGCCGACGCGCTGCTGGGCCGGCACAGAGGCCACGTAGTTGCCCAATTGGGTGGACATGCGCCATGTTTCGGAAATATGCCGGTCAAGGCTGTGGGACTTGTATTGCGTCAGCACCACAATTTGCAGATAGCGGGAATTCACAAGATTTGAAAGGGCAAAGTCAATGAGCCGGTAACTTCCGGCAAAGGGCACACCAGGCTTGGCCCGGTCCGCCGTCAGCGGCATGAGCCGGTTTCCCTCGCCACCTGCGAGGACAATTGCCAAAACTCTCTTTTGATGCGGCATGGTGATCGCTCCTGAACGCCTTCGTTACTCCCCAATACAGTCCGGCAAGCCCGAACGTCTTCACACTAGATCAGTTCCACCGTAACGACTACCTTGGTGCATGTGCGAATAGACATTGTGACTAAAGAATTCCCGCCGGAAATCTACGGCGGCGCCGGAGTCCATGTGGCCGAGCTCAGCAGGGTGCTGGCCCAACATGTGGACCTACAGGTGCGTGCCTTCGGCGCGCCCCGCGAGCCCGGGTATCACGGTGCGACTGTCACGTCGTACTCTGTGCCCGAAGACCTGGGTTCAGCCAACGCCGCCATCCAGACCCTCGGGGTGGACCTGAGGATCGTTCCGGACATCGCAGGCGCGGACCTGGTCCACTCCCACACCTGGTACGCCAACATGGCCGGGCACATCGCCTCGCTGCTCCACGGCATCCCGCATGTCCTCAGCGCCCACAGCCTGGAGCCGCTGCGCCCGTGGAAGGCCGAACAGCTCGGTGGCGGCTACGCTGTCTCCTCTTGGGTGGAAAAGACCGCCTACGAGGCCGCCGCCGCCATCATCGCCGTCTCGGAAGGGATGCGCCAGGACATCCTGCGAAGCTACCCGGACGTTGACCCGGCCAAGGTCAGGGTGGTCCACAACGGCATCGACGTCAGCCACTGGACCCGGGACGAGGGCGATGACATCATCCGCGCACTCGGCATCGACCCGGAGCGGCCGAGCGTTGTCTTCGTGGGCCGGAATACCCGGCAGAAGGGCGTTCCGTACCTGCTGCGGGCCGCCGCCAAGCTGCCGGCCGACGTCCAGCTCGTCCTGTGCCTGGGTGCCGCGGACACTCCGGAACTGGCGGCCGAAACGGCACGCCTGATCGAGGAACTGCAGAGCCAGCGCAGTGGCGTGATCCTGATCGAGCGGATGCTGCCCCGCAAGGAGGTCATCCAGGTGCTGAGCCACGCGACCGCGTTCGCGTGCCCGTCCATCTACGAGCCGCTGGGCATCGTGAACCTCGAGGCGATGGCATGCGGCGCCGCCGTCGTCGCAAGCGCCACCGGCGGCATCCCCGAAGTGGTTGAGCATGGCGAGACCGGGCTGCTGGTTCCGATCGAGCAGGTCACCGACGGTACGGGCATCCCGCTGGACCCGGAGAAGTTCGTCACCGACTTCGCCAATGCGCTCATCGACGTGGTGTCCGATCCCGCCCGGGCGCGCGCCATGGGCGTGGCCGGCCGGCGCCGGGCCGAGGAACACTTCTCCTGGGAATCCATCACGGAGACCACGCTCGAGGTTTACCACTCGGTGCTCAACAAGGACTCCTGACAAGC
The DNA here is from genome assembly GCF_042884475.1 of Arthrobacter sp. NPDC058130. Taxonomy (NCBI): domain Bacteria; kingdom Bacillati; phylum Actinomycetota; class Actinomycetes; order Micrococcales; family Micrococcaceae; genus Arthrobacter; species Arthrobacter sp. NPDC058130. The sequence goes on from NZ_JBHVTV010000002.1 coordinate 366,053, forward strand.
GTCCAAACGGCAGAACGACGACGGCGCCGCCCCGGCTGAGGGGGCGGCGCCGTCGTTCGTCCTGCGGCCCGGGTCAGGCGCCGCGGACTGGTGCGCTGGTGGTTTTTGTCCCGCGGGCCGCGCGGGCGAGCAGGATCTTTTCATCCAGGGGCGCGTGTCCGCTGGCCCGCTGTTTCCGGAAGTAGTCCCGTGCCTCGTCCTGGCGGGCCTTCTCGGCGCCGGTGGAGATCTCCGCGCGGAGGTGCTCCGGACCGTAGCCGAAGGCGTCCACCAGGTCGATGGCGTGCGGGCGGATCTTCACGAGCAGGCGGTTGATGTATTCACCCACGGTGCGTCCGCGCTGCATCGACAGCCTGCCGTTCATGAGGTACCAGGCCAGGTTCTTCTCGATGAGGGACAGGCCGAAGAGATCACGCAGCCAGGTCAGGACCCTGTGCGTGCCGGGGTCGGTCACTTTTCCGAGGGCCTCGGTGAAGGCTTCCCACTGCAGCAGCTCCGCATGGGCCTGGGCGGCTTCGATGAGCTCGTGCTGGTGGGCATTGAACAAGGCGGCGCCCTGCTGCTGCGGGAGTTTGTTCGCGCCCTTGAGGGCTCCTGCGACGTCCGCGACCATCGTCTGGACGCGGTCGGTCAGCAGGGTCCGCTGGCTGGCTTCGTCCTTGATCGCCAGGGCGGCTTTCTGCACGGATCCGGAGTCCGCCACGAACTGGGCCACGCCGCGCAGCCCGGTGCGGTGGATCGCGACACCGGTTGCCTGACCCACGACGTAGCGGGCCAGCACGCCGAAGTTCACGGTGCGGAATTCCTTGGCGTAGTCGGCCAGCAGGCGCTTGGCGACCAGCTGCAGCAGGACCGTGTTGTCGCCTTCGAAAGTGGCGTACACGTCCAGGTCTGCGCGGAGCGAGGCGAAGCGGTTCTCGATGAGGAAACCGGCGCCGCCGCAGGCCTCGCGGCATTCCTGCAGGGTGTCCAGGGCGTGCCAGGTGCTGAGCGGTTTCAGGGCGGCTGCCAAGGTTTCGAGGTCCTGGCGGTCCTCGTCGGTGTCGTTGCGGCCGGAGAAGACGTCGTCGAATTTCTGCAGCAGCTGCTCACTGGCGAAGCTCGCGGCGTACGTGCTGGCCAGCCGCGTGAAGAGCCGGCGCTGGTGCCGCTGGTAGTCCAGCAGGACTTCCTCGTCGGTCTGGGAAGAAGCATTGAACTGCCGGCGTTCCGTGCCGTACTGGATGGCGGTTTTCAGGGCCAGTTTTGACGCCGTCACGGCGGCTCCGTCGAGGGAGACCCGACCCTGGACCAGCGTGCCGAGCATGGTGAAGAAGCGGCGGCCCGGGCTGGCGATGGGGGAGGTGTAGTTGCCCTCGGCGTCGACGTCGCCATACCGGTTCAGCAGGTTGGTGCGCGGGATCCGGACGTGGGTGAAGTGCAGCCGGCCGTTGTCGATGCCGTTCAGGCCGCCCTTGACGCCGTCGTCCTCTCCGCCGATGCCCGGCAGGAACTCCTTGGTCCCGGGGTCACGGAGGTCCATGTAGAACGCGTGCACGCCGTGGTTGACGCCCTTGGTGACCAGCTGGGCGAACACGACGGCGGCCAGGCCATCGGTGGCGGCGTTGCCGATGTAGTCCTTCCACGCGGCCCGGAACGGTGTGTGGACCACGAACTCCCCGGCTGCGGGGTCGTAGGTGGCGGTGGTGGCGATGCTGGCCACGTCGGATCCGTGCCCGGTTTCGGTCATGGCGAAACAGCCCGGGATGTCCAGGCTCATGATGCCCGGCAGCCACTTCGCGTGGTGGTCGGCGGTGCCGAGGTGGTTCACGGCGGAGCCGAAGAGTCCCCACTGGACGCCGGCCTTGATCTGCAGCGACGGGTCGGCGATGACCAGCTCCTGGAAGCCGGCCACGTTCCCGCCGTGATCATCCGAGCCGCCCACGGACGACGGGAAGGCGCGGTGGACGGCGCCATTGTCCACGAGGATCTTGAGCTGGCCGAACGCGCGTTGGCGATGCTCGGTGTGGGTCAGGCCCTCGATCTTGTGCAGGTCAGGGCGGCCGGCGAGGGCCCTGGACGCCAGCCGGATGTCGGCCCACTTGCCGAGCAGCTGGTCGCCGAGGGCCGCGACGTCGACGGCGGGCGCCTCGGGGGAGCCGGCGTGGGCGCCGGCACGGACGGCTGCTGTGGGTTCCGCCGATGTCGTGGTGCGACGGGGCCCGTTGCCGGTGGTGCGGTCGGCTAGTTCAGTCATGTCGATTCCTTCTTTGGTTCTGACAATTCAGTTCGTAGGCGTGGGACCGGTATGCCTGAGCTAAACCGTGCCCTGGCCCGCCGGGTCTGTCTGGTTCGTTTGAAAGGCCTGGTTCGTTTGAAAGGCCTGGTTCGTTTGACCGGCCTGTGCCGGGGCCGCTGACTGCAGCTCGGGGGCGATTCCGAAGCAGAGCCAGTCGGTGATCTGCCGCGCCATGGCTTCCTGGTCCGGCCTGGTGGGTCCGGGCGGACTGGCCAGCCACTGCTCTCCGGCATTCCGGACCAGGCCGATCGCGGCGTTCGGCCAGTAGCCGATCACGGCTTCCTTGTCCTGACCGCCGCCCAGGTGGCTGCGCATGGGCCGGGCAATCATGTCGCTGATGGCGGCGAAGAAGTGGCTCAACGCCCCGGCGGTGGAAATCGGCGGGCCGGCGGCATCCGGCTCGCCCGGGGCGTGGCGCGTGACGAAGGTATAGACATTCGGGCTGGTCTCGGCCATCTGCAGGTACGCGGACACCATGGCGAGCAGGCCTTCGCGGGGAGTCTGGGCGCTCTGGGCCGCCTCCTGGATGCGCCGCTGCATCTGGCTCAGGACCACCTCCCCGACGGCTTGCTGGAGTCCGGCTTTGTCGCCGAAATAGCGGTAGAACACGGACTTTGACGTTCCCGCGGCAGCGGCAATGTCCTCCATCGACGCATCACTGCCCAGGGCATGCACCGCCCGCCGGGCCGACTTGATGAGCTCCCGCCGTCGTTCCTCGCGGTGGGACTGCCAGCGGGAGGCACGGCCGTCAACGGCGGCGTTCCCGTCGGGCGCGGTTGCGTCGGAGATGTTCACGATACCCATCGTATCAGGTACGCTGGGTATCGGTAACCGTTTTGATTGAAGGAGACAGCCCATGTCCGTCAACGGACAGTCAGTGCCCCGCCCCCAGCCAGCTGCCGAATCAGCCGCCGCACCTGCCGCAGCGGCGAAGGTGCCCGATGCCGGCACCGCCTCGGCGCAGCTCCGCAAGGCCGTGGTGGTGGGCGGCAACCGCATCCCGTTCGCCCGGACCGGGGGCGCGTACACCAAGTCCTCCAACCAGGACATGCTCACCGCCGCCCTGGACGGACTGATCGCCCGCTTCGGCCTCCAGGACGAGCGGATCGGCGAAGTCGCTGCCGGAGCCGTCCTGAAGCACTCCCGCGACTTCAACCTCACCCGGGAAGCGGTGCTCGGCTCGGCCCTCTCGGCCGAAACCCCGGCGTACGACCTCCAGCAGGCCTGCGCCACCGGCCTGGAAACGGTTCTCGGCCTGGCCAACAAGATCAAGCTGGGCCAGATCGAATCCGCGATCGCCGGCGGCGTCGACTCAGCCTCCGACGCCCCCATCGCCGTCAGCGAAGGACTCCGCGAGGTGCTCCTGGACCTTAACCGCGCCAAGACGGTGTCCCGGAAGCTGCAGGTGCTCAGCCGGCTCCGCCCCAAGGACCTGGCCCCCGATGCCCCGAACACGGGGGAGCCGCGGACCGGACTGTCCATGGGCGAACACCAGGCGCTGACTACCGCGCAGTGGAAGATCACCCGCGAGGCCCAGGATGAGCTCGCCTTCAACAGCCACCGGAACCTGGCCGCGGCGTACGACGCCGGCTTCTTCGACGACCTCCTGACCCCCTACCGGGGCCTGAGCCGGGACTCGAACCTGCGTGCCGATACGAGCCTGGAGAAGCTGGCCACGCTCAAGCCCGTTTTCGGCAAGAACCTTGGCGCCGAAGCGACCATGACGGCTGGCAACTCCACTCCGCTGACCGATGGCGCCTCCACCGTGCTGCTCGCCTCCGAGGAATGGGCCGACGCCCACGACCTCCCCAAGCTCGCCGCCGTCGTCGACGGCGAGGCTGCCGCCGTCGACTTTGTCCACGGCAAGGACGGGCTGCTCATGGCGCCGGCATTCGCGGTGCCCCGGCTGCTCGCACGCCACAACCTCACGCTAGCGGACATCGACTTCTTCGAGATCCACGAGGCCTTCGCCGGCACGGTGCTGAGCACCCTGGCCGCATGGGAGGACGAGGACTTCGGCCGTACCCGCCTCGGCCTGGACGGCGCCTTCGGCAGCATCGACCGGGCCAAACTGAACGTCAACGGCTCATCGCTCGCCGCCGGACACCCGTTCGCTGCCACCGGCGGCCGGATCGTGGCGTCGCTGGCCAAGACCCTACACACCACGGGCCAGGTCAACGGGCGCCCGGCCCGCGGCCTTGTCTCCATCTGCGCCGCCGGCGGCCAGGGCGTCGTCGCGATCCTCGAAGCACTCTAAGGAGCATCGGATGAGCGACAAATACACGCAGTTCGTCAGCCACGGCCTGGGCAAAGACCTTGCGAAGCGGCTCGGCCTCCCGCAGCCGGTAGCCCTCCGGCGGTACCAGCCCGGCCGTCCCCTCATCGAAGGGCCCGTCCTGATCCAGGGGTCAACCAGCGGCGCCGACGACCTCGCCGCCGCCCTCCTGGCCTGGAACCTGGACGTCCGCCGCCACGCGATACCCAAGGAAAAACTCGGCGCCATCATCCTGGTCCTGGACGAACTCACCCACCCCGGCGACCTGGAGATACCGGTGCTCACCGCCGCCGCCTCACTGCGTGATCTCGCCCGGAATGGCCGCGTCATCACCGTGTCCCGCACTGCCCACTCCGCGGCCGACCCGGCCGAGGCGGCGGCCCGGCAGGGCGTGGACGGTCTCCTGCGGTCCGTGGCGAAGGAACTCCGTGCCGGCGCCACCGGTAACGGCATCCTGCTCGCCGACGGCGCCGGGACCACCAGCCCCGCAGTACTCGGTGCAGTGCGCTTCTTCCTGTCGGGCCGCTCGGCGTTCGTGGACGGACAGTTCCTGACCGTCAGCTCCGGCGCGGGGCAGCTTCCCGACGACGTCGACAAGCCGTTGGCCGGCAAGGTAGCGGTGGTGACCGGCGCCGCCCGGGGAATCGGTGCAGCGATCGCCCGCACCCTGTACCGCGACGGCGCCACGCTCATCTTGGTCGACATCCCGGCTGCCGGGGACCATCTTGCGGCGGTGGCCAACGAGGTCCACGGGACCGCACTGCAGCTGGACATCAGCCGTGACGACGCCGGCCAGCGGATGATCGAGCACGCCGCGGCACGCCACGGCCGGCTGGACATCATCGTCCACAACGCCGGAATCACCCGTGACAAACTCCTGGCCAACATGGACCCGGGCCGCTGGAACTCCGTGATCGCCGTCAACATCGCTGCCCAGCTGCGGATCAATGAGGCACTCCTGGCCTGGGCGCACTTCCACGAATCGCCCCGGATAGTGTCCGTGGCCTCTACCAGCGGCATTGCCGGAAACCGCGGCCAGACCAACTATGCCGCGTCCAAGGCCGGCGTGATCGGCATGGTGCGCGCCACGGCGCCGCTGATCGGCGAGCGCGGCGGGTCCATCAACGCCGTGGCCCCGGGCTTCATCGAAACCGAGATGACCGCCAGGATGCCCTTCGCCACCCGCGAAGTGGCCCGGCGGCTCAATTCCCTGCAGCAGGGCGGCCAGCCAGGCGACGTCGCCGAGGCCATCGCCTTCCTGGCCAGCGACGCAGCGGGCGGAATCTCCGGAGAGGTGTTGCGGGTCTGCGGGCAGAACCTGGTCGGCGCATGAGCGGTACCCAGACCGTCATCCTGGGCGAGATGCCTGCCCTGTCCAGGCTCTACGTCAACGCGGCGGCCTCGGCGGCACGTCGCCGGGTCCTGGGCACCCACGGCGGCACCGAACTGCCGGCCTACACCCACGAGGTCCGTGGCGTGAAGGCGGACGTTGCCAATCTGACCGCCTACCAGCACCTGATTGGCGAGAGCGCGAGCGATGTCCTCCCCGCCGGGTTCATTCATGCCCTGGCGTTTCCGTTGTCCATGAGCGTGATGAACCGGGACGATTTCCCGCTGCCCCTGCTGGGCATGATCCACCTGAGCAACACGGTGGTGCAGTCCGCGCCGGTCCTGTTCAGCCAGGCCCTGGATGTCCGGGCACGGGTGGAGAACCTCCGCGGGCACCGGGCGGGCACGCAATTTGATGTCGTGGCGGAGGTCCGCGCCGCCGGGCAGGATGCCCTCCGCTGGCGCGGGGTCTCGACCTACCTGGCCAAGGGTGTGTTCCTGCCGGGGATCGACAAGCCCTCGGTGCCCGTGACGCCGCCGCCGTTCTCGGTGCCGGATCCCACGGCCCTGTGGCAGCTTGGCGTCGACACCGGGCGGGCCTACGCGGCCGTGTCAGGCGACTTCAATCCCATTCACCTCAGCGTCCTCACTGCCAAGGCCTTGGGGCTCCGCCGTTCCCTTGCCCACGGCATGTACTTGGCGTCGCGGGCGCTGGCCGACGTCGGCGCCGTCAGGGGGGACTCGTTCAGCTGGGACGTGGCCTTCGAGGCACCGGTGTTCCTGCCGGCCCGCGTGGCGCTGGACATCAGCACCGTGCAGGCCGACGGCGGCGCATGGCAGCGCTGCAACTACGTGGCGTGGAACCCGCTGTCCGGACGCCGGCACTTCAGCGGTTCTGTCACGGCGCTGCCGTAGCCGCCGGCGGGCCGGGCTTGGCCACACGCAGCATGCGGTGCAGGCTCAGGAGGATGGATTCCACCGCGCTCGGGGCATCCTTGATGTGCTCTTCGGAGCCAAGCCGGGCGGTGAGGCCGCTGATCGCCGCGTCGGCGGTGCCGGCCAGCTCGGCCTGGCGTTCGGGGTTCTCCTCTTCCATGGCAAGCAGCACGTCGCCGACGGAGGACAGGGCGTCCCCGAGGGGCGCCGCGTAAGCGTCCGGGACCACGAAAGGGGTATCGTCGGCCCAGATGACCTCGGAGAGCACCTGCGTCACGTCCTGGATGTGGAACGTCAGCCGCTCGAGGTCCCTCAGGCTCTGGTAGTCGAGGTCTATGTCGCGCGGATGCAGATGGCGGCGGGGATTGGCCTGGCGGCTCGCATCGGCCTTCTCCACGGCGAGGCGCACGGAGCGGGCGTGTGCTGCGAGCGCTTCGGAGCGGCGGGACCAGTCCTGGTGTTCCGGCGGCCAGCTTTCCCTGAGGGCCTTGCCCATGTCCCAGAGCTGCTGGGCGAGGGCCTGCCGCAGTTCCGCGATGCTCAGGGCCGCGGCCCGGAAATGCAGTGGCGGGAAGACCAACAGGTTCACGACGATGCCCACCGTGACGCCGACGCCCATCTGGAAGAGGTACCCGAAAGAGAACGTGTCCGGATTATGTCCGCCGACCAGCAGCACCAGGAGCGCCGCCGTCGGGATCCAGTCCCGGCCTGAGCCGATCTTCGGCAGTCCGGCCAGGACCACGCCCAGGGCCATGACCAGCGCGACCGTCAGCGGAGTGGGCGAACCGAGGCTGAACAGCATGAACGCCAGCCCGACGCCGATCGCCAGGCCGACGAGCGTCTGCAGGCCCTGGCGCATGGAACCGGCAACGTTTTCGTACATGGCCACCAGGGCGCCGAGCGGTGCGTAATACGGATACTCGGCAGCGGAGCCGGGCATGAAGGGAGCGATCGCGAAGGCGATGCCCGCGGCCAGTCCCGCCTTCAGGGCCAGCTGGAGCCGGGGCCACAGGATCGCCACCGAGACGGCACGGGAAACATGGCGGGCCCATCGGCGCGGCGCGGAGGGTGGGCTGCCGGCAGTCTTTTCTGGATTGACCATCCCGGCTCACCCTAGGGCCGTGAGGTTGCTGCGACAAGTGGACGAACCCGCGGCGGCGGGGGGAGCGCGGCGGAACCGCTCAGGCTGCGCCGTGTCCGGGGGCGACCTCTTCGCCGGCGCGGACCGGTCCCGGCGGTGTGCCGTCGCCGAACGGCCGGCCGCCCAGGGCTTCGCGGCCGTGTTCGGAGAGCCAGTTGCCCAACTCGGGGCCGCGCGGGACAACGCCGGTGGGATTGATGTCTTCGTGAACGATGTAGTAGTGCTGCTTGATCTGGACGAAGTCGGTGGTGTCACCGAATCCGGGGGTCTGGAACAGGTCGCGGGCGTAGGCCCACAGGGCCGGCATCTCGGTGAGTTTTTGCCGGCCGCACTTGAAGTGGCCGTGGTACACGGCGTCGAAGCGGGCAAGGGTGGTGAACAGCCGGACATCCGCCTCCGTGATGGTGTCGCCCACCAGGTAGCGCTGGCCGGCCAGGCGATCCTCGAGCCAGTCCAGAGCCGTCCAGAGCCGGTCGTAGGCGGCGTCGTACGCGTCCTGCGAACCGGCAAAACCGCACCGGTAGACGCCGTTGTTCACTTCCGTGAAGACCCGCTTGTTGACGGCGTCGATCTCTTCCCTCAGATGCTCCGGGTACAACTCCGGCGCGCCGGGACGGTGATACTGTGCCCACTCCGTGGAAAAGTCGAGCGTGATCTGGGCAAAGTCGTTGGTCACCACCTGCCCGCTCGGGACGTCCACGATCGCCGGAACGGTAATCCCGCGGGGGTAGGCGGGGAAGCGGCGGAAGTAGGCGTCCTGGATGCGCTCGATCCCGAGAACAGGATCCTTCCCGTCCGGGTCAAGATCGAACGTCCAGGACCGGACGTCGTGGGTGGGGCCGGGCTGGCCGAGCGAGATGACTTCCTCCAGGCCAAGCAACCGCCGCACGATCACCGTGCGGTTGGCCCACGGGCACGCGCGCGCCGCGATGAGGCGGTAGCGGCCAGGTTCCACCGGCCAGCCCGGCTCGCCGTTGCTGCCCGGGCCGCCGTCCCGGGTGATCCGGTCCTCAATGTAGTTGGTGTCCCGGGTGAATTCGGCGCCGCCGGTCACGTAGGCGCCCTTGGTGCTGAATCCCGGATCGTCCGTGTGGGTGTTCTGGCTCATGGTCCCAGCCTAAGGCCGGGCAATGAACGGTCCGAACGCTGTTCTGACCGAACGCTGTTCTGAACTACAGCGCCGTGAACAGCGGCGCCATCGGTTGCCAGGCAAACCACCACGCGCCGGCCACTACGGCGGCGAAGAGGACAATCCACATCGCGGCCGGGACGGACGTAGCCCGGGCCAGCAGGAAAGCATCCGATGTCGGCAGCCTCTCACGGTGCCGCAGATGGACGTTGGCGAGTTTGCCGAGGTCTCTGACGGCAGCGACCAGGAGCGCCAGGCCGAGCACGATCATCACGTGTCCGTTGAACACGGGCGGCACAAACAACACCAGGAGGGCGGCGGCCAGCACTGCGGCCGCGGTGATGAGGAGCCCGGCGCCGTTGCGGAGGAACAGGAATGAGGCCAGCAGGATCAGCGTGCCCACCGACATCGCGGCCGGACCCCAGCCGTTGAAGCCGCACCACACCATCAGGGCGCCGACGACGGCGGGCACCGGATACCCCCAGAAAGTCGACCAGGCGGCGGAGAGGCGGCTCCTGCTGTACGTGGTGGTGGTGCCGGAGTGGTCCAGGCCCAGCCGGATGCCGCCGAGCCGCTGGCCGGTGGTCAGGGCGGCAAACGCGTGGCCGAGTTCGTGGGTCACGGTGGCGAGCAGGCCAAAGTAGCGCCAGGTCAGGCGGGGCAGGGACACGGCGACGGCCAGCAGGATCACGACGACGAGCTCGGTGCTGGTCACCTGCGGGCTGGGAGCGTGCGAGAAACCCGCAACGATCCGCTCCCACCACGTCACGGCAAGGTTCGGTTCCGCGGGCAGGCCGATCCGGGTCATGCCTGGCCCGAGGCGTGCTCGATGCAATACGGGGTCCAGGGCCTTGCCTCCAGCCGGCCCTCCGGAATCGGGGTACCGCACACCTCGCAGGTCCCGTACGTGCCCGCGTCCATCCGGGCAAGGGCGGCGTCGATCTGCGCCAGGCCGGCCTTGCTCTGCTCAAGGAGCGCAGAAGCCTGGGACAGCTCGAAGGCGATCGTTGTGCCCTCGGGGTCATGTTCGTCGTCGACGTTGGAGTCCCGGCGGGCGGCACTGACCGAGGCGATGTCCCCGCGAAGGGCGGGCAGGAGGGCAAGCTTCCGGTCACGTTCCTCCAGCAGGAGGATCCGGAACCGTTCGACGTCAACCATAGACTGCAAGGCTAGCGCGGACGCCGCGGCGGCGCCTAAACAGGCCGAGCGGCCCGTCCGGGCTTCTGGGCAGTGGAACACCTCGAAGGAATCCCGCGAACTGGTAGATGAATCCCATCTCCACGGAGGAGGCGCGGGACGTGGAGGCAGCGTCTAGAGTGGGCGCATGGCGGACCGCACCTACCTCGAGAACTCCGAGAACTCCGAGAACCCCGACAACTTTGACGTCTCAGCGAACATCGGGGGGTCGGTGGCGGGAGTACCCGGGCGCCCCGGGCACCCTGATGCCGGCGATGCGCTCCTGCGCGAACTCGCCGCGGCCCATGGAGTCGACACGAGCTACTGGGGCTGGGACGGTGTTGAGCGCTCCGTGGCCGCTGGCACGCTCCGGGACGTGCTGGCGGCCCTCGGGGTCCCCGCCGACGGGCTCCAGGAGCAGCAACGCTCACTGGCGGAGTCCCGGCTGGCACCCTGGCGGCGCATCCTCCCCCCGGTACTGGTGCTGAGGGAGGGGCAGGAGTTCCAGGTGAATGTCCACGTCCCGCACGGCCGTGGGGTCCGCGTCTGGATCGACGCCGAGGACGGGGGCAGGCATGAGGCCACCCAGCAGGAGAACTGGGACCAGCCGGTCGACGTCGACGGCGTCCTCACGGGTCGTGCCACGTTCGCCATTCCCGGCGACCTCGGCCTCGGCTGGCACACCCTGAAAGCCGAGGCCGACGGCGCCGCGGCGCAGTGTCCGCTGGTGGTCACGCCCGGCCAGCTCCGGACTCCTGCCCCGCTCGAGGGACGCCGCACCTGGGGGCTGACGGCCCAGCTGTACTCTGTGCGGTCCTCCCGGTCTTGGGGGATTGGTGACTTTGCAGATCTAAGCGACCTCGCGACCATTGCTGGTGAGCAGGGGGCCGGTTTCGTGCTGGTCAACCCGTTGCACGCCGCAGAACCCGGCCCGCCGGTAGAAGACTCCCCATACCTGCCGACCACACGGCGCTTTTTCAATCCGCTCTACCTGCGCGTCGAGGAAATCCCCGAATACGGTTACCTCGACGCCGCCGGCCGGGCCGAGGCAGCTCGCCTGGCTGACGGTATGCACGCGGCCAACCGGTCCCGGGACCTGCTTGACCGCAACGCCAGTTACGCGGCCAAGCTCGCTGCCCTGGAACTCGTGTTTGCGGTCCGCCGCGGTCCGGCCCGCACCCGGGAGTTCGAGGACTTCCGCGCCGAGCAGGGCAAGGGGCTCGAGGACTTTGCGCTGTGGTGTGCGCTCGCCGAAGAGCTGCCGCCGACGGCGCCGGAATGGGCCGGGGCGGCGGCAACCCCGGAATCGCCGTACTGCCTCGAGCAGCGGCCGAGGCTCGCAGGCCGGATCGACTTCCACTGCTGGCTCCAGTGGCTCTGCGACCAGCAACTCGGGGCGGCCCAGCGTTCGGCGCACCAGGCGGGCATGGGGATCGGCGTCGTGCATGACCTCGCCGTCGGCGTGAAACCGGGGGGTGCCGATGCGTGGACCCTGGCCGGCGTCCTGGCCCGCGGCGTGACGGTGGGCGCACCGCCGGACATGTTCAACCAGCTGGGACAGAACTGGTCCCAGCCGCCATGGCATCCGGGCCGGCTCGCCGAATCCGGCTACGCCGCCTACCGGGACATGCTCCGCACCGTGCTGCGGCACGCCGGCGGCATCCGGGTGGACCATATCCTTGGCTTGTTCCGGCTGTGGTGGATTCCTGAGGGCGCCGGTCCGGAAAGCGGCACGTACGTCCATTACGACTATGAAGCCCTCATCGGCATCCTGGCCCTTGAAGCCCAGCGGGCCGGGGCGATCGTGATCGGCGAGGACCTGGGCGTGTTCGAGCCGTGGGTCCGCGACTACCTGGCCGAGCGGGGGATATTCGGCACTTCGATCCTCTGGTTCGAGCACGACGCCGGCGGCCCGATCCCGCCGGAGCACTACCGCCAGCAGTGCCTGACCAGCGTCAACACCCACGATCTGCCCCCGACAGCCGGTTACCTCGCTGGTGAACACGTCACCTTGCGGGAATCGCTCGGGCTGTTGCGGCGCCCCGTGGAGGAAGAACGCGCCGAGGCGGCGGCCGAGCAGGAGGCCGTGCTGGCCCAGGTCCGGGCCCGCGGCCTGCTCACGGACACGCACTGCCCTTCGGACAGACACGGCCTGGATGTCCGGACCACAGTGGAGGCGCTGTACGCGTACACAGCGCTCGCGCCGTCCTCGCTGCTGGGCGTAGCGCTCGTGGACGCCGTGGGGGAGACCCGGACCCAGAACCAGCCAGGCACCAGCACCGAGTACCCAAACTGGCGCATCCCGCTCGCCGCTCCGGAGGGCGCGGTGCTGATCGATGACCTGCCCGGGAACGAGCGGTTCCAGTCCCTGCTGGGCACGGTACGGGCGGCGCTGCATCCAGGGGTCTGACGCGGGCACCTCAGTTGAAGCCTGAACGATAAGCCCAGCGACCTGAGCGGGGCCTGAGACCGGAACTGCGGACAGCATTGGCTGGGCCGATACCGGGAGCTAGCATGGTCCGATGACGCGGATCGGCCGAGGTTTTTTGGCCGGCGGATGGGCGCTGGCGATGATGCTGGCGGGGTGCACCTCGGTGCAGCCCTTCCGGGCGGGCCCGGCTGTGCCCTCTGAAGCCCCGCCTCCTGCAGCCACAGCTACGCAATCGGCGCCCGTTGAATCCCCGCCTGCCGAGCCGCCTGGGCCGTCGAGCCCAGCCGCACCTCCCGCTGCGACCCCGCCACCATCCCCGTATTTCGCCCAGCCGCCGCCCCACCCCGCGCCGGGACCGCAGGGCAGCGGCGGCATCCAGCACATCGTGGTGATCGTCCAGGAAAACAAGGCGGCCTCCGAGATCATGGGCGCCAGCGAGGCGGGCTACTTCAACACGCTTGCGGCAGAGTTCTCAGTGGCCGCCAACTACCGGGCGATCATGCACCCGAGCCTTCCCAATTACCTTGTCCTGACCAGCGGGACCAACGCGGGGATCACCAGCGACTGCAAACCGAAGTCCTGCACCGCCGATGTACGGTCCATCGCCGAGGAGATCCAGCAATCCGGCCGGACCTGGAAAATGTATGCCGAGGGCATGCCGGCACCCTGCGCCGCGCAGGATTCCCGGCGGTATGCGGTGAAGCACAATCCATTCATGTACTACCCCGCCGTGACCGGCGACAGCGGCTCCTGCTCAGAACACGTTGTGCCGTTTGGCCGGCTGGATCAGGACCTGCAGTCGGCGTCGACCCTGCCGGACTACTCGTTCATCAGCCCTGACATGTGCAACGACACCCACGACTGTCCCATCGGCACCGGAGACGACTGGCTCTCCCGCGAAGTGCCAAGGATCCTTGGGTCACCGGCCTTCATGACGCAGAACTCCCTGCTGGTGGTCACATGGGATGAGGGAAGCAAAGACGACAACCGGGTCGCCACCGTCTTTGCCGGCCCGGCCGCACGGAGAGGCTTCACTTCCAATGCCGCCTACTCGCATTACTCTCTGCTGCACACGATCGAAGACGCGTGGGGGCTGCCGCCCCTGACCGAGAACGTCCGCAATGCACCCCTCATGAGCGACTTGCTCAACCAATAGCGCTGCTGCCTGCGCGGCCAGCCGGGTTGTGCACCGCGGTGCACAGAGGCCTGACGGCGGCGGTCACTTCCCGGCCCCTTCCCGGCGAGCACACAGGAAACGGTGCCCATAATGGTCCCGAAGCTCCGGTCAGCCGCTATTTGACCGGAGCTTCGCCACGTGCACCGTGGCCGGCGGAACCGGAGCGCCCGGGTATTGCGATAAAGGGGCTTTGGACACGGGCCGTCCGTGTTGGACGGTTCCTAGAATGGAACATGGCTGGTTCCGAAGTCATTGAGGTGGAACACAAATACAGCCCGTCCGAATCCGACGCCCTTCCGAGACTGGCATCAATCCAGGGCGTAGATCGCGTAGGGCAGCCCGTCAGCGAACAGCTGGACGCGGTCTACTTTGACACCAAAGGGCTGGCGCTGTCCGCCCAGCGGATCACCCTGCGCCGCCGGTCCGGAGGCCCGGATGCCGGCTGGCACCTCAAGCTCCCCGTCGCCGCGGGGGAGCGGCGGGCGATCACGGAGCCGCTGGGAGCCGATCAGGAGGCCGTGCCGGAGCGTCTGCGCCAGTTAGTGCTGGTTCACACACGCAGCCACGTGCTCGTGCCTGTGGCACGGATCAAGACCAGCCGGAGCTCGACTCTGTTGTACGCCGCCGACGGCGCAGTCCTGGCCCGGTTCAGCGACGACCGCGTCGAGGCGCAATTCCTGTTGCAGCCGGTTGAACCGTCGCGGTGGCGGGAATGGGAAATTGAACTCGCCGACGGTCCCAGGGCGCTGCTCCAGGACGCCGACGAAGTGCTGGCCGCAGGGGGCGTCCCCGTCTCCGCACTGCCCTCCAAGCTCGCCAGGGCGCTCGCTTCCAGCTGCCCGGGGGAACCGGCTCCGGCGCCCCAGCCGAAACGGCGCGGCCCGGCGTCGGATGTCATGCTGGCCTACATTTTCCAACAGGTTCGGGCTTTGAAGGTCCATGACCCCGGAGTCCGCGGCGACGCGCCCGATGCCGTGCACCAGCTTCGAGTGGCCGCGCGCCGGCTCCGCTCGGCACTGGCGACCTTCCGGAAGCTCACGGATACGTCGTCGTCCAAGCTCCTGCGTACCGAACTGCAGTGGCTCGCCGGCACCGTCGGCCAGGCGCGGGACGCAGAGGTAATCCGCGCGAGGCTGAAGGAAATGATCGACGCCGAGCCGCCGGAGCTGTTGATCGGTCCGGTGGTTCAGCAAATCGAGGAGCAGCTCGGCACCACCCAGCTTCAGGGCCGCGCCGCAGGTCTAGAGGCGCTGGACAGTGACCGCTACTTCCGTCTCCTCGATTCGCTCGATGCCTTCCTCGCCGCACCTCCGCTCTCCGGCCGTTCCCGGAACGAAGCGCTGGAGACGATTGGCCGTCTGGTCTCGGCGGACCGCAAACGCCTGAAGGCAGCGGTCCGTTCCCTGCACGATGGAGCGGATGGGACGCCGCAGGATGCCGCGCTGCACAACGTTCGGAAGAGCGCCAAGCGGCTGCGCTACGCAGCCGAAGCGGCTTCTCCCATTTTCGGCAAACAAGCAACTGCCCTCGCCCGCGCCGCGGAGGACATCCAGGAGGTACTGGGAGACTTCCAGGACAGCGTGGTCACCCGGGAAACCCTGCTGGTGCTGGCCGCGCACGCAGAGGCCGGCCCGGGCAGCGGATTCACCTACGGGAGGCTCCACGCCATGGAGCAGCAGCGCGGCGACGAGGCCCGGGTGCACTTCCTGGACGCGTGGCACAAGTCCAGGCCGAAGCCCCTGCACTGGGACTAGCCGCTACGGCGGCGCGAAAGAGGGACACCTATGACCGAACTGCGCACCGGTTTTGCGGCCATCTGGTCGGACGGACTGGGCCGCGCCAGCATCCGTTCCGTCCAGGCCCTCACGGTGGCCGCCCTCGCGTGGGTGATCATCTGGGCCGCGACCCGCGTGTCCCTCGTCGT
The DNA here is from genome assembly GCF_042884475.1 of Arthrobacter sp. NPDC058130. Lineage (NCBI taxonomy): Bacteria > Bacillati > Actinomycetota > Actinomycetes > Micrococcales > Micrococcaceae > Arthrobacter > Arthrobacter sp. NPDC058130. The sequence goes on from NZ_JBHVTV010000002.1 coordinate 381,849, forward strand.
CATCCCGGTCCTGATCGCCGTCATCCTGGCCGCCGCAATTTCCCCGCTGGTCCGCTGGCTCACAGGGCGCTCGTGGCCGCGTGCCCTCGCCGTCGTCGCCTCGTTCGTGGCCATCCTGGCTGTTGTCGGCGGCGTCATCGCCGGTATCGTGATCCTGGTCTCCCGCCAGTGGGCGGAGCTCTCAGCCCGCGCCGCGGCAGGGGTTGACCAGCTGCACTCATTCCTCAACACCGGACCAGTCCCCGTCAGCGACCAACAGATCACGGCCGCGATCGACTCGGTGCGGGCGTTCTTCACCACCAGCTCCTTCGGTGCAGAGGCCCTCACAGGCGCCCGCACCGTGGGGGAAATTTTCGCCGGCTCGGTGCTGATGGTCGTGACGCTGTTCTTCTTCCTCAAGGACGGGCCCGAGATCCGGACGTTTCTCATCGGCTTCCTTCCCGCCGACCACCGCGCCAGGGCACGCCTGGCAGCTGACCGCAGCACTGTGGTCCTGGGCGGCTACGTCCGCGGCACCGCCATTGTCGCTGCCATCGACGGTCTCGTCGTCGGGATCACCCTCGCCATCATGGGAGTACCCCTGGCCCTCCCGCTGGGTGTGTTTGTCTTCATGGGCGGCTTCATCCCGATCGTCGGGGCCACCGTTGCGGGCACGCTCGCCGTCGCAGTCGCCCTGATCTCCAACGGCCTCATCCAGGCGCTCATCGTCCTTGCCGTCGTCATCGGCGTCAATCAGCTCGAACACCACTTCCTGCAACCGGTCCTGATGGGCAAAGTGCTCAGCATCCACGGACTCGCCATCCTGCTGGTCCTGGCGGCCGGCACTCTGCTCGCAGGCATCGTCGGAGCATTGCTGGCCGTGCCGATCACGGCCGGGGCCTGGACTGTCCTCAAGACGTGGACAGCCCGCGATCCTCTGGCCGATACTGAACTGACGGAACCTGAGCTGCCCGAACCTGACCTGCCTGAGCCTGAGCTGCCGGCTGGCGACCCTGTCGACTGACGGCGCTACGCATTTTTTGGTCATCGCGGAATTGTGTGCGAAGTCACACTCCGGATGTCCGTGATTCAGCGCATTCCGGGCAGCGGCGCGAGGGGAGGTGCCGGAATCGATGCAGCGCAGGGCGCCGAACGCGGGTAAGCCCGTGGCCAGTAGACAGTTGTATTTGACGGGTGGTGATGCCGACGCCGGTGGAGTGCCCGACGGCGGCGCGGCCCCCGCATGGGTGAAGACACAAAAAAACCCCTGGAATCCGTGGATTCCAGGGGTTTTCCCTTGTGCGCGGAGGGGGACTTGAACCCCCACCCCCTTTCGAGGACTAGCACCTCAAGCTAGCGCGTCTGCCATTCCGCCACCCGCGCAGGTGGTAATTCCGAGTTCGTTTCGCCTCTCAGCGTTTTGCTTTTCTCGGAAGCAGCGAGAAAGACTCTAGCACGACTTTTCCGGAAACAAATAATCGGGGTCTGCGGGGGTGGTGTGGGTAGGCTGAAGCAAGCAATTGAGCCACCCGCCACGAGGAGCCGCAATGACTGACAACCGGACCGAACCCAGGCCCGAGGACGAGGTCGTCAGGATCTGCCAAGAGCTGATCCGGATCGACACATCCAACTACGGAGACGGCTCCGGCCCCGGTGAACGCGCGGCCGCCGAATATACCGCCGGGCTCATGGCGGAAGTCGGGCTGGACGCCGAAATCTTCGAGGCCGCCCCCGGCCGCGCCAGCGTGGTAACCCGGCTGGCAGGGGAGGACCCCTCGGCCAGCGCCCTCGTGGTCCACGGCCACCTGGACGTCGTCCCGGCCCTCCGCGAGCAGTGGTCGGTGGACCCCTTCGGCGCCGAACTGAAGGACGGCCTGATTTGGGGTCGCGGCGCCGTGGACATGAAGGACATGGACGCCATGATCCTGTCCGTGCTACGCAACTTCGCCCGCACCGGCCGCAAACCAAAGCGGGACCTCATCTTCGCGTTCTTCGCCGACGAGGAAGCCGGCGGCACCTATGGCGCCCGCTACGCCGTCGACAAGCGGCCGGAACTCTTTGAGGGCGCCACGGAGGCGATCTCCGAGGTAGGCGGCTTTTCCGCCACGATCGGCGGCCAGCGCACCTATCTGCTCCAGACGGCGGAAAAGGGCCTCTCGTGGCTCCGCCTTGTCGCCCACGGCCGCGCAGGCCACGGTTCCCAGATCAACACCGACAACGCCGTGACACGGCTCGCCGGCGCGGTCTCCCGGATCGGCGCCTACAACTGGCCCATCGAGCTCACACCGACCACCCGGCAGTTCCTCGACGGCGTCACCGAACTCACCGGCGTCGAATTCGATCCCGACGACCCGGACAAGATCCTCAAGGAGCTCGGCACCGTGGCACGTTTTGTCGGCGCCACGCTGCAGAACACCACCAACCCCACCCTGCTCAAGGGCGGCTACAAGCACAACGTCATCCCGGAATCCGCCGAGGCCCTCATCGACTGCCGCACCCTGCCCGGGCAGGAAGAGCACGTGCTGGAGATCGTCCGTGAACTTGCGGGGACCGGTGTGGACATCAGCTACGTGCACAACGATGTCTCGCTGGAGGTGCCCTTCGCCGGCAACCTCGTCGACTCGATGATCGACGCCCTGCATTCTGAGGATCCGGGCGCCAAGGTGCTGCCGTATACGCTCTCCGGCGGAACCGACAACAAGTCCCTGAGCCGGCTGGGCATCACCGGCTACGGCTTCGCCCCCCTGATGCTTCCGGACGAGCTCGACTTCACCGGCATGTTCCATGGCGTCGACGAGCGTGTCCCGGCGGATTCCCTGAAGTTCGGTGCGCGGGTGCTGGACACCCTGCTCACCAACTACTGATCGGGCACCCCGGCCATGACGCCCGAGGACATCCTCACCGGGCCGCTGCTGGAACGGATCCGGGGCCGCGCCGCCGGCTACGACCGCGACAACGCCTTCTTCCATGAGGACCTGGCGGATCTGGCGGCGGCCGGCTACCTGAAGATCTTTGTCCCCGTGGTCGACGGCGGCCTCGGACTCGGGCTGGCGGACGCGGCGCAGCTGCAGCGCCGGCTGGCGACGGCCGCGCCGGCCACGGCCCTGGCCGTCAACATGCACTTGGTGTGGACCGGCGTCGCCCACGTGCTGGCGGCACGGGGCGACTCCTCCCTGGACTTCGTCCTCCGGGAAGCCGCGCAGGGGGAGATCTTTGCCTTCGGCAATTCGGAGGCCGGCAACGACTCCGTGCTGTTCGATTCCCGCACCGAGGCCGTCCCGGTGCCCGGCGGCGGCTACAGCTTCACCGGCCGGAAGATCTTCACGAGCCTCTCACCGGCGTGGACCCGGCTGGGGATCTTCGGGAAGGACTCCGCGGCAGCGGACGGCGACGGGGAGCTGGTCCACGGCTTCATCACCCGGGAAACGCCCGGGTACCAGATTCTGCCGGACTGGGACACCCTGGGCATGCGGGCCAGCCAGTCCAACACGACTGTCCTGGACGGCGCCGTCGTGCCGGCTGAACGGATCTTCCGGAAACTGCCGGTGGGCCCGAACGCCGACCCCCTGATTTTTGCGATCTTTGCCTGCTTCGAGACCCTGCTCGCCGCGGTCTACACGGGAATCGGCGAACGGGCCCTGACGCTCGGCGTGGAAGCCGTACAGCGCCGCACATCGTTCAAGAACGGCGGCCGCAGCTACGCCCAGGACCCGGACATCCGCTGGAAGGTGGCCGAAGCGGCGATGGCCATGGATGCGCTCTACCCGCAGCTGTCCCGCGTAGCCGCCGACGTCGACGAACTGGCCGAGCACGGCAGCCAGTGGTTTCCCCGGCTCGTGGGCCTCAAGGTCCGGGCCACGGAAACGGCGCGCACTGTGGTGGATCTCGCGATCCGGGTATCGGGGGGAGCAAGCTACTTCCGCGGCTCCGAGCTGGAGCGGCTGTACCGGGACGTGCTGGCCGGCATGTTCCACCCGTCCGACGACGAATCGGCGCACAACACCGTGGCGAACGCCTGGCTGGGCCCGCTGGAGTCCTAGACGGTCCTCTGGACCTGGATGACTTTCCGGCGCAACCAGAACCGCCGCCCGCCGCCCACATAGAGGCGGCTGCGTTCCAGTTCCCATTTGCCGTACTCGGAGTGCTCCACCAGCCGGCGGCGGGCCTCGGGCAGGGAATCCTCAGGGCCGACCGTCAGGACGAGGTACTCGTACTGCTTCACATAGTCCCGTTCCCGCCGGACCGAGCTGCTCAGAAAATGTTCTTTCATTGCTCTCCATTTTCGTCTTTTTCCGACTAACGTGAAGTCATGAGCATCGATCCGCGTGTCGCGCTTCAGTCACTGACCTCTGCACTCGAAGAACACCTGGCGGCGGCCTCCGCCCGCAGAAGCGACGGGGATCCCGCGGTCGAAGCGGCGTTCTTCGCCGTCGCCGATGCCTTTGAAGTTTATGACGACGCCCTCTACGAGGCGTATGGGGAAGTGACGCCCCTCGAAGTGATCGACGGCGACGACGATGACGATGACGTGGACGATGTCGACGACGAAGAGGACCTTGAGATCCTGCAGAACTCAGAGAACTGAGCTGACACTGAGCAGCCAAAAAAACCTGCAGCCAAAAACCTGAGCAGCCGGCGAATCCTCCGGACGGGCTTACGCGGGGTCGGAGACGTCTTCGAGTGCCTGCGCGATTTCCGGCGGCAGCGGCGCCAGGGCCGAATCCAGGATCTCCTTGAGCTGGACCGGCGTCCGCGCCCCGACTACCGCAGTTGCCACGCCCTGCTGGGACAGCAGCCAGCTCAGCGCCACATCCAGGGGCGTCCGTCCGAGACCCTTCGCCGCCATGGCGACCGCCTCCACCACGCTCGACGCCGGTGCCTCCAGATATGGCTCCACGTACGTGGCGAGGCGCTGGTTGGCGGCACGGGAATCCGCCGGGATGTGCCCGCGGTACTTTCCGCTCAGGACGCCGCGTCCGATCGGACCCCAGGCGATCAGGCCGAGCCCGGCGTCCTCGATTGCCGGAATCAGCTCAATCTCCGCGTTGCGCTGCAGGAGCGAGTATTCGGACTGGTTGGCCACGAGGGGAAAACCCGCGATGGCGGCGGCCTTGGCCGTCTGCCAGCCGTTGAAATTGGAGACGCCGGCGTAACGCGCCCGGCCGGACCGCACGGCGAAGTCCAGCGCGGACAGGGTTTCCTCCAGCGGCACGTTTGCGTCCCAGGCGTGCGCGAACCAGAGATCCACGTAGTCGGTTCCCAGCCGGGCCAGGCTCGCGTCAAGGCCGGAGAGCATGCCGTTGCGGGACGTGTCGACGCTGCGGCGGCCGTCCGCCGTCGTCAGCCCGGCCTTCGTGGAGATCACCACTTCGGAACGGGCGACGACGTCGCCGAGCATTCCGCCGAGCATCGCCTCGGCCTGACCGTCGGCGTAGGACGCCGCGGTGTCAATCAGGGTTCCGCCGGCATCGACGAAGGACCGCATCAAGGCGGCGGCATCCTGTTCCTCGGTTTCCCGGGCCCAGGACATGGTGCCAAGGGAAAGGGCGGACACACGCAACCCACTGTTGCCGACATAACGCTGCTGCATGCCAGCAAGCTTACGGGGATTCGCCCGGCTTCATAACGTAGGGTCTATAAACGTGAACTGGATACAAGCGGCTTTTCTGGGCCTCGTACAGGGCCTGACCGAGTTCCTCCCGATTTCCTCAAGCGCCCATTTACGGATCGTCGGCGCCTTCCTGCCGGAAGCCTCCGACCCCGGCGCGGCCTTTACCGCCATCACCCAGCTGGGCACGGAGACGGCCGTGATCGTCTATTTCTGGCGCGACATCCTGCGGATCATCCGCGCCTGGTCCGGCTCACTGACCGGCAAAACGTCCCGGCAGGACCCGGATGCGCGGATGGGCTGGCTGGTGATCCTGGGCAGCATCCCGATCATCGTCCTCGGCCTGCTGTTCCAGGACCAGATCGAATCCGTGCTCCGCAGCCTCTGGGGCGTCGCGACCATGCTGATCGTGTTCGGCATGGTCCTCGCGGTGGCAGACACCCTCGGCCGGCAGAACCGTGAGCTCACGCAACTGACCTACAAGCACGGCCTTTACTACGGACTCGCCCAGGCCCTGGCCTTGTTCCCCGGCGTGTCCCGCTCCGGCGGCACCATCAGCGCCGGCCTATTCATGGGCTACACCCGGGAGGCGGCAGCCCGCTACTCGTTCCTGCTGGCCATCCCCGCCGTGTTCGGCAGCGGCCTGTACCAGCTGTACAAAGTGGTCTCCAAGGAAGGCATCACCGGCCCGTACGGCCTCCCGGAAACGGCCCTGGCCACCGCGATCGCCTTCGTCGTGGGCTACGTCATCATCGGCTGGTTCCTGAAGTACGTCTCCACCCGCGGCTACCGGCTCTTCGTCTGGTACCGGATCATCCTGGGAATGTCCCTGTTCCTGCTTCTCGGTTTCAATGTCATCAGTGCCTAGCACTAGGCTTGGGCTGTGAAATCCTGGATCTCCCGCCCTGTTGCCCAGCTCCCGGGCAGCATGCCCGCACTCCGCCTCTTCGACACCGCCAAGGGCGGAATCGTCACCCTGGAGGCCACGGGTGAGCAGTCCATGTATGTCTGCGGCATCACCCCGTATGACGCCACGCACATGGGCCACGCGGCCAGCTATGTCGCCTTCGACCTCCTGAACCGTGCGTGGCGGGACGGCCGCCAGCGCGTCGCCTACGTCCAGAACGTCACCGACGTCGACGATCCCCTCCTGGAGCGCGCGACGGCCACCGGCGTTGACTGGCGGGACCTCGCCGCGAGCCAGATCGAGCTGTTCCAGACCGACATGGAGGCCTTGAACGTCCTCGCCCCGGACCACTACATCGGTGCCGTCGAGGCCGTTCCCCTGATCGTTCCCGCCATTGAGCGCCTCCTGCATAGCGGACTCGCGTACCGCGTGCCCGGCAGCGGCGGCGAGCCCGACGGCGACGTCTACTACGACGTCGAGGCCGCCGGCAAACACTCGACCAACGCTGTGGACGACGTCGACGCCTGGACTCTGGGATCCATTTCAGGACTCTCCGACGCTGAAATGCTTGAACTCTTCGCCGAGCGCGGCGGCGACCCCGGCCGGGCCGGGAAGCGCCAGGCGCTGGACCCGCTGCTCTGGCGGGTTGCCCGCGACGGCGAGCCCAGCTGGCCCGGCGGCGAACTGGGGGAGGGCCGGCCCGGCTGGCACGTCGAGTGCACCGTGATCGCCCAGGAGTACCTGCCCAAGCCATTTACCGTCCAGGGCGGCGGCTCGGACCTCATCTTCCCGCACCACGAAATGGGCGCCGGCCACGCGTACTCGCTGGCCGGTGTGCCGCTGGCCCGCCATTTCGCGCACGCCGGCATGGTGGGCCTCGACGGGGAAAAGATGAGCAAGTCCAAGGGCAACCTTGTTCTGGTGTCCCGGCTGCGTGCCGACGGGGAAGAGCCCGCCGCGATCCGTCTGGCCATCCTGGCCCACCACTACCGCACGGACTGGTCCTGGACCGCCGAGGGGTTCGCCGAGGCCAAGGACCGGCTCCGCACCTGGCGCGAGGCCCTCGCCGTGGCACCTCAGGGTTCCGCTGCAGACCTCATCGGCCGGATGCGGGCCGAGCTCGCCAATGACCTGAACGCGCCCGGCGCCCTCGCCGCCGTCGACGCCTGGGCCAAGGCGGCCCTGGAAACGCCGGGGACCGCCGCCGCCACGGACGCCGCACTGGTGAGCGACGCCGTCAACGCGCTGCTCGGCGTCGAACTCTAACCGTCCGCCCGCAGCAAAATCCTTTAGGGCTTGTCCTTGCCCCGGCGCTTGAGGTAGCGCTCGAATTCGCGGGCGATCGATTCACCGCTGGCCTCCGGGAGGTCAGCGGTGTCCTTCGCCTCCTCCAGCTGGCGCACATACGCGGCAATCTCGGGATCCTCGGTGGCGAGCTCGTCCACGCCCCGCTCCCACGCGTCGGCCTCCTCCACGAGTTCCGTGGTGTCCAGCGGGACCTGGAGCAGCTCCTCGATCCGGTGCAGGAGCGCAAGCTGGGCCTTGGGCGACGGCGCCTGGGCGACATAGTGCGGTACGGCGGCCCACAGCGACACGGTGGGTAGCCCGGCCAGCAGGGACACCTCGGCCAGCACGCCGACAATCCCCACCGGGCCCTCGTACTGCGAGGCCTCGAGATCCATGCGTTCGCGCAGGGCGGCGTCGTCCGTGGAGGCGCTCACCGGAATCGGCCGACTGTGCGGAACATCGGCGAGCAGCGCCCCGACCAGGATCACGTAGTCCACGTGCAGGGCCTCGGCATGGACCAGCAGTTCTGCTGTGTAGGCACGCCACTTATAGGACGGCTCGGTGCCCTGGACAAAGATCACGTCCACGTTCGAGTCGGGGACACTGGCCTTGAAAATCCGTGTGGACGGCCACTTGATTTTCCGTTCGCCGGCCGCCGTCCGGCGGATCGTTGGCCTGGTGAACTGGAAGTCGTAGTACTCGTCGGCGTCGATCGCCGCGGCCTTCTTGCCGCCCCAGAGCTTGTTCAGATAGCGCAGGGCATCGCTGGCAGCCTCGCCGGCGTCGTTCCAGCCCTCGAAGGCAGCCAGCATTACGGTGATACGCCGGCCCTCGGGGACGGGCAGCAGCAGCCGCTCCGGCTCGGAGACGGCGCCTGGTTCGGTGGGGTCTGCCTCGAAGCTGTTCATGCCATCACCCTACGTCCAACACCCCGCCGTGCGCAGGCAATGGAGCGCCGAGAGCGTGGAATTTCCGCCGGGAATCCCACGGCCGGGCGGCCGGAATTCGCCGTAGGCGTAGCGCGGGCTCAGGGCCGAGGGCTTCCCCGTAGACTGGAGAGCATGCGATCCTCAGCTTCCCGGCCCCTCCTTAAAGCAGCACTCTGGGACATGGATGGCACGATTGTCGACACCGAGCCCTACTGGATCGAAGCCGAACGCGCGCTCGTTGAAGCCCACGGGGGCCAATGGTCCCAGGAGCAGGCCCTACAGCTCGTGGGACAGGCCCTGACGTTTTCCGCGGGCATCCTGCAGGACGCCGGCGTGAAGCTGGAACGGCGCGAGATCATCGACACGCTCACTGGCCACGTCATCAGCCAGGTCCGGAACTCCGTTCCGTGGCGGCCGGGAGCCCGCGAACTGCTCGACGAACTGTACAACGCCGGTGTCCGCTGCGCCCTCGTCACCATGTCCGAGGGCCCGCTGGCCCGGGAGATCGTCGCGAGCCTGCCCGAGCCCTACTTCGAGTTCCTCGTCACCGGGGATACCGTCACGCAAGGGAAGCCGCACCCGGAGGCCTACCTGACGGCCGTGGAACTCCTGCAGCAGCAGGATCCCGAACTCGGCCTCCACCACTGCGTGGCCCTGGAGGATTCCGTCCCGGGCGTCGCCGCCGCCGTAGCCTCCGGCGTCGTCACCGTCGCCATCCCGCACATCCTGCCCCTCCCGCATGACCCCCGCCGCGCCACCTGGGACACCCTCGAAGGCCGCACCGTTGCCGACCTTGAAGAGCTTGTGGCCCTGCGGCAGGAATTCCCGGATGCCACCTTCGGCCCCGCAGCCGACTCAGACACCGGATCAGGCCTGCACTCAACCGTGACCGCAGCGGGGAGCCATCTCCGTGGCTGACACCGGCAGCCAGGGACAGCCCGGCAAGAGCACGGCCAGCCGCCGGGACGGGATCCCGCTGGGCCGCATTGCCGGCATCCCGGTATTTTTGGCCTATTCCTGGTTCATCATCGCGGCATTCACCGTGATCGCGTACGGGCCGGTCCTGCAGAGCAACAATCCGCGCCTTGGGATCACCGCCTTCTTCGTCGCCTTCGCCTACGCCCTGCTGCTCCTGATTTCCGTGCTGGCGCACGAACTCGCCCACGCGCTGACCGCGAAGCTGTTCCACTGGCCTACGGAAAAGATTGTCCTCAACCTCTGGGGCGGGCACACCCAGTTCCAAAGCTTCACGGCCTCACCCGGCCGCTCCGTACTGGTGGCGATGGCCGGGCCGGCCGCGAACTTTGTCCTGGCCGGCGCAGGCTGGCTCCTGCTCTCGTTCGGGGACGTGCGGGGTGTTGCCGATATCCTGGCCAACATTTTCGTCTGGGCCAACCTGCTGATCGGCATCTTCAACGTGCTGCCCGGCCTTCCGCTGGACGGCGGCCGGCTGGTCGAATCCGCCGTCTGGAAAGTCACAGGCAGCCAGGAAAAGGGCACCATTGCCGCGGGTTGGGCGGGTCGGATCATCGTGGTCGCCCTGGCACTGTGGTTCATTATCCTGCCCCTGCTCAGCGGCCAGCGGCCGGATATCACCTTCACGCTCATCACCGCCCTCGTGGGCAGCTTCCTGTGGATGGGGGCGTCGGCGTCCATCCAGCAGGCCCGCCTGCGCGGCAGGCTGTACCTTGTTGACGCCGCGGCCCTCGCCGAGCCGGCCGTCGGCCTTCCGGAAACCGCCACAGTGGCGGACTTCCTTGACCGGGCGCCGGCAGGAAAGCCCGCCGTGGTGCTGTGCGACCGGGACGGCCGGCCCGTCGGCATCGTCGACGCCGGTGCCGCGGCCACCGTGCCCGCCGCACTGGCCGGGGCGACTGCCCTCACCGCGGTCGCCTACCCGCTTGGCGCCGGCGCCTATGTCCCCGAATGGTCCAAGGGCCAGGAGCTGGTCCAGTACCTGGCCCAGCTCGAAGGCCAGGAGTACGCCGTCGTGGACCGCGACGGCGTCGTCACCGGGCTGCTGCGCCAGTCCGCTGTGCTCAAGGCCATCACGGGCAAGTACCGGAGCGAGCGGCAGAACCAGGGGCAGAACCGGTAGAGTTACTGGGCGGTCGTGAATTTTCCGGCCCCCCACGCGCAAGGACCGGTGACCGCCGGCATGTCCGCGGCCACACATCTTTACAGGAGCGAGGAACATCTTCATGAGCAGCGACACCGCCGCAGGCACTAACACCGCCCCCGCCGCAGGCATCAACACGGCCGCAGGCGACACTGCTGCCTCCACCGCCGCGACCGGCGCAGGGCGACGCCGCGGACCGTTCCGCGAGGGCGAGCGGGTCCAGCTCACGGACGAGCGCGGCCGCATGAACACCATCACGCTCGAAGTCGGCGGCGCCTTCCACACGCACCGGGGATTCCTGAACCATGACGAGATCATCGGGCAGCCGGACGGCTCTGTGGTGGTCAACAACGTCGGGCAGCAGTACCAGACCCTGCGCCCGCTCCTGTCGGACTTCGTGCTCTCGATGCCGCGCGGCGCGGCCGTGGTCTACCCCAAGGACGCCGGCCAGATCGTGACCATGGCGGACATCTTCCCCGGCGCACGCGTGGTCGAAGCCGGCGTCGGCTCGGGCGCACTGTCCATCTCGCTGCTGCGCGCGGTGGGGGACAACGGCTACCTGCATTCCTTTGAGCGCCGCCAGGAATTCGCGGACATCGCCCGCGGCAACGTCGAGACCATCTTCGGCGGCCCGCACCCGGCCTGGAAGATCTCGCTGGGCGACTTCCAGGAGGAAGTGGTGCGCACCGAGGAGCCCGGCTCCGTGGACCGCGTGGTCCTGGACATGCTCGCCCCGTGGGAATGCCTCGACGCCGTCGCTACCGTCCTGGCACCGGGAGGGGTGTGGATCAATTATGTCGCTACTGTGACGCAGCTTTCGCGGACAGCCGAAGCCATCCGCGCCGACGGACGGTTCACCGAACCCGACGCGTGGGAATCCATGGTCCGCGGCTGGCACCTCGAGGGCCTGGCCGTCCGCCCCGATCACCGCATGGTCGCCCACACCGGATTCCTGCTCGTAACCCGCCGGCTGGCCGATGGCGTCACGGGAATCTCCGTGAAGCGCCGCCCCTCGAAGACCGACTTTAACGAAGAAGACGTCAATGCCTGGACCCCAGGCGCCGTGGGCGAGCGGGCCGTCTCGGACAAGAAACTGCGCCGCGCCGCCCGCGACGCAATCGCCGGAACAAACGTCGTGGACGCCCCCGAGATAACGAACTAGGCAGCATATTTAGGATGTCTCCAGCGGCACCAGCCTTCTTAGGACTATGGTCTTAACAGAAGCGCAGGAAGGGGCTGATACACGATGGAGACTCCGAACACTGACCCGGGCCGCACACCGGCCGAGGACGCAGCGGATGCCACCGCACGCTCGGATGCGGCCCGGGCCGCAGCCGGCGAGGGCGAGCGGTACCCCGCCAGTGAGCTGTCCGTCGCAGAACGGCAGGTCAATATCCTTCGGGACAAGCTCCGCCATATTGACCGCCAGCTTGCCGCGGCGACGCAGAACAATTCCAAGCTCGTCAGCATGCTGGAAACCGCCAAAGCCGAAATCCTCCGGCTCAAGAACGCCCTCGACCAAGAGGGACAGCCGCCGTACAGCTTCGGCACCATCCTCCAGCTGAACCCCAAGCGGCAGCCGACCGCCGGGAACAGCGGCCAGGCCGCCACGGAAGAATCCGTGGACATCTTCAACGCCGGCCGCAAAATGCGCGTGGGGATCAGCCCGCTGGTCAACATCAGCCAGCTGGCCGTCGGGCAGGAAGTCCTGCTCAACGAGGCCCTCATGGTGGTCGCCGGGCTCGGCTACGAACGCGCCGGGGACCTCGTCACGCTGAAGGAAATGCTCGGACCGGACCGCGCGCTGGTGGTGGGCCGCGCCGACGAGGAGCGGGTGATCCGGCTCTCCGGTGCCCTGCTCGCCCAGCGGCTCCGTGTGGGCGACGCGCTCTCGATCGATTCACGCACCGGCTACGCACTGGAAAAGATCCCGCGCTCCGAGGTGGAAAACCTCGTGCTCGAGGAGGTTCCGGACATCACCTACCAGGACATCGGCGGCCTGGGCCCGCAGATCGAGCAGATCCGCGACGCCGTCGAACTGCCGTTCCTGCACCCTGACCTGTACCGCGAGCACGGGCTGAAGGCACCCAAGGGCATCCTCCTGTACGGCCCGCCGGGCTGCGGCAAGACCCTGATCGCCAAGGCCGTGGCCAACTCGCTGGCCGCGCGGGCCGCCGAGCGCGCCGGCAAGACGGACATGAAAAGCTACTTCCTGAACATCAAGGGACCCGAGCTGCTGGACAAGTACGTCGGCGAGACGGAACGGCACATCCGCCTGATCTTCGCGCGGGCCCGGGAGAAGGCCTCCGAGGGCAGCCCGGTGGTGGTCTTCTTTGACGAAATGGATTCCCTGTTCCGCACCCGCGGCACCGGCATTTCCTCCGACGTCGAAACGACCATTGTCCCGCAGCTCCTCAGCGAGATCGACGGCGTCGAACGGCTGGACAACGTGATCGTGATTGGCGCGTCCAACCGGGAGGACATGATCGATCCGGCGATCCTGCGGCCGGGCCGGCTGGACGTCAAGGTGAAGATCCAGCGTCCCGACGCCGAGGCCGCGGCCGACATCTTCAACAAGTACATCACCACGGACCTGCCCTTCCACGAGTCCGACCTCTCCGAGCACAACGGCGACGTCCAGGCGACCGTGGACGCCATGGTCCAGCGGACCGTCGAGGCAATGTACTCCACCGAGAAGTCCAACGAATACCTCGAGGTGACCTACGCCAACGGCGACACCGAAATGCTCTACTTCAAGGACTTCAACTCCGGCGCCGTGGTGCAAAACGTCGTGGACCGGGCCAAGAAGTACGCCATCAAGGACCTGCTGACCATCGGGCAGAAGGGCCTGCGGATCGACCACCTGCTCCGTGCGGTCGTGGACGAGTTCCGTGAACACGAGGACATGCCCAACACCACCAACCCGGACGACTGGGCACGGATCTCCGGCAAGAAGGGCGAGCGAATCACGTACATCCGCACCATTGTCCAAGGCAAGGCCGGGCAGGAGCCCGGGAAGTCCATCGAGACGATGCCCAGCACAGGGCAGTACCTGTGACGGCTGTTGTCCCCGGCAAGCCGGCCGACTCGGCCGGCGGGCTGCCGGTTGGCGGTGCGATGCGGGTGATGGGTTCGGAGACCGAATACGGGATCCACGCGCCCTCGGCCCCGGGTGCCAACGCCACCATGATGTCTGCCCGGGTCATCCAGGCGTACGCCCAGGTGACGCGGCAGCGCGCCGCCGGCGGCGCCGAAACGCGGTGGGACTACACCGACGAGGAGCCGCTGCACGACGCCCGCGGCTGGACCTTGGAGCGCAGCAGCGCTGACCCGGAACAGCTCACCGACCAGCCTCCCGTCCTCGACGCCGAGGCGATCGCCCTCGCCTACGGCCGGCAGGAACTGGAGGCCGACGGCGAGGACGAATCCGGCACGCTGCTTATGAACATGGTGCTGGGCAACGGCGCACGGTTGTACGTCGACCACGCCCACCCGGAGTATTCCAGCCCCGAGGTGACCAACCCGCGGGCCGCCGTGACGTGGGACGCCGCCGGTGACCTCGTGGCTTTGGCCGCTGTCCGCCGCCTGGCCGCCGATTCCGAACTGCCGCCGGTCAACCTGTACAAGAACAACACGGACAACAAATCGGTCTCCTACGGTTCGCATGAGAACTACCTCATGCCCCGCTCGGTGCCGTTCGGCGAGATCGTCCGGGGCCTCACGCCGTTTTTTGTCACCCGGCAGATCATTTGCGGTGCCGGGCGGGTGGGCCTGGGCCAGGACAGCGCCCGGGCCGGCTACCAGATCAGCCAGCGCGCAGACTTCTTCGAAACCGAAGTGGGCCTGGAAACCACCATCCGCCGGCCCATCATCAACACCCGGGACGAACCCCACGCCACCGCGGACAAATACCGCCGGCTCCACGTCATCATTGGCGACGCCAACCTCAGCCAGGCGTCCAACTTCCTCAAGTTCGGCACCACCGCCATGGTCCTGAGCCTGATCGAGGCCGGGCTGGCGCCGCGGATCGAAGTCCACGAGCCCGTCGCCGCCCTGCAGGCCATCAGCCACGACACCTCGCTCACCACGCTCCTGCGCCTGGGCGACGGCCGACGGATCACCGCCCTGGACCTGCAGTGGATCTACTTCGAAGCCGCGTCGAAACACGCCCAGGACACCGGCGTCGCGGATGCCGTGGACGGCGACGGCCACACCCACGAGGTGCTCGAACGGTGGTCCGCCACCCTGACCGAGCTCGGCGGTGACCGGGCCGCGGCCGCCTCCTCGGTGGAATGGCTCGCCAAGCTGTCCCTGCTGGAGGGCTACCGCCAGCGTGACGGCCTCGGCTGGGACAGCGCGCGGCTGGGCCTGGTGGACCTGCAGTGGGCCGACATCCGCCCCGAAAAGGGGCTGTACTACCGGCTTCTGGCCCGCGACCGGATGCAACGGATCGTCGACGACGCCGCGATCGCCCGTGCGGTGACCGAACCGCCGTCGGACACCCGGGCGTACTTCCGCGGACGCTGTGTCAGCCGGTTCGGCGCGGACCTCGCGGGGGCCAGCTGGGACTCGGTGATCTTCGATCTCCCCGGCCGGGGCAGGCTCCAGCGGGTCCCCACCCGCGAGCCGCTGCGCGGAACCGAAGCCCTCACCGGCGGCCTGTTTGCCCGGCACCGCGAGGCCGGAACGTTCCTGGCCGAACTGCTGGGACTCAGCCCCGGTTCCTAGGAACAAAAGGCCCCCGCAGGCGGCCCCGGCGTGGCACTATTGCTACAGGATGTCCCTTAGGAGAAAAGGGACGGACATGAAGGAGAGAACAATGGCAGGCCAGGAGCAGCAGCAGCCGCAGTCGCGGGACACCGAGGTTGACGAGGACGTCCCCGCCGCGCCTCCGGCCCCCGCGGACGCCCAGGCGTCGGCAGCCACCCAGGGCGTGGACGATCTCCTCGATGAGATCGACGGCGTCCTGGAGTCCAATGCCGAGGAGTTCGTCCGCGCATTCGTCCAAAAGGGCGGCCAGTAGGAGCGCCGCCGGCCGCCGGATGAGGGCGGCGGGAGGGGCTAAGGGCCGGAAGAGTCGTTGATCCACCACGTTGAGGGAGAGCGTTAGTGCAGGAAACAACAGCCAACCGAGTAGCAGCCAACGCGACGTCCTCATTCACCGAGCATCTGCAGCGCGAACGGCCTGACTTAATGCCCTTTGGCCAAGTACCGTACAACCAGTTGCCGGCCGCTGGGCATGCCGCCCAGCCGGCGGCGCCGCTGCAGGTCCCGCACGGCACGACGATCGTGGCGATGACTTATGCCGGGGGAGTGCTGATGGCGGGGGACCGCCGCGCCACCATGGGCAACGTGATCGCGAGCCGGCACATCGAGAAGGTCTTTCCCGCCGACCAGTACTCCGTGCTGGGCATTGCCGGAACGGCCGGAATCGCCCTCGACATCACCCGGCTGTTCCAGGTTGAACTCGAGCACTACGAGAAAATCGAGGGCACGCTGCTCAGCCTGGACGGCAAGGCGAACCGGCTCGGCGCCATGGTCCGCGGCAACCTGCCCATGGCGATGCAGGGCCTCGCCGTCGTCCCGCTGTTCGCTGGATTTGATCGGCCAGCGGGCTTCGGCAGGCTGTTCTCCTACGACGTCACGGGCGGCCGCTATGAGGAGCAGGAGCACCATGCCGTGGGATCCGGCTCGATGTTCGCCCGCGGCGCGCTGAAGAAACTGTGGCGCCCGGGCCTTTCGGAGCAGGACGCGGTGGCGGTCGCCGTCGAAGCACTGTACGACGCCGCCGACGACGACTCCGCCACGGGCGGGCCGGATCCGGTCCGGCAATTATGGCCCGTGGTGTACGTCGTGAACCGCTCAGGTGCCGTCCGGGTGCCGGAGCGCGAGCTCGCCGCTGTGGCCGGCAGAGTCATCGAATCCCGGGCCGTCGCCCAGCGGGAGGCCTGACATGACCCAGCAATTCTATGTATCGCCCGAACAGCTGATGAAGGACCGTGCGGATTTCGCACGGAAGGGCATCGCCCGCGGACGCTCGGTAGTGGTGATCAGCTGCAGGGACGGGATTGCCCTCGTTGCCGAGAACCCGTCTCCGTCACTGCACAAGATCGGCGAGATCTACGACAAAATCGCGTTTGCGGCCGTCGGGAAGTACAACGAGTTCGAAAGCCTGCGGCAAGCCGGGGTGCGCTACGCCGATGTCCGCGGCTACTCCTATGACCGCGAGGACGTCACGGCCCGCGGCCTCGCGAGCGTCTATGCGCAGAGCCTCGGCGCGGTGTTTACAGCCGAACAGAAACCCTTCGAGGTGGAGCTTGCCGTGGCCGAGGTCGCTCAGACCCAGGAGGCGGACCACCTCTACCGGCTGACCTTTGACGGCTCCATCGCCGATGAACATGGCTTCATCGTCATGGGCGGCCAGGCGGACAAGGTGTCCGAAGCAGTCGCGGCGGGCTGGCAGGGCGAACTCGACTTCGCGGGCGCCATCCGGCTGGCCCTCGCCGGACTCGTGGCGGACAAAGAAACAACCACGCTGCCAGTCTCCGCACTGGAAGTCGCGGTACTGGACCGGGCCTCGGAGAGCGGACGCGGCACCCGGCGGGCATTCCGCCGGCTCGAGGACCCGGACATCGTGGCATTGCTGGCTGAGGAGAAGTGAGATGGACAAGCGCATATTCGGCATCGAAACCGAATTCGGAATTTCCTATTCAAGCCCGGAGTCCCGGCCCCTGGCGCCCGAGGAAGTAGCCCGCTACCTCTTCCGCAAGGTGGTCAGCTGGGGACGGTCCTCCAACGTGTTCCTGACCAACGGCTCGCGCCTCTACCTGGACGTGGGGTCCCACCCGGAGTATGCCACGGCCGAGTGCGACGACCTCGCCCAGCTGATCGCGCATGACCGCGCCGGCGAACTGATCCTGTGCGACCTCGTGGACGAAGCCCAGGAACGCCTGGCAGCCGAGGGTTTCAACGGCACCGTGTACCTGTTCAAAAACAACACGGACTCGGCCGGGAACTCCTACGGCAGCCACGAAAACTACCTCATCCCGCGCCGCGGCGAATTTTCCCGGCTCGCGGAGATCCTCATCCCGTTCCTCGTGACCCGGCAGCTGATCGCCGGGGCCGGCAAGATCCTCAAGACCCCGCACGGCGCCACCTTCGCTTTCTCCCAGCGGGCCGACCACATCTGGGAGGGCGTCTCCTCCGCCACCACCCGTTCCAGGCCCATCATCAACACCCGGGACGAGCCGCACGCCGACGCCGAGTTCTACCGCCGACTGCACGTGATTGTGGGCGACTCCAACATGTCCGAATCGACAGCCCTGCTCAAGATCGGCACGGTGGACCTGATCCTTCGGATGATCGAGGCCGGGGTGATCATGCGCGACATGCGCATGGAGAACCCGATCCGCAGCATCCGGGAAATCTCCCACGACCTCAGCGGCCGGGCACTGGTCCGGCTCGCCAACGGCCGGCAGCTCACGGCCCTGGAAATCCAGCGCGAGTACCTGGGCAAGGTGACGGCGTTCGTGGCCGAACACGGCGCCCACAACGCACACGTGCCGCTGATCCTGGACCTCTGGGAGCGCACGCTGGACGCGATCGAAAGTGGCGACACGAGCACGATCGACACCGAAGTGGACTGGGCCATCAAGAAAAAGCTCATGGACAACTACCGGGAACGGCACGGGCTGGGGCTGGACGCGCCCCGGATCGCGCAACTGGACCTGACCTACCACGACATTTCCCGCGGCCGCGGACTGTTCTACCTGCTCCAGGCCCGAGGGGCCGTCCGCCGGATAGTGGACGACACGGCCGTCAAGGATGCGGTGGATGCCCCGCCGCAGACCACCCGGGCCAAACTCCGCGGCGACTTCGTCCGGCGCGCCCAGGAGTTGGGCCGCGACTACACGGTGGACTGGGTCCATTTGAAGCTGAACGACCGCGCGCACCAGACCATCCTGTGCAAGGATCCGTTCCGGAGCGTGGACGACCGGGTGGATGCGTTGCTGGACTCGATGGGCTGATACCCAGCTTTGCACGTTATTCTGAGGTAGGGCCGCCTTGCGGCCGCTGCTTTCTTTGCCACGGGAAACCGATCGGCACTGAGTCCACCCTGCCTCGACGAAAGTTTCCAAGTGCGCCGACTACTAGCAATTCTTCTTCCCGGACTGCTGCTGCTGACCGCCTGCGGCGGCGGCGAAGCGCCTCCGGCTCCGGAACCCACCAGCCAGTCCGCGGGTGAGGTCGCGAAGCTGGACTCGGTCAAATTGACGGAGAACGGTGACAAGAAGGCCCCCGGTGTCGACTTCACCAAGCCGCTCGACGTCAAGGAACCCACTGTCAAGGTGGTCACCGAGGGCGGCGGCGACCGGGTCAAAGCCAACCAGATCGCCGACATCTCGATCGTGGCCTTCAACGGCACGGACGGCACCACCCTCGAGGACACGTTCCCGAACGATCCCGAGCCGCTGGAGCTGAACGATGAGCTCAAGACCAGCAGCCCCGTGATCTACAACGCCTTCGTGGGCGCCAAGATTGGCTCCCACATTGCCTTGGCCGTACCCGGCCAGGCCGCCGCCGAGGGTACCGAGGCCAAGCCGACGCAGCTCCTGATCGTCAAGGTGCTCGCCGCCAAGGACGCACCGCCGGTCCTGGACAAGCCTGAGGGCGACGCCGTCACGCCGCCGGCCGGCCTGCCGACCGTCAAGGAAAACGACAAGGGCATCCCGGAGATCTCGGTCGCCGGCGTCGCCGCACCGACCGCGCTGGTCTCGCAGGACCTCATCAAGGGCAAGGGCCAGGCCCTGAAGGAAACCGACACCATCACCGTGAACTACGTCGGTGTCGCCCTCGCCACCGGCAAGGTCTTCGATTCCAGCTTCGAAAGTGGCAAGAAGGCCACCTTCCCGCTGACCGGCGTCATCAAGGGCTGGACCCAGGGCCTGACCGGCAAGACGGTCGGCTCCCGCGTCCTTTTGGTGGTCCCGAAGGACCTCGCCTACGGTGATCAGGGCCAAGGCGACGCCAAGGGCGACCTCGTCTTCGTCGTCGACATCCTCGGCGTCAAGTAATCCACCGCATCCACCACACGTCACCTCAAAGGAGCAACCATGTCATTTGGACAGCGCAACCTCGACCGCGAAAAGCCCGAAATTGACTTCCCCGAAGGAGACGTCCCCACCGAACTGGTCATCACCGACCTGATCGAAGGGGACGGCGCCGAGGCCAAGCCCGGCGACACCGTTTCCACCCACTACGTGGGCGTCGCCTGGTCCACCGGTGAAGAATTCGACGCTTCCTGGGGCCGCGGCGCGCCGCTGGACTTCCGGGTCGGCGTCGGCCAGGTCATCCAGGGCTGGGACCAGGGCCTGCTGGGCATGAAGGTCGGCGGCCGCCGCCGCCTGGAGATCCCGTCCGAGCTTGCCTACGGCTCCCGTGGCGCCGGCGGGGCGATCGGCCCCAACGAAGCCCTGATCTTCGTCGTGGACCTCGTCGCCGTCCGCTAGCGGACGACACCCCGGGGCCACTGTGCTGCGGAAGCGCGGTAACAATCGGAAAAGTTCTTCCGGCTGTTGCCGCGCTTTCCTCATTTTCCGGGATCGGCTTTAGTACCCTTGCGAGGTGTCCGCCTCACGTACAGAACGCCTCCTGAACCTGCTCATCGCCCTGCTCAACACCAAGTACGGCCTGCGCCGCAGCGAGCTCCGCGAAAAGGTCTACCACGACACCACGAGCACCGACGTGGCCTTCGGCCGCATGTTCGAACGGGACAAGGGCGAGCTGCGCCAGTTCGGCTTCGACGTCGAAACCGTCATGGACACGGGCTGGGGCTCCGATGACCCGGCGACCACCCGCTACCGGATCGGCAAGGAATCCAACCGGCTGCCCGACGTCAGCCTCACCCCGGAGGAATGCACAGTCCTCATCCTCGCGGCGCAGCTCTGGGAGCACGCCGCGCTCGGCTCCGCCGCCGTGGACGCCGTCCGCAAGCTGCAGGCCGCCGGCGGCCTGGTCGACGCCGAACTTCCCACCGGGGTCCAGCCGCGCATCCGCCCCGCCGGCCAGGCCTTCGAAGACCTGGTCGCAGCGATGCACGCCCAGCACCCGGTGAGGTTCAGCTACCTGGCCGGCAGCACGGGAGAGGAGCAGGAACGGCTTGTGGAGCCCTGGGGCCTGGGCAGCCGCTTCGGCCAGTGGTACCTCGTGGGCCACGACCGGGACCGGGCGGACAAACGGTTCTTCCGGCTGTCCCGCCTGACGTCCGCCGTGACGGTGATGGACAAGGAGAGCTTCACGCCCCCGGCCGGCTTCAACGTCCGCGCCGAACTGGCCGGCCTGGCCGAACTGCCCGTGCAGACCGCCGTCGTCGACGTCGAGAAAGGACGGCTCCTGGGGCTCCGCAAACGCGCCCTGCCGGTTCCGGCCGGGGCTCTGGAACTTGGGGCGCTGGAATTTGGGGCACACCAAGCTGGGGAACGGCCGCGCGCGGCCGGCACCGACCGCCTCGCGGTGACCTTCCGCGACGCCGAGACGCTGGGCGAGGAACTGGCCTCCTACGGTCCCCGGGTCACCGTGATTTCACCGCCCGAAGTTGCCGCCGCCGTCCGCCGCCGCCTTAGCGCCGCCGCCGCGTTCGCTGCCAGGCCTGCGCCGGAGGTGGCGTTCCCGGAGACCGGACGCGCCGGCCGGCCCCGCAAACGCACTTCCGAGGATCAGCTCAAGCGGATGCTGCAACTGGTGCCCTTCCTGGTCCACAACCAGGGACTGCACATCAGCGAGGTCGCCGCCAGGTTCGGGATCACCCGCAAGGCCCTGGAGGATGACCTGCGGATCCTGATCTGCTCGGGCCTGCCGGAAGGCTACCCCGACGATCTGCTGGACATTCAGTGGGACGATGACCACGTGTTCATCACTCAGGACCTGGACCTGACCCGCCCCGTACGGTTCACCGTGGACGAGGCCTGCGCCCTCCTGACCGGTCTGGAGACCCTCAACGGCCTGCCCGAGATCGCCGAGGGCGGCGCGCTGGAATCCGTGACGCTCAAACTCATGGCCGCGGCGGGGGAGGAGGGGCTCAAGGCGGCCGCGCTCTCCGGCCCCGAGGTGGCCCCGGGCAACACCGAAACCCTCGAAACCGCCCGCGCGGCCATCGTGGCCGGCGCGCAGCTGCACATGACGTACTTCTCGCCGCAGCGTGACGCCGTGACCGAACGCGACGTGGACCCCTTGCGGCTCTATTCGCTGGACAACACCTGGTACCTCGAGGCGTACTGCCACTCCGCCAACGGCCTGCGCAACTTCCGGCTGGACCGGATCGAGGCCCTGGCGCCCAACGGCCGGCCGGTGGCCGCGACGGCGAACCCGGCGGACAGCTTCCCGGTGAAACTTTTCACCCCGAACGACGACGACACGGTAGTGGTCGTGGAACTTGCGCCTCGTGGCACCGGCCTCGCCGACGACTACTACGCCGAGCGGACCGCGGCCCTGCCCGACGGCGGCCTCCTCGCCGAAATCCGGTTCGGCAGCACCGACTGGCTGCCCATGTTCGTGGCCCAGCACGGCGGGATGGTGCGGATCCTGCAGCCGGGCGCGGTCGCGGACGCGTCCCGGGAGTGGCTCGCCGCCGCCCTGACGCAATACGAAGACTCCTCGGATCGCCCGATAGACTGATCCGCATGCCTTGGTGGTCCTGGATCCTGATTTGGATAGCGCTCGTCGCGATTTCGCTGCTGTTCTACGGCGTGCTCGGTGTGCGGCTGTACCGGCAAGCCACAACGGCGCTTAGGGAACTGGGTGAAGCCGCGGACCGTTTTTCCCACGTGCCGTCACTTGCGGACCCCGGTTCCGGGCCCACAGCAGCCGACGCCGACGCCCCGGACGCCCCGGACGCCCCGGACGGCGCGGACGCGGCCCCCCGGCCGGAACCCGGAAGCGCCGTTTTTGCCTCGCCTGCCCGGATGCGTCATGATTACCACGCATCCAAGTTCTCCCGGCAGAACGCCCGCCGGTTGCGCCGCATCCAACGCAAGAAGGACCTCGGGCAACCCCAGGCGCTGCGCGACATCGAAACGCGTTAGACATAGGATGTATTCAAACGAAAGGACCTCCCCTCATGAGGCTTGAAGGCTGGCATCTCATCATCATCATCGTTCTGGCATTGGTGCTGTTCGCTGCGCCGAAGCTGCCGGGCATGGCCCGCAGCCTGGGCCAGTCGATGCGCATTTTCAAGTCGGAAGTCCGTGAAATGAAGAAGGACGGCTCCTCCGACGCCAAGGATGGCTCCGAGCCGGTCGAAGGCCGGGTCATCAACCACCCGCAGGCCGGCGCTCCGGAAAGCCGCACGGGCGACGGAACCGACGTTCCGCCCTCGACCCGCGCCTAAGACCGCATGGCAGTAACCATGAGCCGTCGATCGAACCCCGAGGGGAGGATGGCGCTCCTCGACCACCTGAAAGAGCTGCGCAACCGGCTCTTCAAGGCGGCAATCGCCGTCGTCCTTGGGACAGTGGTGGGTTTCTTCGTCTACCAGCCGCTGCTGTCGGCGCTGATCAAGCCGATCCGCGACCTGAACACACACGAGGGCCGCCAGGCCACGCTGAACTTCGACGGCGTCGCGAGCTCGTTCGACCTGATGATCCAGGTGTCCGTGTTCCTGGGCCTGATCATCGCCAGCCCGGTCTGGATCTACCAGCTGTGGGCCTTCATCGTGCCCGGGCTGCACAAGAAGGAACGGCGCCTGGCCCTGTCCTTCGTGGCGGCTGCCGTGCCGCTGTTCCTCGGCGGCGTCCTGCTGGCTTGGCTCGTGCTGCCGAACGCGGTGCGCGTCCTGACGGACTTCACGCCGTCGGGCGGCTCCAACTTCATCAGCGCCCAGGTGTACCTGTCCTTCGTCCTGCGGCTGCTGCTGGCCTTCGGCATTGCCTTCCTCCTCCCGGTGGTCCTGTTCGGGCTGAACCTGGCCGGCCTCATCAAGGGCCAGCAGCTTCTCAAGAGCTGGCGGATCACGGTGTTCCTGGTCTGCCTGTTCGCCGCAATGGCCGCGCCCGGCGCCGACGCCATGAGCATGTTCTACCTGGCCGGCCCCATGCTGGCGCTGTTCTTCGCCGCGATCGGGCTCTGCCTGCTCAACGACCGCCGGCGCGAACGGCGTGCCGTCAAGCGCGAGGCCGAGACCGAGGCCACGGCCGACCAGGCCACCCCCAGCTCCGAGCTGGAGAATCTCTAGCCTTTCGCGCATTAGGCTGGAAGCATGTCGTCACACCCCGGGCCGGAATCACCGTCCGAACGTTACCGCGCCAGCGTCGAGCGGGCCGCCGAAGCCAAGACCTATCTGGGCGGATTCATCCGATCGCTCGAATTCGAGCTCGATGACTTCCAGCGCGAAGCCTGCCTGTCCCTGCAGGCCGGCCGCGGCGTCTTGGTGGCTGCCCCTACCGGGGCCGGGAAGACGATCGTGGGGGAGTTCGCCATCTATCTGGCCCTCCAGCGCGGGCTCAAGGCGTTCTACACCACGCCCATCAAGGCGCTGAGCAACCAGAAGTACTCCGAGCTGGCCGCCAAGTACGGCTCCGCCCAAGTGGGCCTGCTCACCGGCGATACCAGCATCAACGGCGACGCCCCGGTGGTGGTCATGACCACTGAGGTACTCCGCAACATGCTGTACGCGGATTCGGACACCCTGGATGACCTCGGCTTCGTGGTCATGGACGAGGTCCACTACCTCGCCGACCGGTTCCGCGGCGCGGTGTGGGAGGAAGTCATTATCCACCTGCCCAGCGAGGTCCAGGTGGCGTCGCTGAGCGCGACCGTGTCCAACGCCGAGGAGTTCGGCGCGTGGCTGGACACCGTCCGCGGGCAGACCGACGTGATCGTGTCCGAACACCGCCCGGTGCCCCTGTGGCAGCACGTCATGGTGGGCCGGAAGATCGTGGACCTGTTTGCCGGCGACACCAGCTTTGACGAGATCGCCCCGGCCCGCGAGGGCGGAAGCGAGGCCGCTGCCATAGACACCGCAACCGGCCGGGCCGCTGCAGGCAAAGAATTTGCCGCCAAAGGCACCGCAGCCATCACAGCGGAGCTGCCGGACCGGGCCGGCTTCGAGGTCAATCCGGAATTGCTGTCCATGGCACGGGCCGAGAGCCAAATGAATTTCCGTGGCCGCTTCGGCCACGGCGGCCGCAGCCAGCGCCGGAACCAGCGCAGTCAGCGCGATGAACCGCAGAACAGCCAGCGCAGCCCGGTCCGGAAGGCCAGCCGGCCCCAAGTCATCGCCAGCCTGGACCGGCAGGACCTCCTGCCCGCCATCACGTTTATCTTCTCCCGGGCCGGCTGCGACGCCGCGGTTGCCCAGTGTGTCGCGGCCGGACTGTGGCTGACCACCGAGCGGGAACAACAGCTCATCGCCCAGCGCGTCGACGAAGCCGCCCAGGACATCCCCTCGGACGACCTCGACGTCCTCGGCTTCTGGAGCTGGCGGGACGGCCTGATGCGCGGACTCGCCGCGCATCACGCCGGCATGCTGCCGACCTTCAAGGAGGTGGTGGAGAAGCTGTTTGTCGACGGTCTGGTCAAAGCCGTCTTCGCCACTGAGACGCTCGCCCTCGGCGTGAACATGCCGGCCCGCTGCGTCGTGCTGGAAAAACTGGACAAGTTCAACGGCGAGGCGCACGTCAACATCACAGCGGGGGAGTACACCCAGCTGACGGGCCGCGCCGGCCGCCGCGGCATCGACGTCGAGGGCCACGCCGTCGTCCTGTGGCAGCCGGGCACGGATCCTGCCGCCGTCGCGGGCCTCGCCTCCCGGCGGACCTATCCGCTGAACTCCAGCTTCCGGCCCACGTACAACATGTCGATCAACCTCCTGGCACAGTTCGGCCGGCCGCGGGCCCGGGAGATCCTCGAATCGTCCTTTGCGCAGTTCCAGGCGGACCGTTCCGTGGTTGGACTGGCCCGTCAGGTCAGGAGCCGCGAGGAATCCATCGCCGGGTTCAGCAAGGCCATGACCTGCCACCTGGGGGACTTCACCGAATACGCGCGGCTGCGGCGGGCCCTTGGCGACGCCGAGACGACCGCCGCCAGGAGCACCTCGCGGGCCAGGAAGTCCCTCACAGAGGACTCCCTGAGCCGGCTGCTTCCGGGCGATGTGGTGGACGTTCCCGCCGGCAAGTCGCCGGGCCTCGCCGTGGTGCTCAGTTCCGACCACGAGTCCCGGGAACCGCGCCCCGCCGTCATGACCCTGGACAACCAGCTGCGCCGGATCGGCCTGCACGACGTGGAAGGTCCGTTGTCACCGATCACGCGGATCCGCATTCCCAAGTCCTTCAACGCCAAGGTGCCCAAATCACGCCGTGACCTGGCGTCCTCCGTCCGCAACGCCATCCGGGAGCACCGGCCGCCGGCACCTCCGCGCCGCGACGACGACTTCGGCCGGGCCTCGGCCGCGCCCAACCAGGAGAAGCGGATCGCCGAGCTGCGCCGGGAGCTCCGCGCCCACCCGTGCCACGGCTGCAGCGAACGCGAGGACCACGCCCGGTGGTCGGAGCGCTGGTGGAAGCTGCGCCAGGAAACGGACGGGCTGGTACGCCAGATCCAAGGCCGGACCAACACCATTGCCAAAACGTTCGACCGCGTGTGCGGCGTCCTGACGGGCTACGGCTACCTGGAGACCTCGGACACCGGCGTGCTCTCCATCAGCGCCGACGGGCAACGGCTGCGGCGGATCTACGGCGAAAAGGACCTGCTGATCTCGCAGTCCCTGCGGATGGGCGCGTTCAACGACCTCGACGCCGCCGAAATCGCCGCCCTGGCCAGCGTGCTGGTCTACCAGGCCAAACGGGAGGACCGCGGGCTGCGGCCCAAGATGCCCAGCGTCTCGCTGGAATCCGCGGTGGATACCGTGGTCCACGAATGGTCTGCCCTGGAGGATGTGGAGGAGGCCAACAAGCTGCCGCTCACCGGCGAGCCCGAACTCGGCCTCGTCTGGCCGATCTTCAAATGGGCCAAGGGCCGGCACCTCCAGGACGTGCTGAGCGGCACCGACCTGGCGGCGGGCGACTTTGTCCGCTGGGTCAAACAGGTCATTGACCTGCTGGACCAGCTCGCCGACATCCCGAACCTCGATCCCCGGATTGTCCGGCTTTGTGCGGAGGCCATCAAGCTCGTCAAACGCGGCGTCGTGGCCTATTCCTCCGTGGCCTAGGGCCGCGGGCCGCGACGACCCACTCGTGGGACCGCTACTGAGTCATCTGGGTTTTCTGCGTTTTCTGCGTTTTCTGCGTTTTCTGGGTTTTCTGAGTCTTCTGAGTTTGCCGAATTTTCGATCCCGCCGGCGTTGGTCCGGCCACCTGCCACAAGGAGTTTCCACCCCATGACCGATTCGCCGGCCGCCGCCCGTAAAGTCACCCTGTACCGCAACGGCTCCGTCTACACGGCGGCCGATCCCTTTGCCACCGCGATGCTGGTCGACGGCGACACCGTCGCCTGGGTTGGTTCCGAGCAGGCCGCCACCTCGATCGCGGACTCCACCATGGAGGTGATCGATCTGCAGGGCGCGCTCCTGGCCCCAGGCTTCGTCGATTCCCACGCCCACCTGACGGAAACCGGGATCGCGCTGGACGGGCTCCAGCTGACCGGCGTTCGCTCGGCGGCCGAACTGCTCGACGCCGTCGCGGCTTCCCGCGCCTCCGTTTCCGGCGCGGGCGGCACTGTCCTGGGCCACGGCTGGGACGAGACCACGTGGTCTGATCCCACCCTGCCCACGCGGGAGGAAATCGAACGCGCGGCCGGCGGCCGCCGGGTCTATCTGTCCCGCGTGGATGTCCACTCGGCCCTCGTGTCCAGCTCCCTGGCGGCAGCCGCAGGGCTGGACGGGCTCGACGGCGACTCCGCCGGCAGCCAGGTCAAACGCGGCGCGCACACCGCCGCCCGCCTGGCAACCCGCCAACTCCCGGCGGCCGCCCTGCGCGCCTACCAGCAGCGGGCCCTCACGGAGGCGGCCGCCAACGGCTATGTTGCCCTCGCCGAAATGGCCGCACCGCACATCGGGAGCATCGAGGACCTGCAGGTTGCCTCGGCCTGGAACACCACTCCCGGCGAGGCAGCCGGTGCACCGGTGCCGGAGATCCTGCCGTACTGGGGCGAGCTCGCCACATCCGCGGAACATGCCCGCTCCATCCTGGACGGGCTGGGCCTTCCGGTCCTGGGCCTGGCCGGCGACCTCAACATCGACGGCTCCATCGGCTCACGGACTGCGTCCCTGCGCGCGGACTACGCCGACGCCCCAGGGGAGCGCGGCAGCCTGTATCTCTCCGTCGCCGAGGCAGCGGCCCACGTCACGGCGTGCTCGCTGCTGGGCATCCAGGCAGGATTCCACGTGATCGGCGACGCCGGCCTGGACGCGGCCCTGGACGCCCTCGACCTGGCCGCGGCCGAGGTGGGGGAGCAGCGCGTCCGCGCCGCCGGGCACCGTTTCGAGCACGTCGAACTCGCGGACCCGGCGGCCATCAGCCGGCTGGCACACTATTCGGTCACTGTCAGCGCGCAGCCCGTCTTCGACGCGCTGTGGGGCGGCGAGAACAGCCTGTACCAGCAGCGCCTCGGTTCCCGCCAGCAGGGGATGAACCCCTTTGGAAGCTTCTACGCGGCCGGCGTGCCGATCTGCTTCGGCAGCGACAGCCCGGTGACGCCGCTGCGGCCGTGGTCCAGCGTGCGGGCCTGCCTGCAGCACTCCAACCCCGCGGAGCAGATCTCCGCCCGGGCCGCGTTCCTGGGCCACACGCGGGCCGGCTGGCGGGCAGCCCGCTATCCCAACCCGATGGCTGGACAACTGGTGCCGGGAGCTCCGGCCAGCTTCGCGGTCTGGGAGGTCGAGGAGCTCATGGTCCAGGTCTCCGACGGCCGCGTGCAGTCCTGGAGCACTGACCCGCGCGCCCGCACACCGCTCCTGCCGGCGCTGGACACGGGCAGCGACCCTACCTGCCTCCTGACCGTACGGGACGGCCAGGAGCTCTATGCCAGTGGCGCCCTGGGCGCCTGAATTCGGCGCCCGATCCCGGCGGCCGCCGTCGGGCCCCGCCGCCGTCGCCGCCGTTGCGCCCCGTCATCCGGGCCCGTCATCCGGGCCCGTCATCAGGGCCCGTTTGCGCGGCGCCGGAACCAAAACATTCCCCTCGCGCTGCATGACCCTGAACTGGAACGACGGACAAAATGGCAGGTCACGGCTCGGTTGACAGATCGGGCCGCCCCCGTAGCATTGAGGGTCAACGGAGGCTTGCGTACGGTGCAGGCCCCGGCAGTCCCCGGTCCATCCCAGGTTGCCGCACCCGCGGGAGCTTATCTGGTCATGACCACGGGCACCCCCAGGGGGCGGGTCTACTTCGCAGCAGAAAACGGTTCCGGCGCCGCAATTGTCAGGCCTGCCGGAACTGGCCCGAAGCGGGTGGACCTGCCCGGGGGTCATTGCGGGCCCGTCACGCGCGCGCAACTCCCTATAATGGGAAGTTGCGCCTGAATATCCAGAACGATCGTCTTCCGGCGCACCGACCGCTCCCTTCAAGGAAAGGCCTCGCTGTGCGTGTCCTCACCATCATCCCCACCTATAACGAGCTGGAATCGTTGCCCAAGACCCTCGGTCGCCTGCGCACAGCCGTGCCTGCCTCCGACGTGCTGGTTGTCGACGACAACAGCCCCGACGGCACGGGACAGCTGGCGGACCGGATGGCCGCCGAAGACGGCCAGGTCCACGTCCTGCACCGCGCTGGAAAGGCCGGCCTCGGCGCAGCGTACATCGCGGGCTTCAAGTGGGGCCTGGACGCCGGCTACGACATCCTCGTGGAAATGGACGCCGACGGCTCGCACCAGCCCGAGCAGCTGCCCCAGCTGATTGAGGCCGTGGAGCAGGGCGCGGACCTCGCCATGGGGTCGCGCTGGGTTCCCGGCGGCAGCGTGGTCAACTGGCCGCTCTACCGGCAGGCCATCAGCCGGATCGGCAGCACCTACGCCCGGATCATGCTGGGCGTGAAGATCAAGGACGTCACCGGCGGCTTCCGCGCCTTCCGCAGGACCACCCTCGAGAAGCTGAACCTGGATGCGGTGGACTCGGTGGGCTACGGCTTCCAGGTGGACCTGGCCTGGCGCGTGGCCAAGCTCGGGCTGACGATCGTGGAGCGCCCCATCACCTTCGTTGAGCGTGAGCTCGGCGCTTCGAAAATGAGCGGCAACATCGTGGTTGAAGCGATGATCAACGTCACCAAATGGGGACTCACTGCGCGCTGGAACAAGCTCCGCGGCAAGCAGGACGGCAAGTAGGACCCACGCAGCGCGGACGGCTCCCGTCCCGCACGGCCATTCCCACAGAAAAGGGCCGGGCCCGCATCAAACAAGTGATGCGGGCCCGGCCCTTAGCCGTAGTGCGTGCGCCGGGCTCTAGGCCGAGCGGCGTTCGCCGCGGCGTTCGCGCAGGATCGTGAGACGGTCTTCGAGGATCTGCTCAAGCTCGGGAAGCGTGCGGCGCTCCAGCAGCATGTCCCAGTGCGTGCGCACCGCCTTTTCGTTGCTGTTGACGGGGCGTTCGCCGTCCACCAGCAAGGCTTCCTTGCCCGTCTTCGAAACCCAGACCGGGGGGATTTCGGCTTCCGAGGAGAACGTTACGAACACCTGCTCGCCGTCCTCGCAACGGTATTCAACCCGCTGGCGCGGAGCCGGTTCGACGCCGGATTCGGTCTCCATGCTCTGTGCGCCAAGGCGCATACCCCGCAGGCTGCGATCGCTCATCTTTTCTCCCTCTATTCGGTTCGCAGGGTCCAGCCCTGCGTGTCCGGGGACCGTCAGGCGCCGGACTTCTGGTTGCACCGCGCTGTACCGTACCGGGCCCGTGTGGCCCGGCCAAATGACAGTCACCGGTGAACAAAAACTGTTTGGAACGTCATTGGAATCAACGCTGTGCGGAGCGTATTTGTTCCGGACGACTGAACCGACCGGACAAATATTCAAGTATACGGGAGTGGTGCGTGTGAGGTAAAGCGAGTACCCCTGCAGCGAGCACTGCGTAGGCTGTACCCGACTTATCAGGCCTCAAGCAGGTTGGCCCCACAGCCAGGCCGTTTCGGCCTGGCTGCGGGGCCAACAGGCGCTGGGGGCTAGGGCCGGTTTACCTGGCCGTCAGCCCCGGCAGGCGCTGACTGCGGCGCAACCTCCGGCGTCAACGGTTCCTGCCCTTGTGCCGCGCCGGCGCCCAGTACGCTGCCGATCCCTTTGAGGGCCTCGCCAATCTCGCTGGGAACGATCCACAGCTTGTTTGAGCTGCCTTCGGCGATCTTCGGGAGGGTCTGCAGGTACTGGTAGGCCAGCAGTTTTTGGTCCGGGTTTCCCTTGTGGATGGCGTCGAAGACCTTCTGGATGGCCTGCGCCTCGCCGTCGGCCCGCAGGATCGCGGCTTTGGCGTCGCCTTCGGCTTTCAGGATGGAGGACTGGCGCTGGCCTTCAGCGGTGAGGATTGCGGACTGCTTGGTTCCTTCCGCGGTCAGGATGGCAGCGCGGCGGTCACGTTCGGCCCGCATCTGCTTCTCCATCGAATCCTGGATCGAGTGGGGCGGATCGATCGCCTTGAGCTCCACCCGGGAGACACGGATGCCCCAGCGTCCGGTCGCCTCGTCCAGGACTCCGCGGAGCTGGCCGTTGATCTGGTCGCGGGATGTCAGCGCTTCCTCGAGGTTGAGTCCGCCGACCACGTTGCGCAGCGTGGTGGTGGTGAGCTGCTCAACGGCCTGGATGTAGTTGGCGATCTCGTAGGTCGCGGCGCGGGCGTCAGTGACCTGGAAATAGACCACGGTGTCGATCGAAACAACCAGGTTGTCCTCGGTGATGACCGGCTGCGGCGGGAAGGAAACCACTTGCTCCCGCAAGTCCAGCAATGGCAGCAGGCGGTCCACAAAGGGAATCAGCAGGGTAAGGCCGGGATTCAGGGTGCGTTGGTATTTGCCCAGCCGTTCAACGACGCCGGCCCGGGCCTGTGGAATGATCCGGACCGACCGGACCAGCACAATAATTACGAACACAATTAGTACCAGCAGCACAATTGCGACTGCGATGTCCATACTTCACCTATTCCCCAGTTGTTTGGTTTTGGTCTCGCTCTTGCAGTTCCGCGGTCTGCTGCCAGCAGGTGCCCGCAGAACTGGTGTCCCTTATTGGATGGCCGATTCCGGCTGCGGTGCCACGATTGCGGTGGCGCCGTCGATGGCGCTGACCACCGCCTGCTGGCCGGGCGCCAGTACTCCTGATTCGGACCGCGCACTCCAGACGTCTCCGCCAATTTTGACGAGCCCGCCGCTTTCGCTCACCGCTTCCATGACGACGGCGGATTCGCCGATGAGTCGTTCTATGTTTGTGCGTCGATCTGCGGGGCCTCTGTGGAGGTGTTTAAGTGCCACCGGCCGGACGAAGCCGATTATCAGCAGGGATGCCACGCAGAAGATGATGATCTGAAGCCACAGATCCGCGCCCGCGAAGTCAGCTACCAGTCCGGCGAGGGCGCCGCCGCCGAGCATGATGAAGAACAGGTCCAGGGTGAGCATCTCGACCACAGCAAACAGGAGAAAGAGCGCGAGCCACAGCGCCCACCAATTCTCGACCAGCCATTCAGACATCAATTCCCCCTTGAGTTCCGGGAGCTGAAGGCACAGCTCCCCAGTAACTGTCATTCCATCCTAAGCGGAAGGCAGAGGGCTGGGACCGGCGGGCGGAAATTCATGGCCAAAGTGGCCAAGTCGTTATTTCCCGGGCCGATTTCCCCGCCCGGAATCATTGTTTTGGGGTGTTCAGGGTGTCGGTTCAAAAACGCTGACCCGGAAACGTGCCGAGACGGCGGTCCACGCCGGAAGCCCGGCCTCGAGGGCGGTGAGCGCGGCACGGTCCAGGTGATGGCCTGCCGGTCCCATGAACGCAAGGTTGGCGACGTCGCGCGGACTCAGGGACAACGGCAGGTCCAGATCCTTTGATTCGACGGGGACGAAGTGCAGGCCCAGGGATGCCGCGAGCCGCTCGTCCTTGCTCGGTTCGATCCCCAGCATCCCTGTCTGGCCGGCGACCTCCTCCAGGTGGCCGGGCCGCGGCGTGACCACCACCAGCCGGCCGCCGGGTCGGAGCACCCGGGCGAACTCGGGCGCGTTGCGCGGCGCAAAGACCACCGTGACGACGTCGACGGCGTTCTCCGCGACGGGCAGCGGCTGCCACACGTCGGCGACCACGTTCACGGCTTCCGGGTTCAGCCTTCCGGCGCGGCGCAGCGCGAACTTGGAAATGTCCAAGCCGATTGCCGGGGCCGAAATACCGTCCTTCGGATCCAGTGCCATCCGATCGAGCAGGGCCCTGAGATAGTGGCCGGTTCCCGTTCCGGCGTCCAGCACCACCGGGCCGCGGGCGGAGGCGTCCCTGAGCGCCGGCGTGGCCAGGTCGGCGACGGCATCGGCGAGCGGCCGGTAGTGCCCCGCGGCGAGAAAATCGAACCGTGCGGCCACCATGTCGGCGGTGTCTGCCTCAAACACAGTTCCCTTGCCGACCAGGAAGTTGAAGTACCCCTGCTTGGCAGCATCAAAGCTGTGGCCGGCCTCGCAGACCAGCGTGCGGGCAGCGCCCCCGCCGGGCCGGAGCACGTTCCGGCACACCGGGCACAAGAGGGGGAAGTCGGGGGCGGGAGGCATAGCTTCATCCTAAGCGGGTGTCCCCGCCCGCCATGCGGCGCGGGGCATCCGTGGTGGGCTACGTCGGAGCGGTCCCGGCCGGGGCCGCCACACGGCAGGCGGGACGGTTGGGGCGTCCGCGCCGCACCGCAGGGCGTGAGGTATTTCACAGCGTGCGCACCACGGGCTAGGCTCGCAAGCGTGAAATCTGAACAACTTCCGCTGCTCAATTCCGTCTCCGCCCCCGCCGTGCACCCTGATGGCTCCCGCGCCGTGGTGTCCGTGATCCGGCCGGACTTCGACGCCGATGCCTACGTGGGACAGTTGTGGACCGTCCCCTTGGACCCGGACCTGGATAGCCCTGACATCAACGAATCTGCCCAACGGCCGCGCCGGCTGACCCGCGGATTCCGCGACACGGCACCGGACTTTTCGCCGGACGGCCGGGCCCTTGCCTTCCTGCGTGCGGCCCCCGGCGGAAAGCCGCAGCTGCACGTGGTGGAGGCAACCGGCGGCGAACCGCAGCCGCTGACCGCAGCCCCACTGGGAGTCAGCACCTTCGCCTGGTCGCCCGATTCCCGCAGCATTGTCTTCAGCGCCAGGACTCCGGATGAGGGCCGGTACGGCAGTGTCGACGGCGTGGGGGCGGGCAGTGAGGACGCCCGGCTGATCACCGATTTCAAGTACCGGATGAACGGTCTTGGCTACACCGCTGACAAGCCCCTGCACCTGTTCCTCCTCGAAGTGCCGCAACTCGATGCCGAACCGAAGGTGGCTCCGGCCGGACGCGCGCTGAAGGCCCTCGGCGCCGCGGCCGATCCCACGGAGGCTGCCGGCCGCCTGCTGCCGGCAGCCAAGCAGCTCACCACCGGGCCAGCCGACCACAACGACGCCAGCTTCAGCGCCGACGGCGGCACCATCTACTTCACCGCGGCGCTCCACGAAGCCCAGGACACCGATCTCATCAGCAAGATCTACGCGATTCCCGCCGCAGGAGGACAGCCGCAGGCCATCACGCCGGCCAATGCCCGGCCGCAGACGGTCAGCGCCGCGCGCCAGTCCGCCGACGGGAAGTGGCTGTTCTTCCTCGCGCAGGACCTCGGGCCATCCGGCCGGGACTTCGTTGGCCGGAACACCGCCTTGTACGCCATGCCGGCCGGCGGCGGACAAGCTACCGCGCTGAGCGACGTCGAGACCCTTGACCTGTCCGGTGGCAGCCGGATCGAGCTGCGCGGCGCCGCGGGCGCGCTGGTGCTCAACAATGCCCGGGGAACCGTCGAGCTGCACGAATTCGGTGCGACGGGAGGCCACACGGTCCTCTTCGAAGGAAACCGGGTGGTGACCGGCGCCGCGGACGGCGGTGAATCCCTCGTGGTCAGTTTCACCGACTCGTCCACGGCAGGCGACCTTGCCGTGCTCGACGGCGGGCAGTTGCGGCGCCTGACGGATTTCTCCGCGCCGCTGCGGAGCGTCGCGGGCATCAGCGAGCCGCAGGAACTGACCCTGCCCTCAGCCGACGGGTACCCGGTCCATGGCTGGCTTGTGAAGCCGGCGGGCCCCGGCCCGCACCCGGTCCTGCTGAACATCCACGGCGGCCCCTTTGCCCAGTTCAGCGTGGCCTTGTTCGATGAAGCCCAGGTCTACGCCGGGGCCGGCTACGCCGTACTGATGTGCAATCCGCGGGGTTCGGCCGGCTACGGCCAGGAGCACGGACGCTCAATCAAAGAGCGGATGGGCACCCTGGACATGCAGGACGTTCTTGCCTTCCTCGACAGGGCCGTGGAGAAGTTCGAGGACCTGGACGCAGACAATGTCGGCATCATGGGCGGATCCTATGGCGGCTACCTGACGGCATGGACCATCAGCCACGATCACCGCTTCCGGGCAGCCATCGTCGAGCGCGGTTTCCTCGATCCTGTGAGCTTCACCGGTTCCTCCGACATCGGCTGGTTCTTCGGCGGCGAATACACCGGAGGTTCCGCGGAGCAAATGGAGGCCCAGAGTCCCATGGCCCGCGTGGACAACGTGCGGACGCCGTCGCTCGTGATCCACAGCGAGGAGGACCTCCGGTGCCCTGTGGAGCAGGGTCAGCGGTACTTCGCCGCCCTCAAGCAGCAGGGCATCGAGACCGGGTTTCTGGTCTTCCCGGGCGAGAACCACGAGCTGTCACGCTCCGGCACGCCGCACCACCGCAAGCAGCGGTTCGACGAGATCCTGAAGTGGTGGGCCCGCTACCTGCCATCCGCCGGGAATCCGGCACCGCAGCCATAGTCCGCCGCCGGGCCCGGCAGGAACCCCAGTTCCTGCCGGGCGCGGTTGATGTCCGGCTGGGCCCAGCGGGCGGAGTATTCGGCATTGCTGCTGATGGAGCGCAGCTCGGCTCGGTCAAGGAACAGGACGCCGTGCAGATGGTCGGTCTCATGCTGGACAATCCGTGCCTGCCAGCCGGAGAAGGACCGCTGCATCGGCGTGCCGTCCGGCGCCGTGAAGTCGAGCTGGACCGATTCCGGCCGCATCACCGCAGCCTGCAGCCCCCCAATGGAGAGGCAGCCTTCGTAGAACGCTACGGACTTGGCGCCAAGGACCCGGTAGCTCGGGTTCACCATGGCGAAGAACGGCAGCGGCTCCCGGCCACGGACGGCAGCTACCTCGGCGTCGACGTCGAACTGGTCCTCCAGGACCGCGACCTGCAGCGGAATCCCCAGCTGCGGTGCCGCCAGGCCAACCCCGGGGGCCTTGTGCATCACGCTGCGCATGAGGTCGAGGAGGTGACCGAGTTCGGCGTCCGTCACCTGTCCCTCGTACGGCGCCGCCACGTGCCGGAGCACCGGATGCCCCGCCTGGACAATCGGCGGAAGGATACCCGCGCCGAGGATCTCCTGGACCGTCTCGCTAATCCGGGCGGCGCTGAAGTCGGTGGGCTTGGCGTCATAGGACATGCCCCCAGACTACTGGCGGCCGCACGCCGTTGTAACAAAGTCGTAGATCCGGCCGCGAAGTTGGTCGCCCGCACCGATTTTCAGGACGCCCTCCCGGCCGGCCACCCTGACCCGCAGCGGCAGGAGCGTACCCACCTTGTCCTCGGCCACGGCATGCGGGTCGCAGCGGGCGGGCCGGATCCCGAGCCGCACTTCCTGCGGGGGCCCGCCGGCGCGGAGCGTCACGGACCGGGGCCATGGAGCTTGCGGGGCCTCGGCCAGGAGGGTGGTTTCGTCAATCCGGTCGATCACCAGTTCGCCGGCGCCGGCGCCGCCGGGGTTTGCTGCGTCGGCGGCACGCGGTTGCAGCAGCAGACGCACGACGGCGGTCCGCCCGTCCGCGGCGACCTCAAGATCCGGAGCCAGGCGGATCGTGGCCACAGAAGAGGCCTCCCGGGTCAGGCACATCTCGGCATTGTTCCGGGCCAGGACGCCGAATGGGTCTGCCGCGGGGGCGGTGGCATCGGCTTGGCCCGGCGCACCGCCTTGGGGTTGCGCCAGCCGGAGGGAGACGGACGCGGCGCCCGTGGCGCTGCCGGATGCGGTTCCTGTCCCTGGCGGTCCCGTGGTTGCGCCCGGGCTGCCGCATTCCGGTGCGGGCAGCGGTGCCGGCAGGCTCTTCGTCTGTCCGGGGGGAAGGTCGATCCCGCCGGCGTGCGCCGGCCACGCGATCGCGGCGGCGAACAGCGGGCTGGTCAGTTCCGCGCCCAGGACGGCCAGGGTGCTCCCGGTGGTGTTTGTGAGCTGGATTTCGATGATTTGCTTGCTGTAGTTGTCGCGGAACTGGCTGATTTCCGCGGTCACGGGCCCGGCGGCTGTCGGCGTGGCCGTGGCCGTCGTTGTTGCTGGTGGGACTGTGCCTGCGGACCCGGTGCCCGTGCCCGCGCTGCAGGACGCCGCGGCCCCAAGCACGGTCATGGCAGCCACGATCCGCAACAGGATCCGGCACCGGCGCGTCACAGGGAGGCCGTCCATGCGCACAGTCTATTCCGGGGCACGGGCTCTCTTCAGGGAACGCGAGCTAGCCGCTGTCGCCGGTTACCCGTCGCTCACCGATTGAGCCGATCTGAACGTAGCCGACCATGCTGATGCTCCGGGCCGTACAGGGACCGCTGCCGCCGGAGCCGGTCACGGTGATTGTGATCTCCGTAAAGGACTCGGCGAGCCGGACCTTCTCCGGCACCGTGCAATCTACGGAAGTCGCAGAAAGGTAGACCCGGTTCTCCTGACGGTCCACGCGGATCAAATGCCAAGGAACTGTCGCGGCCGGTTCTGAGGCGGCCCGGTCCAGCGGAAGCTCCAGATAGATGGGCTGGATCGTCGTTATCCCCGTGGGTGCGGGAAGCTCCGCCACCGGCGGCACGGCGGTGCGCGGCGGCGGTCCGGGTTGCCCCGAGCACGCCGCAACCGAAGTCGTCGACAACATGGCCAGGACGACAAGGCACAACGACAGTCTTTTCCCGCTACTGTTCCGGCCGCGCCCCATAGCTGCACACTACTGCGAACGAGCACAGAGGGGACGGCACGCGACGCGAGGCGGCTAGTGCATCGTGAACCGGCGCGCGATCACTGAATTCACCGCCGGCACAGCAGCGATGCCTCCGATAACCCGGTTCCGCACCGCCAAGAGGCTGTCGGTGAGTGGCCGGCCCAGTGCCATGTTGATCTCCGCCTGGCGGGCAGCCCTGCCCGCGGCCCTCAGCCGCCGGAGCTCGAAGGTCCTGAGGGCACCGGTCACATCCTGGCCGCGCACGGCCGCCGTCACAATCGGTGCGAGCATCGCTGCATCCAGCCAGCCCAGGTTCATGCCCTGCCCGCCGATGGGACTGACCTCATGGGCTGCGTCCCCGATCATCACCACCCGTCCGGACACCATCCGGCGGGCCATGCGGGTGCGGACGCCGAAGCTGCTGAGCATGCTGTTGGTCCCGGTGTCGATCTCGAGCCCCGTACGGTCCCGCACGCAGCGCGTTAACCACCGCGCGTCGCCGCCCGGTCCGTTTGCTGCGGGGTCGGTGGCCATGGAATCGCCGGGCCCGAGCCGCGCCACCCAGCGCCGCCGCTGACCCGGCAGCGGGAACGACTCCACGATGCCCGCGCTGGCCAGGAACAGCGCGGCGTCCGGGCCGAAGCCGGTCCCGTCGGCGAAGTCACCCATAAGGTAGCTGTCCGGGTACGCCTTACATCTCAGGTCGATGCCCTGGCCCGCCCGCACCGTGGAGCGCACGCCGTCGGCGGCTATGACCAGCGGCGCCGAATATCGCAGGGCGCCGAGCGGGGATGCCGCTTCTGCGGTGACCCGGGCGCCGTCGTCGGAAAGCCGGGTGAGGCGGACCTCGCGATGCACGGCGCCGTCGTCGAGCTGGTTGACCCGCCGTTCCAGCAGCGCCTCCGTCCGGCTCTGGGGCAAGGACAGGACGAACGGAAACCGGTCCGAGACGCCGGCGAAGGACATCTCGGCAAGAGTCTTCCCGCGGGCCAGGGCCACGCCGCGGCGGATCTGGACCCCCTCCGCAACAAGGGCCTCGGCAACGCCGGCCCGCGCCAGGGCCGCGAGCGCCGGCGGATGGATGCCGATGGCCCGCGAATGGGGTTCCGGGGCGCTCCGTTGTTCCAGGACCTGCACCTCCACGCCGTCCTGCAGCAGCAGCGCCGCCATGAACAGTCCCACCGGGCCGGCGCCGATGATCAGAACGTCAGCCATTGGCTGCGGGCCTTGCCCGGTAGCCGCCGCGGGAGGTGTCCAGCGACAGCAGATTCCGGAAGGGGGCGTGGCGGGCGACGGTCCAGCCGGCGGGAGCGGCGGCGGCCAGCTCGGCGGCGGTGTAGCTCCGCCGGATCGAGGTCAGCCCGTCCCGCCGGATGTACGAGCCCGTGAACACCCAGGAGGAGGCAAAGAAGAGGGCGTAGGCGGCGGGGCTGCGGCGGAGGTCGTTGTGGACCACCGCGCCCCGGGACAAACTGGCCGACTCGGCCAGGAACGCCGGCAGCCCGTCCAGGTGGTGCAGCACATGGTTGGACACCACGACGTCGTACCGGTCGCCCGCTTCGATCAGCTCCGCAGCGGTCGATTGCCGAAAGGTGACACCTTCTGCCGCGTGGCGGCCGCGTGCGAACAGGATGGCCCGCGGATCCGGGTCAATGGCGGTGACCTCGAGGCGCAGTCCGTCACGGGCGGCCCAGCGGGCAAGCAGCACCGAAACGTCGCCCCCGCCGCAGCCGACATCCAGCAGGGATGTGGGGGAGTCGGGGGACAGCCGTGGCCGCACCCGTGCGCGATAAATGCCGTGCCAGCCGGCGATTGCGCGGTTGACGAGCGCGAACTGGGCGTAGGTGCGCTCCAGCCGGCCGGGATCGCAGCCGGGCAGGTCCATCTCCTCGACGGCGTCCCACGCGCGGTCCCGCAAGAGGGCCGCCCGGAGACGCTCCGTGCTCAACTTCTTCACGCCGAACGGTTTCAGGGTCGCCGCTTTCAGGCCTGCACCGATACCGGTTCCGCGGGTTCAGCGGGCTCCGCCAGCTCCTGCCGTGCGGCCGCAGCGGAGCGCGGGGCGGCGAGCCTGGTAAACAGCGCCGTTTCTACGGTCAGGCCCGGGCCGAAGGCCATCGAGCAGATCCGTTCCTCGCCGGGACCGCTTTGGCTGGTCTGGCTGCCTGTGCTGCCGCCGCCGTCCGCGGCCGGCAGGTCCAGGATGTGCCTGATGACGAACAGGACCGTGGCGCTGCTCATGTTGCCGTAATTTCGGAGGGTTTCACGGGCGGGGACCAGCTGTTCATCGCTGAGGTCGAGCCTGGACTGGACCTTGTCCA
This sequence comes from Arthrobacter sp. NPDC058130, assembly GCF_042884475.1. Lineage (NCBI taxonomy): Bacteria > Bacillati > Actinomycetota > Actinomycetes > Micrococcales > Micrococcaceae > Arthrobacter > Arthrobacter sp. NPDC058130. The sequence continues at coordinate 422,145 of NZ_JBHVTV010000002.1, forward strand.
GGATGCTCCGGCCGCCCGGGTGGATGCCCCAGTGCTGGATGTCCCGGTAGGGGAGCCCCTGCAGGGAACTGTCGCGGGACAGGAGGGGTTCGAGGGCGCCGATGATGTGGTCGTCGATGATGTGCGGGACATAGTTTCCCAGAACCATCTCGAAGCCCTCGTCGCCGATGTTCCAGGCCATCGAGTCCTCCCCGACGGGGGTCAGGACGGTTTCGAAGTGGTCCAGCCGCAGCAGGGCAGGTCCGCCGGGGATGTCCCGGGCCGTAATGATGGCGGCAGCGGCGCCGTCGGCGAACAGGGCCGATCCCATGATGGTGTCCGGATCATTGGAAGTCCGGACGTGGAGGGAACACAGTTCGGCGCAGACCACCAGGACCGTCGCTTCCGTGTCCGCCTCACAAAACGCCTTCGCGGCCCGGAGCGCAGGGAAAGCGGCGTAGCAGCCCATGAAGCCGAGGTGGTAGCGCTGGACGGCCGGGTTCAGGCCGAGGGCCCGGACGATCTTGTAGTCCGGACCCGGGTTGAAGAATCCCGTACAGGAGACGGTGATCAGGTGGGTGATCTCCGGGGCGTCTATTCCCGGACAGGCATCCAGGGCCTTCTGGGCGGCCTCAATGAAGAGCTTGGTCGCTTCCGTGGCGAAGATACCGTTGCGGATCTTGGTGCTGGGGCTAAGCACCAGGCCGGTGGCCGGGTCGAAGAACTGGGGATTTTCCGCCCGGCTGTCCTTGGTGAGTTCCTCGACGGCCGTATGCCGGGTGTCGATGGCTGCGGAGTCAAAACACGTGTTCACGAGCCGGGACCCGAGCCGCGTGAGCCCCGGCTGGGCGGCGAACACGGCCCTGGCCTCGGGCTGGACCAGAATGGTTGGCGGGACTGCAGTTTCTAAGGACCTCAGGTAGACCGTCATGGTTCATTCTCAGCGAGCCCGCCGCCAAAGACAATGGACGGACCCGGGATTTGGCTGGGGTGCGGGGTGGACAACATCGGCGCGACGTAGCACGATCTCACTTGTGACCAGCAAACCCGACATGGCGCAGCACCTGCGCGACCTCGCGCTGTTGCGCCGCGTCCGTGACCGGATGGACCGGGAGTACGCCCAGCCGCTCGACGTCGAGGCCCTCGCCCGCGGTGTGCACATGTCCGCCGGGCACCTCAGCCGCGAGTTCCGCCGGGCCTATGGCGAGTCGCCGTACAGCTATCTGATGACACGGCGCATCGAGCGCGCGATGGCGCTGCTGCGGCGCGGCGACCTTAGTGTCACCGAGGTCTGCTTTACGGTCGGCTGCTCGTCCTTGGGCACCTTCAGCACCCGCTTCACCGAACTGGTCGGCGTCCCGCCCAGCGTCTACCGGCGCGAGGCGGTGCGCGCGACCGCGGGGATGCCGTCCTGCGTGGCGAAACAGGTCACCAGACCGGTCAGGAATCGAGAAGTGCCGGCCCTGGAGCCGCAGCTAGCATGAGTGCCATGGACATCAACATTCACGCTAGTTTCCTCCCGCACAACGATCCCGACGCCGCCCTGGCGTTCTACCGCGACACCCTCGGCTTCGAGGTCCGCAACGACGTCGGCTACGGCGGAATGCGCTGGCTCACGGTCGGCCCCGCCGACCAACCAGGCACATCGATCGTCCTGGAGCCCCCGGCCGCCGACCCCGGCGTCACCGAGGACGAGCGGCGCACCATCGACGAGATGATGGCCAAGGGCACCTACGCGCGCATCCTCCTGGCCACCAAGGACGTCGACGCCACCTTCGAGCGGCTGCAGTCCAGCGGCGCCGAGGTAGTCCAGGAGCCGACCAATCAGCCGTACGGGGTTCGCGACTGCGCATTCCGCGATCCCGCGGGCAACCTGATCCGCATCCAGCAGCCACACTGAGCCGACCGGCGACCGGGAACACCAGAGAACCAGACCTGCAGACAAGCTGCCCGATGCTGGTTAGATAGAGCAAAGTGACGCTGGCGGGGGCGCCTGGGGCAGCCCGCTTAACAGATGGAGACACGATGAGCATTGCCACGAGCCCGGACACGCAGTCGCCTGCGCTGCACGCAGCGGACAGCCATGAACTGATCCGTGTGCAGGGCGCGCGAGAGAACAACCTCAAGGACATCAGCGTCGAGATCCCGAAGCGCCGTCTGACGGTGTTCACGGGCGTTTCCGGTTCTGGCAAGAGCTCGCTCGTGTTCGCCACCATCGCCGCCGAGTCACAGCGGATGATCAACGAGACGTATAGCGCCTTTGTGCAGGGATTCATGCCCAGCCTGGCCCGGCCCGACGTCGATCATCTCGAAGGGCTGACGACAGCCATCATCGTCGACCAGGAGCGGATGGGCGCGAACCCCCGTTCAACGGTGGGCACTGCCACGGACGCCAACGCCATGCTCCGGATCCTCTTCAGCCGGCTGGGCTCGCCGCACGTGGGACCGCCCACGGCGTTCTCCTTCAACGTCCCGACGCGGAAGGCGAGCGGCGTGATGAGCACCGAGAAGGCCGGTGGCCGGGTGGAGAAGAGCGTGGTGCACGGTGCGGTCTATCTGGGCGGCATGTGTCCGCGATGCGAGGGCATGGGCTCGGTCTCCGACTTCGACCTCACTGCGTTGTATGACGACAGCAAATCGCTCGCCGGGGGCGCCCTCACTATCCCGGGCTACAGCATGGACGGCTGGTACGGGCGCATCTTCAGCGGCGCCGGCTTCAACATGGACAAGCCGATCAACAAGTTCACCAAAAAGGAACTGGACGACCTCCTCTACAAGGAACCGACCAAAATCAAGGTCGAGGGCATCAACCTCACCTACGAGGGGCTGATCCCCAAGATCCAGAAGTCGATGCTCTCCAAGGACGTCGAGGCGATGCAGCCGCACGTCCGGGCCTTCGTGGAACGCGCCATCACGTTCCAGTCCTGCCCCGAATGCGACGGCACGCGGCTCAGCCCGGAGGCCAGATCCTCGAAGATCCAGGGCAAGAACATCGCCGACCTGTGCGAGATGCAGATCAGCGACCTCGCCGCGTGGGTCCGCGAGCTCGATGAGCCTTCAGTCGCGCCGCTCCTCAAGGGCCTGCAGCACCTGCTGGACTCCTTCGCCGAAATCGGGCTGGGTTACCTCTCCCTGGACCGGCCGGCGGGCACGCTGTCCGGGGGAGAGGCGCAGCGAACCAAGATGATCCGACACTTGGGCTCGTCCCTTACGGACATCACCTACGTCTTTGACGAGCCGACGATCGGACTGCACCCGCACGACATCGAGCGGATGAACCAGCTGCTCCTGCAGCTGCGGGACAAGGGCAACACCGTCCTCGTCGTCGAGCACAAGCCGGAGACCATCGCCATCGCTGACCACATCATCGACCTCGGGCCCGGCGCGGGCACCGAGGGTGGCCGCGTCTGCTTCGAGGGAAGCGTGGAGGGGCTGCGGGGGAGCGACACCATCACCGGCCGCCACCTCGATGACCGGGCCGCGGTGAAGGAATCGGTGCGTACGCCGGCCGGCAAGCTCGAGGTGCGCGGTGCCTCGACGCACAACCTCAAGGCTGTCGACGTCGACGTTCCGCTCGGCGTGCTGTGCGTGGTCACGGGTGTCGCGGGTTCGGGCAAGAGCTCGCTGATCCACGGCTCCGTGGCCGGCCGCGACGGTGTTGTGGTGATCGACCAGGGCGCCATCAAGGGCTCACGGCGCAGTAATCCTGCGACGTACACAGGCCTCCTCGAGCCCATCCGCAAGGCGTTCGCGAAGGCCAACGGCGTGAAGCCGGCACTGTTCAGCTCCAACTCGGAAGGCGCCTGCCCCACCTGCAACGGCGCGGGCGTCATCTTCACCGAACTGGGTGTCATGGCCACCGTGGAATCCGTCTGCGAGGACTGCGAGGGCCGCAGGTTCCAGGCACCGGTCCTGGAATACAAGCTGGGCGGCCGCAACATCGCCGAAGTGCTGGCAATGTCCATGACCGAGGCCGAGGTGTTCTTTAGCGAGGGGGAGGCCCGTACACCGGCGGCCCACAAGATCCTCGACCGGCTCGTGGACGTGGGGCTCGGCTACCTCACCCTCGGCCAGCCGCTCACGACGCTCTCCGGCGGCGAGCGGCAGCGCGTCAAGCTGGCCACCCAGATGGCCGAGAAGGGCGACGTCTACGTCCTCGACGAGCCCACCACCGGCCTGCACCTCGCCGACGTCCAGAACCTGCTGGGCCTCCTTGACCGGCTCGTCGCGTCCGGAAAGTCCGTCATCGTCATCGAGCACCACCAGGCGGTCATGGCCCACGCCGACTGGATCATCGACCTCGGCCCCGGCGCCGGCCACGACGGCGGACGGCTGGTCTTCGAGGGCACGCCCGCCGAGCTCGTCGCGAAACGATCCACCCTCACCGGCGAACACCTCGCGGCCTACGTCGGGGCCTGACAAACGGGGGGATCGGCCGGGTCGCGTCCCTACACGGTTTAGGGCCGAGCCTGGGCGCGGAGGTACTGACGAAGGCCGGGTATGGCGAAGTCCACTTTGCCGTACCCGGCTGATTCGATCAGGCCGGCCGCAATGAGCCTGTTGCGGTACTTGGACACCAGATTGGGCCTGGACTCAATGATGTGGCCGATCTGGGCTGCCGTTGAGGGGCCGTCCTGCTCCGCCATGGCATCGAGGAACTCGCGGTCCTTTTCGGAGACGTCTGACAGGGCGGACTCGACGACCACCAGGGTATTCCGCCGCTGCGCGGCTGTGATGGCGGTGCGGACGCTGTCCGCGCCCAAGGTCCAGCCTGCCCTGTCGGCCTCCATCCACAGGTAGTAGCCAACGAGCTGAATGAGGAACGGGTAGCCCTCAGTTGCCTCCGCCGCCTCGCTCATCAGGCCCGGCGAAACCTCTATGCCTCCTTCACGGAACAGTTCCAGGTAGGACGCGGTGACCTCGGCGATTGCTGCCTCGTGAAGATTGATCCTGTCAGCCCGCCGCAGGAAGGTGGCCACGCCCTCGTTGAGCAGATCGGACACGGCAGACGGCAATCCGGCAAAGACCAGGCCTATGGGCAGCCCGTCGCGGATGAAGTGCTGCACGTCGGCGGCCAGCTGCGAGATTTCAGTCCGGTCGACGGCGTGGATCTCGTCAATGGTGATGACCAGGCCTGTACCCTTCTCATCCAGCAGCCGCAGCAGTTCCTCGCCGGTCCGGCGCCAGTCGGGTACGCGCTCCTGGGGGAGCTGGGTGGTCAACCCGAATCCCGCCGCGGAGAAGGCGGTGATCTTCCGTGTGGGCGGGCCGTCGCCGAACTCGTCGATGAGGCGGAGCATGTCATCACCAATTCTGGCCAGGAAACCGGGATTGGCCGTCCGGGACACCACGGCCCACCCCTGGTTCCTGGCGATCGCCTCGGCAGCGCTCAGCATGACGGTCTTGCCGATGCCCCTGGAGCCGGTGATGATGGTGAGGAGCCCGGGAGCGCCCGAACCCTGGCGCAGGCCGTATTCGAATTCGTCCAGGAGCCCGGCGCGCCCGATAAGGGCCGGCGGCGTGGCTCCAGCAGTGGGCTTAAACGGGTTCTGCACCGACGCCTCCGGGGTGAAAGTAGGTGAAACTGGTGAATCTGGTGAATCTTGGCCCAGCCTACCACCGGTGATCCCGCTTGTATTGGCTCCGTTTGGACGTTCCGGCGCGAGGCCGCGGGGGAGTAATGCGCCAGAGCGCGCCTGGTCTGACCATTCACATCGATGCTTCTCCGGAACGCGCCGCACCGGCGGCGCAACGCTCAACAGGTAGCCCGGGCAGGCATCCAAGCCGGATATGCGCCGCCTCGAGCCGTTTATTGTGGAGTCTGACGACGGCGATCCCGGCTGGCGACAATTGGCAGCCGGATATGTTCTTGTGCAGCCGGCTGAGATGACCGCGGCCAATGTCGATGGATTCTAGGAACTGCACGCACGAAATGCAGGTCGATGCGTCCGACTGGCGCTGCTGGCTTGATTACGGGACTGAGAGATCGCTGGCTCACTGGTACGGCACGATTCGAAATGGCACATCTCCAGCGTCCATAATCAGCCCCTTCCGGCTGATTATGGAACGCCGATAATCAACATTATGTCAAGTAAACGATTTGGAGCATCACGGTAATGGTCCCCCTCAAGAAGGAGCAAGTCATGGGTGAAGCATTCAACGCCGGGGACGGCGTCCGGATTTCCTTCCAGGAATCAGGGGCCGGCCCCACCAACTGATGCCCAACGCCCAATTCAATGCTCTACCTGCCAGCAATCACGGCCAGACTCTAATTCCCGCCGGCCCCGTCCTCAACATGGTCAACTCATTTATTGCATCGACTCGAGGGTAGCGACCAAGGTAACCAAGGAAGCTGTCAGGCTACCGGACCGGTGATCGGCTCTTCAGCACCGGAAGATCAGGCGCGTCCTCGTCCGGCTACGTTTCGATCACTCCGGGGAGCAGAATACGCACCAACATGATCCGCAGAGGTGCCAGTAGCAACGGCGCTCCCCCAACCGCTAGTCGGGCCTTTCGTCGCGCTCGCTTCGTTGGGCGAGGCGTTGCAGTTGCCCTGCGTGCACGTCACTCACCCATTCCCAGCCGGGCTTGGTCGATCCTTGCGCGCACCAGGTCAACTCCGCCGGCGGACCCGTGGCCGGGGACCACGACATCGACGTCGCCAGCCACAGCACTCTGCAGAGTCAGCAATCGCGATGAAGCATCGGACCTCTCCCCCGCCCGCACGGCACCCCCGGTCCGCCATCCATGGGGGGCAAAGCCTCGCAGCCCTGTTCATCTCGACCTGCCATGCGCTCGACGCTAGAGTGTGGCACACAGAGACGCCGATTCCGGATCAATGCGATCAACGCACTGGTAGGGGCGGCATCCGGCTGTCGTTCACGCGTAGGAGCACACCATGGGAATCCTGTCCGTCGACCTGTTCATCACCCTCGATGGCGTGTACCAGGCGCCCGGTGGCCCCAACGAGGACCTTGAGGGCGGCTTCAAGTTCGGCGGGTGGCAGGCGGCGTATTCCGACGACGAGACGGGCGAGGCGATCGTCGCCGGCATCAACCGCATGGATGCACTGCTCCTCGGACGCAAGACTTACGACATCTTCGCGGCGTTCTGGCCCACCCGGGGCGACAACGATCCGATCGCGGTGACGTTCAACGCCCTGCCCAAGTTCGTCGTGTCGCGCTCCCTGACCGACCCGTCCTGGGAAGGCACCACTGCGCTGTCGGATGTCGCAGAGGTGGCCGCGCTGAAAGACCGGTTCAGCGACATTCACGTCATCGGCAGCGGCGACCTCGCACGGTCGCTCCTCGACGCCGACCTCGTCGACCGGCTGAACCTCTTCCTCTACCCGCTCACCTTCGGATCGGGCAAGCGGTTGTTCCCGGATGGCACCGGGATGCCCGCGGCGTTCCGATTCGCGCAGCCGCCGCAGGCGTTCCCCAAGGGCGCCATCTCGCTTGTATACGAGCGCGTGGGCGAGCCGATCACGGGAATCGACATCAGCCGGGGCCAACGGCACCCTCGAGGTGCTACCCCGCGGCCGACGGTCCGAACCAGGAGGTGAGCGAGTCAGCGAGCCCCACCTGGGTTTGCTCCCCCACCCAGGCCACATAGCCGTCGGGCCGGATCAGCACACCGGTGGGAGCGGGAACCTCCCCGAGCACCGGGAGCTCCCAGGTGCCCACGTATTTGGCGTCGATCAGCTTGACCCGAACCGGCCGCGGAAGGGCGTCGAAGCCGCCCGGCTCACCCAGGTTGAGAAGTATGGGCCGTGCATCGTGCAGCAGGGTGAAGAGCCGCAGCGGGCCGTCCGGGGTGATCAGGTCGAGATCGGGGATGCGGCGCCCCAGCAGCGGGTGACCTTCGCCGGCGTCGTCATGGCCGACGTCGTAATGGACATCCAGACCGGACTGCATCCCGGCGAAGCGCTTGCGCGGCTCCTCCATCCCGAGGAGCTCGGCAATGACCTCGCCCACGGCCTTGATGCGGTCATCCGCGCGGCGAAGCGCTGTCTGAGCCATCGTGTTGCGCAGCACGCGGGCAGCCACCGGGTGACGCTCTGCGTGGTAGGTGTCCAGGAGGCTGTCCGGGGCTGTCCCGTTGACCACCTGGGCCAGCTTCCAGCCCAGGTTCACCGCGTCCTGCACGCCGATGTTGAGGCCCTGCCCGCCGTCCGGGGAGTGTACGTGCGCGGCGTCGCCGGCCAGGAGCACGCGCCGGTCGCGGTAGGCCGCCGCCTGCCGGGTCATGTCCGTGAACCTGGAAATCCAGGTGGGGCTGTGGACCCCGTAATCAGTCCCGCAGACGGCGATGAGGGCCTCGCTGAGGTCGTGCAGGGTGGGTTGTGTCGCGGGCCCGACGTGCTCTTCGGTCACCATGACCCCCACCGGGCCGCCTTCCTTGTAGATCACCTGGCCGTCGCGGATCTCGTACTCCAGCCTGCCGAAGGAATGAATGCCAAAGGCATTGCGGTGGATGCCCAATTCTGGTTCCTCGGCCATTTCGACCTCGGCGATCAGGCTGCTGGTGGTCGGGTCCCACCCCGGGAATTCGATGCCGGATGCCTTGCGGACCAGGCTGCGGCCGCCGTCGCACCCGGCGACGTATTCCGCCCGCAGCGATTTGCCGTCGGACAGTTCGACGTCGACGCCGGCGTCGTCCTGCGCGATACCGGCGACTTCGCGTCCGCGGTAGACGGTAACGGCCAGTTCCTCGACCCAGCCGGCCAGTATGCGCTCGATGTGCCTCTGCCACAGCCCGAGCCCGTAGGGGTGCCGGGTGGGAAAGTCGCTGATGTCCAAACGGTTGGACGCGAACCCTGCGACCTGGGCCACCTGTCCCTCTGAGAGGAAGCGATCGGCGATTCCGCGCTGATCGAGGACCTCGATGGTGCGGGAGTGCAGACCGCCGGCGCGCGCACCAGGGAGGTCCTGGTCGGGGCGCCGCTCGACAATGGCGACGTCGACGCCCGCGAGCGCCAGCTCGCCCGCCAACATCAGCCCTGTCGGGCCTCCCCCGACGATCACCACCGCATGTTCGGTCATTTCGCTTCTCCCGTCCCTAGGTTCTGGCCTGCGGTGATTATCCGGCACCACCCGGGCCTTGCCACAAGCCCCGGGGCGGAGGATAGATTGGAAATGGAAGCACTACTGGCCTAACCTCGCTCTGCTGGTCAAGAGGGCGACAACTCCGGGCCGCCCAGACGAACTCAAACCTCACGGTGGTGGCATGATGGGCGCATGAGCCAAGTCACCTGCGATCTGACCATCTCCCTTGACGGATTCGTTGCCGGCCCGAACCAAAGCCTGGCGGAGCCCCTGGGCAAGGGCGGCGAGCGCCTGCACCGATGGCAGTTCGAAGAACCCGAGGCCAACGCTGCTGCGCGTGAAGGCATCCTGGCGGCCGGCGCCTACATCATGGGACGGAACATGTTCGCAGGCCCCGGGACGTGGGATGAACAATGGCGGGGATGGTGGGGCGAAGAGCCGCCCTATCACGCGCCCGTATTCGTCCTCACCCATCAACAACGTGAGCCCCTGGAGATGCAGGGCGGCACCACGTTCAACTTCGTGGCTGATGGCATCGAATCTGCGCTGGCCCAGGCGCGGAAGGCCGCTGGCAGCAAGGACGTGGCCATTGCAGGAGGGGCGGATACCGTTCGCCAATACCTTTCGGCGGGGCTGATCGACGAGCTGCGGCTCCACATCGCGCCGATGGTCCTGGGAGCGGGCGAGCGGCTGCTCGACGGCGTCGAGAACCTCAAGCTTGAGCCGACGGAAGTGAGCGGTACCAGCCTCGTCACCCACGTGCGCTATCGGATCATCCGTTGAAATGCTGAGCTCAACCCCCGGAGGGCACTGACCGGACGTTGGGTTGCCCGAGGCGCCGTCAACAGTTAGCCGCGGCCCACCAAGAGGGGCGGTGATCGGGGTATCCCCTCGTCCCGCTCAGGGCAGATGCCAGAACGGGCCCGTGAGGCCGCAGTCATCCAGGAGCCCTTGGTTGCGCTCGCGGCTGTGCGGCTGGAACTCGGGCTCCAGGCGATCGCCGTACCACGGGCCGGCTAGTTGCCAGTTCGAGCAGCACGCCTACCCCGCGCACACCCACCCCGGGCGCTTTCGCCGCATGACGCGGTATTAGACCGTCTGGCACACCTGCACGCCGGCATCTCCTGGGGCTTGAGGCAAGCGTTCTCCAGGAATATCCGCGGGTCCAAGTACCCGGGGTCCGTCGGGTGTTCTTTGTCGGCGCCCTCCCCTACTTTGCATCCGCGAACGGGTATCACATGCAACGGGGTGGGAAAGAGTCTTTTGTCCGCCCCTGCGGCTACACTGGATTAATCGAACATATATTCGAATAAAGGTGTGTTGTGGGCGTTTTTGTCGGTCCCCGCGTGATAGACGCGGGCATGTCGTTGCTGTCGGTGCTGATCTCCCCGGTCCCCGTCGCTGCCGGGTATCCGTCGCCCGCGCAGGACTACTTTGATGGCCGGATCGACCTGAACGAGCACCTCATCAAGGACATCACCAGCACCTACGTCGTAAGGGTATCCGGGGACTCGATGGAAGGTGCCGGGATCAGCGACGGCGATGAACTGATCGTCAACCGTGCCCTGGAACCCAAAGACGGGTCCGTCGTCGTCGCAGTCCTGGACGGCGAGCTCACCATCAAGCGGCTGCGGGTCACGGCCGCCGGCGTCGTGCTGCAGGCGGAGAATCCGGCGTACCCGGACATCCGGGTCCCGTCGGTCGCGGACCTGGTGATCTGGGGCGTCGCGACCAGGTGCCTGCACCATGTCTGAGACCCGCAATGCCTGAGGAAAACAATGTCTAAGCCCGCCACGATGCGGCAGATGCCGCAGATCGCGCACGTGGACGTGAACTGCTTCTACGCCTCGGCCGAACGTGCATTCGACCCGTCCCTGGAAGGCCGGCCCGTCGTCGTCCTGTCCAACAACGACGGCTGTGCCGTCACCCGGTCCCCGGAAGCCAAAGCCCTCGGTATCCCGCTGGGTGAACCTTGGTTCAAAATCGCCCCGCGGGCCAAGGAGTGGGGACTTGTTGCCCTCTCCAGCAATTACGAACTCTACGGCGACATCAGCGCACGGGTGATGGAACTGCTCGGCAGGTACTCGGCGTGGCTGGAGGTCTGCAGCATTGACGAGGCCTTCCTCGGCGTCAAAGGCTCCGCGGAGGATCTGCTGGCCCTGGGCCGGATCATGAAGGCCGCCGTGCGCCGCAACGTCGGTGTGCCGGTCTGCGTGGGGATCGCCGGAACCAAGACGCTGGCGAAACTGGCCAACAAATGGGCCAAGCACAACCCGGTTTTCGACGGCGTCTGCCACTGGGACTCCATGCCCGCCGCCGTCCGGGACTCCCTGATGCAGCGCCTGCCCGTGATCGAGATCTGGGGAGTCGCCACCCGGCTGACCAAACGGCTCAATGGCCTCGGCATCCATTCCGTCCTGGACCTGTCCCGCGCCGATCCCGTCATGATCCGGGACCGCTTCTCCGTGGTCATGATGCGCACCGTCCTGGAACTGCAGGGCACCGCCTGCATTCCGATGGAGGAGGAGCGGATCGGCCGGGACCAGCTCATCTTCTCCCGCTCCTTCGCCACCCCCATCACCACCGCGGCCGGCATGCGGCAGGTCCTGAGCGTCTACGGCCAGCAGGCTTCGACGCGGCTGGCCAAACACGGCCTCCAGGCGAAACTCCTCACCGCCTTCGCCGGCACGTCACACTTCAACCCCAAGGACATCTCCTACCCCTCGGTGTGCGTGCCGCTGCCGATGCCCACCGCTGATCCTGTCCTGCTCACCCGGGCCGCCCACGCGCTCCTGCCCCGTATCTGCGAGGGCATCAGGTACGCCAGGGCCGGGATCATGGTCACCGACCTGCGGCCCACCGGCAACCAGTCACCGCTGGCCCTGTTCGAAAACCCGCACGAGGAACGCCGCGTCGGAACCCTCCTTGAGGACGTGACCCGGCGCTACGGCCGCGGTTCCATCGGCTTGGGCCACGGCGGAATCCGCGGAGGACCGGACTGGAGCATGAAAAGGGACATGCTCTCCCCCCGGTACACCACCCACTGGGACGAACTCCCCCTCGTCAAAGCCGCCTGAACTAAACACACCCGCACCGCCGCACCACGAAGGACAACCCCCATGAGCATCAGCACGGACGCCCCAGCAATGACCCAAAACGTCCAGGTCCGCACCGACCCGACAGGCAAACCCCTCGCCATCCGCCACAACGGACAAATCTGGCTGGTCGATCCCGACACGGAGTCCCAGCATCAGCCCGGAGCGGATGCCTGCAGAACCACCAGACGTGCGGCATCGGTGCGCGGCGGCGAGCTGGACACCATCGAATCCTGGCGGGTCCAGGCCCGCCTCGGGTCAACCTCTGCACTCCGGACCTTCACCCTCCGGCGCGAGCCGCTCTCCAACCAGTGGGGACTGGAAAACATCAGCGACGGCGGCTAGGCAACCGTGCAGCTTAACCGCCAACCCATCAGCGACCAGACGTGGGAAAGGATCCGGACAGAATTCACCATGCCGGCCCTCGCGCACGTGCACCGCCGGCTCTCCGAGCTCATGGAAGACCCCGAACCCGTCATGCGGCAACTCGTCCGCGTCTTCATCGACGACGGCACATTCTGCCCGGGATTCCAGTTCCTCCCCGGCGGGCAACTCCGCCCGCAGGTCCTGGAGCTCTTTCAACGTGCGCTGGAGCTGGAGATCCCGCACAACTACTTCACGGTCTGGATGGTCACTGCGTCCGGCGAACTTGCCGGATCCCGCCCAGTTGACCTCCTGAAAGGGAGTCCCGCTCCCCTACTTCGCGCGCTGGAATCCAGCCGATGGAGGGTGTGATGACGATTGCAAAGCATGCTTATCAACGCTTAAGGTGGCCTTGGGAGGAGACTCGCCAGCGAACGCGGGCCCCGGCACACGCCTCTTGCCGGCTCTCCGACGGCCGGTTCCGCGTCCAGGCGCGGGCCGGCCTGGAGGGGCTGCTCCGAGGATTCGGTACACGCAAATCGTTGCGGGTCGCGACAAACATGCCTATCGTAGTGCCATATAAGTGGCCCGGGGCAACCACTATCGGGGGCGGGCCAATGTCGCCGAGGCGACAATATCGCAGCAGGACCCCCGCCTGAACCCGTAGAGGTCCAGGCGGGGGTCCTGCTCTTTGCCCTCGGCCGTCGATCCGCAGGTCCGGGCGCAGACTCATGGTGGTCCTTGTGGAAGGTGCGCAGATGCGGACTGATCAGGATTGAAGAAGCGATCAGCCAGGCCGCGGCATAATGTCAACAGCACAACCAGTCCCCTCACCGAAGGACCTGTCATGACCTCCATCGAATCAGTCACCCTCGAAGTAGATGACGTCGCGGCCGCCACGGCTTTCTACGCTGCCGCCTTCGGATTGGGCACGCACGTGCGCGTGCGAGCCTCCGATGCCCCGAGCACCGGGTTCCGCTCGTTCACCCTTTCGCTCATCGTGTCGCAGCCGTCCACCGTCAGCAGCCTGGTCGACTCTGCCGTGGGGGCTGGCGCCACGACGCTTAAGCCGGTCCAGAAGTCGTTGTGGGGCACCGGCGGCGTCGTTCAGGCTCCGGACGGCGCGATCTGGAAGGTCGCGACGTCGGCGAAGAAGGACACCGGCCCGGCCACCCGGCAGGTCGACCAGATCGTGCTCCTGATGGGGGCCGCCGACGTAGCCGCGAGCAAACGGTTTTACGTCGAGCACGGCCTCGCCGTCGGGAAGAGCTTCGGCAAGTACGTCGAGTTCGCCATGCCGTCCAGTCCCATCAAACTGGGGCTCTACGGGCGCCGCGCCCTCGCCAAGGACGCCGGCGTCTCCCCCGACGGCACCGGCTCGCACCGACTTGCCATCGGCAGCGACGCCGGCCCGTTCACCGACCCGGACGGGTTCGCCTGGGAGGGCGCCACAGCGTGAGCGGGTGACGGCGTCGACGTCGTTATCCCGCGTCCCGATCTGCTACCGGCTTTCGGTGCGTCCCTTCCGCGCACGGGTGCCTCGTGCAATCGTTGCAGCATGCAGACGGTGTATGAGGCTGCCGGCGGTGCCGGCTTTTTCCTTTCACTGGCCGAGGCATGGCATGCCAGGGTACTGGCGGACGAGGTGGTGGGGCACGCCTTCAGCCATGGGTTCCATCCCGAGCACACACGGCGACTGGCCGCCTATTGGGCGGAGGCGCTGGGCGGCCCGACGACCTATTCGGACTCCTATGGCGACGAGACATCAGTGGTGCGGATGCACAGCGGCAACGGCCCGCACGAGGACATGGACCGCAGGGCGATCGCCTGCTTCGATCAAGCATTGACAGACGTCGGACTCAGCGACGACAGCCCGCTCAGCAGGGCGCTGCACGACTACTTTTCCTGGGCGACCACCACCACGATGTCCCGCTACCACCGCTCCGCGGACGATGTTCCAGACGGTCTTGCCATCCGGCAATGGTCCTGGGACGGGCCCGTCAGCGGCTGAGGCCCGGCGACATCTGAACGCACATGAGGCTGTGCAAGGCCCGCAAGGCCCCGGACCGGACACCGACTCCTGGCTTCGCCGCGCCGGGCCCCTCGAGAGTTAGCCGGATCTTGCTGTGACTTTCCAGTGTTTCGGCTGTGAATCATCCGCCGTTCCTTGCGCGAGTCTGGTTGCCTGCGGCAAGCTGTTGAACATCTGAAGAATTGATCTTCACAGGGGTCCGACTGCGAGGGTGCCGTGGGACCTTGCCGTCGCGAAACCGCCGCTGGGCAGGAGCCCGCAGAACCGGAGGCACGTACCATGAACGGTGCAGCATCCAGCCAGGCCAAGATTCGCGCCATCGTCATTTCCTCGATTATTGCCGTGGTAATTCTGGTAATTGCCCTTATTTTCATTTCCCGGTCATCCGTTACGCCGCCTCCGGGCGCGACGTCGACTCCCGGCACAACATCGGCTCCGGGAGGGTCTGGGGTTTCGGTGAGTAATCCTGCAGTGTCTGGGCGCGCGACGTACCAGAAGATCCCCAATCAGGTCCTGTACGCGCTCGACAGTGCCGGCAAACCGAATATCTCCGGGAACCTGACGAATATCAAGCAGGGCGACGCCGGCGATTGCTATTTCCTGGCAGCGCTAATGACAGTTGCCGCGCAATCGCCCGAAACCATTTTGAATATGGTCCGCGACAATGGCGACGGCACCTACACCATTTCGTTCCACAGCAGGTACGACGGCGTACCCAATCCGGTGACGGTGACGGTCAACGGGGACCTTCCGTTCCGCCGCGGCACTCCTTTCGAGAACGGCATCGAGAACATCGACGGCAAGAACGTCTCGTGGGCCGCAATCATCGAGAAAGGGTGGGCGGCCGCCAACGGCAACCACTATGACGGCATCGATGGAACCGACCTCAGCAACGCCCAGGATCACGATGTGCACAATGCCCTCTACGCCATCACCGGCAAAGAGGGCGTCGACCGCAATCCCGGCGGCCCCATGACAGGAGTGAGCTTTGCGCAGATCGAGCAGGATTTCACGAACGGCCTCATAACGCTCGGGACCTCCAACGACGACGGCAAGCTCGTGTCCGACCATTCCTACGCTTTGCTGGGCGTGAATTCCTCCGACCAGACCGTGGTGGTGGGAGACCCGGAGGGCGGCCAGGAGACGCTGTCGTTCGAGGCCTTCCAGTCCACGAACATCAACCAGTACATCGCGATCCCGACCTATCCCAAAGCCTGACTGCTGAACGACGGCGGTGCTAAACGGCCGGAACGACCGCCAGGCCGGGCCTTTGTCCCCAGCCTGCGCAGCCGCGCAGGGCTCCCGCCACTCAGGCACCGCCGACGATGTCCAGGCTCACCAGCCTGCCGCCGTCGCGGTCCGCGAACAGCCCTACCTGTGAACTGGATTCCGCGGGGAACACCTGGTCCGTGATGGTCGCGAGGCCGTCCTGCGCGAAGACCTCCACCGAGCAGCGGTCCAGGAAGATCCGCAGCCGCAGCCGGCCGTCCTCCAGCGGCACGGGCACGCTTTCCACCGAGGCGAACGATTCGTGGAAGCCCGTGTTGCCGGAAGCGGTCCGGTCCAGCCTGAGCACGCCGGTGCTGCAGTTGTAGGCAAGAACGGTCCGTTCGCCGCCACCTGCCCGGAGCAACAGGCCAACTTCTCCGGCGGCGCCGGGCTCGATTTCGGCGTCGATCCGGAGCACCGCCCCGGAGGCTTCTGGTGGGAGCCAGCGCGTCCCGGCATCAAGGGGCCGGCCGGCCTCGGCGTAGGCGGCGGCCCCGGCGTTTTCAGTGGCCTCGACGTTTTCCAGGGGGTCCAGGGCCGCCTGAATCAGCACCACGCGGCCGCTGCGGGTGGCCAGCCTGACTTCCCGCACCAGGGACATGGCGCCGCGCCAGCCGTTGGTGGGTGTGAGGGCGCCGTACTGCCAGTTGTTCATCCAGCCGACCATGAGCCGGCGCCCGTCCGGGGCGTTGCTGAAGGAGACGGCCGCATAGTAGTCCCGTCCCCAGTCCAGCCAGCCGTACTCGGCCATGCGGCTGTCATCGGGCTGGAGGCCCTCGGTGACCGTGGTCTCCGAAACGAACGCGACGCCGTCGAACGTTCCAAGGAAGTACTGGCCGGCGGAACCGCCGGCGATTCCGCCAGGATTCAGGTTCACCACCAGCACCCACTTGGTGTTTCCAGCATGGCCGTCCACCGGAAGCTCAAACAGGTCCGGGCATTCCCACACTCCCCCGGTGGCGTTCGCCGGGCCGAAGGTGCTCAGGTACTCCCAGGCTTTGAGGTCGGCGGACTTGTAGAGGACTACTTCCCGGTCCATCGCTTCGACGGCCACCATCACCCAGTAGCTGCCGGCCGCGCCGTCGTACCAGAAGACCTTGGGGTCGCGGAAGTCTGCGGAACCGCGGTCCAGCACGGGGTTCCCGGCGTGTTTTGTCCAGGTGGCGCCGTCGTCCGTGCTGTAGGCGAGGGACTGCGCCTGCCGGCCGCCCAGCGGGGATGCGAGCGAATAGGCGCTGGTGTAGATGGCCACGAGCGGGGGGTTGTCCGGCGTGCCGAATCCGCTCGTGTTATCCGTGTCCAGCACGGCCGAACCGGAGAAGATGGCTTCGTGTTCATCGCACGCGATGGCCACGGGCTGTTCGGCCCAGTGCAGCAGGTCCGGGGAGGTGGCATGCCCCCAGGACATGTTGCCCCACCCGTTCCCGAACGGGTTGTGCTGGTAGAAGAGGTGGTAGGTGCCGTTGGCGTAGAGCAGCCCGTTGGGGTCGTTCAGCCAGTTGCGGTCCGCGGTGTAGTGGTGCTGCGGCCGGTACTGGCAGCCGAGCGCGGTGGAGGTTGTCATGGGTGTGCTGTCTGCTTTCACGGTGTGTGCCGGAGCGGTGGGGCCGGAGCGGCGGGTGGTTAGCCCTTGACGCCGCTGGACGCGATGCTGTTGATGAAGGAGCGCTGGAACGCGATGAAGAGGACCACCACGGGAACTGTGATGAGCGACGCGTAGGCCATCACTTCGCCCCAGGAGACGTTGAGCTGGAAGAAGTACTGGATGCCGATCATGACCGGGCGGAGTTCCTCGGACTGGACCACCATGAGCGGCCACAGGTAGGAGTTCCAGGCCGGCAGGAATGTCAGGATCGCGACCGTGGCGGTGGCGGGACCGGCGAGTGGCATGACGACCTGGCGGTAGATCTTGAACCAGCCGGCACCGTCGATCCGGGCGGCTTCGTCCAGTTCCTTGGGGATGGATTCGAAGTACTGGTGGTAGAGGTAGATGGAGAACGCATTGGCGATGAACGGAATGATCTGGACCTGGTAGGTGTCCAGCCAGCCCTTCGAGATTTCCAGGCTGAAGCCGTTGAGTTCGAAATAGGGCAACTGGTTGACCCACCAGACCAGGGGCAGGGCCAGGGTCTGGAACGGCACGATCAGCGTGGCCAGGATAACCGTGAACACCACCCGCTTGCCGCGCACTTCCATGCGGGACAGCGCGAACGCGCAGAGGCTGTTGATGAAGATGCCCAGGATCACCGTGACGGCGGAGATCCCGATGGAGTTGACCAGGAACCGGGCGGCCGGGACCCGGTCGAACACGGCCGCGTAGTTGTCGAAGGAGATGTTGCCCACGGGCAGGAACGCGGCCACGGAGGACATGTCCCCGAAGATCTGGGTGTCCGGCTTGAGCGACGACACCAGCATGAAGACGATCGGGAAGGCGGCGACAGCGGCGAACAGGACCCGCACCAGCATGGTTGCCGCACTGTTGAGTCGAAGTGAATTTTTCACGTCAGTCCTTCTCTCGGGTCAGATAGCGCTGCACAGCTGAAATGAGCAACACGAGGACGAAGAAAACCAGCGAGATCGCGGAGGCGTAGGAGGTTTCCTGCTGTTTGAAGCCGGAGCGGACGGCCTCGTAGATGATGGTGGTGGTGGAGTCCAGCGGGCCGCCCTGGGTCATGACACTGACCTGGTCGAACAGGCCGAGGGCCTGGATGGTGATGGTCACCAGGACCAGGCTGCGGGTGTGTTTCAGGCCCGGCCAGGTGACGTACCGGAACTGGTGCCAGCGGCTGGCGCCGTCCAGCTGGGCCGCCTCATACAGTTCACCGGAGATGCTCTGCAGCCCGGCGAGCCAGATGATCATGTGGAATCCGGCCGCCTGCCAGATGGACAGGGCGATGATGGCAGGCATGGCCGTGGCGGGGTCGTTGAGCCAATCGGCGCCCTGGATGAGGCCGAAGCTGAAGGTGGACAGCAGCTCGTTGATCAGGCCTTCCTTGCGGTACATGAACAGCCACAGCAGGGAGACCACCACCATGGACGTGACCACGGGCAGGAAGTAGATGGTGCGGAAGAAGTTCACGCCGCGGAATTTTTTGTTGATCAGCAGCGCCATGGCCAGGGCCAGGGCCGACTGCACCGGGACCACCACCACGGCGAAGTAGGTGACGTTCAGGAGTGACCGCCAGAAGGTGGGATCCGCGAACAGCCGGGCAAAGTTGTCCGTGCCGACGAACTCCACCGGGCGGGGCGAGATCAGCCGGGCGTTGGTGAAGGCCAGGCCGAAGCCCAGGATGGCCGGCAGGAACACAAAGAGCAGCAACAGTACCGCTGCGGGGGCGATCATGCCCCAGCCGCTGATCTGTTCGCGCAGGAAGCCTGCCCGGCGGCGGCGCGGCGGGGCCGCCAGCGGCCGTGGCGCCGGTGCGGCGGCGGGGCGGGTACGGGTGGGAAGTGGGCTGGTTGTCATGGGATTCTCCGTTGACCTGCAGCACCGGGGGGACGACGACGGCGGAACTCGGCCGCCGTCGTCGTCCTCCGCGGAGGGCTGCTAGTTCTTGTAGCCGCCGTTGGACTTGATGTTGGCGTCGATGGCCTTGACGGCCTTGTCCAGGGCAGCCTGGGGGTCGGCGCCTGCCAGGACGTCCTGGACGGCCTTGCCGTATTCGGTGGCAATGAACGGGTACGCCGGCGTCTCCGGACGCATCACTGCGTACTGGCGGGAGAAGTCCATGAAAATCCGGTTGGTGCCGCCCTTTGCGAACGACGGGACCAAGGCTGCGGCCTCATCCGTGGCCGGGATGGTGCCCGTGGCCTTGGCAACTGCGGCCAGGTTCTCCGGCTTCAGTGAGTAGGAGAGATAGTCCATGGCGGCGTCGGTGTTGGCGCAGCCCTGGGTGACGCCCCACTGCCAGGAGGCGCCGCCGATCTTGGGACCGTTGCCGAGGTCCACAGTGGGCATGACCACCAAGTCGTCGCCGAGTGCGGCGCGGGCTTTGTCCGCGGCCCAGGAGCCGGTGTACAGCACGCCGCTCTTGTTGTTCAGGAAGTCCTGGGTGGAGTCCTTGCCGCTCTTGGTGGCCATGAAGCCCTGGTCGGCCAGTCCCCTGAACCACTTGGCCCATTCCACGGCCTTGTCACCGTTGAGGACACCGTCCGCGCTCTGGAACCCGTCGCGGTTGATGAGGTCGGCGCCGAAGGACTGCAGGAACGGCGAGTAGCCGTAGGGCAGCCATTCGCCGCTGCCGGCGGTCCCCATGTCCAGGGGGTATTCCCACTTGCCCAGGGCCTTGAGCTTGGTCAGCGCGTCCTGGAACTCCTCTTTGGTCCACGGCTTCTCGATTGTTGCAACGCGTACCCCGGCCGCCTTAAGGTCCGAAGCGCGTGCAAGCATGGCCAGTGCAACGTCGTAATAGCCGACGGCGTAGGTTTGGCCCTCCCACTTGGCCACGGTGCTGGGCAGGTTGGCGGAAAGGTCGGTGGAGAGCTTGAGCGGGGTCAGGTACTTGGCCCATGCCCAGTTGGGGACGTTGGGGCCGTCGATATCGACGATGCAGGGAAGTTTGCCGGCAGCGGCCGCAGAGACCACGGAGTCGTTGTAGGACTCCTGCGGAAAGGCCTGCACCTTGATCTTGGCCTTGGCGCCGCTGCTCTTGTTGTAGGAGTCGACGATGCCCTGGATCGAGGCCAGCTCTTCCGGGTTGCCGGCGTTGTGGGTCCACATGGTGATTTCCTTGGTGCCCTCGGACGCGGCCGAGGCACTGCCCTTGCCGCACGCGCCGAGGCTGCCGACGAGGGCGGCCGCCGTTATGCTGGTGGCCAGGATACGGGTGAATCGCTTGTTCATGAGTGAGTCTTTCTGCTTATTTTTATGCGCGGATGATTAGCCCGGGTCCTTGGGGGCGCGGCCGGTGCAACGGCTGCGCCCCCTTTTTTGCAGGGCACGGGATGGGTCTGTGCGGGGAAGCGTTTGGGTGCTGTTTAGTTGGCCGCGGCTGTTGTGCCGGCGGGTTCAGTCCGGGGTTCAGTCCGGCGGCGGGCCGACGGACCCTCGCTCAATGAGCGGGCAGGAAAACATCTCCTGCACGGCGGCCGCCTCGGAGCCTTCGATGTCGTCGAGGAGCCGGGTGACCGCCCAACGCCCCATCTCGTAGTGCGGCAGCGCCACAGTGGTGAGTCCCGGCAAGAGTGCGGCGGCGATCAGCTCCAGGTTGTCCGTGCCGATAACGGACAGGTCCTCGGGAATGCGGAGCCCCAGCGTGGCAGCGCCCTGGTAGGCGCCCATGGCCACGCGGTCGCTGAAACAGAACAGCGCAGTCGGCCGGTCCGGACGCTGCAGCACCTGAAGCGCAGCTTCCCGCCCGCCGGGAGTATCAGCCACGCCAGAGGTCACCAACTCCGGGTTGAACTGGAGGCCGTGGCGGGCCAGCGCGTTTCGGTAGCCCTGCAGCCGTCCGTGCGTTGCCGGGATGTCGTCAACGTTGTTCAACATCCCGATCCTGGTATGGCCGGCCTGGACGAGTGCCTCCACTGCCGTTTCCGCCGCGGCCACCTCGTCCGGGACCACGGAGGAAATGGACTGGTCTGCGGCAACGGCGTCGAGGAGGACCGTGGGCAGCGTGCCCAGTCCTTCCGGAAGGCTGACGCCCTGGTGGTACATCCTCGCGTAGACGATCCCATCAACCTGGTGCTGCTGCAGCGTCCGGATTTCGCGGTTTTCCAGTTCGGGGTCGCGGCCCGAGTTGACCACCATGACCACGTAACCGCGCTCGTAGGCGGCATCCTGGGCACCCCTGATCATGGCCCCGGCGAACGGCGTGGTGGTGATTTCGTCGCTGACGAGGCCGAGGATCTGCGAACGATGGTTGCGCAGTCCGCTGGCGAGCCGGTTGGGCGCGTAGCCAAGGTTCTTGGCAACGGCCCGGACGTGATCGCGGGTTTCCGTTTTGACCCGGGTGCCGCCGGCGGGGTTGAGGGCGTGGGACACCGTGGTCACGGAGACCCCGGCAGCTTTCGCCACGTCCCTAATTCCGACTTTCGTCACCATTGACTTTCCTTTGCAAAACGTTTTGGTACGTTGTGTGGATCACAGTACCCAAACCGTTTTGGCACTGTCAAGGGCAGTGCCAAGGAGGCCCTGGAATCGGCGGGATTGCAGGCTTAACGCAAGAACCCCCTCTGGCGAGGGGGTTCTCAGTGCGCTGGCCGTCCGGTCAGGCAGGAATGCGCTCCGCCAGGCGTGACTGAGCCGCACGGGCGGCCGGCACGCCGTCGCCGTCCTGGCCATACAGCCAGTCGTTGTACTGGAAGTCGTTGTCCTCCCGGCTCTTGAACAGCAGGTTGCGCAGCGTGCGGGCCAGCCCGGAGACGTGCCATGATTCGCCCCAGACGCGGGCGGTGCGCTGGACCCGTGCGGTGCGGCCGGCGCGGAGGCTGTTGAACTCCTTGATGGCCTGGTCCCAGCCTTCCGGGTTGACGCCGTCGGCGGTGAAGACGGTGCCCGTGCTGGCGTCCTGCAGCACCGCTGCGTCCTCGAGGGCCTGGCAGGCGCCTTGGGCGAGGTACTGCAGCATGGGATGAGCGGCGTCGCCCATCAGCACCATGCGGCCGGCGACCCAGTTTTCGATCGGGTCGCGGTCGTACATGGGCCAGCGCATACCGGTGCCCAGGTTCTTCAGCGCCTCCCGGACGGCCGGGACGCAGTCCTTGTACGCGGCCTCAAGCTCGTCCACTCCCCCGTACTGTTCCTCGCCGCGCTCAAAGGAGGCGGACTTGAAGACGGCCACGGTGTTCAGCAGTTCGCCTTTGCGCAGCGGGTACTGCACCAGGTGGCAGTCCGGGCCGAGGTAGACGATGACGTCCTCGAGGTCGGTCGTGGGCGTGTTTTCGGTGATCGGCACGGTGCCGCGGTAGGCCACGTAGGCCGAGGAGACCGGCTGGTCGCTGGCAACGAGAGGGCGCAGGGTGGACTTGAGCCCGTCGGCGCCGATCACGACATCGGCCGAGTAGTCCACGCCGGCCGCCGTGTGGGCCACGCCGCGGCCGTTGACGGTTTCAACACTTTCGACCATGACGTCGTTGACCAGCGTGACGCCCGCCGCCTCACAGCCTTCGAGCAGGACCCGGTGCAGGTCGCTGCGGTGGATCACGACGTAGGGCGCACCGTAGCGTTCCTCGAATTCCCCGCCGAGCGTCTGGCGGGTGAGCTCCTCCCCGGTAACGGCGTCGCGGAAGACGAGGTGTCTGGGCTGGACGCCGATTTCCAGGGCCTTTTCCAGCAGTCCCCAGCGCTTCAGGACGCGGGAGGCGTTGGGGGCCATCTGCAGGCCTGCGCCGACCTCGCCGAATTCGGGCGCCCGCTCCACGAGGGTGACCTCGGCGCCGTTTTCACGCAGCGCGAGGGCTCCGGCCAGTCCGGCCATTCCCCCTCCGATGACGAGGACATCGGTGGACAGGAAACTGGTGGACGGGGCGTGCTCAGACATTGCTTGCTCCTGTTGGTGAGGTGGAGGTTGAGGATTTTGACTTGAGTTTGAGGCCGACGGCGGCCAGCAGGACCGCGGCGATGGCGGCCGCACCGGCGAAGGCCAGGAAATTGGAATTGACGCCCAGACCTGCGGCCAGCAGGAGACCGCCGACCTGGGGTGCGGCGACGGCGCCGATGCGGCCGGTCCCCAGCGCCCAGCCGAGCGCCGTCCCGCGCAGGTGTCCGGGATAGTGGCTCGCAACGGCGGCGATGATGAGGCACTGCGTGCCGTGCGTGCCGACGCCGGCGAGGACCAGCATGAGGTAGACGACGGTGACGGGAGGTCCCGCGACCAGCACCACGAGCGCGCCGGCGGCGACCGCGGCCGCGGCGATGGCCGTCGGAACCGGACCGAACCGGGTTCCGGCCCAGGCCGTAATGACCGAGCCGGCCACCGCCCCCAGGTTCAGGGCCAGGGCGAAGGTCAGCGCCGATCCCAGGTTGTAACCGGCCAGCTGCATGAGGTTCGGCAGCCAGGTTCCCAGCCCGTACCAGGCGAACAGCGTGGCGATTGTCGCCAGGGCGAACAGCAGGCTGACCCCCAGGTAGGGGGCGCGGAGCAGGGAGCCGAAGCCGGACGGCTCGTTGGTCTGTCGCGCCGCCTTGCCTGATGCGTTGCCAGATGCCTTGCCTGTTGCCTTGCTTGGGGCGCTGACCGGGGCCAGCGTCTCCGGGAGGTACTTCAGTCCGAGCGGCACCACGATCAGCAGGGCCAGCACGGCCACGAGGAACATGGATTCCCAGCCGAAGATGGGGATCAGCTGGATGCCGACAAGGGCCGCGATGGATCCGCCGATCGGGACGCCGGACATCATCAAGGTGGCGATCGTAGACCGCCATTTGGTGGGGACCAGTTCGGCCACCAAGGCATTGGCCGAGGGCACCAGGCCCCCGAGCCCGATGCCGGCCAGGAGCCGCAGTCCGCCGAAGACGGCCGCGCTGGGGGCGAAGGCGCAAAGGATGGTGAAAATCGAGAAGACGATGGCACAACCGAGGATGGTGCGGCGGCGTCCCCAGGAGTCGGCCATCCGGCCGGCGAAGATCGCCCCGATCATCATGCCGACGAAGGCCATGGAGCCGATGGTTCCGGCGGTGGCCTTGGTCAGCCCCCAGCCGGTCTCGGAGATTAGGGAGGACTGGACGGTGCCGTAGACAATCAGGTCGTAGCCATCGAAGACCACGAGGAGCCAGCAGACCAGGACGGCGGCGGCCGAGCTTTTGGAGAACCGTGCCGTGGGCCCATCGGCGGTAGTGGGGGTGGGATCCCCCGGCGAGGACCGGTGCGGCACCGCAACGGAGGGTGTGTGATTCATGCCACTACTGTCATGGCCTTCGCAGGTGAACCACAATACAATTCTGATGTGCAGAATAATCCGTCGGCCAGGTCCGCCCGCAAACCCGTCCAGAAGCGGCCGACGTATTCCATCGAGGCGGTGGACAACGCGCTGCAGCTGCTCCAGCTCCTGCGCGACGGCGGCGCCTTGCGGCTCAAGGACGCCGCGGCCGAGCTGGGCGTCGCCCCTTCGACCGCCCACCGGCTCCTGGCGATGCTGGTCTACCGCGGCTTCGCCGTCCAGGACGAAACGCGCCGCTATGTGCCCGGTCCGGCAATGGGCGTGGGGCCGGCCGGGCTGAGCTGGACCCGGCTGCTCCGCTCCATCGCCCATCCCCATATGGAGCTCCTGTCTGCCCGGCTGAACGAGACCGTGAACCTGATGGTTCGGGTGGGGACGAAGGTGCGGTTCCTGGCCACCGTGGAGGGCAGCAATGTGTTGCGGGTGGGTGACCGGCAGGGGACGGTGATGCCCGCAAATAAGACCTCCGGCGGGAAGGCCATGCTGGCCGAACTGGACCCGCCGATGATCGAGCAGCTGTTCCGCAGCCACAACGCGGAGATTGGCGGTGACACCATCCCGGATGATGAATTTCCGGCGTTCCTGCGCGAGCTTGAGTCCATCCGCGGCAATGGTTTCGCGGCCAACTTCGAAGGCACTGAAGAGGGCGTAAGCGCCCTGGGAATGGCCCTGCACAACCGGCACGGAAGCGTCGTTGGCGCGCTCAGCGTCGCCACTCCAGCGACCCGCTTCCGCAGGGTGTTCGACGCCGGACTCGTCCCGGCCCTGCGGGAAACCTGCCGGCAGCTGGAGATCGATATTGCGGCCAACCCGGCCGAAGGGGACTGAGCGCCACAGCAGTTCAGACCGTCGGTTCAGGCACGCAGATGGCTCGCCCCGCGCCAACCCAACTGACTGGCGGCAGGGGCCGTTTTGAGGGCGCATCACGTCCCCTGCTGCCAGTCAGTTGGGGGCAGGAACAGTTCGATAATTCTGCAGGCCAGAATATGCTGGGGATCACACGGGTGAATCTTTAGTGTCGAACTACGCCAAAGAACTGTTCTGACCTATCGAGGAGGCCCACGTGTCCATCAGCGCGGAGAACACGACTCATGAATCAGTGGCCGCGGGGCACACTGCTCCGGAGCCGACACCTGAAGAGGCTGCCCAGCTGGAGGAGCTGTACCGGGATTTTGACCGGGAGAACCTGATCCCCCTCTGGACCGAGATCGCGGACCTCATGCCGATGGTCCCTGCCCCCAAGGCGGTGCCGCACGTCTGGCGGTGGAGCGACCTGTACCCGCTGGCCGCTCGTGCCGGGGATCTGGTTCCGGTCGGCCGCGGCGGCGAACGCCGCGCCATAGCCCTCGCCAACCCGGGCCTGGCCGGGACGCCGTATGCCACCCCCACGCTGTGGGCGGCCATCCAGTACCTCGGCGCCCGCGAGACCGCCCCGGAGCACCGGCACTCCCAGAACGCCTTCCGCTTCGTCGTCGAGGGCGAAGGTGTCTGGACGGTGGTCAACGGGGACCCGGTGCGGATGTCGCGCGGGGATTTCCTGCTGACTCCGGGCTGGAACTTCCACGGCCACCACAACGACACCGATCAGCCGATGGCCTGGATCGACGGCCTGGACATCCCGTTCGTGCACTACGCCGACGCCGGGTTCTTCGAGTTCGGCACCGAGCGCGTCACGGACGAGGCCACCCCGGACATCTCGCGCTCCGAGCGGCTCTGGGCGCACCCGGGCCTGCGCCCGCTCTCAGGACTGGACGACACCACCAGCTCCCCCATCGCGGCCTACCGGTGGGAACACACCGACCGGGCCCTGGCCGAGCAGCTGCTGCTCGAGGACGAGGGTCACCCGGCCACCGTGTCCCAGGGCCACGCCGCCGTCCGCTTCACCAACCCCACCACGGGCGGTGATGTCATGCCGACCATCCGGGCTGAATTCCACCGCCTCCGCGCCGGCGCCTCCACCCAGGCCGTCCGTGAGGTCGGCTCCAGCGTCTGGCAGGTCTTCGAAGGCTCCGGCTCCGTGGTCCTCAACGGCGACACGAGGAACCTGGCCAAGGGCGACCTCTTCGTGGTCCCGTCCTGGCAGGAATGGTCCCTGCAGTCGGACGCTGATTCCCAAGCCTCGTTTGACCTGTTCCGCTTCAGCGATGCCCCCATTTTCGAACGGCTGAACTTCAACCGCACCTACATCGAAGGACGCAACAAGTAATGAGACTCCTCACTCTCCGCATCGGAAACGGCACGACCAAGGCCGTCCGCCAGGACGGCGACACCCTGACCGAAATCGACGGCTTCGCCGACGTCGGCCAGCTGCTCCGCACCGCCGACTGGGAGGCCACAGCGAAGGCCGCCAACGGCGCCACCCACCCGGCCGAAGGCGCGGACCTCGACGCCGTCGTCCCCTCCCCCGGCAAGATCATCTGCGTGGGCCACAACTACCGCAACCACATCAAGGAAATGGGCCGGGAAGTCCCCGAGTTCCCCACCCTCTTCGCGAAATACCAGGAGTCCCTGATCGGCCCCAACGATGACCTGGCCCTGCCGCAGGAATCCGACGCCGTGGACTGGGAGGCCGAGCTCGCCGTCGTCATCGGCAAGAAGGGCCGCCGGATCAGCGAGGCTGACGCCGCGGGCCACATCGCCGGGTACGCCGTGCTGAACGATGTGTCCATGCGCGACTACCAGTTCCGTACCGTCCAGTGGCTGCAGGGCAAGACCTGGGAGAAGTCCACCCCGTTCGGCCCGGCCCTGGTCACCAAGGACGAGTTCAGCGGCGGACTCATGACCTCCGCGGTCGACGGCGACGTCCAGCAGCAGACGCCCACCAACGACGTCGTCTTCACCCCCGAGTATCTGGTCTCCTACATCTCCACGATCATCACGCTGAACCCCGGTGACGTGATCGCCACCGGCACCCCGGGCGGAGTGGGCCACGCCCAGGATCCCAAGCGCTACCTGCAGGAGGGCCAGGTCCTGGTCACCACCATCGAGGGATTGGGCCAGCTGAAGAACCGCGTGGTCAAGGAAGCCTGATGGTTGCCCGCCAGGACCAGACGACGGACCCGGAGCTCCTGCAGGCACTGCTGCAGGCGCGCCGGGGCACGGCGTTCTTCGCCCGCAAGCTCAACGAGCTCTCCGATGCTGAGCTCGACGGCGAATCGCTGCTGCCGGGCTGGACCCGGCGCCATATCACGGCCCACATCGGCTACAACGCGCGGGCCATCGCGCGGCTGGTCGAGTGGGCGGCGACCGGGGTGGAAACCCCGATGTATGCCTCGGCCGAGGTCCGCAACCATGAGATCGATTTCGGCGCCACGCTGAGCCCGATCGCGCTGCGGAACCTCTTCGACCACTCCGCGGTGCATTTAAGCGTCGAGTGGCGGGACCTGCCCGGGCACGCCTGGCATAACACGGTCCGCACCATCCAGGGCCGGGAAGTGCCCGCCACCGAAACGGTCTGGATGCGCAGCCGCGAAGTCTGGATGCACGCCGTCGACCTCGATAATGGCGCCACCTTCGCCGACGTCCCGGTCCCGGTGCTGGAGCGGCTCCTGGCGGACATCACCGGCGCCTGGAAGGCCCGCGGCACCGACGCGGGCCTGGTGGTTAAGGTGGCAGGCTCAGATCTGGTGTGCGGCGACACCACTGCCGCTGACCCAACGGTCATCACCGGGCTCCTGCCCGCCGTCGTCGAGTGGGCCGCCGGCCGCGGCACCAGTGGCGTGCGTGCGAGTGGCCCGACCGCCAACGGCACGGTTCCGGCCGCGCCGAAGTGGATCTAGGCCCTCAGCCCCGATTCCGCAGGCGGCGCGACCTAGCCCATTCCCGGCATGGTCGCGCCGCTTGTGTGTCAAATATCCGGTGGAGTTCCAAGCCAACGAACCCGAGACGACCCGGACTGTGGCCCACAAGACTATGGCCCGCTCGTCGTCACCACCTAGGACGCAGCCGATCCCGTCCGGTGCCCCCGCCGCACCTTTCGGCAGCAGCCTCCGCGGTACCCGAAATAGTTGACGGGGAATACGCAACACTTCATGATAGTTGAAGCTTCAATAAACCGTCCGGTGTTTACTTCAACCAGGAGCTTTCATGCCCATCCCCCAGACGCCCTTAGTCGTGGGCGACCCTTTCCTCAGCGCCTCACCTGTGGTGGCGACCTCCGGATCAACCGATCCGTCGGCGCCGCTGGTGGTGCTCCTGCATGGCCGCGGCTCAAGTGAGCGCGACATCATTGGCTTGGCTGACCAGCTGCCGCCGAGTGCCGCCTACGCCGCAGTGCGGGCCCCGATTGCCGAGGGCGGCGGCTACGCGTGGTTTGCCAACCGTGGCATCGGCCGCCCGGTTGCCGGGTCGCTGGCCGCCACCATGTCTTGGTTCCGAACTTGGCTCGACACCGTTGCCCCTGACGGACGGCCCGTGGTGCTCGTCGGCTTCAGCGGGGGCGCAGCATTTGCTGGCGGGCTCATACTTGCAGATCCGCGGCGTTTTGATGGAGCGGCCATTCTGTACGGCACTTTGCCCTTCGACGCCGGCGTCCCCGTCACCCCGGCCCGATTGTCCGGCCTTCCGGTCTTCGTGGCCCAGGGCGACCAGGACAGGATTATTCCGTCAGAGCTGCTGGAGCGCACGTGGCAGTACCTGCTCACGGATTCTGCAGCCCCTGCCTATGCGCGCCGCGACCCCGGGGGGCACCACATCAGCGCTCAGACGCTCGGTGAACTCGCGGGCTGGATCCACGAGCGCTTGTCCTTCCTTGCCCGTCCAGGGGCAAACGACCGCGCTGCTGACAGTGCTCACTGGCCGGCGCTGCCCGGCGGCCGCCTGCCCGTCCGGGCCGGCCAGCGTCCCGCGGTATCGTGGACCATCCCGCAGGAACAGCTCAATGACAATGCGCCTTTGGACCTGCAGGAGAGATTGTTCTCCCGCATCCGCTCGCTCGCCGGCGTCGCAACCTCACAGTCGGCGATCTCTGTCCCGGGTGCGCGCGGCCTCAAGGTGCAGCCCGGGCCCGAGGCTCCCGTCGATGCGTTCCTGGTGCCCTCAGTTGGGGAGTTTGCACACCAGCACCCGCCCTACGACGGCTCGCTCCACCTGGCCCTGCC
Source organism: Arthrobacter sp. NPDC058130 (assembly GCF_042884475.1). Taxonomy (NCBI): domain Bacteria; kingdom Bacillati; phylum Actinomycetota; class Actinomycetes; order Micrococcales; family Micrococcaceae; genus Arthrobacter; species Arthrobacter sp. NPDC058130. The sequence continues at coordinate 451,906 of NZ_JBHVTV010000002.1, forward strand.
GCCAGAACTGGTCGCGGACGCAGTCGCCAAGGGCTGGGCGGCGGCACACCCGCTGGCCGGCATCCGGCTGGCCCGGGGCATGGTCATGGTCTACGGGCCGCGTGACGAAAGCGAACTGGACGTGGTCGCGGCCGTGGTGGCCACCAGCCACGCCTACGCCACCGGGGTCAGCGCCGAAAGGTTCTGACGCTCAAGCGCCCCGGCCGTCATCCCGGCCCGGATGATCACGCGCCCCGGCCTTGTTCGTGACCCCGCATGTTCCGTTTCGTGTTGCTGCGCGCCCGAGCGCGCGCCGCGGCCCGGCTTAGCCGCGCCTGGATCAAGAAAAGCCGGGGCACCGCGAAGTACACGGCAGTGGGAACCACGACAAGGGTGAGCACGAAGGCGCGAAGGACCGGAGGCCACCCCGGCGCCAGTGCTGCCAGCACGCTCATACCGATGGCGGCCAGCGGAAAGATCGCCAGCCACGTCATGGCGGCCCTGACATGGACGGACGCGACGCCGACGGCTCGATGATGATGTGCGTCCGTTTCATCGGCGGCAAGCGCTTTGCCTTCGTGTTCCACTCAATCTCCAAACGTCTGGTTGGAGATTGATGCTACTGAGCGGCGACGCACAAAAGCAAACGAACGGTTGGAGATAGGATGGGGCCATGGCCTGGGACACAAACGCGACGCGGGAGAAGATCCTCGAGGCCGCCATTGCCGAGTTTTCAGAGCGAGGCTTCTCCGGTGCACGCATCCACCAGATTTCGAAAAGTTCGGGCTGCAATCGCGAACGGATCTACTTCTACTTCGGCGGCAAGGCCCAACTCTTCGAAGCGGCCCTCACCCGGCAACTCGCCTCCGCCCTGGACGACCTTCCGGTCGTCGGCTCAGGACCTGCTGCGATCGCCAACTTCGCGGGACGGTACTTTGATTTCTCCAGGAGCTCCCAGGGTCTCGCGCGGCTCACGTTTTGGGAGGGGCTTGAACTGGGCCACCCGGTCGGCGCCGAAACCCGAGCCCTCCGCTCAGCGCAGAAAGTGGCCGAGATCCGGCGTGCGCTCCCCACGGTGAGCGAGCGGGCAGCGGAAGACCTGCTGCTCACAATCGTCACACTCTGCCACGCCTGGGCATCGAGCCCGAACGTCCACCTCGTGATCACCGGAACAGCGGACGAGGAACGCAGGCGCGCGTCCATCCTGCGGACCAGTGAGCTGCTCGCCCGTGACGCTGCTGAGGTGCAGTAGACAAAGAAACGCCCCCCGCCTAAGGGACTCTTCTTTGGCTGAGCCCGCCCGGACGGGGCGACTGCCTAGTGGGACCGGACCGGCTACGTGACGGCCGGCTCAGCCTTCAGCGCACAGCAGGTGGTACCAGTTGTCGGCGAGCACCTCGAGGGCGTGTTCCCGGTTTGGTTCAAACTTACGGCGCGTCCAGAGCGTGGCCACGTAGTCAAGCGAGGTGAAGGCGAGGGTTCCGCGGATGTGGCGCGTCTCCTCCGGGAAGCGCCCCGCCAGCTTCATCCCGCGGACCAGGTCGGAAATGACCTCCTCATGCCATCCCTCGACCATGGCGCGCACCTCACGGTCGACGGCGGCCGCCTCGTCGAGCACGTCGAGGTAGGGACGGAAAACCGGCCAGAGCGCCGCCCGTGACTCCAGCCAGGCCAGGATGCCCGGCAGCTCGCCGGCGCGCACCACGTCAACGAGGTCGGCCGCGGTGGAGCCGCTCCCCGGGGCATCGGCACGGTCCAGCACCGCGTTGACACGCGCCATGAAGTCCCTCATCAGATCAGCACGGGAGGGATAGTACGCGTAGAAGGTCGCCCGGGTGGTGCCGGCCGCCGCGGCGATCTCGTCGATGGTGGTCGGGGCGTAACCCTTCTCCGTAAAGAGCTCAAGCGCGCGCTCGACAATCATGTCGCGGGTGAGTTTCTTCTGGGCTTCTCGCAACGACGACATAGATCAATCCTAGCGGTGGCGTGGCGTCAAACCCGGGCGGGCGCGTTTGGACGCACTGCAGCCAGACCGCCGTCGGCCAGCCGGCGAAGTTTGGGGACCGGGATCCGGTAGTTGACGGCGGCGGCGGTCCCGTAACCGTCCGGGTTGTCCCAGTGCAGGAGCGCTGACCCGTTCTCCCCACCCGGCTCGCAATAGTCGGGGGCACCCACCACCGGGGTGAAGCCGACCGATTTGAGCGACAGCCCGAAGCCCTCGGTCCAGAAGTAGGGTTGGAAGTTGAACTCTGGTGCTGCATCGCCCTGAAGCAGGCCGACGGCCGCGACCTTGGCCTGGTCGATGGCACTCGTCCACAGGGGAATCCGTTGTACGCCGCGCCGGGTCGGGAAGAAGGCCACGTCGCCGGCCGCCACGATGTCCGGCCGGACCCTCCCGCGGGAGTCGACGCGCAGCGACCCCTCAGTGAGCAGTTTTGAGCCGGTGAGCCATTCAATGTTCGGCTCATCGCCGACGGCGGTGACCACGAGATCCGCCTCGAGTTCGGTGCCGTCGGCCAGGACAACCCTGGCCCCGGCACCATGATCGACAAGACGGGCCTTCCCCCCGAGGAACACGCGCAGTCCGCGCCGGATGGCAGCTGAAGTGAAGAGGTCTGCCAGATGATCGCCAAGCTGACGCGACAGAGGCTTGGCGTCGGAGACGAGGGTGACTTCGCAGCCCACATGCAGGCAACCGGACGCGACCTCCATGCCGAGCGGTCCCCCGCCGATCACGATGACCGAGGGGCGGGATGCGACGCGTTCCTTGAGCAGGACCGCATCCTCGATGGTCCGCAGCGTGAGCTCCCGGGGAGAACTGTCGTGTCGAAGCCCTGCAGCGAGTCGCTTCGCCCGGGAGCCAGAGGCGATGACCAGGCCGTCATACGGCAGCTCGCCACCGCCGTCGAGCCGGACCACCCGGGCCTCGATGTCCAGGCCCGCGGCGTTCACGCCAAGCAGCTCTGTCGCATCGTGGGTCGGCTCGGGCAGTTCGTGGGCTTGAAGACCGTCGCCGTGCAGCAGCGCCTTGGACAGTGCTGGCCGGCTGTAAGGATGGTGCCGCTCGGAGCCCACAACAGTGAGCTCGCCGTCGAAGCCGGCCGAGCGCAGCGAGTCGCAGGCCGTTAGTCCTGCGATGCCATTGCCGACCACCACTATCCTGCGCATGCTCATGCCGCCTCCAGCCGCAGCGCGGCAACCGGGCAGACCCGGACCGCCGCTTTGGCGGCGTCGAGCTCGGTCCCGTCCACGTCAGGGACGTCGATGACCAGCTCGCCGTCGTCGTCGAGGTGCATCAGCAGCGGCGCGGCTTCCTCGCAGAGGCCGTGACCTTCGCAGCGCGGCCGGTCAAGTTCAATTCTCATGCTGCCACCACCTTGACAACCTGGAGCGACTCGAAGCTCCGGGTGATGTTGCTGGGTTCCCGGACCTCGTCGGAGATCGTCAGCGTTTTCACCCTGCGGGCCAGTGCCTCGATGATCGCGTGCGCTTCGAGTTTCGCCAGGCCCTGGCCGGCGCAGCCGTGCGGTCCGTAGCCGAAGGAGAGGTGGTCCACGGGGTTGCGCATGATGTCAAAGGTGTCGGGATTCTCGTAGTGGCGCGGGTCGCGGTTGCCGGCACCGAAGAGGATGCCCACCTGGGCGCCTGCCGGAATCGTGACTCCCCCGATTTCCACGTCGCGGGTTGCCCTGCGGCCCCAGACGTGGACCGGCGCCCAGTAGCGCAGCACTTCGGCAAAAGCTGCGGGGACGAGTTCCGGGTTCTTCCGGACCAGTTCGAACTGCTCGGGGTGCTTGCCGAACAGCGCAACGATGTTCCCGATTGAGGCGATTGTCGTGTCGACGCCCGCCCCCAGGTACTGGTGGATGATGTGTCCCGCAGAGCCTTCAGGGATGTCGCCGCGCGTCTCGGCGTCGAAGATTCCGCGCCCGATTGAGCCCGGCGTGAGGTCTTCGGCGGTGACGGACGAGCACCAGCCGTAGAGCTCACCGGCGATCGGGAAGCTCTCCTGCGTGCGCTGGTTCAGCGGGCCGATGACCTGCATCACGGCCTGGCCCCAGCGCAGCATGTTTTCCTTGACATGCCCGCTGAATCCAATGAGGTCGGCAACGATTTCGATCGGAAAGGCCCGGGCCAGGGAGTCGATGGCCTCGAAGCTGCCGCTGGCGGCGAGCTCGGCGACAAGCCTGTCCGCTTTATCGTCGATGACGACTTTCAGGCCGCGGAGCGCGCGTGGGGTGAGGTTCTGTGACAGCGTGGCGCGGAGTTGCGTGTGCGTGGGCGGATCGGAAGCAAGTGAGGTGCCCTGCAGCGCCTCGTTGACCATGGGGTTGAAGCCGATGCTGGTTGACGAAAAGGTTTCGGGATTACCGAGCGCGTCGCGGATGGCGTCGTAGCGCGTCAGGACGTACAGGTCATTCTTGGGCAGATGGACCACTGCGCCCTGCTCGCGGAGCGAGGCATACGTGGGGTAGGGGTCAACAAGGATGTCGTCGTCCCAGATGTCTTTGTCGGATTCAATGGGTGCAGTCATGATGTTCTCCTTTTGAAGGATCAGTTGGGTGATGGAACAGTGGCGGGGCCGAGGCTGTCAGCCTCAGACGGCGGCCTCGACGGTGGCTTCGGTGGATTCCGAATTGGCATCGGGCGTGGGCGCCGAGGAACGTGCGGAGATGAAGAGGGTAAGAACGGCGGAAAGCGTTGCCGCAATGCCCGCGGCGAAGTACACAGTCTGGAAGCCTTGGCCGAGGGAGGCCCCCGCCACGCCTTGGATCTGCTGCTGGGCGGAGGTGAGTGCACTAACCATGCCGTCGACGGCCTGGGCGGGTGCACCGCTGGCGGTTGCCTGGCCGGAGAACTGCGCAATGACGCCATCCCAGCCTGACAGGTAGCCAAGAGGCGGCACGTGGGAAAGCCCCGCGACGGCTTCGGCCGGCAGCCCTGCCCCACCGAGGATTCCGGCGAGGGGTCCGGCGAAGGCCGTAGCTCCGACTCCGAATGCGATGGCTGAGCCGATGACTGGGCCGAGGGCGAAGCCGAGGTCGCGCAGGAGGTTGGTCGTGGCCGAGGCCATGCCGATGTGCTGCGGCGGAACAGTGTTGATGGCAACGGCGGTGACGGAGCCGACCGTGAGCGCGAATCCGATGCCCAGCAACAGAAGCGGCGGAATGAATGCCGTCCAGGGAGTTCCGCCGAAGGCCTCGGGCGTGCCCAGGGAGAACGTGGACAGCCAATAGCCGGCGACGGCCATGAGGGCGAAGCCCGCGGTGAGCACCCAGCGGGGCGCTACGTGGTGAATGAGCCACCCCACGACGGGGATGAAGGCGAATGCCGGTCCCTGGATGAAGACGAACAGCACGCCGACCTTCCAGGTTTCGGCCAAAGCGAGACCGCCGACCGCGACGCTGGTGCTGAAGCAGATCGCGAGGAATGCGAACATGCCGGTAACTGCGACGATGCCGGTGATGGAATAGGCGCTGTTTCTGAACAGGGCGAGGTGGATGAGGGGCTGCTTGGTGCGCATCTCGGTGACGACGAAGGCGACCAGGAGGACTCCCCCGACGACGTAGCCCGCGATAACTTCCCAGGAGCCGAAGCCAGAGTCAACCGCCTGCACGGTCGCGAAGAGGACTGCAATCAGGCCGAGCGCCAGGGTGAACTGGCCGGGCAGGTCCAGCTTGCGCCCCTCTGCGGCTGCGGAGTCCTTCGCCCGAAGCGCGACGATGAGAACAACGACGGCGACCGCGGCCGCGACGCCGTAGGCCACACGCCAGCCACTGAACGCGTTCGGCGCGCCCGCCCCGGCCCCCGGCACGGTGAAGAGCTGGGCCGTGAGGCCGGCGAGCACGGGCGAGATGACCGCGCCGAGCGACAGGAACCCGGCCCAAGTGGCTATAACCCGTGCCCGGGCGCGGTGGTCCGGGGTGATCGCCGCGATCATGGACAGCGAGATGGGAAAAAGGATTCCGGCCGCGATGCCGCCGACCGCCTGCGCGAAGATCATCATCTCGGTGGTCGGCGCCAGTACAGCCAGGACGGAGCCGACGACGCTTAACGCCGCGCCTGCGTAGAGCAACTTCTTGCGGCCGAACAGGTCTCCGAGGAGGCCCCAGCTGAGCTCGAACACCACGATGCCCATCAGGAACATGCCCGCGATCCAGGTCAGGCCCGCGCCCGAGGTGTGGAATTCCGCGGCGAACGTGCCGCTGAGGGCACCGGGCAGTGCATTGGTGATCTGGGCCAGTGTGACCGCACAGTAGGCGGCTACGAAGGTGGCCCGGACAGAGCCGCGGCTCGACGCTGCGCTCGCCTGCTCAGTGTTGGTTTGACTCATCGATGAAACTCCTTTGTTTCCGGTGGATTCTCCGGTGACGCGCCTGATCTGGTGCCCTGCCGGGCAGGAGCCGGCCAACCGGAGGTAGATGTGGCGTTCCCCACAGTTTGGTATCAAGGTTTACATGATGTCAAGACTATTTACGCAACGTTGGCTTCATGAACACTTCGAAAAAATCACACTGACTATTTCTTTGACACGCTGTAAAGAAATATGTGATGCTGACTACACCGCGACGGAGCGACGGCATGGCCAGGCTCCGCGGCGCCCTGCATTCAGAACCCGAACTTCTAGGGAGAACCCACGTGAGTCACCCCATACCCGCCGAGACCGGCGACGCAGTCCACGCCCCGGCCGGGCCAACCGTCAATACGGTCCTGGGCCCGGTCCCTGCTTCCGACCTGGGGGTTGTCGCGGTCCATGAGGCCTTGTTGTCGGTGCTCCCCGGCGCTCAGTACGCCCCGGACATCTCCATGGACCGGGCGGAGATCTTCGAGGCCCTGGCTGCAAAGCTTGTGGACTTCCGCGGGCACGGCGGCCGGACGATCGTCGACAGTACTGGCATGTTCCATGGGCGGGACCTCAAGCTCTACGAGGCGCTCTCGCGCTCCACCGGCGTACACATCGTTGCGTCCACGGGTCTGGGGCCGGAGGAAGAGCTCGGCGGATACTTCCTGACGCCGCAGACCAACCCGCCCACCCCGTGGCCGGCCGAAAAGTTCGGCGATCTCTTCGGCAAGGAAGTCACTGAGGGGATGGTGGTCCCCCGGGTCGAGCGCCGCGCCGCCGCCGGCATCGTCGCCACCATCGCCGACCGCGCAGGCATGACCCCGACCGAGGAAAGCCTGTTCCGCGGCTCTGCCCGCGCCGCCAAGAACACCGGCGTCCCTGTCTCCATCCGCTTCGGCGCCGACGCCCTGCACGATCTGGACATCGTCCTGGACGAGCAGATCGGGGCCGACCGGGTGCTCGTTGGTGATCTGGACCGCAAGGATGCCGCCGGCTCCGCCGTCGAGGTGGCTGGCCGCGGGGCTTTCGTCGGCATCGACCACGTGGGCCTGAACGACCACTCGGACTACCTCACCGACCGCGATCGCGCCGAACTGGTGCTCGAGCTCGTCAAGGCCGGCCATGCCGACAAGATCATCCTCTCGGGCAACTCGATCGGCGTGGCCAAGGGCCTGCCGGAATACAACCTGCCTTACAGCCACGTCCTGACCACGTTCGTGCCTTATCTCAAAGCCAACGGCCTGAGCGATGAAGACTCCCGGCGCATCCTCGTCGACAACCCGCGCAACCTGCTGACCGTGCGCTAAGCACGCGTCCGCTCTCACCCAACAAGCTTCCGAACCCCTGAGGTGAACGAAATGACCAAGGTCAACACAGTGCTGGGAACCATCCCGGCCGAAGAACTGGAAATCGTGGCGGTCCACGAACACATCGGCTACGGCATGCCCGGGTCAGAACTGGACACCAAGTGGTGGAAGTCGCCGGAGCAGGCCTACGAGGAGACTGTGCCGAAGCTACGGAAATTCCGCGACTACGGCGGCGGCACCTTTGTGGACGCCACGGGCATCTGCAACGGCCGCGACGTCGACTACTACAAGTCCCTGTCCCAGAAAACAGGCGTGCACATCGTCGCCTGCACCGGCTTCGTCGGCGGCGACACCGCCCTGCCGCACTTCTCCCGCGCCACCGTGGACTACCTGACGAAGGTATTCATCCACGAGATCAGGGTCGGCATCGGCAACACGGGCGCCAAGGCCGGGGTCATCAAGGTCGGCGTGAGCCGTGGCGGACGAATGACGGACCTGGACAAGCGCATCTACCGGGCCGCGGCCCGCGCCGCCGTCGTCACCGGCGCGCCGATCCTGACCCACCTGGCCATCGACCCCCAACCGGCGGTGAGCATCTTCAACGAAGAGGGCCTCCCGCTGGACCGCGTGCTGTTCGGCCACGCCGACGACGGCCTGAACGCTCCGATCACCCCGCACGATTGGATCTACGAGCAGGGCGGCCGCATCGGGTTCGACACCTTCGGCTACGACCTCGAACTGCCGGACCCGCCCTTCTGGGGCCGCAAACGCGCCGAACGCATGGAGCACTTCGTCAACCTCGTCAACAAGGGCTACGCGGACAAGCTCCTCGTCTCGGCCGACGCAAATTGCAGTCCGCTGGGCTGGCCGGGCGTGAAGGGCCACACCATCAACTACATCTTCGAGGACATGATCCCCGACATGCGCGCGGCTGGCATCGACGACGCCACCCTCAAACTCCTGCTCGAGGACAACCCGGCCGAGTTCCTGTCGCTTCACGGCTAACCCCGGACAGACCACCACAACTTACCCGTCCCCCAGAAATGGCCCGGGCCAAGAAAGAGTCAAGAAAGAGATGAAACCATGAAGGCTTCGGAAATCAAGAACCTCAACATCGCCATCGTCGGCGCCGGGTACGGCGGCGCAGCGGCAGCCAAGGCCCTGAGCCTGCTCGGCGCGAACGTCAACGTGTACGAGCAGGCGTCCCAGATGCGGGAGGTCGGCGCCGGCATCGGCCTGCGTCCGGCCACTATGGACCGGTTCAGCCGGTGGGGGATCTTCGACGCGATCGCTAAGGTAAGTTCGCCGAGCGACTACTTCGAAATCCTCACCGCCACGGGAGAACCGATCATGAAGGACACGTGGCCTGAGTTCGGCGAGCAGACCCAGACCTACCTCATCCACCGCGGCGACTTTATCGAGGCCCTCCTGGGCGTTCTCCCCGAGGGCATGGTGCATCTCGGCCACAAGCTGGAAACCATCGCGGACAAGGGCGGCCGCTCCGCCCTGACCTTCACCAACGGCAGGACGGTCGAGGCCGACCTGGTGGTCGGTGCCGACGGCATCAAGTCGGTCGTGCGCGAGCAGCTCTTCAGCGTGAAGGGCCCGGTGTTCTCAGGCGAACATGCCTACCGTGCAGTGATTTCCGCCGACGACGCCCACGGCGTGGTGGTCGACGACAACCTCCGGATGTACATCGGCAAGGGCACCAAGGTCTACCTGCTGCCACTGCGCCACCGCAACCAGGTGTCCTTCGACATCACCGCACTGAACCCGGACGGCACGTGGGCGCCCGAGGTCACCAAGGAGGACCTCCTGGCCACCGTGAACGGCTTCGACGAGCGGCTGGTGAACATCACCCGCGACCTCGACATGGACACGGTGAATGTCCGCGCGGTCTACGACATCGACCCCGTCGACACCTGGCACACGGACTCTGTGGTCCTCATGGGCGATGCGGCCCACTCCATGCTCCACCACCAGGGCCAGGGTGCGAACTCCGCCATTGAGGACGCCGGAGCCCTGGCCGACGCCCTGGCCAAGGCTGGCTCGGTCCAGGAGGCACTGGCCCTGTTCCAGGCGACCCGCAAGCCGGTGACGGACGAACTGCAGCGCATTTCGCGGCAGGGGTGGTCCGAGGAAGAGGTCAACGACGTCTTCCCTGGTCAGAAGCCCACGTCCCAGAATCCCGCCAGCGTCAGCGCACCAGCACAGGCGAAGGGCTGAACGCCATGACCATCCACCCTGAAATCGCCAAGATCCTCGCAACCTTGCCGGCACCCGACGGTTCCCCCCTGAACCCCGAAGCCATGCGTGCAGGCGAGGCCGCCCAGGTTCCCCCGCTGGAAGAGCGCCTCCCGCTGCACACCGTCGAGGACGCCACGGCAGTGACGCCATCGGGCGAGGTGCCCGTGCGGATCTACACGCCGGCCGAGGCCGACTCGTTCGGCGTCATCGTTTACTTCCACGGTGGCGCGTTCTTCCTGGGCAGCCTGGACACCCACGACCACGTCGCGCGCTCCCTGGCCAAGGAGACCGGCCACAAGGTCATCTCGGTTGGCTACCGCCTGGCCCCTGAGTCCGCTTTTCCGGCCGGTCTGAATGACTGCTACGGCGTGGTCCGCTGGGCCGCCACGCGGGGCGACAATCTGGGCTGGGACGGGAAAAACCTTGCCATCGCAGGAGACAGCTCGGGCGGCAACTTCGTGGCGGCGGTCGCCGCGAGGGCGCACGATGACGGGTTCTCTGCGATCACGCACCAGATCCTGTTCTACCCGTCCCTGGATCTGGACTTCGACGTCGAGCGGTACGCATCGCTGCGGGAGAACGCCGAAGGATACGGACTGGAGACGGCCGGCTTGTCGCCGTTCAACTCCTTCTACCTCGGGAGCGGAGCAGATCCGGCGGATCCGCTCGTCTCCCCCATCAAGCGCCAGGACCTCGCCGGCCTGCCGCCGGCCCTGGTCATCACCGCCGAGCACGACCCCCTGCGGGATGAGGGCGAGCTCTACGGCCGGCGCCTCAGGGAGGCCGGCGTCGATGCGGTGGTCAGCCGCTACGAAGGGGCAAACCACGGCTTCGTCCAGTACTTCTCCTGGATTCCAGAGTTCTACGGGGCGTTCGAAGAGACTGCCGCTTTCCTGGGCAGGAGCACCGGGCTTAACGGGAGAACAGCGCAATGACCGAGTCAGTCGCCGTTCATCCCCTTGTCTCCCCGTGGGGGAGGTTCGGTCTCTACAGCTTCTTCATTGACGCCCCCGAGCCCGCGATCGTCGATACCGGGATCGCATCCTCGCCCGCCGAAGGCATGGTGCCGGCTCTGGAGGCGCTCGGCCGCCGGCTTGAGGATGTCCGCTGGATCCTGCTGACCCACGGACATATCGACCACATTGGCGGCGCTTACGCCTTGTGGGAGCTCACCGGACGGCGCGCGCAGGTGGTCATCCACGAGGCCGACGCGCCGATGCTGCGCTCGCGCCAGGCGCACGTGGACGAATACCTTGCCGGACGGGCGCAGTACCTTGATGACCCCGACGGCGAGGCGAAGCTGACCGAGGCCACGAATGCCGTCATCTCGGGCGAGATGGAGCCGACGCTGCTGGTGCGGGGCGGCGAGACCATCTCACTCGGCGGCGACTGCACCGTCAGCGTGCACTCGATTCCGGGGCACACCCGCGGTTCCGTGGCATACGTCATTAACGGACAAAACGACGTATTCGTCGGCGATGCCGTGCAGGTCCACGGTGCGGCCAACGGCTTCCCCGGGTTCGTGGACCCGGCCGGCTACCGCGCAAGCCTGCAGTACCTCCGCGACGAGATCCGTCCGCAGCACCTCTACCTGGGCCACCCGTACCGACGCGCGGACGGCGCGCCCTACGGCGTGGAGCTCGACGCCGGGCAGGCCGAGGAAGCGCTCCAGGAGAGCCTGGAGATCGAAGCCCGCGTCAAAGCTGCGGCGTGCGGCTGCCTGACTGCCGGACTGCGGGAAACAGAATCGCCCTATTCGCCCTTCGCACGCGTGGCCGAGGACCTCGGTTACTCCGGGGACCCCACCCTGGAGCCGTCCCCGTTCTTCACGACGCTCCACGGCTACCGCACGACATTGGACCATTTGACCGAAGATGAGGAGATCAACACTCATGGATGACTTCCAGCTACTGAATGCCGGTGGGGAGAAGATTGCCGTTCGCAAGGACCTCCGGGTCCCCATGCGCGACGGCGTCGAGCTCGCCGCAGACGCCTACCACGGCACCGAGGACAAACCGCGCCCCGCGCTGGTTGCGCTGAGCCCCTACGGCAAGGAACTGCAGGCCCTGGCGCTCACCACCCCGCCGCAGCGGCGCCCCAGCCCGATGTGGGACGGCTGCATCGAGGCCGGCGACATCGCACGCATCGTCAAAGAGGACTATGTCCACGTCATCGGCGACCTCCGCGGCTCCGGCCACTCCGGCGGCGAACACATCGGCAACTACAACGCCGGCGGTGTTTCGCTGGGCCAGGACGCGTACGACTTCATCGAGTGGGTCGCCGAACAGCCATGGTGCGACGGCAACGTCGGCATGGTGGGCATCTCGTACTTCGGCTCGATGCAGGTGCTGGCCGCGGCCGAGCGCCCGCCGCACCTGAAGGCGATCTTCGTCTCCGGCGGGCACTACGACTTCTACGAGACCACGTATCACGGCGGCGTCATGTGGTTCATGCCGCGCGCCGCCCGCGAAGGCCGCGGCGGCGACTCCGGCTGGGCCTTCACCGACAACGTCAAGTCCCGCATGATCGAGAAGTACTCTCCGGAAGAGCTCAAGCAGCTCGTCGCCAAGCGCCTGGAGGATCCCGACGTCGCCGCGTGGCCGAACCTGGTCCATGTCCTGCATTACCCGAAGAACCACGAAGCCTGGTTCGACATCGTGATGAACGGGCTCGACGGGGACTGGTACGAGGAGCGCAACCCCATCACCCTGGCCCCGAACATCGATATCCCGGTCTACCTGCAGATCGACCAGGGCCGCGGCTGGACCATGGACGGCACGATCGAGCTGTTCAACGAGCTCAAAGGCCCCAAAAAGCTGGACATCGGCCCCTACCCGCCGATGCAGTCCCGCCCCTTCATCGAGGAGCACGACAAGATGTTCCGGTGGTACGAGTACTGGATCAGGGGCATCGACAACGGCGTCATGGACGAACCCGCCGTCAGCGTCTTCGTGGAGGGTTCCCGTGAGGTCGTGACCGCCGAGGCGTGGCCGCCGAAGGACATCGAGTACAAGTCCCTCTACCTGCGCCCCCGCCACAAGCTGTCCACCGAGCCCGAGCCGATGGGTGCGGAGTACGCCGCCCCGGACGGCTTCTACCAGGCGCCGCTGACTGTGACCGACAAGGTGGAGATCATCAGCTGGTCCACCCCTGTCTTCGAGGAGGCCACGGAGCTGATCGGCGCCGGCGCCGCGCACATCTTCGCCGAGATCGACCAGCCGGACACCAACTTCATCCTGCGCCTGTGGGACTACTCCCCCAACGGCAAGCGCCAGCTCATCACCAGCGGCTACCTCAAGGCCTCGCACCGCGAGCTCGACGAGCGGACCACCGAAGGCAGCCCGCACCACCCGCACACCCGTGCCGTGCCTGTGGAGCCGGGGACAATCGAGGAGTACGTGCTGCGCCTCTACCCCTTCGCGAACACCTTCAAACCCGGTCACACCCTGACCGTGGAACTGTCCAACGGCGAGCCGCTGGCCGACGAGCACAACGCGCTGCTGCCGCCGGACGCCTTCCACCTGCCCGTGGGCCGTCCCGTCACCCACAAGATCTACCGCGACGCCGCCCACCCATCCCGGCTGGTCCTGCCCTTCACCGCGCGCAAGGCTGAGTAGCTTTTTGAGGACTGCTTCGCCCTCGCCACAGTAGCCCGGGCTCCTCATCTCAGAGAGTCGGGCAGCGTGGAGACCCTCAGGTCGAAAACGATAGGTGGGCCGGATTTCCCGGCCCACCTATCGCATGAATCATGCCGACCCACAGCTCCCCCGCAACCCGTTCAGTACAAGAAGTTTTAGTACAAGAAGATTGGCAGCCAGTCCCGGTTATGAGCGTGCACCAGCGCGAGGAACAGGACGAAGTCGAAGATCAGGTGCACTGACACGACGCAGGTGAAGGACTTCGTCAGCCTGAACGTGTAGCCCTGCAGCAGCGCAAAAGGGAACGTCAGGAGCGGTCCCCACGCCTGATAGCCGATCTCCCAAAGGAAGGACGAAAAGACCACAGCTTGCAGGACGTTGGCCAGCCAGTCAGGAAAGTGCTGCCGCAGCAACGTGAACGTGGTGCAGATGAAGAACAGCTCGTCCCAGATGCCAACGGCGTTCACTCCGAGGAAAAGCCGCCAAAAGATGGTCGGATCGGACGCATCGGGCCAGTTCTGGTACACCCCCGTGCTGATCAGGTACACGGGCAGGATGAAGTATCCGAGCGCTGCCACGCCGACCAGGTACAGCTTCGCGGCCAACGGCCACTTGCGGCCCGTGTTCACCGGGAACCTGATGATGTTCTCGCCGTAAACGAACCGGGACACCAGCCACGGGACCAGCACGGCCAGGGCGAGGGCACCACCCATGAGGACCATGTGCTGGATGCTCAAATCTGCGTTCAGCGGAACCAGGCTGACGGTGAAAATCCCGGCCCCGACCAGCGCGAGGTGCCGCATCAACGCGCGGTCAATGAAAGCCGCCGTGACCAGGCCCATGGCGAGCACGCTGTAGCCAAGGAGGTCATTTTCAACGCCAAACAGCAGCACTCCGGACGCCGATACAAGCGCTGCCGGCACCAGCTTCCAACTGAGCGCGGTCCGGGGAGTCTCTGTTGAGATCGTTGACACCCCACAAGCATGCCAGTGCCGTCCGTGGCTGCGAAACGGTTCAGGGGCACTGACCTTGGGCCGCGGGCGGCTGGCTCGCCGGTTCACCCCTGGAAGTGCGACGGCGGCACGCGCCGGAAGTCTCGTGCCGCCGTCGTACGCCTTACCCAAACCGGAACGGTGCAGCTCAGCCCGTGACGCCGGCCAGAACCCGCTCACCGTTGAAGAATTCAAGCTCCCAGCCGTCAACGGCATGGTGGTGGGCCAGGTTGAGCACGGCATTGTCGATGCTTTCCAGCGTGCGGCCAATGGCGAGACTGAGGCTGACTCGCAGAAGCGTGCCGTGGGCGACGGCCAACACGCGCTGGCCGCGGAACTCCTCGGCCAGCGCTTCCAGCGCCGCCAACCCGCGGCAGGCCGCCTCGTCCTCGCCCTCCGCGCCGCGGAATCCCCCGGGGATGCGCAGCGCGTCCAGTTCGGGCCCGGCCTGCAGCCCCTCCGCCGGTCCGAAGCTTCGCTCCGCGAGTTCCGGCACGCGCCGGGCCACGCCGAGCCCCAGCCCGTCGGCAATCAGGTCGGCCGTTTCGGCGGCACGGCTCAGCGGCGAGGACACGATCGCATCCCACTCGTAGCCGGACAGGACGGCGACGGCGTCGCGCGCCTGGCCGCGGCCGACGTCGTTCAGCGGAATGTCGGTGGAACCCTGCAGACGGCGCTGCGCGTTCCAGTCCGTCTGGCCGTGGCGGACGAGGGCAAACGTCGTAAGGGTCATGCCGTCCATTCTGCCCTGACAGCCGGCAGGCTCCGTCATCAGTGTGTCAGCACGGCGAAATTATCCCGCGGTGCCCGCCTGCGCGGCGTAGGTGGTGGCCCGGTCACGGACCTGGTTCACGTACGACTCGGACTGGTTGTAGGCGTAGATGGCGTCGGACCAGCCCCCTGCGGTGGTGAGGTCACCGCCGCGGG
Organism: Arthrobacter sp. NPDC058130; assembly: GCF_042884475.1. Taxonomy (NCBI): domain Bacteria; kingdom Bacillati; phylum Actinomycetota; class Actinomycetes; order Micrococcales; family Micrococcaceae; genus Arthrobacter; species Arthrobacter sp. NPDC058130. Next base: position 467,339 of record NZ_JBHVTV010000002.1, read on the forward strand.
CGCACAGGTACGAGGCGGCGGTCAGCGCGGCGTCGTCGATGCTAAACGGGTCGGCTTTGCCGTCTCCGTTCCCGTCCCGCCCGGCGAGCTGCCACGTGGAGGGAATGAACTGCATGGGACCGACGGCGTGGTCCCAGCGGGCGTCGCCGTCCAGGGCACCGGCGTCGGTATCGGGGATCGCGGCAAATCCGTCGCCATTGAGGCTGGGGCCAACAATTGGTCCGCTCGCCTCCCCGTTGGCGGTCAGGCTTCCGCCGCCGTACGTTCCGTGGGCTGTTTCGACGAAGCCGACGGCCGCCACAGTATTCCAGCCGATCCCGCACGTGGGAGCGGATTCATTGGCCGCACCGGCCGCAGCCACGTAGGCCTGCAGCGCGCGGGCAGGGATGCCGGTCTGCGCGGCGGCCTGGACGAGCCACTGTGCGTCCGCGCTCCGGGTGATGTTCACCGCGGGGACGACGCCGCCGGGCAGCATTGCGAGTTTTGCCTCCGCCCGCGGAGGCGCGGGCAGGGCACCGCGGGTTTCCGCGCCGGAGAACCGGAGAGCCCAGAACAAGAACCCGGTGATGACGCAGAAGACGAAGAGACCGAGGACCACAAGGCGTTTCAGGCGCAGCACGGACTAGTGTGACCTGCCGCGGACCGCGGCGACCCGCTGATCCCTAGCCGTGCGGAAATTCGCCCCGACGCCGGATGCGTTGAAGGCCATTGCCCTAGCCGACACACTCGACGCAGTAGGCGTGGCCGTTCTTTTCGCGCGCGACTTGGGACCTGTGCCGGACCAGGAAGCAGGAGTAGCAGGTAAATTCGTCCTGCGCCTGCGGGATGACCTGGACAACAAGCTCCTCCGCGACAATTTCCCCTCCCGGGCTGATCGCGTCGTCAAAGGCATCGGCTTCATCCAGCTCACGGACAACGCTGCGGGCATCCGGGGCGTTGGCGGATTGCAGCGCCTGCAGGGAAGTATCCTGCGACTCCTTGACGTCGGATCGGACTTCGTCGTAATCAGTTGCCACGGGGGTGACTCTCATTCCTATGTTTAGTTCTAACGGGAAGCCAACGTACACCATTGCGCGCCTCGCTGCGGGATATGAACCGCCGCACCCGCGCCGCGGACCTCCGGGCGAGCGGAAGGCGGACACTACTGGCCGGGGCGCGATTTTCCTGGACCCTTGCCGGGAGGCCACGGGACAGGGTTTTCGGCGAAAGCTTCCCGGGCCAGGCGCGCGAAGCCGGCAAGAAGGACTGATGGGTCGTCCTTCCAGGATGCAAGGAACACAGATATCAGTGGCGCGTCGCGGACCGGCCTGTAGACAACCCCGGGCCGCTGGTACTGTGCAGCGGTCGCCTCGGAGGACATGCCCATGGCCTTGCCTGTGGAGATCAGCGTCAGCCAATCGTCTACACCTTGGACGGGCCGCAGCAATGGAGGCTGGGACTCCTGGCCCCAAAGGTCCCCGGCCGTGGTTCCGGTCCGGCTGTCGACGGCAACGCTCCGCCCGGCAAAGTCCGCCATGCGCAGGAACCGCCGGCGGGCCAGCGGATCCGTCGCGGCCACGGCGGCCACCCGCCGTTCTGTACCGATCAGCGTCTCCGTGAAGCGGGGGTCATTGAGCCGGCGCCGGACGACGGCCACATCGACGGATCCGTCCGCCAGTCCGGCCGCCGCGGAGTTCGACTGCACCCAGATCAGTTGCGCTGCCGGGTTGCTTTCCTCCCAGCGTCGCTGCAGCGTTATGGTCCGGCTGCCCAGCGCAGACCAGGCGTAGCCCACCCTCAGCTCACCGGCATGATCCCTCGCAGCCTCCTCGAGCAACTTGGCTTCATCCAGGACCCGCCGCGCATGTTCGATGATCCGGGTGCCGGCCGCTGACGGGGTCACGCTGCGCGTCGTCCGCTGGAAAATACGCACTCCCAGCGTGCGTTCCAGCGCCGCAACAGATCGGGAGATGCTTGCCTGCGACGTGCCCAAAGTGATCGCTGCGTCGGTGAATGTCCGGGCATCGTCCACGGCCACGAGCGCCCGGAGATGGCGCAGCTCAAGATTCATACGGTCATCGTATAGAACCGCCACCGCAAGCATTTATTGGTTTGAAGATTTCGCCCCACACTTTGGATTATGGAGGCATACACAGAGGACGGCCTGGGCCCCGACCGCCGGCCGGCACAATCCCAACCGCGGATACTCGGCGGCCTGCTGACCATGACGGGCAGCGGCGTCAGCAACCAGATCGGCGCGGGCATAGGCGCCCACGCGTTTCCGGCGCTCGGGCCCGCGGGGGTGGTCGCCGTGCGCCAACTCGTTGCCGCCGCCGTGCTCCTGACCGCCGCCCGCCCGCCCCTCCATCGCTTCACCTGGAAACAGTGGTGGCCTGCGCTCCTGCTGGGCGGAGCGATCGCCCTGATGAACATCTGCCTCTACATCGCGATCCAGCGCATCGGGCTGGGTCTGGCCGTCACGCTGGAGTTCCTGGGCCCGCTGGCCATCGCCCTGCTGCGTTCCGGTTCCAGACTGGACCTGTTGTGCGGGCTGAGTGCCGGCGTTGGCGTTTACGTTCTGGTGCTGCCGGGACCCTCCAGCGATTTCCTGGGCATTGGAATCGCCACGGCCGGGGCCGCTTGCTGGGCGGCCTACATCATTTTGAACATGGTCGTCGGGCAGCGGCTGCCCGGCCTCCAGGGACCGGCAGCCGCAAACCTCGTGTCCATGGTGTTCTACCTGCCGGTCGCCGCCTATCTGTTCTCCGCCGGGTCCCTCACCGGCCCGGCGCTGCTGTTTTCGGTCCTTGCCGGCGTGCTGTGCTCGGTCATCCCCTACGCCGCCGACCTGATGGCGCTCCGCCACGTGCGGCCGGCTTTCTTCGGCGTGTACATGAGCATCAATCCCCTTCTCGCCGCCCTCTCTGGAATGATCGTCCTGGGACAGGTCCTCGCCATCCATGAATGGCTGGGCATCGGCTTGATCGTCGCGACGAATGCCGCGGCCATCCTGCTGGCTGGCCCTGGCAGGCCGCGTTCGCAGCGGTCCCTGAAATGACAGGACCCGCTCCCCGCCTCGCGGGGCGGGGAATCGCATATTTCGGCTCCACCGGCTAGGCTTGGTTGTAACTTCGTCTGACAATCAGCGGAGGCTTGATGCGGCACTTGCTCGAAGGCGGACCCGATGAAGCACGAAAATCCATCCACCGGCACGGCCCCCTTCCTGCCCGCGGCGTTGCCTGCAGCGGGCGGCGTTGGCGGACTCTCCCCCGCGGCGTCGGTGTCCCGCCGCGATGCCGTCATGAACGAAATCCGCCGGGGCATCGTGTCGGGGTCCATCAAGCCCGGCGACAAGCTCACCGAGGTGAAGTTGTCGTCAATGCTGAACGTCAGCCGGCCCACCATCCGCGAGGCCCTGACCCAGCTCGCGCAGGAGGGCCTGCTCATTCAGGAGCCGTACCGCGGGCTGAGGGTCGCCACCCTGGACCCCGCCGCAATCCTGGACATTGCCCGGACACGGATGGCGCTGGACATGCTGGCCGCCGCATCGATCCTGGAGGACACCTCGGGCAGGCGGATGCAATTCGTCGAGGCGAGCTGGGCCGCATACGACAAGGTCGCGTTCCACCCGGACCCCGTGGTGCTTCACGAAGCCCACATCGCGTTCCACCGCAATATCTGGGCGGCGTCAGAGAACGCGCTCCTGCTGCGCCTGTGGCCCGTCACGGAGGCTCATCTGACCATTGCCCTGGCGCAGGACCAGGCCACGCGCGCTGACCCTGCCCGGGCCCACGAAGTGCATGAGCAACTGGTCAAGGCACTGCGGTCCGGCGACATGCAAGCCATCGAAGCGGCATTTACCACCCACACCATGGACAGCGCACAGCAACTGATCGCATTGCTGGGCAGTGAGGATGCAACAGCATGAAAGTACTGGTCATCGGCGCAAGCGGACGCCTGGGAACAGCCGCCGCCACAGCACTCCGGGAACGGCACGAGGTCATCGAGGCGTCCCGCACGGGCGATGTCCGGGTGGACCTTTCGGATGCGGCCTCGGTCGGGAGCATGTTCGAACAGGTCGGCAAGGTCGACGCCGTGGTCGCCTGCACCGGCGCTGTCCCGTTCAAGCCGCTCTCCGACCTCTCGGAGGCAGACTTCACAGACGGCATCATGGACAAGGTCGTCGGCCAGGTCAACCTCGTCCGGCTGGGCAGCCCCTACGTCAACGACGGCGGATCGTTTACCCTCACCACCGGCGTCCTCGCCCGCGAGCCCATCCAGACCGGTGTCGTCGCTTCCCTGGCCAACGGAGCCCTCGAGTCCTTCGTCATGGCCGCGGCGGCGGAGCTCCCCCGTGGGATCCGCATCAATGCGGTGAGCCCGTCGGTCCTGGAGGAAGCTACCGGCTACCACAGCTACTTCCCCGGCTTCGCCCGGATCCCGGCCGACGAAGTAGGCCAGGCCTACGTCAAGTCCGTCGACGGAATCCAGACCGGCCGTATTTTCACCCTCGGCTGAGATCCGGATCGGACAGGGGAACGTCGCCGTTCCCTTCGTTTTCCAGAGGACGACGGCGGCGGGTCACCTTTCCAAGGCTGACCCGCCGCCGTCGTCCCTCCAGTCCCGGCGAAATTCAGGCACTGCAGGGGCCAAAGACTCGTAACGCCGCGGGCTGCTGCCGCGGATCCAAGAGCCGAAGACTCACGCCATGGGTGCCCGAGGAGTTGCCCGAATCGGGGCGCCTTCACCGCGTTCCGTCGCGGACCTAAACTGTTGGACGATCAATTGGCGAAGTTCGCTCGTGGCCTGAGAGTGGTCTGATGCACGGACTATCAGGGACTCCAGGCGGGCCAGGTCAAAGGATTCCGCAAGTTGGTAATACTGCACCGAGGGCCGGGTTTTCGCTGCGCGGCTGGGCACAAGAGCCACGCCCAGCCCTCCAGCGACAAGATCTAGAATCAGCTCGTAGTTGTCCGCTCGCGCCACGATGTTTGGGGTGAATCCCGCGCGGGCGGCCGCCAGTTCCGTGATGGCCTGGAATCCAATGGCGGGTCGGGAACTGACCCATGCGGCCGTTGCAAGATCGCGCATGGAGGCGGGGCCGGGCCCCGCGGCCAGGCTGGCGGGAGCTGCCAGGACGAAGGGCTCTTTTCCGAGTTCCAGCACGTCCAGGCCGCTCATGTCGGGAGCCTGCAGGCCGAGGTATCGATTGACCAGCGCGAGGTCAACGTCGCCGTTGCTCACGGCGGGGAGGGCGGTTTCGGGCTCCATTTCGTCAAAAGTCACACGGACTCCAGGGTGTCTCCGGGTGAAAGCGGCGATGCCTGGAATCACGAATCGTGAGGCTCCTGTATGGTAGGCGGCTACCCGGAGCCGGCCACCTGAAAGCCCGGCCACTTCCTGGACCGCCTGTTGGGCCGTGTCCATCTGGGTGAGGATCCTGCGCCCGTGATCGGCCAGCTCCGCCCCGGCCGCCGTCAACCGAACGCTCCGCGCGCTCCGCTCAAGGAGCGTGGCACCCAGCTCCCGTTCGAGCTTAGACAGCTGTTCCGAGGCGGAGGAGGCGGTACAGCCTGCAGCGGCCGCGGCGGCCGAAATGGAACCCAGTTTGGCAACGCTGACGAGGAGCGAGAGGCGTCGAATATCTAGCATCGGAAAATCCGTCAAGTTCTGTTGGTATTTGATGGTTGTACCTAGCCTACTCGACGGGGTCTCATGGATGAGGCACATCGGAGCGGCCGCGGCTAAGTGGCTGCGCGCGGGTGGGGTTAAGCGGTCCCGAACCGGGCAACGCCTTAGAAATACCCCGATGTCCACTGTGCATCACGGAGGCCGTGATGCTAGGAATCAGCACGGCCGGCGGCCTGCAGAAAGGCAAAGATGCCTCCAATAACTGAAGTCCGGCCTGTCTCGCTGTCGTTCAGACAGCAATTGTTCCGGGTGAAGCCACTGCCGAGTGACACTGAGGAGAAAGGGAGTCCGCTTCAGCGCAGCATCGGCTTTTTTCAGCTGACCTTGATCGGCGTCGGTGGGACGATCGGCACCGGAATCTTTTTCATCCTCTCTGAGGCGGTGCCGGCTGCCGGCCCTGCTGTCATTTGGTCCTTTGTGATCGCAGGCATCGTCGCGGGGCTCACCGCCATCTGCTACGCCGAGTTGGCGGGCAGTGTGCCGGTGTCCGGTTCCTCGTATTCATACGCCTACAGCACGCTTGGTGAGCTCCCCGCGATGGGTGTGGCGGGGTGTCTGTTGTTGGAGTACGGGGTCTCCGGCGCAGCAGTCGCGGTGGGCTGGTCGCAGTATGTCAATCAGCTTTTGGAGAATCTGTTCGGTTTCGGCCTTCCGGTTGCTCTTTCGTCTTCCCGAGAAGAAGGCGGCATAGTCAACTTGCCGGCGATGATTCTCATCGCAGCCTGCGCCTCGTTGCTGATCCGCGGAACCAGGGAATCGGTCCTGGCGAACACGGTTATGGTGCTCGTGAAAATCCTGGGCCTAGCGTTCTTCATCGCCGTCGCGTTCACGGGATGGAACGCTGATCACTTTACGAATTTCACTCCGAACGGATTCAACGGGGTGATGGCTGGATCCGGTCTCATCTTCTTCTCCTTCGTCGGGCTGGACGCAGTCTCAACGGCAGGCGAGGAGGCGAAGAATCCCCGCCGGAATCTGCCCATCGCTATCCTGGCAGCCCTCATCGTCGTGACCGCGATCTATGTCCTGGTCGCAGTCGCTGCTCTCGGGGCGCAGGAATCTTCACGATTCGAAGGACAGACGGCAGGTCTTTCCGCCATCCTCGAGACGATCGTCGGAGCATCCTGGCCCGGGACCGTCGTGGCCGCCGTCGCGGTGCTCTCGATTTTCAGTATTTCCCTGATCGTCTTGTTCGGACAGACCAGAATCCTCTTCGCCATGTCGCGGGATGGGCTGGCACCGGAGATCTTCCAGCGCGTGAGCACCCGCAGCAAGACCCCCGCGGCCAACACCCTCATCGTGTCCGCCTGCATGGCACTCGTGGCCGGCCTGCTCCCCATCAGTTTCCTCGCTGAAATGACGAGCATTGGAACGCTGGCGGCATTCATCGTTGTCTCAGCCGCCGTCATGGTTTTACGGCGACGGGAGCCTGGGCTGGAGCGTAGCTTTAAGGCGCCACTGCATCCGCTCATCCCGGTTCTTTCGATCGCCGGATGCCTCTGGATCGTAAAAGATCTCCGCCCGATCACCATCCTCGTATTCACGGTCTGGGTCGGCGCAGTGCTGGCCTGGTATCTGCTCGTCGGACGGAAGAACTCAATGCTGGGCAGGGGAATGGCGGCCGATATGAACTGACGCGCAGCCCCGGGCGCCCGGAAGGGCATCACTTTTACGAACGGAAACAATCAAGACCGCACCTTGGCGGCCAGGGACTCCCGGCCGGACAGGTGAGGCTGAAAACGAAATTGCAAGGAGCACGTTTTGACCATCGAGCGAGACATTCAGGGCCCACGCGAGGGATCCGACCTTCCGCGTTACGCCGGCATTGCGACATTTGCCCTGCTGCCACGGATCGACGAAGTGGAACACGCGGACATCGCGGTGGTGGGCATCCCCTTCGACTCAGGAACGAGTTTCCGTCCCGGAGCGCGGTTCGGTCCCGCACACATTCGTGAGCACTCCCGCCAGCTTCACCCCTACCATCAGATTCACGAAACCTTCCCCTTCCGCAACCAGCAGATTGTCGACGCCGGCGACTTCGGGGTTAATCCCTACAGCATCGACCAAGCGGTGGAATCGATTCATGCCAAGGCTGAACGCTTGACTAGCCAAGGCACCCGAATCCTGGCCCTGGGCGGCGACCACACCGTCGCCCTGCCACTGCTGCGCGCGGCTGCTTCCGCCCACGGCCCCCTGGCTGTTCTCCACTTCGATGCCCATCTCGACACTTGGGATGTTCTGCACGGTGCCTCGATCTGGCACGGGTCCCCCTTTCGGCGGGCGGCCGAAGAGGGCCTGCTTGACCTTGAGCACTGCCAGCACGTGGGGATCCGCGGAGGCGTCTACGATCCCAGCGAACTCGAGGACGACCGCCGTGCAGGATTCGAGATCATCCGTTCCGAGGAATTCCAGGAGCGTTCGATGCAAAGCATCGCTGCTCAGATCCTCGAACGCCTGGGTTCCGGTCCTGTCTACATCTCGATCGACATCGATGTGCTCGACCCGGCTCACGCACCGGGCACGGGAACCCCGGAAGTCGCAGGCATCAACACAAGGGAGTTCTTCTCTGTGCTCAGGCGTCTGAAGGGCCTCAACATCGTGGGCGGCGATGTTGTCGAAGTTGCACCTGCCTATGACCACGCCGGTGTGACCGGGCTTGCCGCAGCTCACACGGCGTGGGAACTCCTCACGTTGATGGGGCTCTCCGCTACCGGAGACTGAACGCCTCCCCTCCGGCACCAGCCGCGGAGGGGACGGCGCCGAGGCGCCGTCCCCTCCGTCCGGGTAGCGTCATCCTCTCTGCAGCCCCCGGATTCGATCGCGTTGGTGCTCACGCCGTCGGAGAATGCGCTGGCTCCTGGTCAGCTGGGTCGGGAGCGAAGTTTTTGCGTGATGGCGCGGGATGCGGCCATGAGTAGCTGACCTATGGCGTCGGTGCGTGTGATGATTCGCGAGGTTGGTGCCGACACGTTGAGAACGCCTGCGATGTGGCCCAGTTGGTCCCGGACCGGCGCAGCGACGGACGTCAGCCCGATTTCGACTTCTTCGGAGGCGACCGAATACCCTCTGGCCCGTTCCGCTTCGATTCGGTGCAGCAGTGCCGTCAGGTCCTTTGGTGCCCCCGCCGCCGATGTGGGCGTGCTCAGGTCATCGAGCGTGAGCGTTTCGATCAGTTCGTCGTCAAAGTCGAACATGAGTGCACGTCCCGAGGCCGTGCAATGCATGGGCGAGCGGCGGCCCACCCATCCGCCGGCCTGCAGCGACTGCTGGGATTCTTCGCGCAGGACGGTCAGGGACCGGTTTCCCTCCTGCACCGAAAGCAGGGCAACTTCCCCGGTCTTGGCCACAAGAGCCTGCAGGGCCGGGCGGGCAGCCTTCACCAGAGGATAATTTCCCGCGCCGGTCGCCAGTATGCGCAGGTTCCAGCCCAGCCTGTAGGTTCGACGGTCCGGATCCTGTTCGACAAGCCCGCTGCGGGCCAAGGCCTTAAGCATCCGCGACACCTGGCTCCGTTCGCGCCCCACCGCTCGGGCAAGATCGCCGACCGAGTGTTCACCTCCTGATTGCCCTGGATCCTCGAATGCCAACAGCAGTGCGGCCACCCTCTCGGCGGTACTCTCAGCCATCTCACCCTCCTGATACTTGTTGCTGTAGCAACAACACTACTCGAATAGAAGTTTCGTTCGTTGCTTGATCTCGCTGAATGAGTGTTGCTTTATCAACAACAGTTTTTGGAGCACACGATGCGGCCTTATACCTTTCAAAGCACTGTGGTACACATCACTTGAAAGGTTTTGAAATGACAGTCCTTCAGACAGAGACGTCAGACGGTCACATCCTCTACGGCAAGCAGTCCAGGCTGGCCGTAGAGAACTTCGGCGCAGCCGGCCGCCGTGTGGCAGATGTGCCGGTTTTCGTGCGGAACTACGCTCTGGTCAAAGCTGCCGCCGCCCGGTCGAATGCCGCACTCGGCGCCCTCGCCCCCGAGGTGGCGGAGGCGATCGAGGCCGCGTGCTCTGAGATAGCGGCCGGCCTGCACGGCAGCCAGTTTCCCACCGCCCTCGTTCTGGGTGGCGGGGGCACGACGACGAACATGAATTTCAATGAGGTCATCGCCGCCCGGGCAACCCAGATAGCGGACCTCCCCGTTCACCCCAACGATCACGTCAACGCTTCCCAGTCAACCAACGACACCTATCCAACAGCGATGGCCCTGACCATCCGGGACCTTGCCGAACACCCCCTGCAGGCACTGACGGCTTTGGCCGCGGCCCTGGAATCCAAAGCTGCCGAGTATGACAGCACCCATCGCCTCGGCCGGACGTGCCTGCAGGATGCTGTCGTGCTGAGTGTGGGGCAGACCCACCGGTCCCACGCCACCGCCATCCGCCGAGTCACCGAGGGGCTTCGCGCCGCGACAGCCGAGCTGGACACCATTGCCATCGGCGCCACGGTGCTCGGAACGGGCATCGGCGCACCCGAAGGGTATCGGGAACTTTGCGTCCGGGATCTGAGCGAAGCAACCGGGCGGCAGTTGACCGGATCGGACGACCTCGTCGATGCCCTTTCCCACCTGGACCCCTACGCTGCCGTGGCATCAGCCGGGGCCCGTGCCGCCATCACCATGGCCAAAATCGCCGCCGACCTGCGATTCCTGTCCTCCGGACCCACCGGCGGAATCGGTGAAGTCACGCTGCCGGCAACCCAGGCCGGATCCTCGATCATGCCTGGCAAGATCAACCCCGTCATCCCGGAATTCGTGATGCAGCTCAGCTACCGCATCCGGGGAGCTGCCCACACCGTCGAATGCGCCGTGGCGGCAGGGGAACTTGAACTGAACATCATGGAGCCGGTGATCGTTGATTCGCTGCTGAACATCCTCGAAGACCTGACCGCGAGCGCAGAAACGTTCACCCGCAAGTGCATCACCGGACTGGCCTGGGACGGCCCCCGCCTCAACTCAAACCTCGCCGCCGGCTTCGATCAATGGGTCACCATGGCCGCTGAGCAGGGCTACGACGCCACCACTCTGGAAGTCACCAAAGCCCGCGCCGCCACGGCTGAGGCAACCCGATGAGCACCGCCGCGCACACAGCATACGAAGACGCGCCCCTCACCCGATTCCACATCCGCGTCGCCATTGCAGGCACCGGCGGCCAGTTCAGCGACGGGTTCGTCCTGGGCATCGTCGGCATCGTGCTGGCATCCGCCACTGCAGCCCTGAACCTCACACCGCTCTGGATCGGGCTCCTGGGCGCAGCAACCCTGGCCGGGCTCTTCCTCGGGGCCATCGTCACGGGCCCCATCGCCGACAGGATCGGACGCCGCAGAATCTTCGGCTGGGACATGCTGGTCTTCGGGCTCCTTTCCGCAAGCCAGTTCTTCGTTCAGGAACCCTGGCAGCTCCTCGCGCTCCGTCTGCTTCTCGGCATCGCCCTGGGAGCCGACTACGTCGTCAGCAAATCCCTGGTCACCGAACACTCCCCCCGCCGGTTCCGCGGACGGCTCATGAGCTTCCTCGCCGTCGCCTGGGCCCTGGGCTACGTCACCGCCTACCTGGCCGGTTTCCTGCTCTCAAACCTCGGACCCGACGCGTGGCGATGGATGCTCCTCATCAGCGCCCTCCCCGCCCTCATCGTCTTCGGATTCCGCCTCGGCGTCCCTGAATCACCGCTCTGGCTGACCCAGCACGGACGCCTGCGCGAAGCCGCCGACGTGGTCCGCCGCCACGTCGGCCCCAACGTGGCGCCACCGCCGGTCAGTTCCATCAAAACGACCAAGGGAATGGCCGTACTGTTCTCCGCAAAATACCGGAAGCGCACCATGGTCGGCGCCGTCTTCTACGTCTGCCAGGTCATCCCCTACTTCGCCCTCGGTACATTCGCGCCCCAGGTCATGGAAGCCCTCGGAGTCTCCGGCAAGCTCGCCGCCGGCGCAGCCTACAACGTGTTCCTGCTCGTGGGCGCCATCGTCGGCATGCTGATCATCGACCGCATCTCCCGCAGGACCTTCCTGATCGGAAGCTTCGCCCTGGGTGCCGCACTGTTGCTCGGCCTCGTCCTCTTCGCCTCCGTGAGCCCGATACTGGCCGTCGTCCTGTTCGCCTCGTTCGCACTCGTCCTCTCAGCGGCCGCGAACCTCGAATTCGCCTACCCGCCCGAGCTGTTCCCGACCGAATTGCGTGCCTCGGGCGTCGGCGTCGCCACGGCTTCCAGCCGGCTCGGCTCCGCGGGAAGTACCTTCCTGCTCCCGGTCGTGGTCGCCGGCTCAGGCATCAACACCGCCCTGACGGCCTGCGTCGCTGTCCTGCTCATCGGTGCCTTCGTCTGCTGGCGCTGGGCTCCGGAAACCCGAGCCGAATCCCTCGCAGCCGTCGACGAGGAAATCGAACCGGCACACCACCACGAGCGCCAAGGCGCCGCCGCCCACTAGCCTGCCGAAAGAAATCCACCAGATTCATAGCGATAGGGAGGGCCGGCATCTGCCCGGCCCTCCCTATTGACGTTCACCCGACGCCTCACGTGAGCTCATCCGCTGCGGAACCGAGGACAAACTCCACTCAGGCGGTACGAACTAACGGGGCTGGGTGGGTTCCAGCTTTGTTGAGCAGTGAAATTCCGAAATGACGCATCACGTTGACATGGCACAGATCACATCACTAACCTTAAGATCCATACTGTCAGACAATCAAACAATTTGAGATGTTTGCGTTGATATGCGCGGCGCTCAAAGTGCTGACCGCGCAGCACGGCCGACATGCCGCTGGCGGAGATATGCGGGCCCTTACCCGCGGACGCCTCTGCAGCCTGAGAATGACGCATAGGACCTAGACGACGTCGTTCCCGGCGGATTGTCCAATATCTGCACCGCGCAATGAAGCGCGGGGACGACAATGTAGGAGTTGACATGGATTCAAGCCCGACTCTCAAGAAATCCCTCAGTCAGCGCCAGCTGACAATGATTGCAATGGGCGGCGTCATCGGAGCCGGCCTGTTCGTCGGCTCCGGCGTCGTCATCAGTGAGACCGGCCCAGGAGCATTCATCAGTTACGGCATCACCGGTGTCGTAATCATCATGGTCATGCGGATGCTTGCCGAGATGGCCGTGGCGAGTCCGTCCACGGGCTCGTTCACCGACTACTCGCGCCGCGCCTTGGGCGATTGGGCCGGGTTCTCGGTCGGTTGGCTCTACTGGTACAACTGGGTCGTCACCGTCGGTGCCGAGGCTATCGCAGGAGCAACGATCATCCGGTACTGGATAGACGTCCCCCTTTGGCTGGCCTCGCTGATCCTGATGATCTTGCTAATGGCGACCAACCTGTTCTCAGTTGCCTCGTTTGGCGAGTTCGAGTACTGGTTCGCCGGGATCAAGGTTGCAGCAATCGTGGTCTTCCTGTTCCTGGGCACGATGTTCGTTTTCGGCCTGTGGCCGGGGAAGTCAATGGACTTCTCAAACCTGTGGTCCCATGGAGGGTTCCTGCCCAACGGACCCTCTGCGTTGACTGTCGCCATGGTCACCGCGATTTTCTCGATGGTGGGCGCCGAGATCGCCACCATCGCTGCCGCGGAGTCCTCCGACCCCGAGAAGGCGGTGACCAGGGCCGCGAAGTCAGTCATTGTCCGGATCTCGATCTTCTTCGTTGGCTCCATCTTCCTGCTCGCCACGATCCTGCCGTGGAACGCCCCGGAGACGAAGTCCAGCCCGTTTGTTGCTGCCTTTACCGCGATGGGTATCCCTTACGCCAGCGATGTCATGAACGCCGTCGCACTGACGGCCGTCCTCAGCTGCCTTAATTCAGGGCTCTACACTTCCTCGCGCATGCTCTTTGTTCTCGCCGCACGCCGAGAGGCACCCCAGCAGATGGTCCGGGTGACGCGTAGGGGTGTTCCGGCCCTGGCGATCCTCGCCTCGTCAGTCATCGGCTTCCTCTGCGTCATCGCTGCGGCGATCGCGCCGGATACGGTATTCGTGTTTCTGCTGAACTCCATCGGTGCGATCTACCTCATCGTCTACATCGTGATCATTGTGTCCCAGATCGTATTGCGCCGGCGCACGCCGGACTCCGAGCTGCGCGTCAAGATGTGGTACTTCCCCTACCTGTCAATTCTCACGGCCATCGTTATCCTCGCGGTGCTGGTCCAGATGTTCTTGGAAGAAAAGACCCGCGCCCAGCTGCTGCTCAGCCTGGGGGCCACGGGGCTCGTCATCGCGCTCTTTTTCGTGAACCGTTGGTACGTCAAGCTGAGGCCGATCTCGGCCAGCACAGTCGCGGGCAACCCCAGACGTGTCCTCGTGATGGCCAACCAGACAGTTGCCTCCACACAGCTCCTCGACGAGTTGCGCCGCATCGACCGCGAAGGAACTGCCACGTACTTCGTGACCGTTCCCGCCAACCCAGTCGAGACCGGGACAGCGGCGTCATACGGTCCGCTAGACCTGCGGGACGCTACCGAGCGCGCCGCCCGGAAGCGTCTCGACTACACCATGTCGACATTATCGGCGGACGGGCTGTCGGTCTCCGGCACCCTGGGCGACTTTCGGCCGTTGCAAGCATTGGCCGACGCGGTCGTGTCGTTCCAGCCGGACCAGATCGTCATCGCCACCCTCCCGGCCGACGAGTCGACGTGGCAGCATTTTGACGTCGTCGACCGCGCCCGCGCCGCCTACGGGCTACCGGTGACCCACATCGAGGCAACGACCGCTCCGAACGCCAATAGCGGAGCCTGACGTCAATGCCGATCCTGACTGCAGTCAGCGGGAGCAACAGAGGCTCGGCATCCCTGAACGTCGCCGCTCAGATGGAGAAGCGAGCAGGCGAAAGGATCATCGCCGCTTCCGGTCTCCCAGGGACCTTGGTCAGCCGTCTGGGTTAGGTAACGGAGTCGAGCTCCGCGGCGCGGCCGGCCGGTTCGGCGGACCGTGGGCGTCGTCGGCCACCGCGTTGCGCGGCAGCGCCGGCCAGGACGACGAGCAGGATGCCGGCAATTTGCGTGGCCGAGGGTTGCTGGTGCAGCACCAGCAGTCCAAGGAGAACGCCGAGGGCTGGCTCAAGGGACATCAGGGTGCCGAACGCGGTGGGGGTCATCCTGCGTAGGGCGAACATTTCCAGCGCGAACGGCAGGACGGGGAGCAGGATGGCCAGTCCCGCCGTAGCGGCCAGGATTCCAGGCGTGAGGTGGCCAGCAGCCTGCGGGATGCCGATGACAGCGGCCGTGATGGCAGCGATCGGCACGGTGAGCGAGAGTGTTCCGATGCCGGTGAAACGGTCGCCGATCCGTTGGGTGAGCAGGATGTACGCCGCCCATGCGATGGCAGCGATCCCGGCGAACCCTACGCCGGCAGGATTGAACCCGCTCTGCCAGGGCTCGGTGAGCAGCACCACCCCGAGCAGCGCAGCTGCGGGCCAGAGGAGCGCCCGTGCATTGTGGCTTCGCATGGCAGCGACGGTCAACGGGCCCAGGAACTCGATGGCGACTGCAGTTCCGAGCGGGATGTGCTCGATCGCAGCGAGGAAGGCGATGGACATCAGACCGGTCGCCATGCCCAGAGCGAGCAGCGTCGGCATGTCCCGTCGGCGGATAGTGCGCAGCGGCGGGCGGGCCAGGGTCAGGAGGATGATTGCCCCCAAGCTGAGCCTGAGCCATGCGGTCCCGGCCGGACCCAGGGTTGTAATCAGGTCCAGCGACAGGGCGGAGCCCAGCTGGACCGACAGCATCGCCGCCACCGCCAACCCCCAGGGCGGCACCGGGACATTGTAGGAGGCTCGGCCTGTCATGGCCGCTCCCCCGGCCGGTTGCCGGCCATTTCCGACCGGTGTCCTGATCCCACGCCCGGCTCGAACACGGCGAGGGAGAACCTTGCCGGTTCCGCTCCAGGATTGGCGAATGAATGTGCCATGTCGCCGGGAAAACTCACGGCATCGCCGGCGTCAAGGATGATGCACTGCTCTGCCACCGCCATGGTGATGGTGCCCTGCAGGACCTGCAGGAGTTCCTTGGTGCCAGGCGCGTGGGCCTCGGTCGCGTGGTGGTCCCCGGGAGCCAGCGTCCAGTCCCAGAGTTCCACCACATCCGGCCGTTCGGTGCCGGCCACCAACACCCCGCGGCCACCAGACTCCCCGTGCCACAAAGCCGCACCTTCGCCACGCCGCGTGACCTTCACCGGCTTGGGCTGGGGCGACTCGACCAGCGCCGGCAGCCCAACTCCGAGCGCGTCGCTGATCCTCAGCAGGGTCCCCACACTGGGATTCACGGAACCCTGCTCAACGTTGATGACCATCCGGCGACTTACCCCGGCAGCCTCCGCCAGCTGATCAAGGGTCCAGCCCCGGGACTGCCGCTCCTGCCTGACCCGGGCCCCGATCGCCAAGGCGAGGATAGTTGTGCTCTCATCCATAAGTGCATCATACTGCACTTAGAGTGCACTTGTATTATGGCTCCCGGAGTGGCGCAGCGCACGGGCCGCCGGAGGTGACCCGCGCGCTGCCCAACTCCAACGCGGGGTGTCTTGAGCCAACGCGCGGAACTTGTCTTCTTAGACTTCGTCAGTTTTTGCTATGTACACATCGCACGGAGCGTTGTGGGCAACTGTGTTCGCGACGCTGCCAAGAACTCGTCCGAGTCCACGCATGCGCCGGTTACCAACAACGATCATTGTGGCGTCATGGGTTTCGGCCTGCTTGATCAGCGCCTGGGCCGGTGATCCATGGACGGCGAAGTAATCGACCTCCAGCTGTTCGGACCGGAGTTCGACCGCGACGGCGCGGGCCAATTTTTCGGCTATGCCTGCCTCCGAGACCACCAGCCGGTCACTCCCAGTACCTACAACGTGCGCGCGGTCGCTGGTAAAGGCCGTGACCACATGGAGCCTCGCTCCCATCGCGACAGCCAACAGGCCTGCCGATTGCGCGGCCTTCCTGGCCGTTTCGCTGTCGTCCACGCCGACGACTATTACTCCAGTCATTCTTCTGCTCTTTCCTTACTGAGTGATGCCAATATCTGCAATGTCCAGTTCCTTGGCCCTCGCGGGAAGATGCGGTCGCAGCCTGCATCGGTGTGCCGTCCAAGCCGCTTTCCGGGTTTGTCCGCGGAGGATTTCAGGGCCGGCATGCCTGAGGACGGGCCACCGCTGGTGGCCCATCCAGGGCTTCGCCAGCCGCAAATACCCGGTCTGGATCAGCTGGCGGCTGTGAGTGCTTCGTCGTAGATCTCCAGCGCCCTGCGGACCTCCTCAGCCGTGACGACAGCCGGAGGGACGACGTGGATCCGGTTGTCGGCGATGAAGGGCAGCAGTCCGCGGTTCAGGAGTTCGGCCTTGATCCGGCCCATGAACGCCGGCGTGACGGGCTGCCGGGTCTGCTGGTCCTGAACGAGTTCCAGGGCCCAGAAGACGCCGCGGCCGCGGACCTCGCCGATCACCGGATGGCGGGCCGCGAGGGCGGCCAGGCCGGGTGCGAGGTGATCGCGGCCGATGCGCTCCGCGTTTTCGACAATGTTCTCTTCCTCGAAGGCGTCAATGGAGGCCACGATGGAGGCTGCCGCCAGGGGGTGCCCGGAGTAGGTCAGGCCGCCCGGGAAGACCCGCTCATCGAACGTCGCCGAGATTTCCTCGGAGATGATGACGCCGCCCACCGGGACGTAGCCGGAGTTGACGCCCTTGGCGAAGGTGATGAGGTCCGGCTTGACGTTGTAGGCGTCCAGGGCGAACCAGTCGCCGGTGCGTCCGAATCCGGCCATCACTTCGTCCAGGATCAGGATGATGCCGTGCTGGTCGCACAGGGCGCGCACGCCTTCGAGGTATCCGGGCGGCGGGAGCAGGATGCCGGCGGTGCCGGGGACGGTTTCGAGGAGGATTGCTGCCACGGACTGCGGCCCCTCGGCCTCGATGGTCCGGCGCAGGTGCTGCAGGGCGCGCTCGGCTTCCTGCTGCGGGGTCTCCGCCCAGAACTCCGAGCGGTACAGGTAGGGCCCAAAAACGTGGACGTGGCCGCGGGAGTATTCGTTGGGAATCCTGCGCCAGTCGCCGGTGGCAGCAATGGCGGCGCCGGTATTGCCGTGGTAGGACCGGTACCGGGAGATCACCTTGTCCCGGCCGGTGTGCAGCCGGGCCATGCGGATGGCGTTCTCGTTGGCGTCGGCGCCGCCGTTGGTGAAGAAGACCTTGTCCATGCCCGCCGGTGCGTGGGCGAGAATCCTTTCCGCTGCGAGGCCGCGGGTGTGGTTGGCATGTGCGGGGGCCACGGTGACCAGCGCGTCTGCCTGCTGCTTGATGGCCTCGATCACACGCGGGTGCTGGTGGCCGATGTTGGTGTTGACCAGCTGGCTGGAGAAGTCCAGGTAGGTGCGGCCGTCATGGTCCCAGACAGTGCTGCCGGATCCGCCGGCAATGACCAGGGGATTAAGGGCGCCCTGCGCCGACCATGAGTGGAAGACGTTCGCCCGGTCCAGGGCGACCACTTCCGAGTTGGTGACGGGTGCGGCAAGGGCGGTAGGGCTGTGGGCCATGGTTGTTCCTCTCGGGGGACGGTGCTCTTTCTTCCTCTTCATAATCCGCCGGGACAACCCATCACGTCCTTATACATTTGTATACTCAACTCTATGAACTTCGACGATCCGGCAGAGGCGTCCTAGGTGCCGCCCACCATCAACGCGCTGTTGCACAATAAGGGCCTGAATCTGCGGCTGGTTACCCCCGGACCCGAGAGCAAAATGCTCGATGCGCCGGTGTCCTGGGTGCACAGCTCGGATCTGGATGACCCGACGCCCTTTCTGGACCCGGGCCAGCTGCTGCTGACCGACGGGACGCAGTTCCCGGTCAGCGACCCGGGCGCCGAAGTATATGGCGGCTATGTCAAACGCCTTGTGGATCACGGAATCTGCGGTCTGGGCTTTGCCACCCAAGTGATCCATGGAGCGCTCCCGGAGGGCCTGGAGGCGGCCTGTAGCGAGCAGGGCCTGCCGCTCCTTGAGGTGCCGGACCGCACGCCGTTCATTGCCATCATCCGCGCCGTGGCGGACTGGCTGGCAAAGGAGCAGAACGCCAGATCCGAGTGGTCCCTCCAGGCCCAGCGGTCGATCGCCCGCGCGGCCCTTCGCCCGGATGGGCTGCGGTCCATCCTCACCGAGCTGGAACGCCAGCTCCAGTGCTGGGTGGCACTTTTCGACGCGGCCGGGAACCACATCCTGATGCCCAACAGCCGCCCTGTGCCGTCGGAACTGATGTCCGCGGTCCGGGACGCGGTACTGCGCGCGCTGGAGCAGGGCAACAGGTCGGTGGCCCAGCTGACGGTGGAGGACCAGCAGGTCACCTTGCAGACCCTTGGCCGGCGGCACAGCCTTAGGGGCGTCCTGGCGTTGGGTGCCATCGAGCCGTTGGATCCGGCACGGACAGACATCATCAATAGTGTGATCGCCCTTGCCAGCCTTGCGTTGGAGCAGGCCCGCACCTTGGACACTGCGCGCCGGCACCTGCGGTCGGGAGTCTTCGAGCAGATGCTCTCCGGAAATACGGAGGTGGCGGCACGGACGGCACGACAGGTCTGGGGAAGACTGCCCGGTGAACCGGTGATCGTTACGGTTGCCCAGCCCCCGCGTCAGGGACAGAACCTCCTTGAGGCCCTTGAACTGCTCTCCGATGACCACCGTGGCGCGGTCTTCTACGCCCAACGGGACGAAAAAGTCGTCGTGCTGGCCAACCCGGTGCACCAGCAGAAAGTCGAGGCGGTCCTGGGAAGGTATGGCGCCGCGGCCGGGACTTCGGCGCCGACCGCATTTGAGGGACTGTTGCGGGGCATCAAGGAAGGCGAGAAGGCCCTGGGCAGGGCCAATGAGCTGTCGCGGGCGGTGGTGACCTTCGCGGAAGTTGCCGGCGGCGGAATGCTTGGCCTGCTCCAGCGGGAGGAGGCGGAATCGGTGGCACGCCGGCTCATTGAACCGCTGGTGAAGCACGACGACGTTGAACAGTCACAGCTGCTGCCGACAGTCACAGCGTGGCTGGCAAACAACTGCGTGTGGGACCGCACTGCCCGGCAGTTGGGCGTTCACCGGCATACGCTGCGGAACAGGATTGATGCTGCCGGCAGCATCCTGGGCCTGAACCTGGACGGGCTGCGGGACCGGCTGGAACTGTACACGGCACTGCAGTTCCTGGAAATGGCGGAGGGGCACCCGGAGCGCTGAACGCACCGGGCACCCCTCTGCCGGCAACGCCGGAATCAATCGAAAACGGGATCAGTTCTGGGGGAAGCCCAGGTTGATTCCACCGTGGCTGGGGTCCAGCCAGCGCGAGGTGATGGCTTTCTCCCGGGTGTAGAACTGGAAGCCCTGAATGCCGTAGGCCTTGGAGCTGCCAAAGATGGAGTCCTTGAACCCACCAAAGGAGTAATAGGCCACGGGGACCGGGATGGGGACATTGATGCCCACCATGCCCACTTCTACCTCGTTCTGGAAGCGGCGGGCAGCCCCGCCGTCGTTAGTGAAGATGGCTGTGCCGTTGCCGAAAGCGCCGGAGTTGATCAGGTGCAGGCCCTCTTCGTAGGAGTTGGCCCGGACCACGGCGAGAACCGGGCCGAAGATTTCCTCCTGGTATACGCGGGAGGTGACCGGCACGTCGTCGATCAGCGTCGGGCCGAGCCAGAAGCCGTTCTCGTCGCCGTCAACGCTGATCCCGCGGCCGTCCACCACCACCTTGGCGCCGTCCTCCACGGCAAGGTCGATGTACGAGGCTACCTTGTCCCGGTGCTGCCTGGTGACCAGCGGACCCATGTCACAGCTGCGCCGGCCGTCGCCGACCTTGAGCGTTGCCATGCGGGACGTGATCTTTTCGATGAGTTCGTCAGCAACGGGCTCGACGGCGACCACGACGCTGATGGCCATGCACCGCTCCCCTGCTGAGCCGAATCCGGCGTTGATGGCGGCATCGGCGGTCAGGTCAAGATCCGCATCCGGAAGGACCAGCATGTGGTTCTTGGCCCCGCCCAGGGCCTGCACGCGCTTGCCGTGGCGGGCTGCGGACTCGTAGATGTACTGGGCGATGGGGGTGGACCCGACGAAGGAAATGGCCTTGACGTCAGGGTGCTCCAGCAGTCCGTCCACCGCCTCCTTGTCACCGTGCAGGACGTTGAAGACGCCGTCCGGAAGGCCGGCCTCGCTGAAGAGGGCGGCCAGCCAGTTCGCTGCCGAGGGGTCCTTTTCACTGGGCTTCAGGACAACGGTGTTGCCCGCTGCGATGGCGATGGGGAGGAACCAGAGAGGAACCATGGCCGGGAAGTTGAACGGGCTGATGATGCCGACGACGCCGAGCGGTGACTTGGTGGAGTAGACGTCCACGCCGCTGGAGACATTCTCGGAGTGCTCGCCCTTGATCAGGTGGGGGAAGCCGGTGGCCAGTTCGACGACCTCCTGGCCGCGCGTGATTTCGCCGAGGGCATCGGAGAGCACCTTGCCGTGCTCGGACGTGATGATTTCAGCCAGCTCGCCCTTGCGCTCGTTGAGGAGCTCGCGGAAGCGGAAAATGATCTGCTGGCGCTTGGTGATGGAAAGGTCCCGCCAGGCCGGAAAGGCCTTGTGGGCTGAGGAGATGGCCGTCTCGATGTCCTCAGCGGACCCGAGACCGACCAGCTTGGTCTCCTTGCCCAGCGCCGGATCAAATACCGGAGCTGTGCGGTCCCCGGACGAGGGCACCTCCTGGCCGCCGATAAAGTGCGGGACAACCTGCAGTTCGTTGTTATCAGACACAGTCTTCTCTTTCTTCGGTGGTGGGGCGATGGGAATCATCTGAGGTCAAACGTAGACGGAGCAGCCAGCTGCCAGTGGTGTACATATGTCCATCGCAACCGCGTCAGCTCAACAAAGGTTTAGGCGCCGGCGTGCACTCCGCCGCTTTAGCGTGGGAGCGAAAACCACATCGTCTTAGGGAGAAACCATGAAACGCAGGCCCGCGCACGGCACCCGGCCCATCCGCCAGAGTCTTTCCCGGCCGAGAGCAGCCACCGGCGAGCATTGTCCCGCGACCGGTTGGTGGAGCCCGGAGGGCAGCGGCGGGCCTTGGCGCTACCTCAGTGAAGGGAGTCTTATGCCGGCGGTCAGTGGAACGACAGGATCCTGGGTCCTGGCCGCTCACGACGAGGTCCCGGCCGGGGCAGCAGTCCGACTGCCCGCAGGCGTCTCGAGCGGCCGCTGAGCAGCCGGGGCGGCTCTGTGACGCCAATGTGGCGCTCCCCGGGAAAATCAAACACAGACGTTACATCCGCCCTCCACGGGGGGCGGATGTTCTATTTGGTCCGGAAAACGCGCGGTTTCGGGACATTCCTTGCACGTGGAGTTTCCGACGGGCTGCCGGCGCATTTCGTCGCCGGATTCATCAGGGGTAGACGTGGGACAGGTCACAGTAGTAGCGTTGTCTTATCGCCAAATTGCCTGACAATAAAACAACGACGTTGAGTCAGGTTCTCCACGCGTCAGTCTCGACACCACGAATCGAAAGATTCCCAAAACCATTCGCCTGTTCTTCCAAGCGGTTCCCGGCCACCCTCCTGATCAGCCCGGACCGCACAACTCAAAGAGAGCGCATCATGACCAAAACAAGCAAAGTAGTCCTAGCGGTCCTCGCAGTGATTCTTGTTGCTATCGCTGGCGGGTACATCGGCTCGGGCTTTCGCGGCACCTCCGCCACCGCGGCGACCGGCGCGGCGCAGGGCAGCTTCATCGACGAAATCAAGAAGCGCGGAGAGCTCCGGGTCGGCGTCGCCATCGCTCCTCCGATGACCGTCCAGCAGGCCGACGGAACCCTGGGCGGCCCGAACCTCATCCCGCTTCAGGAACTTGCCAAACAGCTCAATGTCAAGCTGGTCCCTGTGGCCGCTGAGTGGAAGAACATCGTCGCCGGCCTCCAGGCCAACCGCTACGATTTCGCCGCGAACCTCGACTACACGGTAGAACGGTCCCTCGCCATCGGCTTCACCGACCCCGTCTACCAGTACCAGGGCGTCTTCGTCGTCAAAGCCGACTCCCCCTTCGCGACGGCCGAGGACCTGATTGCCAACGGCGGACAGATCACTGCAGCGCAGGGATCGGCCCCGGAAAAGGCGCTGCAGGGCCACACCTCGACCATCATGTCCGTGGACAACTACGCAAACGCCATCTCCGCAGTTCAGTCAGGCCGGGCCATTGCCGAGTTCACCGACCTTCCCACCGCCGAGTCGCAGGCGCAGGCAGACAAGACGCTCAAGATCGTCGTACCCACCCCGGACATCTACTCCGCCTCGGCGGCCTACGGAGTGCCGGCGACCATTGACCCGCGGTCACTGCAGATCGTCAACATCGCGATTGAACGTGCACAGAAGAGCGGGGAACTGCCCCAGGCCTACGCCAAGGTCAACTACGTCGAACTCGACAACCTCGGCGACCTCCGCAAGAAATAGCCTCCACTAGGAGAATGTCATGAATGGATACACCTTTGATTGGGACGTAGTCGCCCAAGCTTTGCCCAGCATGATCCAGGGCCTGGGAGTAACGCTCCAGATCACCATCATCACCATCGTGATCAGCATGATTCTGGCCATCCCCGTCGCGGTTGGCCGGATGTCCAAGATCGAGGTCATCCGCTGGACTGCGCAAGGGTACATAGAAATCTTCCGCTGCACCCCGCTGCTCGTCCAACTCTTCTGGATCTTCTACGCGCTGCCGGCCCTGACGGGAGTAACCCTCCCCGGCTACGCCTCCGCCGTGATCGCTCTGACGGCAAACCTCACCGCCTTCATGGCCGAGACCTACCGCAGCGGTTTCCAGTCCGTCCCGGTCGAGCAGGTCGAAGCCGGCCGGATGCTGCAGCTCAGCCGCTTCCAGCAGCTGCGCTACATCATCGTCCCGCAGGCCATGCGCCAGCAGCTGCCGGTCATCCTGTCGCTGAACATCTCCCTGTTCAAGGACACCGCCCTGGTCTCCACCATTGCCGTGTCTGACCTGATGTTTGTCTCGAACACCATCTCGGCCCAGAACTACCGGGCACTGGAGGTCTTCACCCTCGCTGCTTTCATCTACTTCGCAATCGCGTTCCCGGTCTCGCTGATCACCAGCGGCATCGAGCGCCGGATGCAGAACACGGCGGGCCCGGGATTCAAACCCGGCCCCAGCCTGCTGGCCCGCATGATGCCCGGCGCCAAGGTGTCGACTGTGAAAGTGACAGTGTCATGAGCCGGCACAGCACAATGGCACCCGCCCATTCCACCCATCTCCAGCAGAAAGGGACTCTGGTGACCACACCGGTCCAATCCCCGGCATCTGCAGACACCGGCCAGGTCCTCGTGTCCGCCCGCGGCCTGCAGAAGAGCTTCCACCACCGCACCATCCTGAAAAACGTCGACTTCGACATGCGCTCCGGCGACATCACTGTCATCATCGGCAAGAGCGGATCGGGAAAATCCACCCTTCTCCGGGCGCTGGCTGGGCTCACGGACCCGGACGACGGCCAGATCACCTTCGACGGCAAGACCGTCTTTGCCGACAAGAGGCGCACCAAAGACTGGGGTGCCGTCAGCTCCGAGGTCGGCATGGTGTTCCAGGCCTACACCCTGTGGCCGCACATGAACGTCCTGGACAACATGACGCTGGCACCCCGCAAGACACGGGGCGTGGGCGCGTCCGAAGCGCGGGACAGGGCCGAGGCAGCACTGGAGGAAGTGGGCATGAAGCACCACATCCTGAGCCGCTGCACCCAGCTCTCCGGCGGCGAAAGGCAGCGGGTTGCCATCGCCCGGGCGCTGATGATGAAGCCCAAGCTGATCCTGTGCGACGAGATCACCTCGGCCCTGGATCCGCCCGTCGCGGCAGAAGTCCTCGACGTCCTGCACCGCCTCAAGGAAGAAGAAGGCATCGCCGTCGCGCTGGTCACCCATGACATGGCCTTCGCCTCCAAGGCCGCCGACCGCGTGGTGTTCTTCCACAACGGCGAAATTGCCGTCAACACCACCCCCGACCTGGCGTTCGAAACCTGCGACAATCCAGATCTGCAGAAGTTTGTTGACGCCGTCCGCTTCTAAACCGGCTCATTTGGCCGGACCATTGAATAGAAAGGATTCATTGTGCACACCGTAGTAGTCGGAGGCGGCGTCATAGGCCTGACGCAGGCCTACCATCTGGCCCGCGAGGGTGAGAGCGTCACCGTCATCGACGCGCGGGCCACTGGCCTGGGTGCGTCGAAGGTCAACGCGGGATGGATCTGTCCGGCGGAGTCGGCACCCGTGCCGGGACCCGGCGTCGTCCTTAAATCCATGAAGTGGATGCTCCGGCCGGACAGCCCGCTGTACATCCGTCCATCCGTCCAGCCGGACTTCCTGAAGTTCATGTTCGGGATGTGGCGCAAGTCCAACGCCCGCGACCAGCGGGCAGGATTCGAGGGTCACCTCCGTCTGGCCGCCGACACTCTGCAGATCTTTGACGAGTACCGGGCCGATGGCATGGACTTCGAGATGCACACCAACGGCCTTCTCATGGCGTTCATGGAGCAGGACAACTTCGACCACCACATCGACAACCTGGACCTTGCGTCCCAGTACGGACGCCAACCGAAGGTGCTGGACCGCGACGCGGTGCATGAGCAGGAGCCGCTGCTCACCGACGGAGTTCTTGGCGGCATCTACTTCCCCCAGGAGCGGCACGTCGATCCGGGAGCCATGGCCACGGCGCTGCACCACCGGCTTGCGGCGATGGGCGTGAAGATCGCGGAGAACTCCCCGATCGACGCCGTGGAGCGCAACGGGGACCGGGTGACCGCCGTGCACAGCGGCGGCACCCGTTACACCGGCGACCGCTTCGTCCTTGCCGCCGGAGCCTGGAGCGGGAACCTGTCCAAGCAGTTCGGGGTTGCGCTTCCGGTGCGTCCGGGCAAGGGCTACAGCGTTGAGGTAGCGCCGCTTGGCCTTCGCAGCGCCGTGAACCTCTGGGACGCCAAGGTTGCGGTGACGCCCTTCAACGAACGCCTGCGCCTGGCCGGCACCATGGAGTTCGGCGGACTGGACGAGAACATTAACCAGGTCCGGGTCGACGCTATCCTGCGCGCTCCCGCGAAGTACTTCCGCAACTGGGAGCCGCCCGTTTCAAAGCCCACGCCGATGGCCGGCATGCGGCCGATGACACCGGACGGGCTTCCGGTCATAGGCCACCTCGGACATCTGCAGAACACCTATGTGTCCACAGGCCACGGAATGATGGGCATCACGCTCGCACCCGGCACCGCCGCAGCACTTACGGATTTGATTGTCCGCGGCCGCATGGCGCCCGCCCTTCAGCCCTTCAGGGCCGACCGCTTCCGTGGCGTCCAGCGCCAGCCGGTCCCGGCCCTCTAAGACCCCAACACGATTCCTGCCCGCTTCCCGGGCCCACCCATTGTCTTGAAAGGACCCACAACATGTCACGCACCAAAAAGGACCTCCGCGGAATCCTCGCCGCCGTCACCACCCCGTTCACCGAGGACGGCAACGCCGTTGACGAAGCAGCACTTCAGCACCAGGTGGAGCGCCTCGTCTCGGCTGGTATCCACGGACTGGTCCCCACCGGCTCCACCGGTGAGTTCACCACACTCTCACCCGAGGAGTACCGCCGGGTCATCGAGCTCTACGTCAAGGGCGCCGACGGACGCATCCCCGTAGTGGCCGGCATCGGCGCACTTTCCACGCAGGGCGCAATCGATCTCGCGCAGCACGCCGAAACCGTCGGCGCGGACGCGATCATGCTGGTGCCGCCGTTCTACGATCCCCTGGACTTCACCGGCCTCAAGTCCTTCCTGTCCGCCGTAGCCGAATCCATCTCCATCCCGGTGATGTACTACAACCTCCCCGGGATCACCGGTGTGAAGCTTACGGCCGCGGAGCTGGCCGAACTGGGCCAGATCGAGGGCATCGACTACATCAAGAACACCTCCGATGACGCGATCGCGCTGGCCGAGCTGCTCGCCGTCCACACCAACAGCATCAAGGCCTTCAACGGCTGGGACACCCTGACGTTCTTCGGCATCGCCAGCGGCGCCGAAGCCTCGGTCTGGGGTACCGCCGGCGTGGTGCCGGAACTCGCCGTCGAATTCTGGGAAGCCCTCGCCGAGCAGAAGGATCTCGTCCGTGCCCGCGAACTGTGGAAGCACCTCTGGGCCATCAGCGACTTCCTGGAGTCCGTCAACTACGTGGCCGGCATCAAGGCAGGCCTGGAACTCATCGGTGAGCCCGTTGGCCCGGCACGCCTGCCCATCCAGCCGCTGCCCGCCGAAGAGCGTGAGCGTTTCGCCGCGATCCTGCGTGAAGCCGGCGTTATTCCGGTAGCGGCATGAGCGCCGCCCCGCTCGCCCTCGACGCCATCGAGGTGCACGCAGAGGGCGAGCCGGGGCGGATCCTGACCTCCGCCGCCGGTCTCGTCCAGGGCGAGACCATGACGGAGCGTCTGCAGTACTGCAAGGAGAACTTGGACTGGCTGCGCCGGCTCATGCTGCATGAGCCGCGCGGCTACCCGGGCCTGTGCTCGGTGATCCTCCTTCCGCCCGTGAACGAGGGGTCTGACTTTGGCATTGTGGTGCTCGAACAGGGCGGCTTCACGCCGATGTCCGGGTCGAACACCATCTGTGCTGTCACCGCGGTCCTTGAAGCAGGCATCGTTCCTGTCCGCGGCCCCGAAACAACGGTCACGATCGACACCGCCGTAGGCGTCGTGAAGGCCGTGGCCCGAGTCGAGAACGGCAAGGTCCTGTCGGTGACCGTCGTGAACGTCCCGGCGTTCGTCGTCGAACTCGACTTCCCGCTGCAGGTGCCGGAACTCGGCACCGTGCCCGTCGACGTCGTCTTCGGCGGCCAGTTCTTCGCCCAGGCAAAAGCCGCCGACGTCGGGCTGGACCTCCACCCTGACAACGGCAAGGAACTGGCGCGCGCCGGTGCGCTCATCAAGATGGCCGCCCTGGAACAGATCCAGGTCATCCACCCGGAGAACCCGCTCATTTCCGGCGTCAACCTGGTCATGCTCCACACCGGCGACCGAGTGCCCGGCCGGCAGGACCGCAACACCGTGGTGCTGTCCAACGGCAAGCTCGACCCCAGCGACCCGTCCACCTGGACCGGCGCGCTGGACCGCTCGCCGTGCGGTACGGGAACCAGCGCCCGCATGGCGGCGCTGCACGCCCGCGGCCAGCTCGCCGTGGGTGAGGCGTTCTCGCACCAAAGCATTATCGGCAGCGAATTCATCGGCCGCCTGACAGGCACGACGACGGTCGCCGGCCGGCCGGCGGTCCTCCCCACCATCACGGGCCGGGGTTGGGTCACCGGCCGCAGCCAGTGGCTTCTTGACCCCACCGACCCGTTCCCCGCCGGCTACACCGTGGGCGACATCTGGGCGCCCGGCGCCTAACCTCCCGCGAGATGCCATTTGACGGCGGTGTTTGTCCAAAACATTGCCGTCAAATGCCAACTCGCGCACCAAAATCTTCCAAAACAACTGAAAGCAGGAGTTGTGAGCCAGTTCATTAACGGCAAGCTTGTCGACGGCACTACCGGACAAACCGTGAACGTCATCGATCCGTCCAACGGAACCACCGTGGACACCATCACCCTCGCCGGCAGCGACGACGTGCAAGCCGCCGTCCAGGCCGCCAAGGACGCGTTCCCGGCCTGGTCCCGGGCGACGCCGGCCGAGCGGTCGGCCGTGCTGACCAAGTTCGCGGCCCTCATGGAAGAGCGCGCCGAAGAATTCGCCCAGCTTGAGAGCCGCCAGGCCGGCAAGCCGATCCGGCTGACCCGCGAGTTCGATGTGCCCGGCACCATCGACAACATCGCGTTCTTCGCAGGCGCCGCCCGCAACCTCGAAGGCAAAGCGACCGGCGAATACTCCGCGGACCACACCTCCTCCATCCGGCGCGAGGCAATCGGCGTCATCGGTTCCATCTCGCCGTGGAACTACCCGTTGCAGATGGCCGCCTGGAAGATCCTGCCCGCCATCGCCGCCGGGAACACGATCGTCCTCAAGCCAGCCGAGGTCACCCCGCTGAGCACGCTGCTGTTCGCCCAGGTTGCCAGCGAAGCCGGCGTCCCGGACGGCGTCATCAACGTCATCACCGGCCGCGGCTCGGTGGTCGGCGCCGAACTGATGCGCCACCCCGACGTGGACATGCTCTCCTTCACCGGTTCCACCGGCGTGGGACGCACCGTCCTGGAAGCCGCCGCCACCACCGCCAAGCGCGTCCACCTCGAGCTCGGCGGCAAGGCACCCTTTGTGGTGTTCGACGACGCCGACCTCGAGGCGGCGATCCACGGTGCGGTCGCCGGCAGCCTCATCAACACCGGACAGGACTGCACCGCCGCCACCCGCGCGATTGTGCACCGCTCCGTTTACGAGGAATTCATCACAGGCGTCGCCGCCCTCTACGCCAAGGTCAAGCTCGGCCCCACCCAGGATCCGGCTACCGACCTCGGCCCCCTTGTCTCCCAGAGCCACCGCGACAACGTCGCCGGCATGGTCGACCGGGCCCGCGGCTACGCCCGCGTCATTGGCGGCGGCATCCCCGACGGCGACCTCTCGGCCGGCTCCTACTACCGCCCCACCCTGGTGGCGGATGCCACCCCGGACAGCGAGATCTTCCGCGACGAAGTCTTCGGACCCGTCCTGGCCGTCACCCCCTTCGACACCGACGACGAAGCCATCGAGCTGGCCAACGACACCCCGTACGGCCTCGCCGCGTCCGCCTGGACCAAGGACGTCTACCGCGCCCTGCGCGCCACCCGCGATATCCGCTCGGGCTGCGTCTGGGTCAATGACCACATCCCGATCATCAGCGAAATGCCCCACGGCGGCGTGAAGCAGTCAGGCTTCGGCAAGGACATGTCCACCTACTCCCTGGACGAATACACCGTGGTCAAGCACGTCATGTTCGACCTCACGGGCGAAAAGGCCAAAGACTGGCACCGGACCATCTTCTCCCTGGAAGGACAGCAGTAATGATCAACACGAATATCACCGGACGCTTTAACGGCAAGACAGCCTTGGTCACCGGGGCGGGAGGCGGAATCGGCTCGGCCATCAGCCGGCGCCTCGCCGCCGAAGGCGCCCACGTCTTCGTGGCGGACGCCAACGAGGCCGCGGCGAAGGAAGTCGCCGATTCGATCGTCAGCGCCGGCCAGTCCGCCGAGCCGTTGGTCTTCGACCTGCTCGACTCCGCAGCCTCCGCCGCCGCCGTCCAGCAAATCGTCGAAAGCCGCGGCCGCCTCGACGTCCTGATCAACAACGCCGGCGTCAACCGCCGCGGGGATCTGCTCTCCCTCACGCAGGACGATTGGGATCTGTCCTTCTCGGTGAACGTTGATTCGCTCTTCCACCTGTGCCGCGCCGCGCTGCCCCACATGATCGAGGCCGGCGGGGGCGCCATCGTGAACACGGCGTCCCAGTGGGGCCTGTACCCCGCACCGGCGCACATTGCCTACAACGTCTCCAAGGCTGCCGTGGTGGCCTTCACCAAGAACCTGGCCCGCGACTACGCCCCGAACAACGTCCGGGTCAACGCCGTGGCACCCGGTGAGGTGCACACGCCCATGCTCGAATCCGGTTTGGCCCGCAACGGCCGTACCGTGGCGGACCTCGATGCCCTGGTGCCCTTCGGCCGCATCGGCAAACCCGAGGAAATCGCCGCGCTCGTGGCGTTCCTCGCATCGGACGAGGCGCCGTACATTTGCGGTTCCGTCATCGAAATCACCGGCGCACAGGCAGTGGCATGAGCGGAGACGGAATGCTTAAGGGCAAAACGGTACTGGTCACCGGCGGGTCCCGGGGCATCGGACGGGCAACCGTCGAGACACTGCACCGCGAAGGAGCGCACGTCGTACTCCATTACTCCTCCGCCGCCGGCGACGCCCAGGCTGTACAGGAAAACCTGGGAGACCCCATCCGGCTGGTCCAGGGCGATCTGGCCGATCCGGGGGCGGCCGCGAGGGTTTGGGCGGCGGCCGAGGAATGGAACGGCCGGGTTGACGTCCTGGTCAACAACGCCGGTGCGTGGCTGGAATCTCCGCTGGACGATCCGCTCTCCTGGGCAGAGGGTTGGCAGCGCAATCTCCAACTCAACCTCCAGGCCCCGGCAGACCTCTGCCGGGAGGCGATCCTCCACTTTCAGCGCCAAGACGGCGGCATCATCGTCAACGTCGCCAGCCGCTCCTCGCACCGTGGTGACGACGCCGAACACCTCGCCTACGGCGCGGCCAAAGGCGGGCTGCTCGCACTGACCAAGGGCATTGCCCGGGGCTTCGGCCGGGACAACGTCCTCGCCTACGCCGTCGCCCCGGGATGGGTCGGCACCGGGATCGCCTCCCACCTGACCCTCGACGCCGACCGGCTCAGCGGGCTCCCCCTCGGGGAGATCACCCCGCCCCAGGACGTCGCTGAGGTCATCGCCTTCCTCGCCTCCGGCCGCTCCCGCCACACGACCGGGGCGACAGTCGACATCACCGGCGCCGACTACGTGCGCTAACCGAAAAACGAGGTCCCTCACACCGAAAGGACAACTGGCCCCATGAACCTGAGACGCATCACCGACTGGACCCTGCTCACCGGGGCCAGCATCGAGATCCGGCAGCAGGGCAGTCCTGTCTGCAGCGGCCACGTGGACGCTGTCACCGACGACGGGACCATCCTGTGGCTTCGGCCCCCGGCGCAGAACCGAAGACTGTTCGAAAAGGCAGAGTTCTACGAGGCCTGGGCAACAGAAGATCGCACGGGCCTGCACTACGAGGTCACGAAAGGCCTCAGCACGTCCCGGGCGGAAGCCAGTTGACGTTCAGTCGCATCCTAAACGTGCTGGAAGCCCCGGACAGCTGTTCCTGTCCGGGGCTTCCAGTCGCGCACGGCGGGTCGGTTGATCCGCTTGGATCAGCGTTCCGAGACCAATAGACCGCCTCTTGGCGCACCGAGGCTGTCCGCATGGCCGGACCGGCCGGCCGGAACGAAGGAGTTGGCCGGCCGCTGCAGCCCGTAGTGTTCTCGGAGGGTCCGTCCGGTGTATTCGCGCCTGAACAGGCCGCGGTCCCGCAGGATCGGGATGACGTGGTCCACGAAAGCATCGAGGCCGGACGGGAGCACGGGTGGCATGATGTTGAAGCCGTCCGCCGCCCCGGCCAGGAACCATTCCTGGATGGCGTCGGCCACCTGCTCGGGGGTCCCGGAGAAGGTGCGGTGTCCGCGGCCGCCGCCGAGGCGGCCGATGAGCTGGCGCACGGTCAGGCGTTCCCGTCGGGCGAGGTCCACGATCAGCGTGTACCGGCTCTTGGCGCCCTCAATCTCGTCCTCGGAGGGCAGGTCATCCGGCAGTTCGGCGTCCAGGTCCAGCGACTCCGGCGAGACCTTCAGGACCCCGGCGAGTTGCCGTCGGGCATGGTCGGGGTGGATGAGCTCATCGAGCTGCTGCTCCAGCCGCCGGGCTTCGGCCTCGGTGGAACCGATGACCGGAACGATGCCCGGAAGCACCTTGATGGTTTCCGGGTCCCGGCCTTCCGCGGCAGCCCGCTGTTTCAGGTCGGCGTAGAAGCGCTGGGCGTCGGGCAGGGTCTGCTGGGCGGTGAAAACCGCTTCGGCGTAGCGGGCGGCAAAGTCCTTGCCGTCCTCCGAGGAACCGGCCTGGACAATCACGGGGTGGCCCTGGGCCGAGCGCGGCACATCCAGGGGGCCTTGGACGCTGAAATAGGTGCCGGAGTGGTTGAGCTGGTGGACGCGGGTGTTGTCTCCCCAGATCCCGGCTTCCTTGTCCCCGATGGCGGCCCCGTCCTCCCAGCTGTCCCAGAGCTTGCGGGCGACGTCGAGGAATTCCGCGGCGCGCTCGTACCTCCGGGCATGGGCCGGCTGGTCCTGCAGCGAGAAATTCCGGGCCGCAGCGTCGCCGGCGGTGGTGACGACGTTCCACCCGGTCCGGCCGCCGCTGATGTGATCCACGGAGGCAAACCGCCGGGCCAGGTTGTAGGGGTCGTTGTACGTGGTGGAGGCCGTCGCGATGAGCCCGATGCGTTCGGTGACGGCGGCGATGGCCGCCAGCAGTACGGTCGGCTCGAGACTGCCGTAGGGGCGCTGGCCGACGTCGCCGTGCAGCACCGGTGAGTCCGCGAAAAAGATCGAGTCGAACGTTCCCCGTTCCGCCGTCCGGGCCAGCCGCTGGAAGTGCGCGACGTCCGTCCCGGCGAAGCTGTCGCTTTCCGGCAGCCGCCACGAGGCTTCGTGGTGCCCGGTGCTCATGAGGAACGCGTTCAGGTGCAGCTGCCGTTCGCCGCTCACAGCGGGGCTCCGG
Organism: Arthrobacter sp. NPDC058130; assembly: GCF_042884475.1. NCBI lineage: Bacteria > Bacillati > Actinomycetota > Actinomycetes > Micrococcales > Micrococcaceae > Arthrobacter > Arthrobacter sp. NPDC058130. Next base: position 500,297 of record NZ_JBHVTV010000002.1, read on the forward strand.
CGACGTCGGCGGGAAGGACAACCGTTTCGGAATAGGTGGAGGAGTCGCCCTGGATGGAGGTGCTGCTGCGTCCATCGATGCCCACCGGAATGTCGCCGGCGACCGTGACCCGGTTCAGCTGACGGGGCTGGCCGTCGTAGTTGTCGGGGGCGTAGTGCTGGGTGATGCGGTTGTCGAAGAGCACCAGCTGGTCCGGTTCCCAGTTGACGCGGACCACGTTCTCCGGGCGGGTGACGTAGGCCTGGAGCAGCCGAAGGATGTCCTTGGATTCGGTGTTGGACAGTCCCACGATGCGCAGCCTCTGGGCGAAGCCGCCGATGAAGAGTCCCCGTTCCCCGGTCAGCGGATGGACCCGGACCACGGGGTGGGCGGTCTCGAAGTGGATCCGGGTGAATTCCTTCCGCCGCTCATCGGCGTTGGCGTGCTCGAGGTTTTTCGGCACGGAGTAGTCGTAGTCGTTGGTGTGGATGGCCCAGAGGGTGTCGGCGAAGTTCCGCAGCTCCTCCGGCAGGTCCTGGTAGGCGCCTGCCGAGGAGGCGATCAGGGTCTCCCCGCCGAAGGCCGGAAGGGTGATGCTGCGCAGCGTGGAGGCCTGCGGCGGGTTCACCACAAATGTGACGTCGGTGTGCCAGTTGTTCGCGCTGCCGTTTTCGCTGTCCACCGGCAGGACCGCCGGCTTGCCGTCGACGGACGCCACGGTGGGGTGCGCCTGGGTGAGCGGGCCGAAGCGGCTGGCGAAGCGCACCTGGGCTTCGTCGTCGCGGATGTTGGCGTCCCGGAACACCAGGGCCTTGTGTGTGTTCAGGGCCGCACGGATCTGGGCGATCGTGGCATCGCTGAGGTCGCTGCTGAGGTCCAGGCCGCGGATCTCGGCGCCGATGCGCGCGCTGAGTTTGCGGAATTCGAGGCGGGTTTCGGTAGCTGTCGACATGGTGGTGGTCTCCTTGATCTGTGGGGGTGGTGAGGTTGGCTGGATTAGTTGCGGTTTAGTTCAATGCGTTAGTTCGCTTGGGATCCGACGGCGGTCCGCCACCGGGAGAAGTGCCGTTCGACGGCGACCAGCAGGTAGTTGACCAGCAGTCCGAGCACCGAGACGGTGAGGATCCCGGCATACATGTCCGGGATCAGGAAGCTCATCTGGGAATTGACGATCAGGTACCCGAGGCCCGCCTTGGCCCCGACCATTTCCGCGGCGATCAGCACCAGGATCGAGGACGTTCCGGCCATCCGGATGCCCGTGAAAATGGTCGGCACCGCCGAGGGCAGGATGACCTTCTGGAACAGCCGGAAGTTGGACAGCCCCAGGGACCGGGCGGCGCGGATCAGGAGCTGGTCAACGGTCCGGACGCCGGCGATGGTGTTCAGCAGGACGGGGAAGAACGCGGCGTAGGCCACGATGCTGATCTTGGACGTCTCGCCGATTCCGAGCAGGAGCGTGAAGACCGGGAGCAGGGCCAATGCCGCCGTATTCCTGAAGACTTCCAGCAGCGGATTCAGGAACCGGTCAAGGGACCGGTACCAGGCGACCAGCAGGCCCAGGGCGACGGCGGAGACGACGGCGATGCCGAACCCGCTCGCGGAGCGGGTGAGGCTTGCCGCCAGGTGGTTCTGCAGCTGGCCCTTGGCGATGAGGGAGCCCAGGGCACGCAGGACCTCGTGCAGCGGCGGGAGGAACACCCTGGTGGCGGGCGAGGCAAGGTAGGTGGGCCCCAGTTCCCAGAGCAGGAGGAACAGCAGGATGGCGCCGGAGGCCCAGATCCCGCGACCGGCCCTGCGGGCACCGGACCGGACCAGGGAGGGCAGCGGCTGGGCCGCCGCGCGCGGCGGAGTCCGCCCGGTGTCGGCCGCCGGTGAAGCCGCGGCGGGTGCCGCGGTGGCCTCTTTGGTCAGTGTTGGTGCCGTCATCAGGCTGCCCTTCCGTTGGCTAGCTGCGGTGCTTCATCGGGTGCCGACCCGTCGGGCCGTATCTTGGCGTGCCCGGCTTCCTGGGCTTTCCGGACCTCGTCGTGAAGCAGCGACCAGACCTTGTGGCGGTGCTCGACGAAGACGGCGTCGGAGCGGACATCCCCGTCACCGGTGCGCTCCCCCAGGTCGATGTCGACGATCTGCTTGAGCCGGCCGGGGCGGGAGCTCAGTACGGCCACCCGCTGTCCCAGGTACACGGCCTCGTCGATGCCGTGGGTGATGAAGATGATGGTCTTGCCGGTGGACCGCCAGATGCGCAGGAGTTCCCCCTGGAGCTGTTCCCGGGTCTGGGCGTCCAGCGCCGCGAACGGTTCGTCCATGAGCAGGATGTCCGGCTCGTATGCCAGGCTCCGGGCGATGGCGACGCGCTGCTTCATGCCGCCGGAGAGCTCATGCGGATACCGGTCCTGGAAGCCGGCCAGGCCAACGAGCTCCAGGAAGTGGCGGGCCTTCTCTGCACGTTCCTTGCGGCCCAGGCGGCGGCCGTCGCTGCCGGGTCCTTCGAGGCCGAAGGCGACGTTGGCGGCCGCGGTCCGCCACGGGAACAGCGCGTACTGCTGGAAGACCACGGCACGGTCGCGGCCGGGTCCGGTCACCTCCTGGCCGTCCACGAGCACCTGGCCGGTGTCAGGCCGGGTGAGCCCGGCAAGGAGGTCCAGGAGGGTGGTCTTGCCGGAGCCGCTCGGCCCGACCAGGGTGATGAACTCGCCCGCGGCGACGTCCAGGGTGATGCCCTCCAGCGCCGTCAGGGTGGAGCCCTCGGGGTTGTCCTTGCCGGGCCGGACGGTGAACTGCTTCCCGACGTTCCGGAGGCTGATTTTTGGTGTCGGTGTGTTCGGTGTCGGTGTATTCGCTGTCAGTTCCGTGCCGCGGGTCATGATGCCGCCCCCTTCAGCAGGCCGTTGAAGTCGTTCGTGTAGTACTTGGAGGGGGTGATATCGCCGGTGACAATGCCGGTGTCATTCAGCCAGGCTGACCAGCGGGTGAAGTCCTCGTCGCTGATGGCGCCCTTGGACGGGACACCGACGCTCTTCCAGTACTTCAGGGTTGCGGTGCTCTCGGAGCGCTGGCGCTTGTTAATGATGTTCGTGAACCTCGCGATTACTTCTTCGCGGGGGGTGCTGCGTTCCCATTCGATGGCCTTGGCAACACCGGTGGTAAATATTTTGGTGGTTTCCGGGTTCTTCTCGATGAAGTCCTTGCGCAGGACGAACTGGCCTCCGGCGAAGGCGCCAAAGAGCTCGAAGTCGTTGAACAGGGACCGCAGGCCGCCCTTGGCGACAGCGTTATCCTGCAGCACTCCCCCGAGCGCCCCGACGTCGACCTGTCCGCGGCGGATGGCCTCCTCGGTGTCGTTCGGTGGTACGACGACGAGTTGTACCTGCTTGATCTCTTCCTGCGAGAGTCCGTTCTTCTTCAGGTAACTGTTGATCACGGCGTCCGAGTGGGCACCCAGGGTGTTGACGGCGATTTTTTTGCCGATCAGATCTCGCGGCGACCGGATCGGGCTGTCCTGGCTGACGTAGAAGCCGTTGAACGTTTTGTCGTCTTCGCCGTAGTAATTGATCACCGCGGTGACGGGGGCGCCGGCTTCGATGAGTTTCACCACGGCGCCCGAGAACGCGCCGCCGAAGTCGGTGGCCCCGGTCGCCGCTGACTGGATGCTCGCCGGACCACTGATGGTGTTGCCCACCCAGTTCAGCTTCACGTCGCCCAGGTAGCCGAGGTCCTGGGCCAGTTCCGGCAACGTGACATTGTTGGCCGAGCCCTCGTAGCGGAGTTCGGTCACTTCCGGTGTGCCGGGGGCGCTTCCTGCCGCGGGCTGCGCGCTCGCAGGGCCGCCGCAACCGGAGACCACCAGCGAGACCGCCACGGTGGCAGCAACGGCCAGGGCGGAGGAAAGTCCTGCGGGTAAGAGTCGGTTTTTCATAGCGGATTCTTCCTGGATTCGATGGTGCGGACCGGGCCAGCCGGCTTGTGCCCACCACTAGAGCAGAGATGACTCCCGGGCGGCAGGCCCCTCGACACCCAACGAAACCGCGCGTAACCCGGCGACGAAAACAGCCACGGACGCCTGCCGCTACCCATATGGACGCATCACGAAGCAGTCCGTAACCCAACGGACTCACGCGGTCATGTGCAGCCGCCCGGGGACACCTCCGCACCCGCCGGACCGGCACTGTGACGTCGTGGTGACGCCCGACGACGGCGGGTGACGGCGCCGTCGTCGTCGCCGCCGTCGTGCCCGGCGCGAAAGAATTCCAAAGAAGTAGCCGAATGTTGCGCCCTCCGGCGCTGCAAAGAAAGCCGGCGGCGAATCACTCCGCGGCGATGGGCCTATTGGGAGAAGAATGCGGCAATTCATCGACCACCGACGGGCCGGATGGGCGGCGTCCCCAGCTGACAGTGACCGCAGGCCAGGCCACCGACGTCGTCACGGTGCCGCTCACGTCCGTTCGCGGCAGCGTGAAGGAAGGATTTGTGTGGCTCGCTCCCGCGGGAGCTGTACCTGATCCCTCAACCGGAAGCCCGGCCGAAAAGCCGGGTGGAGAGCCAGCCGGCGAGCCGGGTGGAGAGCCTCAGGAGCGCAAGGTGCGGCTGGGGCTCAACGACGGTTCGGTGGTGGAGATAGTCTCCGGCCTGGCCGAAGGTGAAGCGGTGCTGGAGTTCATTCCCGGCGCCCCGGCACGACAGCCCGGCGAGCAGTTCGCCGGGCCCGGTTCCATCGCGGCGGGCGGATGACCATGGAAGAACTGGTGTCCCTTTCGGGCGTGACCCGGACTGTCCGGCTTCCCGATGATCAGGAACTGCACATTCTCCGGGGCCGTTGACCTTGCCGTCCACGCCGGAGACCACACGGCGGTGATCGGCCGTTCCGGGTGCGGGAAGTCCACGCTGCTGAACCTCCTCGGGCTGCTGGACCTGCCCACCAGCGGGGAACTTAGATTCCAGGGAACCCCTGTGCAACGGCTGAGCAACAACGCTCGGGCGGCGTTGCGCGGATACGCTGCCGAACATGCTCTCGGGCGGGGAACAGCAGAGAGTGGCGATCGCGCGGGCCCTGGTTCGCCGGCCCCGGCTCATTCTGGCGGACGAGCCCACCGGCGCCCTCGACGTCGATACCGGGCAGGCCGTCATGGCGCTGCTGGATACCGTGGCGACCGAATCGGGAGCCACGCTGATCACCATCACGCACGATGTAAATGTCGCGGCCCTCGCCCGGGCGTGCTACCGGCTGGATGCTGGCGTGCTCGCCGCAGCGGAGATCACCGCGGGGGCCGTGCGCTACCGCGTGCGGGAAATCGGGATTCGGCGAAGCTTCGGCGCCACGTCCCTGCGCATCTTCCTGGGCGTCATGATGGAGTCTGTTGTGGCGACGGCGGTGGCCGGGGTCGCCGGCGTGATGCTTGCCGTCGCCGTGGTGAAGAATCCCTGGCTCGAATCTAAGATCGCACCGGGCCTGACCGAGTATCCGCCGTTCCCTCTGGACGCGGCACTGCTCGGCCTGGCGTCGGTCGTTCTCGTCGGTGCCAGGCCGGGCAATTCCCGCCGTCGTGGCGGTCCGGGTCAAGGTCATCGATGCAATCCGGTTCTAGCCCCAACCGCTGAGTACCCTCTCCCTAGGAGGGTGGCGTGTTCGACGCTGCCGTTGGGCCGCGGCAAACACGCCACCAGCATCGGGCCGGGCTTTTACATCCCGGGAATCTGCTGGGCCTCGTGAACCTCGATCTCACAGCCGCCCGGCATGCTCAGGTGCGGGTGCACCTTGGCCAGTTCCACGGCCGCCTCAAGGCTGTCCGCCTCGATGATGCTGTATCCGGCGACTTCACGCTGGCTCGGCGCCGTGGCTCCGCCGGCGGAAACGCGGACACCGTTGGCCAGGGGCGTTCCGAAGTCGATCAGGCCGTCGCCGACCTTGGCCGCCCAGTTGTTCCACTGTTCCATGGCGGCCGCCATGTCCTCCGGCGCGGGCGGCGCGGCCTCTGCGGGGGTCATCGGGGCGTGGTAGATGAAGACGAACTTGGACATGTTGGTCCTGCTTTCCTGGGTTCCGCGACTAGTTACTGGTGGATTCTGAAGACTTCAGACGGCGACGGATCGGCCCGTGAACGCGATCAGGCGCTCCAGGCTGCCGGCGGTTTCCGCGACCGGCTGGACGGCGGCGAAGCTGCCGCCGTTCCGGACCTGGTCGGAAATGGTCAGCTGGGCAAGGCCCTCGACGTAGTCGGTGACGACGTCGGAGACGACGAGTTCCTGGCCGCTGGCTTTCGCGAAGTCCCACGCGTGCACGAGCAGCTCCAGGTTGATGATCCCTGCGACGACAGTGGCCGGCAGTTCAGCGAAGCCCATATCGACGCTGCCTTCGACACCGCGGCGGGTGAATGCCTCGAGAGTTGGCTGCGCAAGTCCGGCGATGCGCACCTCCGGGGCTGCACCGGCGTCATCTGTCAGGTCCGCGCCGAGCGCGCCGCCGATGTGCTTCAGCGAGCCGGCCAGGTGCTCCAGCAGTTCGTGGGCCGTGAAGTCTTCGCAGGGTGTGGCTTTCTCGCGGTCTTCCGGGGTGAGCTTGCGCAGCACGCCCAGGAGCACGGCGAGTGAGGCCTCGGCGGAGCTGATGTGATCGATCGGGTCCGGGGCCGCCGACCATTCGTCCGGCCCGGCGCCGGCCGCGGACGTGGTCGCGGCGATGAGGCGGTCCAGGTAGTGGTTCCAGCCTTCGGCGTGGGCTGCGGCCTGCTCGGGATTGAGCCCTTCGTGGCACAGGCGGAGGGTGGTGCCCTCGGCATCGGGTTCCAGTGTGATCGTCACGGTGGACGTGCCAGGTGCCAGGTCCATTCCGGCTTCCCAGCTCCAGGTGAAGACGATGCGCTTGCCCGGCTCGATCTCCTGGAAGGTGCCGGCGGCGTGGTGGCCGGGGGTGACGGTCCAGCGGTATTCGCCGCCGATGCGAAGGTCAACGCGGGCCGCCACGGCCTGCCAGCGGCGCAGGCGTTCCGGTTCGGTGATGAGTGCGAAGGCCTCGTCGGCGCCGACGGGCAGGTGGATGGTCTTATCGAACGTCATGAGAGTGGTCCTTTGTCTTGAAGCGAACTGTCTGTTTTGGCCGTGTGATGTTGCGGGGGCCCGTGACGCTGGGCGGCAAGTGCTGCCGCCTCTGATGCCAGCAGGTCCAGCTCGTTGGTCCAGAACTGTTCGACCAGTTCACGCAGCCGGCCCATGCCCTCTGGGTCGAGTCTGTAATACCTGTTGCGTCCCTCTTTGCGCGCAGATACCAGGCCGGCCTGCTCCAGCAGCAGCAGGTGCTGGGACACGGCAGAGCGGCTCACGGTGAAATGGGCAGCCAACTCCCCGACCGCCTGTTCATGGCTGGCCAGGAGATGAAGCAGCCGCCGCCGGTTCGGCTCCGCAGCGATCTCCAAGGCATCCAACACGATAAATACGTTAGTGTTCGCTAACGTATTGCGCAAGTGGAAGATTTCGGAAGGGCGCGGGATCGGGGCGCAGTGCCCGGCGGCGCCGTTTTGGGCGCTGAGCGGAATTGGGAGCTGAGCTGTTTTCGCGCTGAGCAGGGGGCATACCGACGACGACGCCCGCTAGCTATGGCTAGCGGGCGGAGGTCAGTCGCGGGTCAGTCGTCCGGTTCAGGGTTCGCGACTACAGGCCGCGGTGGTGTTCGATGAGCCAGCGGGCCATCTGCTGGGCCCGTTTGGAGGCCAGCAGGTCCCCCTCGGTGGCCGAGATGATGGAGCCCTTCATCAGAATGTGCCAAGAGCGGGAAAATTCCTCGGGGCGGTCCAGCCCGGCTTCCTCGGCCAGGGCTTGGATGTGACCCCTGATGCGGCTGAGGTAGTCGATACTCGCCTTCCCCAGGGGGTGGCCGGCGCCCATCTCCAGCAGGACGTTGATGAAGGAGCATGCCTCGAAGTCGTCACGCTGGAACCAGTCGCCGAAGACGTCAAATACGGCGAGCAACTGTTCCTCGGGGGTACTACCCCGCCTCCTGGCTTCCGCCACAATGAGGTCCACGGTCCACACCTGGTCGCGGAGTTCCAGGAAGGCCAGCACCAGGGCGTCCTTGGACGGAAAGTGCCGGTAGAAGGTCGCCTTTGAGACCCCTGAACTGTTGATCAGCTCGTTGACTCCGACGCCGCGGATGCCGCGGCGGGAGAACAACTCATAGGCAGTCGCGAGAATACGGTCCACCGGATCATCGCGGCCGACCATGGCTGTAGCGGGCAACAGCGTAGAACCCGCGGAATCGTTGACAGTCATGATAAAAGAATTTTACACCGCGAGGGGGCGGACAGACCGGTCTGCCTCGTTGCGATCTATTCCTTTATGACTGGCTACAGTCGGTTCCTCCTAGGGATGAAGCACGCGGTCCGCGTCCTGGCGTGCCGAGCAGCGGCTGTCCAGTGCGTGAACAAGGCTGCGGAGGGTGGCGGATTCATGCGTGTTGTTGGCCAGCCTGACGATTGCCGAGGCCGCATGGGCCAGCTTGATGTTGTGGTGCTGGCTGTAGGCGGAAAGCCGTTCGAAGGCGGCGTCGGAACCGATGTGCAGGATTCCCATCAGGATGCCCTTGGCCTGTTCAATAAGGCCCCGCGTGCCGATGGCTCCGGCAATGGCGTCGCGGGCGGACCGGTCCGTTTCCAGCTGGATCGTCCTGGTGAGATCGAGGATGAAGCCCTCAACATAAAGTACGTTCCCATCACGGCCGGCAACACCCTCCCCCGCCGCCAGGACGCGGCGTTCCCGCCGGCGTGCGTCGAACAGGCGGTGGTAGTTGGCAAAAAATCCTCCCCCACGGCACACTTCCTCAAAGATTTCCCTGCACCGCTTCCGGTCTTCGGGGTGCGTGTGGGACATCAAGAGTCCCAGTGTCGGCACAACCTCGCCGCGGCGGTAGCCGTGGATCTGGTAGATCTGCTCGGACCACTCGAGCTCCCCGGAAACCACATCGTAGTGAAAGGTCCCCGCGCGGCAGTCCTCTCCGGCCAGGGCGCTGGAGTAGGCCTGCAGTGCCTTCAGTTCGGTCATGGACGCGCCTGCCTCTCCAGCCGGGTGTCGCGGGCCACGACGACGGTCAGCATGAGCTCAGCCCGACCTCCCCGGTCTGCGGTTCCAGAGCCTGCCGCCACCGCACAATCAGCTGCTGATTCCGGACGACGGCCCGTCCGCCCAGGAATCGCGCGGCGGAAGGGATTCGGATGCGCGGCGGCCGGCCCGGGGATCCGGACGCTCCGCCACCGACCGACCTCCCCCGTGCGTGCGTCTCAACTGAACGCGCCTCAACAGAACGTGCCTCATGGGTGCCACGGTGCATGCCGGCTGTTTGGGGAAGCCTGCCGGCCACGGGCTGGTCCGTGGCGTCGTTTTGCGGTTTCGCAATTTCCGTCACATGCCCCATGCCGGCGTACTCCCGCACTGCGGCGATCCCGGCCACCGCTGATCGCTTGTCTGGGAAGGGCTTCGAGAGGGCCATGATGGTCCCGTCCGGGGCGGTCAGTCGGAATCGGTAGGAAGTGTCGGAATCGGTGAACAGTTCAAACATGCCGGTCATAGAACCCTCCTGAAGCTGAGACCCGATTGCTCCCGGTGACGCCGTTGTCACCGGGAACAGCCTGCATCCACCCATACGACGCCAGCCGCACACCGGGGGCCGGATCTAATTGATGAATTCATGAAAGTCTGAACTATGGCTCTGACCTGCGCAAGAGGTAACACTTTGTCTACCGGCGGCGGCGCGGCGGCGACATGACAGCAGCCGGACGCTACGATGTATGTGCGAGCGGGCTAATCGTGAAGGGTACAAGACAGACTTTTCTGTCTCGGGGTTATTAGTTTCCTTGCGGCGGGTTCTGCGCAGATGCGCGGCTCAGAAAATGTGAATGTGAAGGAGGGAGGTCCCGATGCCGGATGATCTTCCCGCAGGTATGGTCCTCACCGACGTGAAGGCCGAACTTTTCAAGTCCATGGGCCACCCTGCTCGAATCCAACTGCTGGAAATGCTCGCTGACGGGCCGGTTGCCGTGAGCAGACTCCGAGACAACACAGGCCTGGAGCCCTCTAACCTCTCCCAGCACTTGAGCCTGCTCCGCCGCCAGCGCCTGGTTGTCCCCTCACGACGTGAAGGGCGGCTGTTCTATGAACTGGCCAGCCCCGAGGTGAACGTCCTGCTCGCAGCCGCCCGATCCCTGCTCGGCACTCTTCTCCACACCAGCCGCTTGACTGTGAGCCCCCTGGGCGAAACCCAGGAAGAGGCCGGCGAAGACACGCGGGAAGAGGCAATCCGCTAGGCCCCTGCACACCTCGACGCCGGACGGCGCCGGCCGCACGACGTACAGTATGGACAACATCGACGGGCCGGGAATCGGCCGGGACTGAACCAGTAGGGGTAGCCATGGCTCACGCCGAGAACCAGACCACCATCAGCCGCTCCCCGGATGACGTTTACGCGTTCCTCGCTGACGGGCTGAACAACCCGGCATGGCGGTCGGGGATTCAGGACATCGCACTGAAGAGTGGCGCGCCCGGGGATCTTGGGGCTGTGTACAGCCAGACCCCGACCGGCCCCGGCGGCCGGCCCATCGCAGGTGACTACGAAATCACCACCGCGGACCCCGGCAAGCAGCTGGCTTTCCAGGTCGTGGCTGGCCCGGCCCGCCCGGCCGGCGCCTATCACCTCAGTGAAGTGCCGGCGAAACGACTGTTCTGTTCACCTTGGACATGCAGCCCAAGGGACTCATGAAGCTCGTGGGTCCGATGATCGTCCGCACCATGAACGCCGAGGTCGCCCAACTGGCCAACCTCAAGAACGTTCTCGAATCAGCCTAGCGGCGGCGTCCGGCGCCTCCAGCATCCCCGTCAGCCCGGGGTGAGTACGCAGAACTCGTTGCCTTCTGAGTCGGCAAGGCACACCCACGGGACATCGCCCTGCCCGACGTCGGCGTCAGTGGCGCCCAGGGCCCGCAGCCTGGCCACCTCTGCCGCTTGATCGTCCCCTGGGTACGGCCTCAGATCGAGATGGACACGGCCCCACACGGACTTCACGGCGGGCGTGCGAAGGAACTCCAGATACGGCCCCACACCCTTGGCCGAACGCAGCCTCGCATGATCGTCGGTCACCTCGTGCAGGGTCCAGTCCGTCGCCTCGCCCCAGAACCGGGCCATGGCCCGCGGATCCGCACAGCTGACCACCACCGCGGCGATCGGCCCGGTGTCCCGGTAGATCGCTCGCGGCTCCAGCACGCGGAACAGGTTGCCCTCCGGGTCGGCCAAAACCGTCCACGGCACATCACCCTGGCCCACGTCGGCCGGCGTCGCACCGAGCTCCAATAGGTGCGCCACCAGCTCGGCCTGATGGGCCGCAGAAGTGCTGGCGAGATCGAGGTGCGCGCGGTACCTCACCGCCTCGGGGTCCGGGACGGTGACCACATCGACGCAGAAGGCGGCGGGGTCCGGGTAGACGAAGCCCACCGGTTCAACATTGGTCACACCGGGCCCCTCGCTGGAAACACCCCAGCCGAGCGCCTCCGCCCAAAACCTGCCGAGCGCGGAGTCATCCCGAGCCTTGAAATTCACCTGAACAAGTCGCAGCGCCATACCGCCCGACCCTATACCCACGTCATACCCGGCATGGGCAGACGCGCGGTGCCGGAACATGAACGAAGGGGTATTGACCGGTCGCCACGCATCGGGGAGTCTCGAAGGAGCCCAATCCAGCGGCAACCCGGCCGATCCCGGCCCTGCCCGCGGAAATGCAGAACAACGCGAGGAGACCCCGATGGGAACCGCAAGTTTCACCGAACTGCTGACCCGCCAAGTCGGCAACGAATTCGCCGCCTCCCACCAATACGTCGCAGTGGCCGCATGGTTTGACGGGCAGGACCTTCCGCAACTGGCCAAACACTTCTACCGGCAGTCGCTCGAAGAACGCAACCACGCCATGATGATGGTCCGCTACATCCTGGACCGCGGACTCAAGATTGAGATCCCCGGCATCGAACCGGTCCGGAACGACTTCGCGACCGTCGAAGAACCACTCGCCCTTGCCCTCGCCCAGGAACAGGACGTCACCGAGAACATCAAGGCTATCTTCGCCGCAGCCCGGGCTGAGAACGACGCCCTGGGAGAACAATTCATGCTCTGGTTCCTCAAGGAACAGGTCGAGGAGGTTGCCTCGATGACCACGTTGCTAAACATTGCCCGGCGGGCGGACAACCTCTTCGACGTCGAAAACTTCCTGGCCCGTGAGCGCGTCGGGGACCAGGGCGGCGTCGGCGGGCACCACGGATCCGGCGGCCATCACACCGGACAGGCCGGAGGGAACCACGACTCCGGAACACCGGAAGCCGCCGGCGGAGCACTCTGACGGCCGGGCACCGATTCACCATTCCAACGCGCGCGGCGAGTCACCCCCAGGGGTGAACGGCTACATGTTGGAGCACCCCATGGCACGCATTTTCATCACCGGCTCGACCGACGGACTCGGCCTCGCCACCGCCCGGACGCTCCTTAAGGACGGCCACCAGGTTCTGCTGCACGCCCGCACCAGGGAACGAGCCGCCGTCCTCGCCGAACTCGCCGCGCAGGCTGCCGGCGTCGTCATTGGTGACCTCAGCAGCGCCGCCGAAACGCGGGACCTCGCCGAACAGGTCAACGGACACGGGCGGATGGACGCCGTCATCCACAATGCCGGCGTCTACCTCTCGCCCGGGCGCGTCGCCACCCCGGAAGGCCACTCCCGTACCCTGGCCGTCAACGTACTCGCCCCCTACATTCTCACTGCCCTGATCGAACGCCCCCGCCGCCTGATCTACGTCAGCAGCGGCATGCACCACGGCGCCCGCGGCAACCTCCAGGACATCGACTGGACCGGGCGGCGCTGGAATGCCAGCGCCGCCTACTCCGAGAGCAAGCTCCACGTCTCGGCGCTCTCCGCCTCGGTCGCCCGGCACTGGCCCTCCGTGCTCAGCAACTCCGTTGACCCCGGCTGGGTCCCCACCAAGATGGGCGGCCCGGGCGCGCCTGATGACCTGGCCATGGGCCACGACACCCAGTGCTGGCTCGCCGTCAGCAACGACCCCGCCGCCCTGGGCTCCGCCGGCTACTGGCACCACCGCCGGCGGCAGAAGCCCGCACCCGAGGTCACCGACCCCGACTTCCAGGACAGGCTCGCCGACAAACTCGCCGAACTGACCGGCATCACGCTCTTCTGAGCCGAAGAACCCCAGGAATTCAGCCTCCTCCTGCGGCACCGCCTCAGCCCGTCCCGGCGGGAGCGGCGATGCAACGACCGGTCACCCAAATGGTCTCTATCCTGAGTTCCATCCGGCGGCTTACGCTGGTCGCATTCGATGAACTCAGTTGCGTCTCAGCTGAGTGTCGAACGCAGTCGGCACCATGTGTTTCAGGTGACGGTTAAGCGAGGCGAGAGGGGGCCTGAGATGTCGCAGGCGGACAGGACGTGGACACCCGAGGATCAGGGCTGGCTCCGGGAAAACCTGCGGGAGGCGATCGACCATCTCGTGGAGATGGGGTACACGGTGCGCGGCGGGCAAGGGGAGGATCCAGAGCTGATCCACCCCGGCGGTTCGGCCGTGCAGACGTGGCGGGAGGACTACCCCTACGACGAACGGATGTCCCGCGAGGAGTACGAGCTGGAGAAATACCGGCTCCAGGTTGAACTGCTCAAATTCCAGTACTGGGGCCAGGACCAGGAGCTGCGGCACGTGATCGTTTTCGAGGGCCGGGATGCGGCTGGCAAGGGCGGCACGATCAAGCGCTTCACCGAGCACCTGAATCCCCGCTCGGCCCGGGCGGTGGCGCTGAGTAAACCCTCCGACCGTGAACTTGGCCAGTGGTACTTCCAGCGCTACATCCAGCACCTGCCGACGGCCGGAGAGATCGTGATGTTCGACCGCTCCTGGTACAACCGGGCGAATGTGGAGCGGGTCATGGGCTTCTGCACGGAGCAGGAATTCGACACTTTCATGGTTCAGGCGCCGCTCTTCGAGAGGATGCTGGTGGACGCCGGGATCCACCTGACCAAGTTTTGGTTCTCAGTGACCCGCCATGAGCAGCGCACCCGCTTTGCGATCCGGCAGATCGACCCGGTGCGGCGCTGGAAGCTCTCCCCCATCGACCTGGCCTCCCTGGACCGGTGGGAGGAGTACACAGCGGCCAAGGAAGAGACGTTCGTGCGAACCGACACGGACCATGCACCGTGGATCACCATCAAGTTCAACGACAAGAAGCGCGGACGGATCAACGCCATGCGCTACTTCCTCAACCAGTTCGACTACGAGGACAAGGACACGTCTGTGGTCCACAGCCCCGACCGGCTCATAGTGCGCCGCGGCCGCGAAGCCGCCGGCGACTAGCGCGTCCCCATGACCGATGACCGCACTGAAGCGGGGCCGATGGCGCCTCCGGACGGCACCGTAACCAGCCTGGCGGACGTCGGCGCGGGCCACAGATCCGTCGCCGGCGGGAAAGGGGCGAATCTGGGCGAACTGATACGGGCCGGTTTCCCGGTGCCTCCCGGATTCGTCATCACCACCTCGGCCTATGAATTGATGCTCGAGGAGACAGGATTGGCCCAGACCCTCAGCGGTCTGCTGCAGGAAGATGCGGAGGGAGGAACGATCCGGGCAGCCTTCAGCGGGGCGGCCATGCCCGCGGGTGTGCGCGATGCGATCGCAGCTGCCTACCGGCGTCTGGGATCCGGTGCGGTGGCCGTCCGTTCCAGCGCCACGGCCGAGGACCTCCCCGGAGCCGCGTTCGCCGGTCAGCAGGACACGTTCCTGAACGTGGTGGGAGAGGAAGCGCTGCTCATCGCGGTCGCTGGCTGTTGGACCTCCTTGTGGACCGACCGGGCGATTTCCTACCGGAAACGGCAGGGCATAACCACAGAGGGCCTGGCGATCGCCGTCGTCGTCCAAAGCATGGTGGACGCCGATGTTGCCGGCGTGATGTTCTGCGCAGACCCGGTTACGGGACGAAGGGACCGGATTGTCCTGGACGCCGGCCGGGGTTTGGGCGAGGCTGTCGTCTCCGGAACCGTGACCCCCGAACACTACGTGATGGACCGCCGTGGCCGGCTCATGAGTTGGCAGCCCGGGGGCTCTGCGGTGTTCACCGGCGCCGGATCCGTTCCCGGCGCCAGTGCCGCAATAGGCAGGAGCAGCAAGCCTGCGCTGAGCAACGACCAGCTCACCCGGCTGGCCGGGCTTTGCGGACGGGCAGTAGACCACTTCGGGATGCCGCAGGACGTGGAGTGGGCAGTGGCCGGAGGCAGCGTGTTTCTGCTGCAGGCACGTCCGATGACGGCGTTGCCGCCCGAACCCGCGGACCTGAACTTCTTGCAGAAGAGAATCGGCCCCACGTATGTCGAGATGTTCAACGAGCGGCCTTATCCGCTGGATGTTTCCGGGTGGCTTCGGCTCGGGCTGTTCGACATGCTCCGGCGGATGGCCGGCAGCATCGGTGTTGGCTTCCCCACCGTCGCGCAGATCCTGCCCGAAGAGGACGGCGTGGTGGTCCGGCTGGTGCCACCAGTACCCCGCCCCACGTTCAAGATCCTGGGCGCGCCGGCCTCGATCCTGGCCAGGGGCCGCCGCTTCAAACTGTCACAGTGGACCGGCGATTTACGGCTTGCGGCCTATCTGGCCGAGGTGGACAGGCTGAACATGCAGGATCCCGGACAGCTGGACTGGGCTCAAGCCCTCCAACATGTGCGCCGCATATTCGCGGGGCTGGCACCGATCACAGACCTGCGCGTCTCGTATTTCCCCGGTCTGCTGATCTCCCAAGCCAGGCTGAGGTCGGTGCTGCTTCTGCTCGGCAAGTCACGGCTGGCCCCCGCGCTGAACGCCGGCGCACCCACGCAAACCAGCGCCGCGAATCAGGAGCTGGACACGCTGGCCGGCCTGGTGCGTGCCGACCCCAGCCTGCGGGCCGTGTTTGAACAGCCTGGCACGCCGGACATCACGTCAATCCTGGCGAATCCGCGGTACACGGACTTCGCGGGCCGGTTCGATGCTTTCCTGCGGACCTATGGCCACCGGGAGACTTCCAGCGTGGTGCTGAGCAGTTCGCCGACCTGGTCCGAGGCCCCCGAAGTTGTCCTCGGACTGGTCAAGGTCCTGGTTGATGCCCCGCCTGCGAAAACAGACCAGACCGGCAACGCGTTCCGGGAACTCCTGGCCCACCCGGCCATGAAGCTCCCCCGGTTCCGGCGCCTCGTCCTGAACGCCGTCGAGCAGGCCAAGGCAGGAATGGCCTTCCGGGAGGACACGCACTTTTTCGCCACGGCGCTGTTGCCCCCGCTGCGCAAGTCCCTGCTGAGCCTCGGCCAGCAGCTGCAGGCGGCGGAAATCGTCGAAGGCCCGGGCGAGGTCTTCCACCTGAGGTTTGAAGAACTCTGCACCATAGCCGACCCTGCCCGCCTCACCGCCGGCGAGCGGGACCGGTGGCGCAGCCTCGTGATCGCGCGCACCGCAAAACGCCGCGAACTGGCAGCCGTTCCGCTCCTGGACCTGATCGACCTGTTCGGGGAGACGGCGCGTGGCGCGGGTGCGCTTGTGAAGGGATCGGGCGCCAGCCGGGGCACCGCCGCCGGCGCCGTGCGCATTATCTTGCAGCCGGCAGAATTCGGGGACCTGCGCAGCGGCGAAATCCTCGTCTGCCCCTACACCAACCCGTCCTGGACACCCCTGTTCCAACGGGCCGCCGCCGTCGTGGTCGACACCGGAGGGATCGGCTCGCATGCGGCCATCGTGGCCCGCGAGTATGGCATACCCGCCGTCATGGGAACCCGCAACGGCACCAGCATCCTCACGACCGGCCAGCGTGTCACCGTGGACGGCGGAACCGGGCTGGTCATGCCCGCGACGTAGCCGAAGCCGGCCCGATGACCTAGGACGGGCTTTCCAGATGGCTGCGGGTCGGAGGTTCAAGAGGTGTTCCGTCACGATGGGGTTCCCTGGCGGGGCACCCATCGTTCCGGAGGCCCGACGACGACATACATCCCGCTGCAATTGCAACCAGGCGGCCGGCACCCCGACAATGGTCCTCATGACCGCCGTAACCCTGCTGGCCTTCGCCGGGCTGTGCCTGCTGCTTTCCGTCACCCCCGGCCCGGACACCTTCCTGGTGCTGCGGATCTCGCTGCAGAGCGCCGGGGCCGGCCTGGCAGCGGCGTTCGGCTCGGCGCTGGCTTCCATGGTCTGGGCCGCGCTGGTCGGCGTGGGACTGGCCGCCGTGCTGGAGGACTCCGCGGAGGTGTTCCGGTGGCTAAAGATCGCGGGCGGGCTGTATCTGCTGTACTTGGGAATCTCGTCGCTGATCCGTGCCCGCGGCACAACAACCCCCTCAACAACGGACGGGCGCTCTCCGCGCCGCAGCCACAGTCGGAGGACTGGGTTCGGCGCCGGCGCACTCTCCACACTCCTCAACCCCAAAGTCGGCCTTTTCTACCTCGCCGTCGTCCCGCAGTTCATTCCACACGGCGGCAACACCCTGGACACCGCCCTGGTGCTCGGTGCCATCGAAAGCGCCATCGGCTTCCTCTATCTGGCGGCTGTAGCCATCGCGGCGGCGAAGGCAATGGCATGGCTGCAGCGCCCACGGGTAAGCCAGTGGCTCGAACGCGGCAGCAGCGGCATCATCGCCGCCCTCGGACTGGGCGTGCTGGCGTCGAGCGCGAGCTCGTAGCCGCAGGGACCGTCCGGTTCCCGGACTGCAACACGGGTGCCGTCGTGTGGTGGTTCGTGGAGGGAAGCCAGCTTTAGTTGTTTTCGCCGGAGCGGCCGTGGGCCAGTCCGGTGGGGAACCCGACGAGCACCGGCTCAGGGGCGGCGCAGCACAAGGGCTCGGAGGCGACGCGGCGGGCGGCCGGGACGTCGCAGCTGGTGCCGGCGTCAGAGGAGCAAACGCCGGTTTCGGGGAGTTCGAGCTGGACGGTGTCGGCCGCTTCGCGGTCCCCGGCTAGGGCGGCGGCGACGGAGCGGACCTGTTCGTAGCCGGTGGCGAGCAGGAAGGTCGGCGCCCGGCCGTAGGACTTCATGCCGACGATGTAAAAGCCCTTGTCCGGGTGGGCCAGCAGTGCTGCGCCGTGCGGGGGGACGGTGCCGCAGGAGTGGAATTCGGGGTCGATCAGCGGGCCCAGTTCGGTGGGCGCTTCCACGGCGGGGTCCAGGTTCAGGCGGAGTTCACGGAGGATGTCCAGGTCCGGACGGAAACCGGTGCAGGGAACGACGACGTCGGCCTCGAGGGTCCGGCCGTCCACGGACTCGACGGTCACGTGCGCGTCGAGGGATTTCAGCGAGCCGATGCCGAAGCCGGTGTGCAGTTCGATGGTTCCCGCCTCGACGAGGCGGCGCAAGCGGGCCCCTAGCTGTCCGCGGGCAGGAAGCCCGTCGGCGTCTCCCCCGCCGTAGACCTTCTCGGCGGACGCGCCGCGGACCGCCCAGAGGATCCGGGTGCCCGGCTCGTCTTTGGCCAGGTCGGCGAGGCTGATCAGGGTGTTGGCGGCGGAGTGTCCCGCGCCGACCACCAGGACTCGGCGGCCGGCGAACGAGGCACGCTCACGGCCGGTGATGTCCGGGAGCGGAGAGGAGATCCGGTCCTCGGCGGAGTCTTCGCCGATGGCGGGAAGCCCGGAGGTGCCGAGCGGGTTGCGGGTGGACCAGGTGCCAGAGGCATCAATGACGGCCGCGACGGTGTGGTCGCGGGTTTCCCCGTCCGCGTGTTCGACCCGGACGACGAACGGTGTGCTCTCTCGGTTGCGGGTGTGGGTCTTGTCCATGCCGGGCCGGGTCACCGCGATGACCCTGGCGCCGGTCTGCAGCCGGGAGCTGACGGCCGGGAGGGCGGCCAGCGGGGTTAGGTAGTTGTCGATGAGTTCCCCGCCGTAGGGAAGGGCCGTGGGCCGGGGCTGTTCCCAGCCGGAGGCTTCGAGCAGCCGGGCGGCGGCGGCGTCGATGTTGAACCGCCACGGGGAGAACAGCCGGATGTGGCGCCACTGCTCGATCGCGGCGCCCGCGGCGGCGCCGGCTTCGAAGATCAGCGGTCCCAGGCCGCGTTCGATCAGGTGGGCCGCGGCGGCCAGGCCCACGGGGCCGGCGCCGATCACGGCGACGGGGAGGTTCTTCGCTGAATCCATGGTTTCCTCTGTTTCGTCCGTAGGGTGTGGCGGTTCTGTTGGGAGGCACCTGCCGGTCCCTGGTGGGGCCGGCAGGCGGGAGGGTGTCAGCAGCAGTCCTGATTGTCGTCGCAGCAGCCATCGCCGCAGCATCCGGTGTTCATTCAGCTCACCTCCTCCCCGTTCCGGGAAACCCGGGTCTCCCGATGCTCAGTAGGGGTTACTTGGCGACGGTCGTGAGGGAGGCGATCAGGTCCTCGATGCGGGTCTTGATCTCGTCGCGGATCGGGCGGACGGAGTCCACGCCCTGCCCGGCGGGGTCTTCCAGGACCCAGTCCTCGTAGCGCTTGCCGGGGAAGTAGGGGCATTCGTCGCCGCAGCCCATGGTGATCACGACGTCGGATTCCTTTACGGCCTCGGTGGTGAGGATCTTCGGGATTTCGGCGGACATGTCGATGCCGAGTTCGGCCATGGCCTCCACGGCTGCCGGGTTGACCTTGTCCGCGGGCTGGGAACCGGCCGAGCGGACCTCAATCCGGCCCTCCCCGAGGGTGGTGAGGAAGGCGGCGGCCATCTGGGAGCGGCCAGCGTTGTGGACGCAGACAAACAGGACGGAGGGCTTCTTGGCGGTTTCGGTGCTCACGGGTTTTCTCCTGGAATCAGGTGCGGATCGGTTTTGATGAGGTCGTCGTCCCCGCACCACTTTGGCTGCTAAGACATTGATGTTTGTCGATGCATGAAGTATCGACCAGTAGATCGATACTTGTCAATATTTGCGAGGCTTCGATTTAGGCCGCGTGCAGGCGGGGTGCGAGGTCGCTGACGCGGCGGGCGATGTCGGTAAAGGCGCCCTCAAAGGCGTCCTCGGTGTTCAGCCGAAGCGGATCCGGAACGGACCAGTGGATCCCTCCCAGGCTGGGGATTTCCTCGTGGGCGTTGTCGCATACCGTCACGACGAAGTCTTCATCTTGCCCCACCTCATCCAGCCGGCGCGGGGGAAGGTCCGAGAGGGCGACGCCGTGGCGGCGGGCGACATCAATGGCGCCTGAGGCGATGCGGTCCGCGGGATGCGTACCCGCGGAAGTCGAGGGGATTTCGCTGGCCCGGTTCCAGAGTGCGGCGGCCAGCTGGGACCGGGCGCTGTTCCGGGTGCAGACGAAGAGGACGCGGCGGGCTCCGTGTTCAGCGCCAGGCACCAGCCCGTCGAGAGCGCCGGCAGCCAGCCGGATGTAGCTGCGGCGCCTATCGGCCTCCGAACGGTGGCGGGTCACCAGACCGGCGCCTTCCAGCGTGCGCAGATGGTGGGAAAGCAGGTTTGACGGCATCCCGAGTTCGGCCTGCAGCTCCGTAGGGGAAAGGTCCCCCAGGGTCAGCAAGTCCACGATGCGCAGCCGCGCAGGATCCGCGAGGGCGGCGTGCTTAGCGACCCGCGCCCGAAAACCTTCAACTGGGTCAGTAGTCATTGATTCAATTTTGACTGAGGCAATTCTCTCGGTCAAGCTGTTGCCATGACTTCCAACCAGCCGCCGCTGTGGCGCCGCGCCGCCGCCGAACTGCTCGGCACCAGTTTGCTCGTGATGATCGTCGTGGGCTCCGGGATGACCGCCCAGCAGCTTTCCCCCAGTGACGTTGGCCTGCAGCTGCTCCAGAACAGCGCCGCCACGGTATTGGGACTGACGGTGCTGATCCTGGTACTCGGGCCGGTGAGCGGCGCGCACTTCAATCCCGTGGTCTCCCTCGCCGACTGGATTCTGGGCCGACGCCGCGGTACTGGGCTGCCCTTGCCGGAACTTGGCACGTACATCGCTGCGCAGACAGTGGGGGCAGTCAGCGGCAGCGTCGTGGCGAACGCAATGTTTGAGGTGGGCACTTCTATCTCCACCAAGGAGCGCGCAACCTCGGGACACCTGCTGGGCGAGGTCGTCGCTACCGCCGGACTCATCCTGCTCATTTTCGCCCTGGCCGCCACATCCCGTGGCGTTCTCGCGGCACCGGCAGTAGGGGCCTACATCGGGGCCGCCTACTGGTTCACGTCCTCGTCATCGTTCGCCAACCCGGCAGTCACGGTAGGACGCATCTTCACTGACACTTTCGCCGGCATCGCACCCGCCTCCGTTCCCGGCTTCGTGGTAGCGCAGCTGATCGGCGCGGCGGCAGGGCTTGGACTCCTCCTCATCCTGTTCCCCTCCGCGGACCGCGCGGCAGACGACGCCGTCCTGGCGCACAGTTCGGAAACAGTAAGCTCCTAGCCTCGCCGGCAGCTGGCCGAACGAGGCGCCGCTACATTGATGATTATCAATATCAGGGCATAATTGGTACATGAACTTGCTTCCTATCCTCCAGCCGGCCACGGATGAAGCCTGCTGCACCCCGGCAGGTGTGCCTGCCCTCGGTGCTGAGGAGGCGAAGCAGAAGGCGCTGGTCTTCAAGGCGTTGGCCGATCCGAATCGCTTGCGGCTGCTCTCCATCGTCAAGGCCGATCCCTCCGGTGAATCCTGCGTCTGTGACCTGACCGAACCGCTGGACCTGGGCCAGCCCACGGTCTCCCACCACCTGAAGATCCTGGTCGATGCGGGCCTGCTGCACCGTGAAAAGCGCGGCACGTGGGCCTACTACTCCCTGGTTCCCGGCGCCCTGGAACAGACGGCCGGACTCCTGGCGACCCTGTGACCGCGCCCGAACAGTCCACGGTCACGATCCGTGCCATGCGCGACGGCGACTGGGCGGCCGTCGAAGGGATCTACCGTGAGGGAATCGCCACCGGCCACGCCACGTTCGAATCAGACGCGCCGGACTGGGACCGCTTCAACAGTTCCAGACTGCCCCGCCACCGGCTCGTCGCCGAAACCGCAGAAGGCCAGATCCTTGGCTGGGCCGCGGTCGCCCCCGTGTCTGCCCGCCCTGTCTACGCTGGCGTGGTGGAGCACTCCGTCTACATCGCAGCCGCTGCACGCGGTCGCGGCCTGGGCGGAGCGCTTCTGCAGGCCTTGGCAGACTCCACAGAGAGTGACGGGATCTGGACCATTCAGGCCAGCGTCTTCCCCGAAAACGAAGCCAGCCTCAAACTTCACTTGGCCAACGGCTACGTCGTTGTCGGGCGCAGGCGGCGCATCGCCAGGATGACCCACGGGCCGCTCACCGGGCAGTGGCGCGACACCGTCCTGATCGAACGCCGCTCCCCCGCCATCTGAACGGCCCATCGCCTGAACAGGAGGACGGCACGACGTGGAACCACCCAAGGCGGACATCCTGGCCGGATACCGCCGCGCCCGGCACGCCCTCGACGCCTTGCTGCAGAGCGCAACCGCCCCGGACCTTTCCCGCAAGAGTAACGGGACGCGGTGGACTAACGAGGAACTGCTCTTCCACATGGTTTTCGGCTACATGGTGGTCCGCGCCCTGCTTCCGCTGGTCCATGTCGTCAGCAGGCTCCCCAGGCCCGTCGGCACTGCCTTCGCCGCAGTCCTGAACGCCGGAACACGCCCGTTCGACGCCATCAACTACTGGGGCTCCCGGGCCGCGGCCCGCCTCTACAACAAGCGGCGGATGGCCCGGAAACTCGACAAGAGCATCACCGCCATATCGCGCCGGCTGGAACGCGAGAAGCCCACTGCGCTGTCAAGATCGATGCCATTTCCGGACCGGTGGGACCCGTTCTTCGCGCCGTCGATGACACTGAACGACGTCTACGCCTACCCCACACTTCATTTCGACTTTCACGCCCGGCAGCTAAGCCTCGGCCAACCGCTCCAATAGCCAGGCACGGCGCAAGCAGAGTGGGCGGACCCAGCCGCGGGACCGCCAGAACCGCCAGTCCCCAGACCCGCCAGTCTCGCCGTTCAATCCGTCCCGGGAGCCAACGTCAAAGCCACGTCCCGTGGTTCGGGCGCGGTTCCGCAGCCCTCGCAGCAGCCCGAACCGCCGTCAGGAGCAGGATCGGCCTGAGAAGCCTCCCTGGCGTTCGCCGGGTGCGGGGCTTCCGTTCCGGAAGGGGCGCAGCAGTCCTCGGCGTCGGTGACGTTGGCTGCCGCAGGGTGCGGGACGTCGCAACAAACATCTCCTCGCCAGGCATTGATGCCCTCACGGACTGCGATCGCGGCAATGACCAGGGCTGCGCCTGCGTCTGCCCACCACCAGCCCAGCGTGCTGTTCAGCACCAGGCCGACAAGGAGGACCGCGGAGAGGTACGTACACAGAAGGGTCTGCTTGGAGTCGGCGACCGCGGTCCTGGAACCCAGCTCCCGACCCGCCCGGCGCTGCAGCCAGGAGAGGACAGGCATGATGGCCAGGCTCAGCGCGGCGATCACGATGCCGGGGGCGGAGTGCCGGGCCTCGCCCCCGCCGGTGAGGGACCGGACGGAATCTGCGGTGACGAACGCCGCCAGGGCGAAGAAGGAAATCGCGATGATCCGCAAAGTCAGGTGCTCACGCCGCTCCGGGTCCTTCGCGGAGAACTGCCAGGACAGCGCCAGGGCCGACGCCACCTCGATCACGGAATCCAGCCCGAACCCGATCAGCGCCGAAGAGTCCGCGACGCCGCCCGCCCACAGGGCCACGACTGCCTCGATGACGTTGTAGGTGATGGTCGCGGCGGCGAACAGCCGGATCCGCCGGGTCAGAACGGCCCGGCGCTCGGCCGCCGGCGCGTGCAGAAGGGCCGTCATGGCAGGCACGTCCCGTCCGGTGCGCAGCAGGACGGGTCGACGGCGAGGACGACGCCGATCAGGTCCTGGATGGCGTGGCCCAGCCGGGCATCAGCAAGTTCATACCGGGTCCGCCGGCCATCCGGGACGGCAACCACAAGCCCGCAGCCTCGAAGGCAGGCCAGATGGTTGGACATGCTTTGCCGGGACACTCCGAGGGAGTCCGCGAGATCGGACGGGTACGCCGGCGCGTCTGCCAGGGCCAGCAACGTACGGGCCCGCGTAGGGTCCGAAATCGCGTAGCCGAACCGTGCCAGCACCGGCGCGTGCGTGAGGGTCTCCATGAAACCATGGTACATCGGAGCGTGTATTCACTCGATGCTGTGCCACGGCTCTTCACGGTCCTCGGGATCGCGGCTCATCGCCCCATGTACATCAGATGCGGGTTGGGGGCAGCGGCCGTTCCGAGTAGCGTGAACTACAAGCAGGACCACTAGCCGACATACAACAAGGAGCACGCATGTGCCGACTGTTCGGCCTGCACGCCGGGCCCAATCCGGTCAGGGTGACGTTCTGGCTCTTGGACGCCCCGGACAGTTTGTCGGCCCAGAGCCGGCGGGAGCCCGACGGCGCCGGCATCGGTACCTTCGACGCAAGCGGCAGAGCCCATGTAGCAAAGCAACCGCTTGCCGCGTGGGAGGACCACGCCTTCGCGCGCGAGGCCCGGGTTTTGAAAAGCACTACTTTCCTTGCCCATGTGCGGTACGCCAGCACCGGCGCCCACACGATGGTCAACACGCATCCTTTTGAGCAGGACGGGCGGCTGTTCGCGCACAACGGCGCCTTCGGTGACCTTGGGCGGCTCAATCAGCACCTGGCCGAGCTCGGCGTCGCGGATCTGGTGCACGGCCAGACCGACAGCGAACGCCTCTTTGCGCTGATCACCGCCGAGAGCCGGCGCGCAGGCGGCCACGTCGGGGAAGGCATCAGCCACGCCGTCCGGTGGGTTGCCAGGGAACTGCCAGTCTTCAGCCTGAATTTCATCGTGACGACGGCGGCGGACCTTTGGGCGGTCAGGTACCCGGCCACCCATGAGCTGCACGTTCTGGAACGGAAGCCTGCCGCGGGTGCCGAGCCGGCCCCCTTGGAGGCCCGGAGCGCCCGCATCCACGCCCGCAGCCGGGACCTGTCCCGTTCCGCGCATGTTCTTATCGCCACCGAGCCGATGGATCCCAGCCCGGGGTGGCGCCCCATGGGCCCCGGTGAATTGGTGCACGTCGGTCCGGATTTGGCGGTGACGGCCACGGTCCCCTTCCCGGAGGCGCCGGCGCATCCGCTCACCCTCTCCGACCTTGACCCGTCCGCGGCGGCGTCCCAAAAGCCCTGACCGCAGCTGGGCGGGCTGGCGTGTCTGCGCTTCCCTGGCATCTTCGAGGTCGCAACGGTTATCTCGCGGCGAGCCGGTCGGCGTTGTTGGTCATGCGTTCGAGGACGCTGACGGCGATGGCGTACTCATCCGTTCCGATGCCGGCCGTGAGCTCATGGCGGGTGGCTTCCAACAGTCTGGAGGCCTCCGAATGCAGGGCGTAGCCAGCCCCGGTCAGGGCGAGGCGACCATCGAGCAGGAACACGAGCTCCCGTCGAACCAGCGCCGCCAGGTCCCGTTCCTGTCCGCCGTCGCCTGTATTGAAAGGGCGCAGAAGATCCCGGATTTCCGCCGGGGTGGCGGATGCGGAGCTCAACGAGTCGAGGACCTGCCACTGCCTTCTGGTCAGGTGGACGCTGGCCAGCGTGGAATCGAGTTGTGCCTGCAGTGAGGCATCCAGGCGCTTGGCCCAGTATCCGATAGGCCTGTTCACCCTGCAATCGTCGCAGGAGCGTCATACCCGGGCAAGGTCCGCGGGCGCGTGCTTTAGGATTCGGCTCTCTGTCTTATCAGGCCCGTCGGCCGCTTGCGCGGGTTCCGGATGCCGACGGCGGAAACGATGCCCCCGAGGATGAGCAGGACGGCCGTCACGGTCAGCATCCGGTGAAATCCCTCCAGCTCAAGTTTGCCGCCCACTACCAGGCCCACCAGCGCGATTCCGAGCAGGCCCGCGACCCTGCTGACGGCATTATTGACGGCCGAGCCGATGCCGGCTTGCTGTTCCAATACTGAACCGAGAATGGCGGCGGTGAGCGGTGCGACTGTCGCCGACAGCCCGACTGCGAACAGGAAGATCCCGGGCATCAGCTGGGTCCAATAATTGACCGGTATTTCGGATGCGAGCATCAGGAGATAGCCCACTCCGGCGAGCGCAGGGCCCAGGGCCATGAACCACCGCGGACCGAACCGCCCGGCCAGTGCGCCAAACCAAGACGCCAGGAGAATGTTGATGAGGCTGACGGGAAGCAAAGCCAGGGCGGCAAGCGTCGCCGGGAAACCGGCAACCTGCTGCAGGAAAAGCACGATGATGAATCCGCCGATCGACAACGCGGCGTAGATGAACGCCGTCGCCACATTCCCGACGGCAAAGTTTCGAACGGAAAAGAGACTGAGGGGCAGGAGCGGCTGCCGCGCGGTCCGTTCCCTCCAAATGAACCCTGCCAGGCACAGGATGCCCAGGACGAACGGCAACTGGACGAGCGGGTTCCCCCACCCATAGTTGCCTTGTTCAATCAGCGCGTAAACCGGCCCCGCCAGCCCCAGGACACAAAGCACGGCGCCCGGGTAGTCGATACGCACCCCCGCGACGCGAACATCCCCGGCCCGCAGGACGCCCAACATATACAACGTCACAGCAATAGGCAGGACGTTGATTCCGAAGACCCACCGCCAGCCCACCGAGTCCACCAGCACTCCCCCAAGCAGCGGGCCCGCGATGAACGCCACGGTTGTCCCGGCCGTCCACTGCCCGATCGCCTTCGCCCGGGGAGCTTCGTCGAAGTTTGACGTGATCAGGGCAAGGGAGCTGGGCACCAGCAGGGCGCCCGCGACCCCCTGAAGCGCCCGCGCCAGGATCAGCACCTCCGCGGTGGGGGCCAGCGCACACATCACCGACGTCGCGCCGAATCCGATCAGGCCTGCGCGGAGAACCACCACGCGTCCGAGCAAATCAGAGAGGGAACCGGCAACCAGGATCAGCGAACCCAGGGTAATCAGGTAGGCGTCAACAACCCATTGCTGCGTCGTCAGGCCGCCGCCCAGTTCACGGGAAATCGCCGGCAGCGCTACGTTGATGACGCTGCTGTCGAGAAACGACACGAAGGACGCGAGAATCGCGATCCAAAGCACAAGCCTCTGCGTGCGCGCCGACGGTAGGGAACTCACCCTCCCAGTTAACACCCCCCGCATCCTGCTCGAGGGTTGCCCCCGTCCGGTGACCGATCGATGAACATTGGATGTCCTCCAGCTTCCCGCCGTCGCCAGCGCCTTAACCTGAAGGGGAAGCCACCGCCTCAGCGATCGAACCCGACAACCCCGGCAACCCCACTGGACGGGCAGCAACAATGGAAAAGCACCCACAGCCGCGCGATCCGAAGCCCAGCACCAACGATGGAGGGCTGGGATGTCGCTAGAGGATGCGGTGAACGGGCAGGAATCGGCGGCCGCCCGTTCCGATGAAGCCCCAAGAGCCGCCCATGAGGCCGTCCCCGGCATCTACGAGTCGGCCCGCAGCGCCGCCGCAGCCCGCATGGAACGCACCCTGGGCCACGCCAGCAAGCGGCTTATCAAGGGCTCGGTGCCAACGAGCCTCGCCGTCATCACCACCGGCACCGACTGGACCGCCTGGCATTTCGTGGCCCAGTCCCTCGGCTGGCCCCTGGAAAGCGAGATCCACGGCACAGCCTTCCTGACTATCGATGGCCGCATCTGTTTCTACCGCCAGTCCACAACGTTTGGCGGCGACGAGTTCCTGAGCGTGGACACAGTTCTGAGCACGTTCGAAGGCGGCAGCGCCGTGAAGAAACTGGTCAACCCCAGGGGCATGGTCCCGCCCTCGGGCCGTGTGATCTCCCTGCCCTCCCGCAAACCGGGAAAGGAGCCGGCCTGGATGGTTGCCCCGCAGCGCTTGATCGAATTCTCCGACAACCAGGCCATTGCCCGCTGGCCCCGGACCGCCCTCGACAATCTGGTGAACATCGATTTTGATCGCAAGGGCAAGGTTTGGGTCACCTACCCCCAATGGGACCACCGCCAGAGCATCCCGCTGAAGGAATGGCTCACCATCACAGCGGCCAACCTCGTCACCCCCGGATGACGTGCAGCTGGTGGTGACGGAAATCGAATTCCGCATTTAAGGCCCTCCGCGGAGAGATCGCGGCCAGCCACAAGCTCATCGGCCCTGGACCCGGCACGTAAGTACGTCCAACGGCGGCCCGGCGCCATTTATCGCTGGATTCCGAACGTCATGGCGAATCCGGCCGGGTAGTTCGCGCGCCGCGTCTGAGTACTACGCAGAAGCCGTACTTGAATTCTTCGCGGGAAAATAAAGTATTCGTCACTCGTGTAGGCCCTTAGTGACTCCCCGTAGGTTTGCCGCAACAGTCGACCACGGTCGGGGGGCCACGGATCTGTTTTTACCCCTACCTGAACTCGGTCTCGATTCCTTTCGGGACGTCCCGCGCAACTGGGGTTGCGGGGCGCTGTGTCACGTCCCACTGGTCTTAATCCAGGTGTTTTTAGGGGTCTCATGCGTGCTTTAGTGACCGGCGGGGCCGGATTTCTCGGCTCCCATTTGTGCGAGGCTTTGCTAAACCGGGGGGATTCGGTGGTTTGCGCCGACGACCTCTCGACGGGTCGGCTGGAGAATGTCGCCGCTTTCCAGGAGCATCCCCGGTTCACATTCCTGCGGGCGGACGTCAGCCATTCCCTGCGGGTCCGCGGTCCGGTGGATCTGGTGGCGCATCTCGCCAGCCCTGCTTCACCGCCCGACTACCACCGACTTCCGCTGGAAACCCTCGCTGTGGGTAGCCGGGGCACCGAAAATGCCCTGGAACTTGCAGCGGAGAAGGGCGCACGATTCGTCTTGGCCTCCACCAGCGAGGTGTACGGCGACCCGACCGTTCACCCCCAAGCCGAGAGCTACTGGGGCAATGTCAGTTCAATCGGTCCGCGAAGCGTCTATGACGAAGCCAAGCGCTTTGCCGAGGCCATATCCATGGCTTACGCCAGAAGCCTCGGAGTAAATGTCGGAATCGTCCGGATCTTCAACACCTTCGGCCCGCGCATGCGCGCTGAAGATGGCCGCGTGGTTTCCAGTTTCATAGCCCAGGCGCTGAACGGCGATCCTCTGACGATCTACGGCGACGGGCAGCAGACCCGCAGCTTTTGCTATGTTGACGACCTCGTGCGCGGAATCGTGGCAATGACCGACAGTTCCGAGACCGGACCGATCAACTTGGGAAACCCGGTGGAACGCACGGTACAGGAACTGGCGGAGCTGGTCCTGGAGTTAACCGGATCTGGGTCACCCATCGAGTTCCATCAGCTGCCCAAGGACGACCCCACGAGGCGGCGCCCGGACATCAGCCTCGCGGAGACCCTGCTGGGTTGGCACCCGCAAGTGTCCACCGAAGAAGGACTGCACCACACCGTCGAATACTTCCGGGCCCACCGTCGGG
This sequence comes from Arthrobacter sp. NPDC058130, assembly GCF_042884475.1. NCBI lineage: Bacteria > Bacillati > Actinomycetota > Actinomycetes > Micrococcales > Micrococcaceae > Arthrobacter > Arthrobacter sp. NPDC058130. Next base: position 529,658 of record NZ_JBHVTV010000002.1, read on the forward strand.
AAGTCTCCGCCGCTGCCCGCAGCATCGCCGGGGCCCAGTTTGAGGGAACCCCCTCGAAAGTGGCCTGGCGCGACGCTCCCGCCATGGCCAAATTGGCTTAGACGCCGCCAAGATCTCTTCAGGCTACGGGGCCCGCTAGGTCTCAGCCCCCCATTTGCAGGAGGAAGCATGCGCATCACAGTTATCGGAACAGGTTACCTAGGGGCTGTCCACGCCGCAGGCATGGCACAGCTCGGACATGACGTCCTCGGGGTGGACGTCGACGCTTTCAAGATCCAGCAGCTCAGCTCCGGCCATGCCCCGTTCTTCGAACCGGGGCTTCCGGAGCTACTGCGGCAAAACATTTCGGCCGGCCGGCTGAAATTCTCCACCTCGCTGAAGGACGCCGCCGAATTCGGCGACGTGCACTTCATCTGCGTCGGCACACCGCAGCGCCCGGGGTCGACCGCGGCCGACATGAAGTACGTCGACGCCGTCGTCCAGGGTTTGGTGCCGAACCTCAGCCGGCCATGCCTGATCGTCGGCAAATCAACCGTTCCGGTCGGGACGGCGGCGCGGCTTGCCACCATGGTGGCGGAACTCTCGCCGGTGGCCCAGGTTGAGGTGGCGTGGAACCCGGAATTCCTCCGGGAAGGCTTCGCCGTCAATGACACCCTGCATCCGGACCGGTTAGTGGTCGGGGTGACTTCCCCCGAAGCCGACGCCACGCTGCGCGAGGTGTACGCAGGCATTCTCGACGCCGGGACCCCTTACATCTCGACCGACGTGGCAACCGCCGAACTGGTCAAGGTGTCAGCCAATGCGTTTCTGGCCACAAAGATTTCGTTCATCAACGCCATCTCGGAAATCTGCGAGGCGGTGGGCGCGGACATCCTGCCCCTGGCTACGGCACTGGGGCACGACGCCCGCATCGGCAACCGCTTCCTGGCGCCTGGCCTGGGCTTCGGCGGCGGATGCCTTCCGAAAGACATCCGGGCCTTCCTTGCACGGGCCGAGGAACTCGGCATCGGGGAATCCCTCACGTTCCTCAGGAACATCGATGCCATCAACATCAACCGCCGCCAGAACGCCGTCGACCTCGCCCGCGGCATGCTGGGCGGCTCCCTGGAAAACCGGAGAATCGCGGTGCTGGGTGCAGCTTTCAAGCCCAACAGCGACGACGTGCGGGATTCACCGGCCCTGTCTGTGGCCGCCGCGCTGCAAAGCCATGGCGCCCACGTCCGCGTCCACGACCCCGAAGCCGTGGAGAACGCGCGCGGCGCTTATCCGCACCTGAACTACACCACCGAGGTCGACAAGGTCTTCGAAGGGGCAGAGCTCACCCTGCATCTGACGGAATGGCAGGAATACAGGCAGCTCGACCCGGCGCACCTGTCCACTCTGGTCACTGCCCCCTGCATTCTGGATGCCCGGAACACACTGGACATCGACCACTGGCGCGCGGCCGGATGGACGGTCCGTGCAATGGGCCGGCCGGGCCGGTGAAAACAGGAGAAAATCGTGATGACTAAACCAACTGCCCTGGTGACCGGCGGTGCCGGTTTCATCGGAAGCCATTGCTGCCTGGATCTGCTCATGAATGGCTACGAGGTGGTGGTGGTCGACAATCTCGTGAACAGCTCTGCGATTGCGCTCGACCGCGTCCGCCAGATCAGCGGCCAGGACATGGCCTTCTATGCTTCCGACGTCGCCGATCAGGCCGCCATGGACACCGTGTTCAGGAACCACAAGATCGACGTCGTCGTGCATTTCGCCGCTTACAAAGCGGTGGGCGATTCCATGGACCGTCCGCTGGAGTACTACAGCAACAACCTCACGGGCCTGCTGACACTGCTGGCCGCAATGAGCAAGGCGGACGTCAAGCACATGATCTTCTCCTCCTCCTGCTCCATCTACGGTGACGCCACGGAGCTTCCCATCACGGAAGCCTCGCCGGCCCGTCCAACGAACCCCTATGCCCAGAGCAAATGGATGTCGGAGCAGATCCTGACCGATCTTTGCAGCCGGTACCCGGACTGGTCTGTGACGGCGCTGCGCTACTTCAACCCCGCCGGCGCCCACGAGAGCGGCGAGATCGGCGAAGACCCGTGCGGTGTACCCGGCAACGTCCTGCCCTATCTCAGCCAGGTCGCCGCAGGACGGCTGGACGAGGTTCAGGTCTTCGGGTCGGACTACCCCACCGCGGACGGAACCGCCGTCCGCGACTACATCCACGTGATGGACGTTGTGGAAGGGCACCGGCTAACGCTCGAAACCGGCGCGGTCCCCGGCTTCCGCCGCTACAACCTGGGAACTGGCGTTGGCACCTCGGTGCTGGAACTTGTCGAGAAGTTCGCCGCGGTAAGCGGACGGCCGATTCCCTACCGGCTGTCCGGGAGAAGGCCTGGAGATGTGCCCGAGCTTGTCGCCGCACCGGACCTCGCCCATGCCGAACTCGGATGGACCGCGCGACGGAATCTCACAGACATGTGCCAGGACGCCTGGAGGTTTCAGCAGCTGCATCCCCTCGGATACGAGGGCCTGATCACCACCCTTGGGAGTTCACGATGAGCAGCGATCTCATTGACCGCCAAAATCCGACCGCCCGCCGGTTCACGCCGTCAACGGACACGACCAAAGTCTTCACGCCCGCCCAGCGGGTCCAGTACGGAGCCCTGGTGATTGCCTGGGTCGCCCTGAGCGGCTACTTCTGGCTGTGGTGGCTGCAACCGGCCCACTCCGGGAACCCGGTGCTGTTCACTCTGGTGTCCGTTGCCCTTTTCTACACGATGACCCTTCTGCCCTCGATCTACCTCTTCTATCTGGGTTTCATGCGCCTGCCCGTCCGCGTCACGGTTGATGAGGTTCCATCCGGCCAGATTGGCAAGGTCGCGGTGATGGCCCTTACCGTCCCGGGGTCGGAATCAATCGAGATCGTCCGCCGCCAGATGCTTGCGATGCGGAACATCACCTATCCGCACGACAGCTGGATCCTCGTCGACAAGGAGCCCTCGCCGGCAATTGAAAAGCTGGCCCGCGAGCTCGGCATCTCCTACTTCTGCCGCCACGACGAGCGGACGTGGGGCGCAGACGGCGTCAAAGCCTGGAACCAGCAAGTGCCGCCTTTCCAGACGAAGACCAAGGCCGGGAACGTCAACGCGTGGCTCGACAAATACGGGGCCGACTACACCCACTTCACGCAACTGGACATCGACCACATCCCGATACCCGACTATCTGCACCGCGTCCTCGGATATTTCCGTAACAAGCGGGTCGCGTGGGTCCAGGCTCCCAGCGTTTACGGCAATCACGAGCACTGGACTGCGAGGGGAGCCGCGGAGCAGGAAATCGTCCTCCAGGGCCCCCTCCAGATGGGCGTCTTCGGCTTCTGCCGGACACCGTTCATCATCGGCAGTCACTGCACTTACGACATGGCGGCCATCCGGAGCATCGGCGGATTCCAGCCGACCAGGGCCGAAGACCACCTCGACACGGTCGTTCTCGCGTCCAAAGGCTACGAAGGAGTCTTCCTGCCGGAGGTCATCGCCGTCGGGGACGGGCCAGAAACGTTCGGCTCCTACTGCGCCCAGCAGTTTGCCTGGGCCTATTCGATGATGCAGATCCTCTTCAAGTTCACACCGCGGCTCATCCGGCACTACTCCCCCCGCCAGGCGGTGCAGTTCCTCTTCGTCCAGACCTGGTACGTCGCGTGGTCGCTGACGACTCTTCTCCTGTTCTCCGCCCCGTTGATCTCGCTGGCCGCGGACACCCCGATCTCGCGCGTGGGGTTCATCGACTTCTTCCTCCATAGTTGGCCGGCGGCCCTCACCGCCACCGGCGTCTGGCTTTGGAGCCTGCGCTGGCAGCATCCCAAAGGTCTCTGGCTGAGCTGGCGCGGCGTCGTGCTGCACATCTCCCGATGGGTCACCGTCGTCAACGCGTTCGTCCAGCTCGTTTTGCGCGTAAAGAAGCCGTACATGATCACGTCCAAGGGCATCACCGAGGCCGGAATCCCCCGGTTCCAACTCGTACATTTGGCACCGCACCTCTTCCTGGCCCTTGCATCGCTTGGGGTCTGCTGGCTGTACATGGAAACGGTGGGAAACAGCCCGAACCAGGGCATGCTGTTCTTCGCCCTTCAGGGCGCACTGCTCTTCTGGCTGCTGACCGCCGTCGTCCTGTTCCAGGACCTCCGCTCCCTGACGACGGCGGGCGTCACCCGGAACCGCAGCATCCGGGCCCGGCTTGTCCCGTTGGCGGCCTCGTGCTTGCTCATGCTTCTGCTGGTGGTCACGGCTGTGGCGGCTGCCGGACCCATCTGGCAGGCTGTTACCAGCGTATGAATGGATCCTAGAAGGCGGCCGAGGTGACCGAAGCGGGTGCGACCCTCCGGGGCCGGACCGCGGGGCTCCGTTCCGGAGCCCGGCGGCCCCGGTTGCGCCTCCTGCTGGCCATCTCGGCCGTCGTCGTTGTCGCGGTTGCCGCGGTTGCCGCCGCCGCTACTGGCCACCCGCCGGCCTCGCCCGAGCTGAGAATCCGGGGCGCCGATATTTCCTTCACGCTCCAGGAAGAAGCAATCAATCAGCTCCTGACCGACAACGGCACGCAAGCGCCGGTGGAACGAATCCTGTCCGACCACGGGGCGAACTTCGTCCGGCTCCGGCTGTGGGTCAACCCGCAGCCGGGCACCAGCGACCTGGGCTCGGCGCTCACCCTCGCCCGCCGTGCCCACGACGCCGGGCTGCAGCTGCTCCTGGATCTCCATTATTCGGATTCCTGGGCCGACGGGACCGCCCAGCACCCTCCGGCCGCCTGGCAAGGGTTCAGCAAGCACGAGCTGGTTTCCACGGTGGAAAGCTACACGCGCGAAACCGTTGCCGCCTTCGGCCGCCAGGGCACCCCTGTTGACATTGTCCAGATAGGCAACGAAATCACCCGCGGGATGCTTTGGCCATACGGCCAGATTTACCGGCCGGACGGAGAGGATTGGGCGGGCATCAGCGAACTGGTCAACGCAGGAGCCAGGGGCGCCCGGAATGCCACCCCGGACCATCAGCCACTAATCATGATCCACAGCGACACCGGCGGCGACAGGGATGCCTCGATCAATTTCTTCGACCAGCTGCAGCGTCAGGGCGTCGGCTTCGACATGATCGGGCTGACCTACTATCCGTTCTGGAACGGATCCCTGGCCGACCTGGACCGCACCCTCCGCGCGCTCGCATACCGCTACAACAAAGACATCATCGTCGCGGAAACGGCGTACCCCTGGACCCTATCCAGCAGCGGCGGGGTCCGCAGCGTCGTCCGGTCCGCCGAGGCGCTGCCGGACGCGGCCGAGTACCCGCCGACCCCGCAGGGGCAGGCCAACTTCTACGCGGCACTGAACCGTCTACTTCGTGAGGTGCCCGACGGTCGCGGCGCCGGATATTTCATCTGGGAACCCGGCTGGCTGCCCGGCGTGGGCGCCGACGCGCACACCGGCAACGCGCACAGTAACCTCACGCTGTTCGACTGGCAGGGCCATGGCCTCCCAGCCCTCGATGCCTTCAGACCCACCGGAACCTCCGGATCCGCCAGAGCCGCCGGCGGCTAGTCGGCACAGAAGGGGAACATTGCTCAAAGCACTCCGCAGCCACAGCCCGCGGGCTTCGAAGAGGCCTGGCGAAAAGTACTGAACTGACCCGATCACATGCCGGGCCCGGATGTATAGGATCAAACAAACACACAGCAGCGGAGGCCAGTGATGGGCGTGGACCGACCAGATGCAAACAATACCGGGCAGGGATTCAGCCCCGTCAGCGCCGAATTGGCTACCCAGCTCGGCGATCTCGCACGGGAGCTGCAGCAGGAAGACGACGTCCACGCCGTCCTCGCCGGCATCGTCTATGCCGCCCTGGACTTGATCCCGGGTACTGCGCATGCCTCCATCAGCCTCGTGACGGGCCGGAAGCAAGTTGACTCCGAAGCCGCCTCGGGCGACCTTCCACGCAGGGTCGATGCCTTGCAGAGTTCCACCGGGCAGGGCCCGTGCCTGGACGCGGCCTACAAAGAGCGCGTGGTTCGCGTCCCGGACCTCAGCCAGGAGGACCGGTGGCCGGATTTCGCCCGGGGGGCCGTGGAACTCGGGGCGCGGAGCATGCTGTCGTTCCAGCTGTTCGTCGAGGGTGATCGGCTCGGCGCACTGAACCTCTATGGCGCGGGACCGGATGCGTTCGACGGCGAGTCCGAACAGATCGGGCTGCTGGTCGCGGCGCACGCCGCCGTGGCGTTCGCCGATTCCCAGAAAATCAGTCAACTCGGCGAAGCCCTCGTGGCCAGGCAGCTGATCGGCCAGGCTGAAGGCATCCTGATGGAGCGGTATAAGATCACCGCCGAGCAGGCCTTTCTTCTCCTCAGCCGTGCCAGTTCCAGATCCAACCTCAAGCTCCGGGACGTTGCCGAACATCTCGCCAACAGTGGGGAAATTGTCACGCAGAGACTCCCCACACCCGAGAGGTGAGCGTCACGACGTCGACCCCATCCTAGACATCCAGTTTGGGTGCCACGCGGACGTGGGCACGTTGGCCCTGCTTGCCGATGAGGCTCAAGTATTCGACGGGGCCGGCGCCGGTGGCGCCGAACCAGTGCGGGGTTCGGGTATCGAACTCCGCGGCTTCGCCGGGCTTGAGGATGAGGTCGCGTTCACCGAGCACCAGGCGCAAGGTGCCGTTGAGGACGTAGACCCAGTCGTAGCCTTCGTGTGTCCGCAGTTCAGGCTCCTGCTCACCCTTTGCCCTGGGGAGGATGAACTTGTATGCCTGGATGCCGCCAGGCCGGCGGGTGAGCGGCAGGATCGTCGACCCGTCTGCACAGGTGACCGGCCGCAGATTGATCCGGGGGTCGCCGGTGGGTGGCGCGTCAACGAGTTCGTCGAGGGTGACCCCGTGCACGCGGGCCAGTGGCAGCAGCTGCTCGAGCGTGGGTCGCCGGAGGCCTGATTCAAGCCTGGAGAGGGTGCTGGCGGAGATGCCTGTCTGCTCGGCCAGGTCCGCGAGCGTGATGTCCCGGCGGAGTCGGAGGCGTTTGAGGCGCGGCCCGACGGCGTCGAGAGTGTGGTCGAGATCGTGGGTCATCTCCCCATTTTGCCATTTGGCAACGCCGCTTGCACATCCGCCTGCCTGTTCGGGACCATCGAGTCTGAAACGAAAATCAGCTCGGAAGGGGTTCGACATGGCTGAGACGGCAGATTCATTGAGGGATGTTGTAGTGGTCGGTGGTGGCGCGGCAGGATTGAGCGCCGCGTTGACCCTGACGCGGGCGCGGCGCGCCGTGACGGTAGTAGATGCGGGCAAACCGAGGAACGCCCCCGCCCGCGCCGTGCACGGCTTGCTGGGACTCGAGGGCATGAGTCCCCTGGAGCTGCTGAAGCGCGGCCGGGAAGAAGTTCAACGCTATGGCGGGCAAATCGTTGCGGCCCACGTACGCGACGTGTCGGCAACGCCGGAGGGTTTTGCGGTGACCCTCGACGACGGCGGGGTGGTTTGTGGGCGCGTGCTGTTGATCGCCACTGGCCTGGCCGATCAGCTCCCGGAGATCCCGGGCCTTGAGGAGCGGTGGGGGCAGGATGTGATTCATTGCCCGTACTGCCACGGGTGGGAGGTCCGTGACCGCGTGATCGGCGTGCTCGCCACCGGACCGATGTCCGTGCACCAGACCCTGATGTTCCGGCAATGGAGCGCTGAGGTGCGTTTCTTCCCTCGTGACCTCGAATTCGGTGCGGAGGAACTGGAGAAGTTGGCTGCGGTCGGAATTCCGGTGATCCGTGGCGACGTCACGGGCTTGGGGGTCGAGGCGGACCGGCTGGTCTCCGTCCGCATGGCTGATGGTCGGGTGGTCGAGCTTGAGGCACTGGCCGTGTCCTCACGGATGGTCGCCCGTGCCGAGGCCTTCGCCGGCATCGGCATCGTGCCGACGGAGCATGCGATGGGCTCGCACATCGCCGCAGACCCTACCGGCCGCACGTCGGTGCCCGGCGTGTGGGTCGCCGGCAATGCCACAGATCCAGCCGCCCAGGTCAGCGGTGCAGCAGCGGACGGCGCCCGTGTGGCGATGCGAATCAACACGGACCTCATCTTCGAGGACACCGACCGCGCCGTCGCACGCCGTCGAGCCCTGACGCCCGCGGAGGTGGCACGATGATGCACAGCTTCGACAAGGACTACTGGGAAGGGCACTGGGAACAGGCCCACGACGCCGCCGCGGCGGGTTCGGACGCGAACGCCCCGAACCCGCATCTCACCCGCGAAACCGCCGGACTCGCTCCTGGCACCGCGCTGGATGCCGGCTGCGGGACCGGGGCGGAAGCCACATGGCTGGCCGCGCAGGGCTGGCAGGTCACCGGTGCCGACATCTCAGCCGCTGCTCTGGTGCAGGCAGCCGAGCGTGCCGCACAGGAGCCGGTATCCGACAGCGTGACGTGGGTCGAGGCGGACCTGAGCTCCTGGGAACCGGACCACCGGTTCGACCTTGTGACCACCAGCTACGCACACCCGGCGATGCCGCAGCTGGCTTTCTACCGGCGCATCTCGGAATGGGTAGCGCCCGGGGGCAGCCTGTTGATCATCGGCCACCTTCACCATCCGGCTTCCACGGGGCACAGCCACCGTCCTCCCGCCGAGGCGACTGTCACTCTCGCGGACATCACGCGGGGCCTCGACCCTGCCGTATGGAGCATCCAGAGCGCCAAGGAGCTAACGCGCACAATCCCCCGGCCCGGCGGTCGAGCCCTAGCGCTGCACGACGCCGTCGTACACGCCACCCGACACAGCTGACCTCAACTGCGTTGGCCTCCGGGGCCCGTGCCGTGCGGAAGGCTGGCATCGACCGGGAAGGTCATGAACGCCGGCGTCTCGTACGGATGCGCGGACAGCGCGGCGTCGACGACGGCGCTGCGCCGGGAGCGCGGGTAAATGGCCTCGATCCGGGTTTCCGGGACCTCCTCGGGGGAACCGACCACGCCGACGGCCGGGTTCGCGCCCGGCAGCGGCGTGAAGCGCCCGGTGCCTTCGAGGCTGAACGAGCAGTGCGAGTAGTTGCCCAGCCTGCCCGCCCCGGCGTCGCCAATCGCCTGCCGGACCGCTTGCGCAGCTGCCGCGGGGACGTAAATGACCAGACAGTCCATTGGCTCCATGCAGAAAAGTTTGCCACGGAGCGCCGATGACTAACGTTTCCGGCATTCCGCACCGATTAAGGACAGCCGCCACGTGGATTCACGTAGCGGCTGTCCTTTTTCGTGGCGGAAACCCGAGCGAAGAGACGTTCGACGGCGTCGCCGCGCCGCCCCGGCGAGGTCCACGTCACGGATCCCGTTCTCTACGAGCGGTAGTCTGCGACGATGTTGAACACCCTCCTCCCATGCCGCTTGTTGATCATGGGTGCCAGCGGATCTGGCACGACAACGCTCGGCCGGGCAGTCGCCAACCAGTGGGCTGTACCGCACGCGGACGCCGACGATTACTTCTGGCAGCCGACAACACCGCCATACCGAGAGAAGCGGGCGCCTTCCGAACGCATTTCGTTGATGCGAGAAGTCTTTGTGCCGCGGAGTGCATGGGTCCTTTCTGGCTCCATCATGGGCTGGGGGGATGAACTCGTTGAGAATATTGATGCAGTAGTGTTCCTCACGCTCGATCCGGAGTCCCGCATGTCACGGCTGCGAGTCAGGTTGCGTGAGTCAGCCAACCCATGCGAGATCGACGATGCAGCCCACGAGGAGTTCATGTCCTGGGCGCGGGGCTATGACCGCCCCGATTTCCCCGGCCGGAATCGCGTGCGACACGATCAATGGCTCGCAACGCTTTCCTGTCCCATACTTCAACTCGACAGTTCCGTGCCGGTGGACGACCTGGTTCAGGCAGTTGCCGCGTAGGCAAGGGTAGAAACAGTGGTGCATTGCCTGGGCTGATCCCACCAACAAGACGTCTGCACGTCCCCTGGCGCGAGGCGCACGGCCAATGCGGGCCGGGCGTTCATGAAGACGGCTTTGGGCTACTGCCGACAGACGACGTCGAATCGGCCGCCGGATTCGAGGCATGGCTGGCTCGGCTTGCCGATGATTCAGGCCGTTGCACCTACCGATGGATCGTCGAGGGCGACGACTTAGCTGGCAACATTGCCTCTGCAAAAACGATCGAGAGTCAGAGTGGTGTCCGAGAGGATTCAACGGCCCCGGCGCACGATGGTGCCGGCTCTAAGCGCACAGCCCAAAGCAAATCGTGGACGCGCGGTGCTGCTATGGCCTCCTGCCCGCGGTGGTGTCAGTATGTTGGGAATCAGGCTCCATCAGGGCAGCCCCGCTCCGGGCAGAAAGGACGCACAGTCATGACCTACATCAACAACTTCGGCGATGTGGGACCAGGCGACGTCGCCTTGGCCGGCGGAAAGGGCGTCGGACTGGGAGGACTCGTTCGGGCCGGGCTCCCTGTCCCTCCGGGGTTTGTGCTGAACACGTCCGCCTACGCGGATTTTGTCGCGGCCAATCACCTCGGAGCCGGCATCAGTGAACTGGCCTCGCTGCCGCCGCAGGCGGGGCCACAGGACTACGAGGATGCCTCGAAACGGATCCGCGGCCTGTTCGCCGGCGGATCCATGCCGGCCGTGATCGCAGCAGAACTCGGCGCCGCCTACGCGCTTCTCGGCAACGGAGATACCGCGGTGGCGGTGCGCTCCTCTGCCACAGCCGAGGACCTCGCCTCGGCCAGCTTCGCCGGGCAACAGGAAACCTACCTTAACGTCCGCGGGGCGGAGGCCCTGGCCGCGGCTGTGACAGATTGCTGGGCTTCCCTGTGGACTGCGCGCGCCATGGCTTACCGTGCCCGTGAAGGCATCGGACCGGACGTTGTGCGCCTCGCGGTTGTGGTCCAGCGGATGGTGGAGGCCGATGCGGCCGGGGTCATGTTCACCGCCAATCCGGCCAACGGGCGCCGCGACCAGACCGTGATAAGTGCCGCGTGGGGCCTGGGCGAATCCGTGGTCAGCGGAACGGTCACCACGGATGACGTCGTCGTGGAAGCAGCGACGGGCAGCGTGCTGTCGCGCCGGACAGCAGACAAGGAGGTCATGACCGTCTACGCGGAGCACGGCACGCGGGAGCAGGCGGTGCCGGCGTCGCGCCGCCATCAGGCGGTACTGGATGACCGTGCCGCGGTCGCTCTGGCCGGCCACGGGACACGGATTGCGGACCATTTCGGCTCACCGCAGGACATCGAGTGGGCCCGGGCCGGAGACGAATTCTTCATCCTGCAATCCCGGCCCATCACCGCACTTCCCGAACCGGCAGTTGACACTCCGGATACCTGGACGGTGCCTTACCCGAAAGGGCTCTACTTCCGGGCGAGCATCGTTGAGCAGCTGCCCGATCCCCTTTCGCCGCTGTTCGCCGACCTCATTGACGGCTCCGTCACCCGGTCGCTGAGGGCCTTGATGGCCGAGGCCGTCGGCCAGAACGTCATCAGGGAGGACGACGTCGGACTGCCCACAGTGAACGGCTACGCCTACTATTACTACCGCAGCTCCGGTATGTGGCGGGTAATGGGCAAGTCGCTGACCGCGGTTCGCGCCCTGGCCCGCGGCAAGGCGCACATGGGAGTGGCCGGGTGGCGGGATTTTTCGCACCCCCGCTACGAACGGGTGCTCCAGGACTGGTCCGCGAAGCCCGTCGGGGAACTCTCCGGAGCGGAACTGCTTGAGGCGGTGCATGCGTTGTTGGACGCCGGCACGGTGTACTACACGGCCGTGCAGTCGATCATTCCGATCGCTGCGACCAGCGAAATCACCTTCCGGGCGTACTACGACAGGTTCGTCCGGCGCGATGGGGATCCCCCGGCGCAGACGTTCCTCCTCGGTTACGACAGCGAGCCCATCCGGGCCGAGAAGTCGCTGTACGACCTCGCAGTGTGGGCCCGGGGAGTTCCGGGGCTGGCGCCGGCCGTCCTCGATGAGCCGACGGCGGCACTGGTGGACTCGCAGCGCACTGGGTCCGCTCCGGCCGGTTTCGACCAAACGCTGTGGCAGCAGTGGCGGACGCGCTTCCAAGTCCACCTGGACCGGTTTGGCCATGCGGTTTTCAACCTGGATTTCCTCAGCCCGGTGCCGGCCGATGATCCGTCGTCGCTGCTGGAGACGGTGAAGTTCTACCTGCGGGGGCAGGGCAACGACCCGCACGAGCGCCAGCGGCTTTCGGCCGCACGGAGGGAAGACCAAACTGACCAGGCGATTGCCCGGCTCGGGCCAAAACGCCGGGCCGCCTTCGTCCGTTTGCTCCGGTGGGCGCAGAGCGCGGCGCCGATCCGCGAGGACGCCCTGGCCGACGTCGGCCTGGCCTGGCCGCTGCTGCGGCGCATGCTGCTCGAACTCGGGAAGCGGCTGGTTGGCTCGGGTGTCATTGCCCAGCCGGCCGACGTGTTCTGGCTGCGCGAACAGGAGCTGCGAAGCGCCGTCGAGTTCGGCCTGGCCGCGCCGGGGGAACCGGTGGCAGTGGCAATTACCGGGGCGGACCGGCCCGTCCGTGCGGACGCCGTCGAGGACCGCAAGATGCTTTGGCGGGGGCAAGCCAAGGCCGCAGCACCGCAGTTGCTCCCGGAGAGCCGCTGGATGGAGCGTGCCTTCGGGAGCATGATGCCCGCAGGCTCACAGGACCAGCCGGGCGACATCATCAAAGGCGTCGGCGCAAGCTCGGGCCGGGTCACTGCCCCTGCCCGCGTCCTGAGGGGGCCTCAAGATTTCGCCCTGATGGTCCCCGGGGACGTGCTGGTGGCCCGCATCACGACGCCGGCATGGACCTCGCTGTTCGCGATGGCCTCCGCCGTGGTCACCGACGTCGGCGGCCCGTTGAGCCACAGTTCCATCGTGGCCCGCGAGTACGGCATCCCCGCTGTTCTGGGCACCGGAGTGGCCACCCAGCGGCTTACCAGCGGTGAGCGGATCCGCGTGGACGGCGACGCCGGCACCGTCACGATCGAGCAACCTGCCGCTGCGCAGGAACCGTGACAGGAACACCTCCGCGGGACGAAAAATCCGTGCAAGACTGATCGAATGTCCGCGTTCAACACTTTCAGTTCCGGCGAGTTTTCCGACGTCGAAGTCCTGTCCTTGTACGAATCCGTGGGGTGGACTGCCTACACACGGGACCCCGAACTGCTCACCCGGGCGATCCAAAGTTCTTCGCATGTCGTCACTGCCCGGGACGAGAGGGGCAGGCTCGTCGGCCTCGCTCGGGCAATTTCCGATGACGCGACCATTTGCTACCTGCAGGACATCCTGGTGCACCCGGCATTCCAGGGTGCGGGAATTGGGCGGGCACTGGTTGAGCAGGTCGCCGCGAGATACCAGCACGTCCGTCAAATTGTCCTCATCACCGACAATGAGCCAGGGCAACGAGCCTTCTACGAGGCCTTGGGGTTTACCGAAGGGTCGAACTTCACCCCTGAGCCCGTGCGCGTCTTCGCCCAATTTCGCTAGCGGAGGCACGTTCCATGCACCAGATTGAACCGGATGGCCCGGCGTGGTGCCTGGGCGTAGATTGTGGGCATGGAACAGATTTCCCCAGGCCGCCGGGAATTGATCGCTGACCGCCTTCTTGGCATCGCGGAGTTCAGCCACGCCCATTGGTTCTTCGGAAACCTCTACGAGGCCCTCGTCAAGATCCCTCACCGGGTCGCCGCCTCGGAAGCAAGCCCTGAACTCCCCCGGTCCCCCTTCGGAGCAGGAAGCCCGGGCCGCTACTACGCCCCGATCGCACCGATCAACGCTCCTGCCGCCGTCGCTGCCCTCGTGGCCGGGTGGAAGCATTCCAACAGCAGAGTCTGGCTGATAATCGCTGCCCTGGGCTCCACGACTGGTGCGGCCGCTACCGTGTACTTGCTCCGGTCCATTAACCCCAAGCTATTCTTCAGCCCACAACCACTCAGTGAGATGCGCCGCAGACCGCTGCTGACGCGGTGGTACAGGATCCACGCCCTCAGGCTCGCCGCCAGCGCCGTTGCGCTCGTGGCGATCCACCGTGCACGGACAATCCGGCTGACCAGCCGCGGATGAGGCGCTGCGCGATTTCCCGTTAGGCAACCAGCCTGGTGTCGAACATTTGTTCTGCCCGCCGGATCAGGGTCCCGGGGGCGTCGGCTTCCTGGCCGTAGTCGCCTCGGCCCAGGAAGACCGCGGTGCCTCGTGCCACCCCGGCCAGATCCAGGCCGCAGTCATCCATCAGCTGCGCGGCGCGCAGGTTGCGCGGAAGGTTGTTGGCGACGCCTTCGGCGTTGAGGAAGACGCGCCAGTCACCCCGTGTGATGTCTTCAATGTCTCCGCCGACCAAACTTTGCAGGGGTCGCAGGCCGGGTTCAACAGATTCGACCCGGATTGGTTCGGCGAGCCGGGATGGAATTATCAGCGCTGTGTACGTGGTTCTCATTTTTGGTCTGTAGTTGTTAACAACGCTGGAAAAAGGGATGTTCCCGGGCTTCGGCTGCCAGCACTGCGGCCGCCGTCCTCCGGTTGCTTAAACCGCCCGGGGCGGAGCCTCGGTGATTTCTTTGATCTGCGTACGTGGCTCCTGTCCATTCTCGGCGCCGTCATTGTCCTCCTGATCTATGGCGCCGTTGCCGGCCGCAGATGCAGGGTCTAGAGGGTCCGAAGCGGAATATCAGTCCCGACTGGCAACTCAGCCGAAAAGCCCGCAAGCTAGATAAGGGGCAACCAGGGAGAGCCGAACGCACTTCCGCCGCACAGGAAGGCCCCGCAATTCCGAAACCAAAACGGCAACTTAATCCTTTGATCCTCAAGTACCTCAAGTCCGGCCAGCCCGCCCGTGCTGCCGGAGGCCTCGGCGAACTCAAGGCGGTCGATCCGGCCGCTCGGCGGGAGGGGCTGCCGCTTCTCGGCGATGATCAGGTCTACGTGATGAAGTACGGGACCGAATACCACACGTCCTGGTGCGAAATTGTGGCAGACAAATGGGATCACGCACCCCGGACACTGCTCGTGACACTGTTCGCCGACGTCGGGGCGCGGACGCTGTGCCAGGAATGCGACCGGCCTTTGAGAGCAGTCACGGCGACGCCCGCGCAGGAACCCCAGTTCCCTCCCGGACCCACCCGGGAGCCTGACGCGGTGATCCCGCTTAGTGTCGTAGGGGTCGCCCATGGAATCCTCTTCCTAGCGGCGGGGCCGGAATATCAGGAACGCCTCAAAGAGACCGCCGTGGAGCCGGCGACCCCGCTGCTCGTGGGCGGGCGGCGGGACGGCATGGTGGTGCGGGTCGAGGCCGGTCGCGACGAACCACTCCTGGTTGTGCAGTTGGACCCCCGCGCCACCTACCGGAGCGGCCCGTACCAGGTGCGTCTGCGTCGTCCACTGCTGCGCTCGGCCACCAAAGCCTACGCCGTGGAGTGCGTCGAACCGGCGCCGCAGGGTTAGGTCCCCAAGGCAGCGGGTGGCAGCAGGCCACATCCGGCGCGCGGTACCGCCCGGCCGCGTTAGCTCTGGGAGACTCCACAACCCAGGCCGGAAACAACCCAGCCGCCAGGATTGGTACGGCTCACACCCACGGTCCAACCACCGCTCCGCACCGTCTGCTGGTCAACTTCTTTCCAGCCGTCGATGGGGGCGCCGGAAGGCGCGACTACGGACTTGGCCCACGCCACGGCAGCGGCTATAGGCGTCGGCTCTCCGGGAACACTCGTGTCGATATCCGCGACATAGGCGCCATGACACGCCACGCTCGACGCCGGCTCCCTGGCAATTTCGGTCGACGCCGGCGCCGTTGCGCACGAGGACAAGACGAAAAGAATAAGGGCCGATACTCCAGCCATGCGGAAGGTTTCTCCCATGAGCGCATCCTACTGCCGGGCCGGACGGAGCCAGCCGCCCGGCGTCGCGGTCATTTGACCGTCAGTGAGCCGTGCATATTGGAGTGATACGTGCAGTGAAAGGCGTAAGTGCCCGGCTGGGAAGGTGCCTTGAATGTGGCCGTGCCGCCGTTTTCCTTGACCTCGACATCAAAGAGCGTGGCATCCTGGTCTGCGGTCACCGTGTGCTCGGCAGTGTCCATGTTGACCACCTTCACCTCCGCACCGGGGGCTACCGAGCCAGGGATCTCATAAGCGAAGTTGCTGATCGTGATAGTCACCGCGGCGGCGCTTGCAGCCCCGCTTCCCGTTCCTGGCGCGGTTGAGGCCGTCGGGGCAGAAGTTGCGGCCGTCGTGGCCGGCGCCGGTGTTCCGCCGCCTCCGGCACACCCACTCAGCCCTACCAAGACCGTTGCCAACACAAGTGCAGTCCGTGCCCTGTTGCTCGTCATGATGTGCAGTCCTCGACGCTGGACGGGGCTGCGGAATCAGCCCGGATTCCTTCCATTCTGCATCCGCCGCTTCCAAAAAGCACCGCGAAATACCTAGGCCAAAAGGACGGTGGTCAGGATTGCGACCTTGCCTTTTCCAGGTAGGCCATCAGTCCGGCCAGTTGCTCCGCAGACCATGGCAGACCGGCGCTGAGGGCCGCGCTGTTGTCCTGCCACATGGAACGGGCGGCAGCTTTGGTTTGTTCGCCCGAATGGAACATGGATCCGATGTCGTCCCAGGCTCTGGCCCACTCCCGGACGGACGAATCCGAGACCGGCGCCCCGTCCCCGACATGCCGGAGGCCCTCCTCGACCAACGCGGCCCATCGGGCTTTGGCGGCCTCGATGCGGTCGCCGCCGAGTTCGGCCCTGCGGTCGGCCAGTTCCTGGCGCTGTTGGGGCGTGAAGTGGTTTTCGAGCACGGTGATCATCTCCAATGTCGATAAAAACTGTTCCGGGGCCGGCATGGCTGGTCCGTCGATGCGTGAAGGGTCGATGCGTGACAGCAGGTCCTGTATCCGGTCCTGGACGGTCTGGACCTGCTCGGCCTGCCGGCGCATGTGCAGCAGTTGGCGTTCCAAGAGCACGCGCAGCGAGGCCATATCATCGGCTGGGGTTTCGAGCGCGGCGCCAATATCGGCCAGCGGCAGTCCGAGCATCTGCAGAGCGCGGATCCGGTATAGCCGCCGCACGTCTTCCTCGGCATAGCGGCGGTGGCCCGAGGCCGTCCGCTTGCCTGCCGACAGCAAACCAATCTCGTCGTAATGATGGAGGGTCCGGACCGTGACGCCACACGCGCTGGCGAGTTCGCCGATGCTCCACTGGCCTGCCGTACCGCTCGTCTCATTCATGAGAACTACCGTAATTCCTCACGCCGCGTGAGGATCAACCCCGCCGTCCCGGCCGCTGAGAAGGTCCCCGGCCCTTCACCGGCGCGAGGACGGCTCGTCGGATCAGCGGGCAGGGCACTGAAAGCCGTGATGCGCATCATGGAAAATCCTTGACAAGCTTGTACAAACCTTTCCATACTGGTGGGGCAAGAGTTTCAATGAAGCAACTGGAGGACTCCCATGTCGGCAAAACTCACGGACGTCGCAAAGCTGGCAGGCGTTTCGCTCGCTACAGCGTCACGGGCTTTCGGCGACCCCGGCCGGCTGGCGGCTGAGACGCGGCAGAAGGTAATGGATGCCGCGCAGCAGCTGGGCTACGACGTCCCGGGCCTGAGCGGCAGCCGAACGTTCGGCGTGATCGTTCCGGACATCTCCAACGCAGTCTTCGCGGCGCTCATCAAGGCCGTCCAGGACCAGGCATGGCACGGGCGCCATCGCATGGTGTTGGCCGATACTTCCGAATCCTCCGCCCGTGAACGTGACCACCTCGAGTCGCTCGTCACTGGCGTGGACGGAATCATCCTCTGTTCACCCCGGCTGGCTTCGGAGCAGATCCACAACCTTGCGGGCAACGCACCGCTCGTCGTGATCAACGGCGAAGCCGACCATGCCGCACGCGTTCTCATGGATGCCGGCGAGGGACTGCGCCAGGCAGTGGAACACCTCCACGCCCTCGGCCACCGCAAACTCGCCTACATTCCTGGCCCCGCCTCCTCCTGGGCCAACGGGCAGCGCCTCGAGGCAGTCACCCGTCTCTGCCGTGAGTGGAATATCGACCTCGTCGCCGTAGGCAACCAGAACGCCACTGTCGACGGCGGACTGGCGGCCGCGGCATCGGTTGTCGCCAGCGGCGCCACCGCCGTCATCGCGTACAACGACCTCGTTGCCATCGGCATGCTCGCAGGTGCGCGCACGCTCGGCTACCACTGCCCCGAAGACATCAGCGTGGTCGGCATTGACGACCTCGATGTAGCCGCCGCCGCCGAACCCGGGCTCACCTCGGTCCGGGTGCCCATCGGCCGCAGCGGTTCCCTCGCCCTTGAACTCCTCCTCGAACAGATCGCCGGAAAACCCACGGCCACCGAGGCAGTCCACCTCAGTTCCCAGCTCATCGTGCGCGGCTCCACGTTCGCCGCGCGCACCGCAGACCAAGTCCTCCAAGGAAAATAACCATGAGAATCATCATCGCAGACCCGAACCTGATGCCCCACCGGGCGGCCTTCGAAGCCGCCCTCCCCCCAGGTTCCGCCACCTCCTGGCACGACAGCTGGAACGAACACGCCGTGCTGACCGACCTCAAGGACGCCGACGTCTACGTAGGGCCCAAGTTCACCGAAGCCATGGGCAACGAGGCACGAAACCTTCGCCTGGTGCACGTGGCCGGCGCCGGCTACGACGGCATTGACGCCGCCGCCCTGCCCGCCGGGGCAGTCTGCGCCAACACCTTCCACCACGAAAGCTCCATAGCCGAACACATCGCCGCCGTCCTCGTTGCCCTCCGCCGGAACCTGTTCGGCCAGGACGCCGCCCTGCGCACCGGCCGGTGGGCCTCGTCTGTCTACTCCCCGGACATCCGCCAGCCGGAAACCTTGCGCGGCGCTGTCATTACGTTCCTCGGGTTTGGCCACATTGGCGGCGCAGCATGGAAACTCCTCCAGGCGTTCGGCGCGGAAGGAATCTCCATCACCCGCCGCGGCAGCGTGGACGCCAAGGAAAACTCCCTCCGCTGGTCCGGTACAACGGCACAGCTGGCAGAGGCACTCAGCGAATCAGACATCCTCGTCATCAGCATCCCGCTGACGGAAGAGACCACCGGCCTGGTGGGCGCAGCCGAGCTGGATGAACTCGGCCCGGACGGGCTGCTGGTCAACGTTGCCCGGGGTCCCGTCGCGGACGAAACCGCCCTCTACGAAGCTCTCAAGGACCGGCGGATCGGCGGCGCTGCCGTCGACGTCTGGTACCAGTACCCCGGACAGGACGGGCGCGGGGAACCAGCCGCCCTGCCATTCGGACGGCTAGACAACGTCATCATGACCCCCCACTCCTCGGGCGTCACGGCAGAAACATTCCGCGGCCGTGCCCAGGAGATCGCCGAAAACATCACCCGGCTGTCCGCGAACCAACCACTAAAGAATGTAGTGATCTCCAAATGACCCGCAAAATCGTCGACGTCGACGTCCTCGTAACGAGCCCCAGCCGCAACTTCGTAACGCTCAAGATCACCACCGATGACGGTCTGGTCGGCTGGGGCGACGCCACCCTCAACGGCCGCGAACTCTCGGTCGCCAGCTACCTTCGCGATCACCTCGCGCCGGCGCTGCTGGGCCGCGACGCCGACCGCATCGAAGACACTTGGCAGTACTTCTACCGCGGCGCCTACTGGCGCCGCGGGCCGGTGACCATGGCCGCGATCGGCGCCATCGACCTGGCGCTCTGGGACATCAAGGGCAAGGCCCTTGGTGTTCCCGTCTACCAGCTGCTCGGCGGCGCGGCCCGCGACAAGATCCTCACCTACACGCACGCCACCGGCTGGGACCTGCCCGAGCTGCTCGACTCGATCGACCAGCGCCGCGAACAGGGCTTCCGCGCCGTCCGCGCCCAGTCCGGCGTGCCCGGCCTGGACAAGGTCTACGGCGTTACCAAGGGCGCCGCCAGCTACGAACCTGCCGGCCGCGGCGCAGGACCCGTCGAAGAGGACTGGGACACCTCCGCCTACCTGCACCACGCACCCAAAATTCTCGCCGCGGTCCGCGAGCACGTGGGCCCGGAGCTGAAGCTGCTGCACGACGTCCACCACCGGCTCAACCCCACCGAAGCCGCCCGCCTGGCCAGGTCCCTCGAGGATGTCGACCTGTTCTGGCTCGAGGACGTCACCCCGGCCGAGAACCAGCGGCTGCTGCGGACCCTGCGCCAGCAGACCACCGTCCCGCTGGCCATCGGAGAGGTTTTCAACACCGTCTGGGACTGCGAGCACCTCATCACCGAACGGCTCATCGACTTCATCCGCACCGCCGTCGTCCATGCCGGAGGCATCTCCCACGTCCGCAAGATCCTCGCCCTGGCAGAGGTCTACCAGATCAAGGGCGCCCCGCACGGGCCCTCCGACGTCTCCCCGATCAACCTCTCGGCATCCCTGCACCTGGGCTTGGCCACCAGCAACTTCGCCATCCAGGAATACATGGGCTACGACCCCCTGGTCTCCGAGGTCTTCCGCTCAAGCTTCCGCTTCGAGGACGGCTACCTCCACCCCGGCGACGAACCCGGCCTCGGCGTGCACGTGGACGAGGAAGCTGCCGCCCGCTTCCCCTACAAGCAGGCCTACCTGCCCATCGCCCGCGAGCTCGACGGCTCCATGAAGGACTGGTGACCATGACTGCCGCCTCCACTCCTCCTCTTTCCGCGGCCACCCCCGGCATCCTGCGGCGGCCCGCGGCCCCGGCCGCGGGAATCGTGCACCTCGGACTAGGCAACTTCCACCGCGCCCACCAGGCCGTCTACACGGACGCCGCCATCACCGCCAATGGCGGAGACTGGGGCACCATCGGCGTCGCCAGCCGCTCGTCCGCCATCCCGGACGCCATGCACGCCCAGGACATGCTCTACACCGTGGTGGAGATCTCGCCGGAGGGCTCCAGGTTCACCGTCCCCCAGGTCCACACCGACGCCTTCACGGCGGCCGGCAACCCGGGCCGCGTGATCACATCGATCGGCGACGCTGGCACCCGGATCGTTTCCCTGACCGTCACCGAGAACGGCTACAACTACACCCCGGCCACCGGGTCACTGAACCTTCGGGATCCCGCCATCCGACACGACCTCGAACACGCATCGGCACCCCAGACCCCCATCGGGCAGATCGTCCGCGGCCTGCAGCACCGCGCACGGACCCATTCCGAGCCCGTGACCATCCTTAGCTGCGACAACCTCGCGGACAACGGCCACCATACGCAGCGGCTGGTCCGCGAATTCGCCTCCCTCCTCCCGGCGGCCGAAGCCGCGGAGACCCTTGCCTGGATCGACACCCACACCAGCTTTCCCTCCTCCATGGTGGACCGGATCGTGCCGGCCACCACCGATCACTACCGCAGCCTGGTCAGCGCGCAGCGCGGCTACGCCGACCGCATCCCCGTCCCGGCCGAACCGTTCACCATGTGGGTCGTCGAGGACAACTTCATCGCCGGGCGCCCGGCATGGGAGGCGGGCGGCGCCGTGTTCTCCAACGAAGTGGCCGGCTACGAGCAACTCAAGGTCCGGCTGCTCAACGGCACACACTCCCTGATCGCCTACCTTGGCGCCCTGTCCGGTGCCGTCACCATCCCCGATTCGGTGGCGCAAACCCACATCGAGCTCGCGGCCCGCCACGTGCTGAGGAACGAGTACCTGCCCAGCGTCGCCGTCCCGGCCGGGGTGGACGTGGACGCCTATGAGGAACAGCTCTTCTCCCGCTGGCGGAACTCGGCCCTGGGCCACCGCACCAGCCAGGTCGGCTCCGACGGGTCCGTCAAGCTCCGCCAGCGGATCCCGCAGCCGGCGTTGAAGATGCTCGACGACGGGGGGATGCCACAGTTCCTGGCCCTCACCGCCGCCGCATACCTGGCCTGCATCGCCCCGCTGCGCGGGTTCACCCCCGGACCGCAGGCAGACGCCATGGAGGACCCGGCCCGGGACCTGCTGGCCCGTTTGGCAGCACAATCACGCACGGGCCACGAACTGGCCCGAAAGGTCCTCGGAGACCACCACCTCCTCGGCGAGGAACTGGCCGAACGCGACGACTTCATCGAACGGACGGGCCAGTACGTCGACACCATCCGGTCCGCCGGACCGCTGGCCGCGATTGCCGAGGCCAGCACCACGTCCGAACGCCCCCACGCCACCATCCGGAGCACACCATGACCACCCAGACCATTCACACCGCCGCTACACATGGGCTGCCTGTCGCCACCGAGGGCGCCGTGCTGCACGCCGCCCGCGACCTCCGCATCGAACACAAGCCGCTGGCCGCCCTGGGCCCGAACGATGTCCTCGTCCAGATGCGCTCCGGCGGAATCTGCGGCTCGGACATGCACTACTACGCCGAGGGCCGCAACGGCACCAACGAACTCCGCCAGCCCACCGTCCTGGGACATGAAGGGGCCGGAGTCGTCCTCGCCACCGGGGCCGACACCAGCATCGCGGCCGGCACCGCCGTCGTCATCGAACCTGCCCTGCCCTGCCGGACCTGCCCCACGTGCCTCTCGGGACGCTACAACCTCTGCCCGGCCGGGACCTGCTTCGGATCTCCGCCCACGGACGGGCTCTTTGCCCGCCACGTCGTGGTGCCCGAAGCTGCGCTCCACGAACTCCCGGCGTCCATCCCGGCCGAGATCGGAGCCGCGATCGAGCCGCTGGCAGTCGCCGTCTGGGCCGTCGAACGGGCCCAGGTCCAGGCCGGACACCGCGTCCTGGTGACCGGCGCGGGTCCTATCGGGCTCCTGGTCGCCCAGGTGGCAGCGGCCAAAGGCGCTTCGGAGATCGTGGTGACGGACGTCAACGACGACCGGCTGGCAGTAGCCGCCAGGTTCGGTGCCACCCGCACGGTCAACACCGCAGCCACGGCACTGGATCTGCAGGACATGGACCGGCTGATCGAATGCTCCGGAAACACTCGCGCGCTCAGTGACGGTATCCAGACCCTCGCGCCGGCGGCCCGCGCCACCGTCGTCGGCCAGGCCAGGCCCACGGTGGACGGCATCCCGCTCGGTTTCCTGCAGCGCTACGAAATCGACCTCGTCACGGCCTTCCGGTACGCCCATGCGTTCCCCCGCGCCATCGAGCTCGCGTCCTCCGGCGTCGTGGACCTGCGCTCCATCATCACCAGCACCTTCCCGCTCGAGGACGCCGCGGCGGCACTGACCGCCCCCGTGTCCGATCCCACCAACCTGAAGGTCCTCATCACCTACTGAGACTCACCGGTTCAACACGGTCCACGCCGTCGGCGGTGGACCAGCGCGCAAGACATCCATTCAAAGGAGTATGGAAATGACCACAGCAGCAAACCTTCCTTCCCGGGAAGTTGACCAACGCAAGGTCCGGAAGGCCGCCTTCGCCGGCCTGGTCGGCACCACCCTGGAACTGTATGACTTCGTCATCTACGGCACCGCCTCGGCACTTGTATTCAGCAAGCTGTTCTTCCCCAACATTTCCCCCACCGCCGCATTGATCGCCAGCTTCACCACCTTCGCCGTCGGGTTCTTGTTCCGCCCGCTCGGCGGAATCTTCTTCTCCCACTTCGGCGACCGCCTCGGCCGCAAATGGGTCCTGGTGGTCACACTCCTGCTGATGGGCGGCGCCACCCTCGTCATCGGCCTGCTGCCAACGTTCGAACAAGTGGGCATCCTCGCGCCGATCCTGCTGTGCGTCTGCCGCGCGGCCCAGGGCTTCGGCGCAGGCGCGGAACAGTCCGGCGGCGCCACGCTGCTGACGGAATCGGCCTCTCCCGGAACACGCGGCAAACTGGCCTCCCTGATCATGGTTGGCGCCGCCGCCGGAACCGCCCTCGGGGCCCTCGTGTGGATCGCCGCCCAGTCGCTGGCTCCGAACGACATGCTGACCTGGGGCTGGCGGGTCGTCTTCCTCTCCAGCATCTTCGTCACCATTGCCGCCCTGGTCATCCGGCGCAAGCTCGACGAATCTCCGGTCTTTGAAGAAATCAAGCAAGCCCGCACCGAACCCCCCGCACCGCTGAAGGAGGTCGCCAGGAACGGCAAGGCCAACGTCCTCCGCGTCATCCTGATGAACTTCGGCGTCAGCACGCAGTCGTACACCATTCAGGTCTTCATGGCCTCCTACCTCATCACCGTGGTCGGAACGGATCCGAAGTTCATTCCCCCGGTGCTCCTGATCGGCGCACTGTGCGGCGGTGTGGCAGCTGTTTCCTTCGGAATCCTGTCGGACAAAATTGGCCGCAGGCGGGTCGTCTCGCTCATCACCGG
Source organism: Arthrobacter sp. NPDC058130 (assembly GCF_042884475.1). Taxonomy (NCBI): domain Bacteria; kingdom Bacillati; phylum Actinomycetota; class Actinomycetes; order Micrococcales; family Micrococcaceae; genus Arthrobacter; species Arthrobacter sp. NPDC058130. The sequence goes on from NZ_JBHVTV010000002.1 coordinate 553,870, forward strand.
AGCGCTCGTTCTGTTCCCGGCACCGGCCTTCATGCTCCTGACCACCGGCTCCCCGGTAGCCATCGTGCTGGTCATCATCGTGGGCTTCATGCTTGCCTGCCAGGGCGTCGTGGGTGTGCACATGAGCTATTTCCCGGAGATCTTCGGCAGCCGCTACCGCTACGCCGGCGTGACCCTGGGCCGCGAATTTTCCTCCATCATCGGCGGCGGCATCGCTCCGATGGTCTGCGCCGGCCTGTTGGGCCTGTTCAGCAACTCGTGGGTTCCGGTGGCCATCTACATGTCCCTGACGATGATCGTCAGCTTCGTTGCCACCCGTCTTTCGCCCGAAACGCTGAACCGCGACCTGACGGACCCGGAGGACGCCCGCCCCGACGGCGGCGCAGTGGCGGCGCACTCCGCGCAGGCAGACTTCGCCCACGCCCGCACCGCCAAGTAGCGCAAGCGCCCGACGGCGGCAGGCGCCGCCGTCGGGCACCGCCAGCAGGCGCACGACCTACAAGCCAGCCCACCTGAAGCCCACGCAAAGGAACCTCATGCTCCGCCTCGATCACCCCGGAACGACGTCCCGGCCCGCACCCTCCGCAGTACTGCGCGCAACCCGGGCGGTGGCAGTCCTTCGGGCCGGCCACGCCTCGGACTATGCGCCGGTCATCGAGGCGCTGCAGCGCGGCGGCGTGCTCAGCATCGAGCTCACGCTCAGCACGCCCGGCGTCTGGGATGAACTTCCGCTCCTCCAAGACCGGTTCGGGGAATCCGTTGAGATCGGCGTTGGAACGGTCACCGACGCCGAACAGGCCGAAACCGCCCTCGATCTGGGCGCGGCGTACATCGTCACACCCGTCACGGATCCGGGGGTCATTGCGGCGTGCGTCAGCCGCGGCGTTCCGGTCTACCCGGGCGGCCTGACCCCCACCGAACTGCACACCGGCTGGAAACTTGGTGCCACCGCAGTCAAAGTCTTCCCAGCATCCACCGTCGGGGCCAGCTACGTCTCGCAGCTCCGGGGCCCCTTCCCGGACATCGAGGTGATCCCGTCCGGCGGCGTCGACATCGAGGACGTGCCGGCCTGGATCAGGGCGGGGGCCCTGGCCGTCAGCCTCGGCGGGCCGCTCTTGGGCGACGCCTTCAAGGGAGGCGACCTGGCGGAGCTCACAGCCAGGGCACAACGCGTCCGCGAGCTCGTCGACCAGGCGGCAGAGCAGATCGGTGCAAGCCGGTGAGCGCGGCACCCTACGTCCTGACATTCGGTGAAACCATGGCGCTGATGCGCGCGGACCACGTTGGCCCGCTCGCCCACGCTTCCACAATGAGCCTGGGTATCGGCGGCTCTGAATCCAACGTGGCCATCGGGCTCCAGCGTCTGGGCGTGCAGGCCGTGTGGTGCGGACGCGTCGGCGCGGACTCGCTCGGCCAGCTCGTCGAACGCGAAATCCGGGCAGAAGGCGTGGACGTCCGCGTCGCCGTCGACCCTTCCGCCCCTACCGGGCTGATGATCAAGGAACGCAGGACGCCGGCCACCCAGCGCGTGAGCTACTACCGCGCCGGCAGCGCCGGGTCCCGGATCGCACCGGCCGACATCGACGAACAGCTCATTGCCGGAGCGGCCCTCCTGCACGTCAGCGGCATCACCCCGGCCCTGTCCGCCCAGGCCGAAGCCACCCTGAGGTACGCCATCGGCACAGCCAGGGCCGCCGGCGTGCCGGTTTCCTTCGACCTGAATTTCCGCGGCAACCTCTGGTCCCCCGAAGGCGCCGGCAGTGTCTACCGGGACATCATCCCGCTCACCGATGTTGTGTTCGCCGGTGACGACGAGGCAGCGATCGCCGTCGGACCCGGTGCGGCCAAGGAACTGGCGCAGCGCCTCTCCGCACTCGGCCCCCGGCAGGCCGTCATTAAACTCGGTGCCAGCGGCGCCCTCGCCCTCGTTGACGGCGAGCTGTACTCTCAGCCGGCAGTCCCCGTCGAAGCCCTCGACACGGTGGGCGCAGGTGACGCCTTCGTGGCGGGATACCTCGCGGAACTCATTGCCGGACGCGGTCCGGCGGAGAGCCTTCGCACTGGCGCGGCCACCGGAGCCTTCGCGTGCCTGGTGCCCGGCGACTGGGAAGGAGCCCCTCGCCGGCATGAACTGACCCTCCTCGCCAGCAAGGAACCAGTAAACCGCTGAACCAGTCATCGCAGAACCGCAACACGTCACGACGGACATTCGTCCCGCAGCCGAAGACTGAAAGGCGCCCAGCCATGAAAAGAGCCCTCAGCATTGTCGATGGACGAGCCGTTGACGCCGCGGAGTACGGCGCCAAGGATGAAACCTGGCAAGCCCGCCGGCGCCGGCAGTTGGCGTGCCTCGGTTGCGGCGGGCAGGCCACGTTCAGGTTTGGTACCCGGCGAACGTCCTCCTTCGCCGCACGTCACCGGCATGACTGCGTGCTCTCCACGCAGTCATGGAGTGCCTTTCGCTATCTGCAATAAGCTCGCCAGTTGCCGTCCAGCCACCAACCTACTGACCACGGAGTGAACGAATTGTCACCACGATTCCGGGCACGATGGCTCGGCTGCAGGATGACGCCACGTTCGGCCTTGCGTCGACGTCAGAGGCAGGCCGCCGGGCCGCCGTCGAGTTTGTGGGTGAGGCGCTGGAGGCGGTCAGGCGGCTCGGCACACACACGTCGCCATCGGCCGTTACCGCCCTCGAGCTCCACGCTGCGCCCGTGGCAGAGGGCAACAGGGCGTCGGCGGCGGCGTTGGCCGAATCCCTGATGGAGATCTCGGACGTGCACGTGCCCCCGGCGCCGCATGGCATCCAGGACGAGGCGGGGCAAGGCGCTGCGAGCGGCGTCCTCGAACCGGCATCACTACTGACCGCTGCCCGAATCCGGGAGTGCCTGGACGCGGCCGGGACAGGCACTGGAACCGGCTTTCGCGGGATCAAAGTGGCAGCAGACCCGCGGGCTTCGGTGGAGGAACGCGTGGCCACCATCGCCCAGACGATTGCCCTTATCCGGCAAGCGGGTGCCAGCTGACGCCGGCGAGGGCATTGGCCCCTGCCCCCAGTCGGCAAGAAAGTTGCCTTCGCCGGCACCCGGACAGCTTTAGGCGGACCCACGTGGGCGCCGAGCGTCTCCTTGCCGCGCCAGGCGAACCTGCCAGATGATCACACCACACAGCGCCAACACCCCGACGACGACGGCGATATCCCGCCCTGCCGCTTTGGCCACGGCTTCATAGGAGTTACCGGCCACGAGCCCCAACAGCGCGAACCCCACACCCCAAAGCATGCCGCCGGCGACGTTGAACGCGAGAAAACGCGGATAGGGCATCCGGGCGGATCCGGCCAGTGCCGGCATCACGGCCCGAAAGAACGCAACAAAGCGGCCCGGGAAGACGGCGGCCCCGCCTTTGCGGCGGAGAAAATCCTGCGCCTCGTCGAGTCTTGCCCGCTTCTTCTGAAATCCACCGAATCCCCAACCACGGCCGCCATAACCACCAGGACCATCATGAGGTAGTGGACGAGTCGGCGGGCGGCTGAGCCTAGGGCTGAAGGACTTCCCTAACGTCCGGCCGCGTAGCTTCCTGCAGGACCCAACGGTTGCCGTCAGGGTCGTTGAAATAGGCGAACAGGACCCCGCCCATGTCCTGGACCTCGCTGATCTCCGCTCCCCGTTGAAGAAGTTCAGCCCGCGCCGATGCCATGTCAGGGACCACCAGTTGCAGGCCTTCCAGGCTGCCAGGCTGCATGCTGGTCATTCCCGTGCCGATAACAATGGAAGCGGCGGAACCGGGCGGCGTGAGTTGCACAACCCTCATGCCCGGTATGTATTCCACGTCGTGGTCCAGGACGAAACCGAGTCGGTCTGTGTAGAATGACTTCGCTTTGTCCACATCGGCGACCGGTACTTGTACGACCTCAAGGCGCATCTCCATGGGCCTCACAGTACCTCCTCCTGCGCAGTTCGTTCCTTCCATCTGCGGAGGGATCTCCTCCCAGCATGCTTCTAGGGGCACCCTGCCAGCACACCTTTCATCAGGGACTCCCACTGGGCCCCAAGCCCAAGTTGACTGGAGGCGCTGGGCCCACACCCCACCCACACCATCAAAGGAGACACGATGCATACGCGAACTCTCGGACAGGGCCTGCAGGTCTCGGCCGTCGGTCTTGGCTGCATGGGCATGTCGCAGAGCTATGGCCCGAACCCCGGAGACCGCCAGGAGATGATCGGGGTGCTCCGCGACGCCGTCGGTCTCGGAATCAACTTCTTCGACACCGCCGAGGTTTACGGCCCCTTCGTCAACGAGGAACTCGTCGGTGAAGCACTGGCCCCGGTGCGGGACGGGGTGGTGATAGCGACGAAGTTTGGCTGGCGGATCGAGGACGGCAAGTCGGTGGGACTGGACAGCTCCCCCGAGCGGATCAGACAGGTCGCCGACGAGTCGCTGCGCCGGCTGCGCGTGGACAGCCTCGACCTGTTCTACCAGCACCGGGTCGACCCGAAGGTGCCCATCGAGGAAGTCGCCGGCGCCGTGGGCGAACTCGTCCAGGCAGGAAAGGTCCGCCACTTCGGGCTGTCCGAGGCCTCAGCCGCAACCATCAGGGCCGCACACGGGGTCTTCCCGGTGACAGCCGTCCAGAGCGAGTACTCCCTCTGGACACGGGACCCGGAACCGGAGGTGCTGCCAACGCTTGCCGAGCTGGGCATCGGATTTGTCCCCTTCAGCCCGCTCGGCAAGGGCTTCCTCACCGGCACCGTGAATCCCTCCACGCCATTCGCCGACGGCGACATCCGGGGCACCATCCCGCGTTTCACCACCGAAAACCGGGCCGCCAACCAGGCACTCGTGGACCACGTCGCCGGGCTCGCCGCCGCCAAAGGCGCAACCCCCGGCCAGGTGGCGCTGGCGTGGCTCCTGGCCCAGCAGCCGTGGATCGTCCCGATCCCCGGCACCCGGCGTCGACGTCGCCTCGAGGAAAACGCGGCCGCGGCCGCCGTCGCGCTCTCCGCTGACGAGATCGCCGACCTGGATGCGGTAGCGCGCCGGATAGGCGTGCAGGGAAACCGCTACAACGACCTGCACATGGGTCTCGTCGGGCGCTAGCAGGCAGTCTTCGCCCTGGTCGCGACCTGCAAAGTCGTGCACGGTGGGTCTATTCTTAGCGGTGAAGACCAGTTGTCCGGTTCAGTGTGCACCGGATTCTGCCGTACAGGGATGATGGGATCTGAGGCGCGAAATGGACGATGCACACGCCGCATGGATGCCAGCCCAGATCCATCACGGTGCGGCGCATGGCTGATTCCGGCACCCCGTCTTGGGCCGGCACTGACGGCAATGATCTGTGTTCCCCCTTTCTGGAACAGTTGCCCATCAGCGGCGCTGCTGTTTCCATGTTCGGCGGTGCCGCCTCGGAATCGTTAGTCTGTGCGAGCGATGCAGTGGCGGCCCGGCTTGATGAGCTGCAGTTTGATCTTGGCGAAGGCCCGCGATGGGATGCCCTTCGCAGGCGGCTCCCCGTCCTCGTCCCCGACGTTCGATTCCCCCAGCCTTACTCGTGGCCGGTATTTAGCAAGGCCCTCCTGGAGACAGAGGTTGCCGCGATTTTCGTCTTCCCGCTGACGTTGGGTGCGTTGGATTTGGGAGTCGTGGAACTTCACCACACAGAGCGGGGCGGCCTGAGCTACGCCGACTCGACGACGGCGGGAGTGCTCGCCAGCCAGACGGCATGGCACCTGCTGCGCAGAGTCCTCGCTGTCCGCTCGCCTGACACAGATCCGGCCGTGGAAGCACCCCTCATGTCCAGACGGGAGATCCATCAGGCTACCGGAATGGTTCTCGCGCAAGCCGAAACCACCGCCGCTGAGGCCCTCCTGCTGCTGCGCGCGCACGCGTTCGCGAACTCGATGACATTACGCCAGGCGGCCGATGAGGTTCTGCAGGGCAGGCTCAGCTTCGTGCCGGGAAATGGAAGAAGATCCACTAAAGGCGGTCTGAAGTAGGATGACCAAATGGTGATGACAAGCCGCGCCGAGCGGGTGAGCGCGGCTTTCGTAAAACTCACAGGCACCCTGGTTGCTGACTACGACGTGCTGGACCTGCTGCATGCGCTCGTCGAAGCCTCGGTCGATCTGCTCGACGCAACCGCCGCGGGCCTACTTATTGCCGACCCGCACGGCGATCTGCAGGTCCTCGCGTCCACCAGCGAAGAGAGCCAGCTCGTGGAAATACTCCAACTGCAGGCCGGCGAGGGTCCCTGTGTTGAGTGCTATCAAACTGGAACGCCGGTTGTCTTGGAGGACATAGCGTCACTGGAGGGGCAGTGGCCCGATTTCCAGGCGGCAGCGCTTTCCCAGGGCTTCCGTTCGGTTCAGGCCGTGCCCATGCGCGTTCACGGCAAGACGATAGGAGCCATGGGCCTCTTCGGCAGGAACCCGGGGGCCTTGACCCGCGAGGACTCAGCCATCGGCCAGGCTCTGGCGGATGTGGCGACCATCAGCATCCTGCAGGAACGGACCATCCGGGAGTCGGCGCTGGTCAATGAACAACTGCAGCAGGCATTGAACACCAGGGTCCTGATCGAACAGGCCAAGGGGGTTATTGCCTACCGATCGCGAGTGGACATGGAGGACGCATTCAGGCGGTTGCGCAGCTTTGCCCGCTCCAACAACCAGAGCCTCCGGGAGACTGCATCGCAGGTCATCAACCGGGAACTCCGTCTCTGACCCTTTGCCACATCCCTTGGCCCTTTCCGCGGGATCTTTTCAAGCTGTCCGACCTCGCCTAAGATGGCGTTGCTGCCCCAGACCCCGGCAGCGCCACCTACTGTTGGCGCGTCCCAGGGAAGGGATGTCATGCGAAACAACGAAACCCTTTCACCCCCCCGGCTGTTGTGCTGCCGTGATTGGTGCGCGCCATGAATCCTGACGCGATCAGGGCGGTTGAATTGGCGGCCACAGCGAATCCAGCCTCGGACTTCGAACACGAACACTCCGGCCACCAACTGCAAACTGCAGTTGCGGAGGCCGTCATGCAGGGCCTGCCCATCAAGGACGTGGCCGCGGCGGCACACATGACGGCGCTGGAAGTCCTGGACGCCGCGGACCGTCAAACATACTCGGGCGCCGCCGTTCCCCCGCGGCGGCGCCCGGCCCACTAGCACCCGGGCCACTGGGCGTGCAGGCGGCCGAAACACCGGCCAGTGTCACGCGCAGTCGGATCCGCGGAAACTCTGACGAGGTTTGTCCAGGCGCGCCGTATCAGTCGACGTCGGTTGGGGCGGCGCGGTGATCTATCCCGGCGGTCAGTTCGTCGATCCGATCCAGTGCGGCATTGAAATGCTCGACGGTCGCCCACAATGCCGGATGCTGTTTCCGGATGTCTTCGAGAGTGGTCCCCGCCGAGGCAAGTGCAGCGAGATCGAAACTCACATTAGTGCGCGCCCCTGCCACCGCTGCCCTGAGGGCACCGAACGCGACGACGACATCGGCAACCAGCGCCGGGTTGCCGTGAGCGGCAAGCCAAGCCAGATCCGCGATCGCGTCGCTGGCCCGCTCGCCGAGGACGGCGGATGACCTGGCCGCGTCCACAGACGCCCGGTGTATAGCGTCCTCGCGTTCCGGCCCCGGTTCCAGCCGAAATGCGGCTCCGAAGGCTTTTGACGCTGACGCGTCGTCATCTGCCAGTCGAAGTGCGGCCTCCCGGAGCGAACGCGCCCGGGCGTGAAGGCGGGTGAGTTCCATGCCCTGGCGTCCCTGAGCTTCCGTGTAGCCGGCCACCATCGATGTCAATGACGCGGCGATGGCAAGCATCACGCCCGCTCCGGCCCCGCCGCCTGGCGAACCGATGGACTCCGCCAAGGCCCGCGTCCAGTCCTCAACTGTCGAGCGTTGGGTTGTAACCGCTTCAGAATCAGCCATGTCACTACGTGTGCCCTCTAGTTGGGCTGCCCGCCCGGCGGCCGCACGAGCAGGGGACGGCTTCGGCTCTGCACTTACTGGGTGGGGAAGATCCTGTCACTGACGTCGTTGCGGAGAATATGGAACTGGCCTCCGTTGCCGTTCACGGTGCCGTCCAGGACGTAGAGTCCCCGTCCGGCGTCCTGGCCCCCGGCAGCCCGGTCAAGGGCATCGATGAGGTGACGGCCCAAGTGCCCCTTCGGTCCAAGTTCTTTGATTTCAGCGAGCTCTTCGAACGTCAGCCCTGCCAGCACCGCGTTGATTTCAGCCATGACACACCCCCCGTTGCGCAGCGAATTCTTGCCTGAATCCACAGGCTAGAGCACGGTGGGTGATGCCGCAAGGATCTGCAGCGGCGGGCTAACTCCGCGGCACGTCAGGCCTGGCTCAACGCCTTAGCCTTGACAGCCTCGAACTCGCCCGGGGTCAGGGTGCCGGCGTCGAGGAGTTCCTTGGCTTTTGCGATTTCCTGGGTGGGGGATGCTGAGGCGACGGAACGAATGTACTCGTCCGTGGCCGCTTGTGCCTCCTGTACGCCCTTGGCCTGGCGCTCGGCCATGCTGCGGCCCCGCGCGATCAGATACACAAGAACGGTGAGGAACGGCACGAAGACAAGGAACAGAATCCACACGGCCTTGAGCCAGCCGTTGAGATCACGGTCCCTGAAAATGTCGGTGATAACCGCAAACAGTGCGAAAAGGTAGGCGACGAACGCGAATCCCCAAAAGAACAGCCAAATGACGCTCCAGAATTGCTCCACGGGAGCCATCCTTTCGTTCCGAGGAAGCCCTACTGGCATTCCCCTACGGGCCAAAGTAGTCCGCCGCGCAACCGGCTGTTAGGACCAAAAGGCCCGTATTGACCGAGGTGGAGCCAATATCCCGCCCCCGGATGCGGCCAAACCAGGCGCCGCCTAGCCGATCGCCCTGGCCTTAAGCATCTGGAATTCTTCGCCGGTGATGGTTCCTTCATCAAGGAGTTTCTTGGCAGCAGCGATCTGTTCGGCAGGGTTGGCGTTGGCCGTCCGACGGATGTAGTCAGCCATGTCGTCTCTGGCTACGTCCTGCCGCGCCGATTGCCTTATGGACATTTGCTGCCCGTAGAACATCATGTAGGCCAGGCAGCCGAGGAGCGGGAACAGCAGGACGCCCAGAATCCACAAGGCTTTCACCCACCCAGGCCGCAGGCTGTCCGCAAAGATGTCCCGGAGGACGAGGAACAGCACAATCAAATACGCCGCAAACATGACGAACGAGAACATGAGCCCAACGACATCCCAAAATCCCATGACCTTCGCCTTTCGCGGGACGGGCACCGAGGCAACGATGTGTTCAACGGCAATGCCTGGCTGCCACGCGCGGCAAGCCGCCAAGTGCGTCACCAGGACCCGGCTCGGCACCAGCCTACGCAGGGGGCTCTCTTTGTCAACGAGCCAGTCAGCGAGTTGGCCAGCAAACAGTTGAGCCTGCCCGCGTGGCGGACCTGGGCGTGCGGGCCTAGAAGAAGTGCAGCTCGCTGGCCGCGTCCGGGGAAGGATGCACCACGGGGGCCTGGCCGAGTTCGAGCAGGATGTCGTTAATGCTCAGCTGGCCGGCCAGCTGAGGATCCAGCTGCACCGGGACAACAGCCTCCGGAACGGCGTCGCTACTCATGCCACGATCATATGTGCGGACCGCCGCTGCGCCCGGGGGCCACGCCGGTCCGGGGCACGGACACATTGGTCAGAGCATCGAAAGTCAGGGCACCGGAATCAGGCGCAGAAGCCACGACGCCGAGGTCAGGGCACCGGACTCAAGGTCAGAGGCGTCCCCGGGACACGACGGGCATCAGGCGCCGTCGTACGCTTCCTGGAGTGCGGCGATGTCCAGCTTGCGCATGGCGAGCATCGCCTGCATGGCGCGCTGGGCGCCGTCGGGGTCCGGGCCCGCGATGAGTTGTCCCAGCACGGACGGCACCACCTGCCACGAGAGCCCGAACCGGTCTTTGAGCCAACCGCACTGGCTTTCCTCGCCGCCGTCGGTTAGCGCAGACCAATACCGGTCCACTTCTTCCTGCGACGCGCAGTCGATGACAAGGGACACCGCCTCCGTGAATGTGAACGCCGGACCCCCGTTCAGCGCCGTGAAGGTGCGCCCGTCGATCTGGAAGCGGACGGTGATGGCCTGGCCTGCGGGCCCGGGGCCGCCGTCGCCGTACCGGGAGACATCGAGGATCTTGCCGCCGTCGAAGAGGGAAACGTAGTACTCCGCGGCCTCCTCGGCCTGGTTGTCGAACCACAGGCAGGTGGTGATCTTTTCGCTCACAGCGCTCCCCTTGCGTTCACCCGTGCCGACGGCTGGCTCCGGCGGCGATCAGTGGCGTGGGTCCGAGCCTAGCCGCACGGTGATCTTGCGCACAACGGTGCTGGAAGAGCGTCCGGCCCCCCGGCCGTCGTCCCGGTCCCGCTCCGCCCATCCGGACGGGACTAGGCTTGGAGGTATGCCTTCTCCAACCCCGAGCCCGCCCCACCCGTCAGCCCAGGACACCCCAAAAACCGGCCACCGGCCCATACGGGCGGCCGCCCTGGCCGCAACCGCCGACGCACTCCTGATTCTGCTCTTCGCGGCGATTGGCCGCGACGCGCACCAGCGCGGCGAAATTATCACCGGAGTCTTTGCGACGGCGTGGCCTTTCCTGGCGGGGGCGGCCGTGGCATGGCTGGCCCTCCGGCTGTGGCATGACCCGCTGCAGGTGTGGCCTGCCGGCGTCGCCGTTTGGCTCGGAACCGTCGGTGTCGGCATGATTCTGCGGGCAGTCACCGGCCAGACGGTGGTGCTGCCGTTCATCATCGTGGCCCTCCTCAGCCTCGCCGTTTTCCTCCTGGGATACCGTCTTGTGGTCGCCGGCGTTCGGCGGTTGCGTTCACGCCGCCGCCTGGGCTGATGCACTAGGCTTGCAGAAGATGGCAGCGCCCGGGCAGGGCCGCCGACAGGCCCGCAAACGGCGCAACCGATCCGGAAAGGCTCACACGTGGTCACCGCATTCGTCCTGATCAAGACAGACGCTTCACGCATCCCGGAGACTGCCGAGGAAATCTCCGCCATCGCCGGCATCAGCGAGGTCTATTCCGTAACGGGCGAGTGGGACCTGATCGCGATCGCCCGGGTCGCCAAGCACGAAGACCTGGCGGAAGTCATCGCGGACAAGCTCTCGAAAGTTCGCGGCGTCGCCCACACCACCACGCAAATCGCCTTCCGCGCGTACTCACAGCACGACCTCGACGCGGCCTTTGCCCTCGGTTTCGAGCAGTAGCCGGCAACTGGCACCACCAGCACCAGCACTACAAACGAAGGGCCCGGCATAATCTGCCGGGCCCTTCGTCGTCATAAGTGCCTTATCGTCATGGGTGCCGTGTGATCGGGCCTGCCTGCGCTCGCTCAGGCAGCCTGCGACAGAGCGACCCACCGGTCCAGCACCGCGGCCGCGGCACCGGACTCAACGGACTGCTCGGCACGCTTGAGCGCGGCGGCCATACGCTCCGTCAGCGGACCCACAGCGTCGAGGTCGAATGCCACAAGCCCGGCCGCGGCGTTGAGCAGCGCAGCATCGCGGGCAGGCCCCGGCGCGCCGCCAAGAACAGCCCGGACGACGGCGGCATTTGCCACGGCGTCGCCGCCGCGCAGCTCCTCCAAAGTGGCCTGCCGGATGCCAAGATCGCGCGGGTCAAACATCTCGTCCGCGACCTCGCCGTTGCGGATCTCCCACACCCGCGACGGGCCGGTGGTGGTGAGCTCATCCAGGCCGTCGTTCCCTCGGAAGACGAGGCCGCGACTGCCGCGCTTGGCCAACACTCCGGCCACCAGCGGGGCCATCTGCTCATTGGCGACACCCACAGCCGAGGCTTGGACGTGTGCCGGGTTGATCATGGGCCCCAGGAAGTTGAACGCCGTCGGGACGCCGAGTTCGCGGCGGGCGACGGCGGCGTGACGCATCGAGGGGTGGAAAACCTGCGCGAAGCAAAAGGTGATTCCCGCCTCTTCGGCGTTGAGCGCCACGCGTGGAATGGGCAGGTCCAGCCTGACCCCGAGGGCCTCCAGGACATCGGCGGACCCCGCGGAGGACGACGCCGCGCGGTTGCCGTGCTTGACCACCTTGGCGCCGGCGCCGGCGGCGATGAGGGCGGCCATCGTGGAGATGTTGACAGTGTTCTGCTGGTCGCCGCCCGTGCCGACGATGTCCAGCTTCTCACCGGCGATATCTATGGGGTTGGCGTTGGAGATCATCGCCTCAACCAGGCCGGACAGCTCATCCACGGTCTCGCCCTTGGACCGCAGCGCCACCAGGAATCCGGCCACCTGCGCCGGCGTCGCTTCGCCCGACATGATGGAGTTCATGGCCCATTCGGTGCTCCCGGCGGTGAGGTCCGCGCCGCTGATGAGTGCGTTGATGAGCCGCGGCCAGGTGTTGCCTGCTGCCGGTGCGGATGCCTGAGAAGTCACCTCCCGATGCTATCGAGGTCGGCCCTGCAATGACGAATGTGAACCCCTCCGGGAACTTTTCCGCGCGAATTCGCGTCTTTGTAGAAAAAGTCCTCCGAAAAGGCGGTTTGCGTTGGGCAGTACGGAGTTTTATAGACATAATGTCTATGTGACATCTGCGACCCATGCCCCCAGTACCCCGGCGCACCCGACGCTGAACCGCCCCAACATGGTTTCTGTAGGAACCGTTGTGTGGCTGTCCAGTGAGTTGATGTTCTTCGCCGGTCTCTTCGCCATGTACTTCACACTCCGTTCGACTTCCGGACTGATGTGGGCCGAAGAGACAGCCAAGCTCAACTTCCCGTTTGCGCTCGTAAACACGATCGTCCTTGTGGCAAGTTCCTTTACTTGCCAGATGGGCGTCTTCGCTGCCGAGCGGCTCCAACCGCGCCGGATCGGCGGACGCTTCAGCTTCACCCAGTGGGGAATGAACGGATGGTTCATCCTGACGTTCCTCATGGGTTCCTTCTTCGTCGCCGGCCAGGCGACCGAGTACGCCATGCTCGTTTCCGAGCATGTCTCGCTGTCCTCCAACGCCTACGGTTCAGCCTTCTACATCACCACCGGCTTCCACGGCCTGCACGTGATCGGCGGCCTGATTGCCTTCCTGCTCATCATGGGACGCTCCTTCGCAGCGAAGAAGTTCGGGCACTTTGAAGCAACCTCGGCGATTGTCACCTCGTACTACTGGCACTTCGTGGACGTCGTCTGGATTGGCCTCTTCCTGGTCATCTACGTCCTCAAGTAGCGCAGTTTTGACTCTTTTTCTACAAGAGGCAGAATTTAAAGAAGCGGCTCCCGGAGCCACCGCAGGATCGAATAAAGGAACCACCACGTGAAGGCACTCTCGCAGAAGCGACGTCACCCACTGGCAGCAATAGCACTGCTGCTGATGGGCCTCTTGGTCACGGGTGGGCTGTACGCCGTTGCCACCACCGTCAACCAGGCCAAGGCCGACACCACCACTTACAGCGCAAGCGACGTAGAGGAAGGCGGCAAGCTCTTCGCCGCCAACTGCGCCACCTGCCACGGCATGGGTGCCAGCGGCTCGCAGTCCGGGCCGTCGCTTGTGGGCGTCGGCGCAGCTGCTGTTGACTTCCAGGTCGGCACCGGCCGCATGCCCATGCAGATGAACGGCCCGCAGGCCTACCAGAAGCCCGCCCAGTTCAACGAGGAACAGACCAAGCAGCTGGCAGCTTATGTTGCCTCCCTCGGCCCCGGCCCGGCCATTCCCGAGGCGGGTGTGCTCGATGAGAAGGGCGACGCCGCCAAGGGTGGAGAGCTGTTCCGTACCAACTGCGCCATGTGCCACAACGCCGCAGCTGCCGGCGGTGCCCTCACCCGCGGCAAGTTCGCCCCGGCCCTTGCCGGGGTCTCCGGCCAGCACATCTACGAAGCCATGGTCACCGGCCCCCAGAACATGCCGGTCTTCAATGACGCGAACATCTCCCCGGAGGGAAAGCGCGACATCATCACCTACCTGAAGCAGATTGAAGCCAACGGTTCACCCGGCGGCGCGGATCTTGGAGCTTTGGGGCCGGTTTCCGAAGGTCTCTTCGTCTGGATTGCCGGTTTGGGCGTCATCATCGCGTTCACGATCTGGCTCACATCCCGCACGTCCTAAGCGGACCTTGCACCTGTAAGAATTTTCTGCTGACCCGTCAGCAGTTTGAATTGAAACCTAACTCGGCATGTAGGCCGAGACGAGAGAAGGATGAGGCGAATTATGGGCAACCATAGTGACGGCAGTCCGAACCACTCGGGCACCGTAGCTACGGCTGGTCAGAATGAGGTGGAGAAGTTCCAGGATCCTGGAATTCCCCCGCACCGTTTGCGCCTGGCTGACACGGACCCGAGGGCCGCAAAGAAAGCAGAACGGCAGGTAGCCCTTCTGTTCGGCACCTCGGTCGTTGGCACCTTGATATTCCTGGTGGCGTACTTCGCGATCGATCTGGGGCAAGACTCCTCGATCGCGACGATCCGCCTCCAGAATGCCTTGCTGGGCATCGGCACCGCATTCGCGATGCTGGGCATCGGCACCGGCATCGTCCACTGGGCCAAGGCCCTCATGCCGGACCACGAGGTCTCGGAAGAGCGCCACGCGATCCGCACCGAGGAAGACCGCCAGGCTGCCGTCCGCATCGTTGATGACATTGTGGAAGAAACCGGCATCAAGCGCCGGCCGCTGATTCGCAACACCCTGCTCGGCGCGGTCGCACTGGCGCCCCTGCCGGCATTGGCCATCTTCGGCGACCTCGGCCCCCGGCCGGACGACAAGCTGGCCCACACGTTGTGGGCGCCAGCCCCGGACGGCAGGCTCAAGCGCCTCGCCCGCGACCCCGATGGCACTCCCATCAAGGCCGCGGACGTCACCATCGGCTCCGCTTTCCACGTCATCCCGGAAGGGCTGAACGAATTGAGCGAAGGCAAGCTGAACGAGAAGGCTAAGTCTGTTGTCCTGCTCATGCGGCTGGACCCGAGCGAACTCCACCCTTCCCCGGAACGTGTCGATTGGGCGTACAACGGCATCGTCGCGTACTCCAAGATCTGTACCCACGTTGGTTGCCCTGTTGCCCTGTACGAGCAGCAGACCCACCACCTGCTGTGCCCGTGCCACCAGTCAACCTTCGACCTCACCCAGCAATGCAAGGTGATCTTCGGACCGGCCAGCCGCCCTCTCCCCCAGCTGCCGATCGCAGTGGACTCCGAGGGCTACCTCGTCGCCACGAGCGACTTCCATGAACCCGTTGGACCGACTTACTGGGAGCGTGAGCAGCATGTCCGCAACATCAACGCCTGATGCCCCCGTCTTCACCGCCAAAACAACAGGCGGCCGCATCACCGACTTCGTCGACCAGCGTGTTGGCGGCTCCGGCATCCTGCGCGAATTCGGCCGGAAGGTCTTCCCGGACCACTGGTCGTTCATGTTCGGCGAAGTGGCGCTGTACTCCTTCGTCATCCTGCTGCTGTCCGGCACGTTCCTGACCTTCTTCTTCGATCCGTCCATGGCGGAGACGCACTACGCGGGCTCCTACACGCCGCTGAAGAACGTCGAAATGTCCGTGGCGTACAGCTCCTCCCTGAACATCTCCTTCGATGTCCGCGGCGGCCTGTTCATGCGCCAGGTACACCACTGGGCAGCCCTGCTGTTCGTGGCCTCGGTGGCCGTGCACATGCTCCGTGTGTTCTTCACCGGCGCGTTCCGCAAGCCCCGCGAGCTGAACTGGGTGGTGGGCAGCGTGCTGCTCATCCTGGCCATGGCTGCAGGCTTCACCGGCTACTCGCTCCCCGATGACCTGCTCTCCGGCAACGGCCTGCGCATCATCGACGGCGTTATCAAGTCCATCCCGGTCATCGGCACCTACACCTCGTTCTTCCTCTTCGGCGGCGAGTTCCCGGGCACCATGATCATCAGCCGCCTGTACATGCTCCACATCCTCCTGGTTCCCGCGCTCATCCTGCTGATGATCGTGATGCACCTCTTCATGGTGGTTGTGCACAAGCACACGCAATACCCCGGCCCCGGCCGCAACGACGGCAACGTCGTCGGCTACCCCCTGGGACCGGTCTACGCGGCAAAGGCCGGCGGCTTCTTCTTCATCGTGTTCGGTGTGGTTGCCATCATGGCGGCGTTCTTCACCATCAACCCGATCTGGAACTACGGCCCGTACGACCCCTCGCCGGTTTCCGCCGGCACGCAGCCTGACTGGTACATCGGGTTCGTTGACGGCGCCCTGCGCCTGATGCCGGGTACGATCGGGGACTGGCAAGTCGAGCAGATCTGGTTCGGCCACATGTTCACCTTCAACGTCCTGCTGCCCGCGCTCGTCCCGGCCGGCATCCTCTTCACGGTCATGTTCACCTACCCGTGGATCGAACGCTGGATCACCAAGGACAACCGCGAGCACCACGTCCTGGACCGTCCCCGCAATGCTCCTACCCGTACGGCGATCGGCATGGCCGGTTTCGTCTGGTACAGCGTGATGTGGGCCGCGGCAGGCTCGGACCTCATCGCCACCCACTTCCACGTGGCCCTGAACGATGTGACTTACTGGCTGCGCGCACTGTTCTTCATCGGCCCGGTTATCGCGTTCATCGTCACGAAGCGCGTCGCCCTGGCGCTCCAGCGCAAGGACCGCGAGATTGCCCTGCACGGCCGTGAAACCGGCCGCATCGTACGCCTGCCGCACGGTGAGTTCATCGAGGTTCACGCCCCGCTGGACGAATACAAGCGCTACAAGCTGGTGGGCTTCGAGTCGCCTGCACCGCTGCCCGCAGTGCCCAACGAGCACGGCGTCGTGGACCGCAAGGAAAGGCGCCGCGCGGCCCTCTCCCGCTGGTTCTTCGAGGACCGGGTTGCCCCGGCCACTCCTGCCGAGCTGGAGGCCGCCCACGGCCACCACGGAGCGCACGAAGCGATCGAAACAGCAGACACGAAGTCGCTCAGCCACTAGGCGGCGACAAGTAGAACACCGGAAGGCCCGGTCCCCTTGGGGACCGGGCCTTTTCGTATTTGGCGTACAGCAGTTCCTACGGGCGGTACCCCGAGGCGTAGTTGCGCGTGGGCCTGACACCGGGACGCTGCAGGGGCACCCAGAGCTTGTAGCGGTCGGCCCGGTAGTAGGACACGGAGTAGTCCACCATGGCGCGGGCCACGAACGCGTGGCGCTGGATCTTCAGCAGCGGCGTCCCGACCTCAACGTTCAGGAGCCTCGCCGTCGACGGCGATGCCGCCGTCGCCTCGATCATGTCCTCGCCCCATTCCATGACCAGCCCATAGCGTTCGCTGAGCACGTTGTAGAGGGAGGTGGGCGGTTCGCCGTCGAGCAGGCCGGGGACCCGGTGGGCGGGGATAAAGTTCTCGTCCACGCTCATGGGCTCGTTGTCGGCCAGCAGGAGACGCCGGAACCGGACCAGCGGCGTCCCTTCCTCCAGCTGCAGCTCACGGGCCAGGAAGGCGCTGGCGGCTATCTGCTCGAAGCTGAGGACCTTGGCGGCGGGAACCATGCCACGGCGCTGCATCTCCTCGCTGTAGGAGGTCAGCTTGACCTGGAGATCGAGTTTGGGTTTGCGCACAAACGTGCCCAGCCCCACGACGCGCTCAATTACTTCCTCGCCCACCAGCGCATCGATGGCCTGGCGGACGGTCATCCGCGCAAGGCCGAAGCGCTGGGCGAGATCGCGCTCGGACGGCAGCGCGGATCCCGGCGGGCACGCGGCCGCGATGTGCGCCCGCAGGATTTCCCGCAGCTGGATGTAGATGGGCACCCCGTTCTCACGGTCGATCTCGCCAATCATCCGGGACGCGTCAGAGGGCGCCATGATTCAGCCTCCCTTTGGGCTCCGGCGCGGGTAAAACACTCATATCTCAAGGGTAAGCCCGTTGCCCGGCAGGTCTAGACCACCGGCCGTCTCAAATCGTGCTCGCCCCTCCCCCGCGGCTACCCTTGAAGCTGCAGACTGCAACCGGGCAACGCAGCCCGCCCAGTCCGATGAAAGCCCGCCTTCCCGACCAGCCCGTCGTTGAGGGCACCCGTCCACTTGCACCACCTGCAAAACCAGCACCAGCATGAGGGAGTCCCGTTGCCAGTTCGCAAGGCAATCGTCACGGCCGCCATCGGCCTCCACGCCCGGCCGGCGGCCGTATTTGTCCGGGCCGTCACGGCCACCGGACTCCCGGTCACCATCAGCAAGGACGGCAGGCCCGGCGTCGACGCCCGCTCGCTGCTGGAAGTCATGACCGAAGACTTCGAGTGTGGCTGTGAAGTAGAGCTGGCCGTCGCATCGGAAGCCCTCCCGGCCCTCTGCAGCCTCGCAGAGGCCGAGAACGCGCTCGAGGAGCTGGGAATCCTTTTGGAGTCGGCAGCAGCCGCCTGAGGCCCTCCAGTCCGCACCCGGACCGACTCCGCGCCCCTCGAGGCGCGCGCGTCGCATCCTGAGAGCAGAGACTGGACACTGACGCCTGGACACTGACGCCAGGCACATACAACGACGGCGGGCCCCACCAATGGTGGGGCCCGCCGTCGTGCAATATGAACTTTTAGTCCGGGTGGACGCTAGTGCGCGTGGTCACCGCGGCTGTATTCGTAAACCCAGCCGACCAGGGCGACCAGTGCCATTCCGCCGGCGATGAAGACGATCCACCAGCCAACGGCCAGGCCCAGGAAGCCTGCAGCGCAGGACATGCCCAGCATCAGCGGCCACCAGCTCCAAGGGCTGAAGTGTCCCTGCTCGCCGGCACCCTCGTGGATTTCAGCGTCGTTGCGGTCCTCGGGGCGCATGCCCACGCGCCTGCCGGTGAAGCCGAGGTAAGCGCCGATCATGCCGGCGAGGCCGCCCACGAGCAGCACGCCGAGGATGCCGACCCATTCGGTCCAGTGGGTCAGGTAGCCGTAGATGAACGCCACCGGCACGAAGAAGAAGACGCCGAGGCCAAAGATCCTTGATTCGATTTTCACTTGGCGGTGTCTTTCTGGTCGGCGTTACCGAGAGCCGCTGCTGCCGGAGCAGGCGAGTCGACGGTGTAGGACTGGGAGAGCTCCGGGTGATGCAGGTCCAGGGCAGGACGTTCGGAGCGGATGCGGGGCAGGGAGGTGAAGTTGTGGCGCGGCGGCGGGCAGGACGTGGCCCACTCGAGCGAGGCGCCGAAGCCCCACGGGTCATCAACTTCCACGCGCTCGTTGCTGCGCCAGGTGATGTACACGTTCCAGAAGAACGGGATCAGCGAGGCGCCGAGAACGAACGAGGCGATAGTGGAGAACTGGTTCATCCAGGTGAAGTTGTCCTGCGGCATGTAGTCGGCGTAGCGGCGGGGCATACCCTCGACACCCAGCCAGTGCTGGATCAGGAAGGTGCCGTGGAAACCGAGGAACAGCATCCAGAAGTGGATCTTGCCGAGGCGCTCGTTGAGCATCTTGCCGGTCCACTTGGGCCACCAGAAGTAGAAGCCGGCGAACATGGCGAACACGACCGTACCGAAGACCACGTAGTGGAAGTGGGCCACGACGAAGTAGGAGTCCGAGACGTGGAAGTCCAGCGGCGGCGAGGCCAGGATGATGCCCGTCAGGCCACCGAAGAGGAACGTCGCCAGGAAGCCGATGCTCCACAGCATGGGGGTTTCAAAGGTGATGGAACCCCGCCACATGGTGCCGATCCAGTTGAAGAACTTCACACCGGTCGGTACAGCGATCAGCATCGTCATGAAGGAGAAGAACGGCAGCAGGACCGAACCGGTGACGTACATGTGGTGGGCCCACACGGTCACGGACAGCGCGGCGATGGAGATGGTCGCGTAGACCAGGCCCTTGTAGCCGAAGATCGGCTTGCGGCTGAAGACCGGGAAAATCTCGGAGACAATGCCGAAGAACGGCAGCGCGATGATGTACACCTCGGGGTGGCCGAAGAACCAGAACAGGTGCTGCCAGAGGACGGCACCGCCGTTCTCGGGATCGAAGATGTGGGCACCGAAGCGGCGGTCCGCGCCGAGGGCGAACAGGGCGGCGGCCAGCGGCGGGAAGGCCATGAGGACCAGGATGGACGTCACGAGGGCGTTCCAGGTGAAGATCGGCATGCGCCACATGGTCATGCCGGGGGCGCGCATGCAGATGATCGTGGTGATGAAGTTGACCGCACCGAGGATGGTGCCGAAGCCGGACAGCGCCAGGCCGAAGACCCACAGGTCACCGCCCACGCCGGGGCTGAACGTCGTGTTGGACAGCGGCGCGTAGGCAAACCAGCCGAACGACGCGGCACCCTGCGGGGTGATGAAGCCGGACACGGCGATGGTTGAACCGAAGAGGAAGAACCAGAAGGCCAGTGCGTTCAGACGCGGGAACGCGACGTCGGGGGCGCCGATCTGCAGCGGCATGATGACGTTGGTGAAGCCGGCAAACAGCGGCGTCGCGAACATCAGGAGCATCACGGTGCCGTGCATCGTGAAGAGCTGGTTGTACTGCTCTTTGGTCTGCAGGATCTGCATGCCCGGCTCGAAGAGCTCGGCACGGATCAGCAGCGCCATGATGCCGCCGAAGCAGAAGAAGACGAACGACGCGATCAGGTACATGTACCCGATGGTTTTGTGGTCGGTCGAGGTGATCCAGTTGACGACGATGCGCCCCTTGGACTTGGGTACTACGGGAGCCTCGAGGATCCCGGCGGATTGAGTGTAGGTTGCCACGTCGCTCGCCTTACTTGGTTTCGGTCGGGGCCGGGTTGCGGTCGTACTCTTCACCGAGCAGGCCGGTGTTCCCGTCCTGGCGCAGCTGGTTCATGTGCGCCTGGAACTCCGTCTCGGAGACAACCTTCACGCGGAACAGCATTTCGGAGTGGTACTCGCCACAAAGTTCGGCACACTTGCCGTCGTAGGTTCCCTCCTTGGTGGGGGTGAACCGGATGTAGTTGGTCTTGCCGGGGATCATGTCCCGCTTCTGCAGGAACGCAGGCACCCAGAAGGAGTGGATGACGTCGCGCGAGTTGAGCTCGAGGTCAACCGACTTGTTGACCGGCAGGTACAGGGTGGGCAGCTTTTCCTTGTCCACGGCGTTGCCGGTCAGGTGCGCCTGGACGCCAGCTTCGTGGACGTCCGCGGTGACGACGTCACCCTTCTTGTAGTTGAAGTCCCATGCCCACTGCTTGCCGCGGACGTCGACGACGACGTCGGCCGGCTTTGAGCGGTCATCGATCGACTGCTGGTCGCGGTCGGTGAAGTAGAAGAACACCAGGACCATGAACAGCGGGATCGTCAGGTAGAACACTTCAAGCGGAAGGTTGAAGCTGTTCTGGCGGGGGAAGCCCACGGTGCCCTTGCGGCGGCGGTAGGCCACGACGCACCAGATCATCAGGCCCCAGGTGATGATGCCGACGACCAGCGCCGCAATCCATGAGTTGACCCAGAGGTCCATGATGAGGCCAGTGTGATTTGTGGTGTCACGCTCGGTGGGCAACCAGCCCCTCTGTACCTCTGGTGAACATCCAGTCAAAGCCAACGCGCCGGCTAGTGCCAAGCCAGTGATCGTAGTGATCTGTTTGCGTCGGCTGCCGGTTCGGTTCTGCGAACTCACAGACGGCCCTTCCTACTTGTTGCTGTTGCCCCGCAAATTACGGGCAGGGCAAACGAAAAGTTTTACTACTCGGTGTAGAGCTTACCGCTCCCCGCGAGTTTTCGCCCACATGTCCGCACCGTGCGTCGGGACCTTTTTGCGGGCGCCGCTCGTTGAGGATCCTGCGCCACTAAGGCCGGGCAAAATGCCCGGCCTTAGTGGCTAAGAAATTAGTGGAAAGAATCTCCGCAGGCGCAGGACCCGCCGGCGTTGGGATTGTCGATCGTGAAGCCCTGCTTGGAGATGGTGTCCTCGAAATCGATGCTGGCACCGCTGAGGTAGGGAACGCTCATCTTGTCGACGACGACCTCCACGCCGTCGTAGTCGCGCACCGCGTCCCCGTCGAGCAAACGCTCATCGAAGTAGAGCTGGTAGATCAGGCCGGAGCAACCGCCGGGCTGCACGGCAACGCGGAGGCGCAGATCGGTGCGGCCTTCCTGCTCGAGCAGGCTGCGGACCTTGCCGGCTGCCACGTCGGTCAGCATGACCTCGTGCGTGGCCAGCTCCCCGGCCTCGGTGGCAGTGGCGTCGGCGCTGTTTTCATTGGTTGTAGTGCTCATGGCCTACCTTCTTGCAACGGTGGTGGCGGCCCCGCTCGCACGGTGCCCGCCCCTACTTAAACGGTATGGGCTATAGCTACATGCTACTTCGCGCAGCCCTGTAGCTCTAACTCCTGACGTAACTGTGGGAGACGGCTGGATGTTCCCCCGGCGCGCGGGACCGGTCGGCGGCTAGAGCGCACCTTCCTCGTTCAGGCGGGCCAGCAGCAGGGCCTCGGCGACGATCGCGTTCCGGAAGTCACCCAGGTGCAGGGATTCGTTGGCGCTGTGGGCGCGGGAATCGGGATCCTCGACGCCGGTCACCAGGATCTGCACGTCCGGGTAGAGCTCCGTCAGGTCCGCGATGAAGGGAATGGACCCGCCGATCCCCATTTCGACGGCGGGCACGCCCCAGGCCTCGCCCAGGGCCCACATGGCCACGGAGGCGGCCTTCGAGCCCGTGTCGGTGAGGAAGGAGTTGCCGCTCTCCCCCGGGGTGAACACCACCTGCGCGCCGAACGGCGCGTTGCTTTCGACGTGTTTGCGGACCGCTTCCATGGCCTCCGCGGGATCCTGCCCGGGGGCGAGGCGCAGGCTGAACTTGGCACGTGCCCGCGGCAGCAAGGTGTTGGAGGCCACGTCCACGGCCGGGGCGTCAAAACCGATGATGGACAGGGCGGGCTTGGTCCACATCCGCGAGGCAATGGTCCCCGTCCCGGCGAGCTTCACGCCGTCGAGCACGGACGCGTCGACGCGGTACTCCTCTTCCGTGAGGTCCACGAGGACGTCATCGCGGCTCACCAGGCCCTCGATCGCGACGCTGCCCTCGTCGTCGTGGAGGGTCGCGATCAGGCGTGCCAGCAGCGTCGGGGCGTCGAGCACCGGGCCGCCGAACATGCCCGAATGCACCGCGTGGTCCAGGACCCTGACCTCGATGGTGCCGTCCACCAGGCCCCGCAGGCTGGTGGTCAGCGCCGGAATGCCGACCTTCCAGTTGCTGGAGTCGGCCACGACGATCACGTCGGCGCGGAGCAGTTCGCGGTGGGTCTCCAGGAAGGACCGGAACGTCGGGGAACCGGCTTCCTCTTCGCCCTCGAAAAAGAACGTCACGCCCAGGCCCAGTTCCTCGCCGAGCACACGCGTCACTGCCGAGTAGGCGGCGATGTGGGCCAGGATGCCGGCCTTGTCATCCGCGGCACCGCGGCCGAAGAGCCGGCCGTCGCGTTCGACGGCGGTGAACGGGTCGGTGTCCCACAGCGCCAGGTCGCCGGTCGGCTGCACATCGTGGTGGGCGTACAGCAGAACCGTGGGCTTGCCCTCGGCGGCCGGGCGGCGTGCGACGACGGCGGGCCCGCCGGGCGTCCCGTCTTCCTTGTCGCAGCGGAGGATCCGGACGTCGTCGAAACCGCTGGCACGCACGAGGCCAGCGACGGCGTCGGCGCTGCGGTCCAGCGGGGCAGGATCAAAGCTGGGCCAGGCGATGCCCGGAATGGCAACAAGATCCGTCAATTGGCTGATCGTTTTGTCGAACGATTCGGTAACGGCCTGGCGGAGAGCTTCGGCGTCGATGGTGCCGGCGTGGTCCAGGGCGGTCTGCGGGTTCCCCGCGGTAGATGATGTCATGGCCAAAACACTACCGTGCGCTGGATCACGGCAAACAGCGCAATCACCGGCCCAATGCCGTGTGGGCTGGGTCTCGCGCGTGTGTCTGCGGGGTATTCTTTAGGGGTGTTTGGACGTAAAAAGGAAGCGCCAACGGCGCAGGACGTAGTTGACCAACAGGCGGCCGAGGCAGCAGCCCGGGGCGCCGTGACCGGCAAGGGCGCACCCACGCCCAAGCGGAGCGCCCAGGAAGCAGCCCGGAAGCGGCCGCTCGTGCCGGAGGACCGCAAGGCTTCCAAGGCCGCCGAGCGCGCCGCCGTCGCGGACCAGCGGCTCAAGATGCGGCAGGCCATGGACAGCGGTGACGAGAAGTTCCTGCCCGTGCGCGACAAGGGTCCGCAGAAGCGTTTCGCCCGTGATTACGTCGACGCGCGCTTCAGCCTGGGCGAGTACCTCATGTTCGGCGCCCTGTTGTTCGTTGTCATCTCGCTGCTGGTGCCGGCTTCCAGCGAACAGATGATCTACGTCCTGGGCGGCTTCTGGGTCATGTTCCTGGCGGTCTTCGTGGACGTCTTCATCCTCTCCCGCAAGCTCAAGAAGCGGCTCGGCGAAAAGTTTGGCGAGGTGGAGCGCGGCACCGTCTGGTACGGCTCCATGCGCTCCCTGCAGTTCCGCCGCCTGCGCCTGCCCAAGCCCCAGGTCAACCGCGGCGAGTTCCCCGCCTGATCATCCGCTCCTAGAAGCCTTCAACGGGGAAGCCCCCGGCAGTTCAATGAACTGCCGGGGGCTTCCCTGTTTAACCCGGGGCCTGTGTTCCGCTGGGGCCCGCCCGGGAATGCCTAGCGGCGGCTCGGGTGGCTGGCCAGCAACCGGTTGATGCGGGCGGCCCAGAAGGGTCCCTCGTACAGGAAGGCCGTGTAGCCCTGGACGAGGGTGGCGCCGGCGTCCAGCCGTTCCTGCACATCCTGGGCCGTTTCGACCCCACCTACCGAGACGAGGGTCAGCGCGCCGCCGGTGGCGGCTTTGAGCCGGGCCAGCACCTCCAGGGACCGCGCCTTCAGCGGCGCCCCGGAAAGTCCGCCGGCACCGCACGCTTCGACCTTGTCCGGGCTGGAGGCGAGCCCGCTGCGGGCGATTGTGGTGTTGGTGGCGATGATGCCGTCCAGTTTCAGGTCCAGCGCCAGGCGCGCGACGTCGTCGATGTCCTCATCGCTGAGGTCTGGCGCGATCTTGACCAGCAGCGGCACGTGGCGGCCGGCCGCCTTGTCCGCCTCCTCGCCCACAGCGGCCAGCAGCGGGCGAAGCGTTTCAACGTCCTGCAGCAGCCGGAGGCCAGGCGTGTTGGGCGAGCTGACGTTGACCACAAGGTAGTCCGCTGCCGGGGCCAGGCTGCGGGCGCTGATTAGGTAATCGGACACCGCGTCTTCGAGCCCAACCACCTTGCTCTTGCCGATGTTCACCCCGATCACGGGCCGCACGCCGGGGTAGTGCCGCTGCAGGGCTGCCCGGGCGGACTTCAGCCGCGGGGCGACCGCCGCCGCGCCGTCGTTGTTGAATCCCATCCGGTTGATCACGGCCCTGTCTTCCACCAGGCGGAACAGCCGCGGCGCCGGGTTCCCGGGCTGGGCCTGGCCGGTGATGGTGCCGACTTCAATGTGGCCGAAGCCCAGTTCGGTCAGCGCTTCAATGCCGTGGCCTTCCTTGTCGAAGCCGGCCGCAAGCCCGAACGGCGACGGGAAGGTCAGGCCGAACGCCTGGGTCTGCAGGGACGCCGCGGGTGCGGTGAACTTCTGCAGCAGTGGCCCGGCACCGCAGCTGTGGGCGAGCCGGATCGCCTTGAACCCGATCTTATGGGCGCGTTCGGCGTCCATCCACGAGAAGGCGAGCCGGAAGAATGTGGGATATACGCGCATGCCTCTAGTTTTCCGGTTCGGCCCGCGCAGACCAAACCAACGCACCGGCGGCTGCGGTTATGACACCCGGTGTGACTGCCGGTGTGACTGCCGGTTGTGACTGCACCAGGACGGGCCGCGGAACTGCGCCGGCGCGAGTTAGCATGAAGCCATGACCAGCAATGATGGTGTCGGAACGGGCGGCCGCGGGGCGTCGGGCCGGTTGATCGAGGCCGATGTGGTGGTGGTCGGTGCGGGCCTGGCCGGACTTGTCGCGGCGGCCCAGGCCTATGCCGCCGGCCGCCGGGTGGCTGTGCTCGACCAGGAACCCGAGGCCTCCGTCGGCGGCCAGGCGCACTGGTCCTTCGGCGGCCTCTTCCTGGTCAACTCCCCCGAACAGCGGCGGCTCGGGGTGCGGGACTGCGAGGAGCTGGCCCTCGCCGACTGGCACGCGTCCGCAGGATTCGACAGGCCGGAGGACGCGCTGGCGAAGGAGTGGGCGGCGGCGTACGTGAACTTCGCCGCCGGGGAGAAACGTGCCTGGCTCGCCGCCCTGGGCGTCAGGCTGTTTCCCCTGGTGCAGTGGGCTGAACGCGGCGGCTACGGCCCCGACGGCCACGGCAATACTGTCCCGCGCTTCCACGTCGCGTGGGGCACGGGTCCTGCCCTCGTGGCCCCGTTCCTGGCCAAACTGCGCGAAGGCGAAGCCGCCGGGCGCGTGTCCTTCCACTTCCGGCACCGCGCCACCGGGCTCCTGAAAACCGCCGGCCGGGTGAGCGGTGTCCGCGGCGAACTGCTCGAGGCCAGCAGCGCGCGGCGGGGCGAACAGTCGTCACGGCGCCCGGCCGGCAGTTTTGAGGCTGCGGCCGCGGCCGTGGTGGTGACCAGCGGCGGCATCGGCGGCAACCACGATTCCGTCCGCAAGCAGTGGCCGGGCAGTGTGGCGCCGGAACGGATGCTCAGCGGTGTGCCTGCTTCCGTGGACGGGGACTTCCTCCCGGCCGTGGGTCGGGCCGGCGGCAGCCTGATCAACGGCGACCGGATGTGGCACTACCCGGAGGGCATCCACAACCATGCCCCGGTCTGGCCGCAGCACGGCATCAGGATCCTGCCCGGACCCTCCGCCCTCTGGCTGGACGCGACGGGGCGGCCGCTCCCCGCTCCCCTGTTTCCCGGCTTCGATTCACTCGGGGCACTCCGGCACATCCTGGCCACGGGACATGCCCATTCATGGTTCGTCCTCAACAGGACCATCGCGCTGAAGGAATTCGCGCTGTCCGGATCGGAGCAGAACCCCGATCTCACCGGCAAGGATGTCCGGCTGCTGGCCGCACGGCTGAAGCCCGGCAGCGAAACCCCGCTGCAGCGGTTCCTGGACCAGGGAATCGACTTCCTGCAGGCAGCGGATCCCGCCGGGCTGGCCGAGCAAATGAACGCTTTGACAGGCGGACAGCTCATCGACCCCGCGTCCCTCGACCGCCTGATCCGCGCCCGGGACCGGCAGTTTTCCAGTGGGCTGGGCAAGGATCCGCAGCTGGCGGCGATCGGGGCCGCACGCCGCTTCGCCACCGACAAGATCATGCGGGTCGCGCCGCCGCACCGGCTGCTCGATCCGCGCCACGGTCCCCTGCTAGCTGTCCGGCTCTCGGTCCTGACGCGAAAGAGCCTCGGCGGCCTGCACACGGATCTGCGATCGCGGGTCCTGGATGCCGCCGGGCAACCCGTAGCCGGGCTGTTCGCCGCCGGTGAAGCCGCCGGGTTCGGCGGCGGCGGAATCCACGGCTACAGGGCACTCGAGGGGACGTTCCTGGGCGGATGTCTCTTCTCCGGACGTTCGGCCGGCCGCGCCGCGGCGTCGGCGGCATAGGGGCGGCATAGGTCGGCGGCCCGGCAAGCAGGCCAAGAAGGCAGCGCAGGAAACCAGCGCAGGAGGAAGAGTCGATGCAGTGGCGGACGGACATACTGGGAGAGGATTTCCAGGCGTGCTCCTTCGAGGCGGCCGGCCCTGACGGCGTGCTGCGCACCGCAACCCTGGTCCGCCATACCCCGCTCGGACCGGCGCAGCCCGCCGCGCTGCCGGCCCGAGCCGTGCTGTTCCTGCACGGCTGGAGTGACTACTTCTTCAACGAGGAACTCGCCGAGTTCTGGGCCGGGCAGGGATTTGAGTTCTTCGCCCTCGACATGCACAACCACGGCCGCAGCCTGCGGCCCGGCACCCACGGCGGATACGTCGCGGACCTGGACAAC
The DNA here is from genome assembly GCF_042884475.1 of Arthrobacter sp. NPDC058130. Lineage (NCBI taxonomy): Bacteria > Bacillati > Actinomycetota > Actinomycetes > Micrococcales > Micrococcaceae > Arthrobacter > Arthrobacter sp. NPDC058130. Next base: position 581,714 of record NZ_JBHVTV010000002.1, read on the forward strand.
TACGACGCCGAAATCACCGCGGCAATCGGCATCATCGGCTCGCTCCGGCCGGCCGGTGCGGCGCCGCAGCTGACGCTCATGGGCCACTCCACCGGCGGCCTGATCGCGGCATTGTGGGCCGACCGTCATCCCGGCGTGGCATCACACCTGGTCTTGGACAGCCCGTGGCTGGAGGTCCACGGCAGTCCGGCCCTGCGCCGGGCCGCGCGGACCATGGTGGAGCCGTTCGCCCGGTTCTGGCCGGAGTCGGTGATCCGGCTGCCCGAGCGTGCCTTCTACTGGCGCAGCATCAGCAACGCCGCGGAAGGCGAATGGGCCCTGGACGATGCCTACCGTCCGCCGCACGCCTTTCCGGTCCGCGCCGGCTGGCTCAGCGCCGTGCTGAGCGGACAGTCCAAGGTGGCGCGCGGCCTGAATATCGAGGTGCCCATCCTCGTGCTGATTTCCGGTGCCAGCGCCAACGGGATGTTCTGGAAGGAGTCCATGCGCCGCACCGACGCGGTCCTGGACGTGAACACGATCGCCCTGCGCGCGCTGAGCCTGGGCCGCACCGTCACGCTGGAGCGGATTGACGGCGCCCTGCATGACGTCTTCCTGTCCGCACCCCGTGTCCGCGCGGACGCCTATTCCCGGCTGTCGCGGTGGCTCAGGGCATACGTGTTTGACTGACGCGAACCACGACGGCGGCCATCACCGGCGCAGCGGTCAGGACCCCTCGCTGCCCACGGCGGGAGCGGCGTCGACAGCTCCGCCGTACCGGCGGTCCCGCTGGGCATAGATCTCCACGGCGTCCCACAGGGTCCGGCGGTCCACGTCCGGCCACAGGGTGTCCAGGAACACGAACTCGGCGTAGGCCGACTGCCAGAGCATGAAGTTGGACAGCCGCTGTTCCCCGGAGCTGCGCAGGAACAGGTCAACGTCCGGCAGGTCCGGCTCGTCCAGGAACTTCTGGATGGTCCGCTCGGTGATGGCGCCCGGCTTGAGCCGGCCCTGCGCCACTTCCTCGGCGATCGCGGCCACGGCGTCGGCAATCTCGGCGCGTCCGCCGTAGTTGACGCACATGTTCAGGGTGCACGTGCTGTTGCCCCGGGTGTAGTCCTCGGCCTCTTCGAGTTCGCGGATCACCGAGCCCCACAGTTTCGGACGCCGCCCGGACCAGCGGATGCGCACGCCCCACTCGTCGAGCTGGTTCCGCTGCCGGCGCAGCACGTCCTTGTTGAAGCCCATGAGAAACCGCACCTCTTCGGGGGACCGCCGCCAGTTCTCAGTGGAGAAGGCGTACACGCTGACGTGCTCGATACCCAGCTCGATCGCGCCGGCCATGACGTCCAGCAGGGCAGGCTCCCCCGCTCTGTGGCCCTCGATCCTGGGGAGGCCGCGCTGGTTGGCCCAGCGCCCGTTGCCGTCCATCACGATCGCCACGTGCCTCGGAATGAACTCCGCGGGGATGGCAGGCGGCACAGCGCCGGACGCGTGCGGATAGGGAGCCACCACCGGCGCGGTCCGCTGCCGGACTTTGCCCTGCTTCGCCTGGCTCTTCTCCAGGTTCCTTCCCAGACTTCTTCCCAATGCCACTTTTACGTTCGCTCCACATGTTTGAGGGATTTCAGGACTCGTTCCAGGTGCCACTGGAGGTAGCCCGCCACCAGGCCGGCCGCTTCCCGGCGGTGGACGGGCTGCGAGGCATCCGCCGTCGTCCAGTTCCCGGTCAGCAGCGCACCCAGCAGGAGCACCGTCTCCGGGGCCGGCGCCGGGGACCCCGGCGGCCGGCACCCGGGGCAGACCATGCCGCCCAGCGGCGCGGAGAACGCGGTGTGCGGGCCCGGCGCACCGCATCTGGCGCAGTCGGTAAAGCTGGGCGCCCAGCCGCCGGTCGCGAGGGCGCGGAGCAGGTAGGAATCCAGGATGAGCTCGGAGGCGTGATCCCCCCGGCTCAGGGACGCCAGCGCACCCACCAGCAGGTTGTACTGGGCGGTTCCGGCCTCGCCGTCGACGTCCGTGAGCTTCTCCGCCGTCTCGGTCATGGCGGCCGCCACCGTGTACCGGCCATAGTCCGCCGCGATGTTTCCGCCATAGGCGCCCTTGGCCACGGCCTGCGTGACAACATCCAGGCTGCGCCCGGAAATCAGCTGCAGATCGACCACCATGAACGGTTCCAGCCTGGCGCCGAATCGGCTGCTGGTGCGGCGGACGCCCTTCGCCACCGCACGCACCTGGCCGTGGTACTTCGTCAGCAGGGTAATGATCCGGTCCGCCTCGCCCAGCTTGTGGGTACGCAATACGACGGCGTCATCACGGTAGGCGCGCGCTGCGAAGGATTGTTGGGCCACAGTTAATCTTCGCACTGTCTCTGTTGAAACACGGCATGGGCAACGCCCTGCCGGGGCGAAAACACTGCCGGGCACAAACACTGCTGGACAAAACCACTGCTGGCGAACAGCACTGCGCCGCCGGGAAGATCCGGCGGCGCAGTGTTCCTTAGCAAGGCGTCAGTCAGGGGTGCTTGCCGTGTCGGCGGACAGAATCAGGCGCGGGCGTCCCGGATGGCGCGGTTCACGGCCGAGATGACGGCTTTGAGGGCGGACGTGCTGGTGTTGGCATCGATCCCCACGCCCCAGAGCACGCGCTCGCCCACGGCGCATTCGACATATGCGGCGGCCAGTGCACTGCCACCCTCGGAAAGTGCGTGTTCGCTGTAGTCCAGGACCCGGACATCCACGCCGTCCTCCCGCAGGATGCTCAACAGGGCCGCGATGGGGCCGTTGCCGGTCCCGGTCCGGCGTACCTGGTTTCCGTCGATCTTCAGGGCGGCGGTCAGGGTCATGGCGCCGTCCTCGTCAGTCTCGGTGCTGATCGAGCCGAGGGCGTAGCGCCCCCACTGCGCGTCGGCGGTACCGGAGGGCAGGTATTCGTCCTGGAAGACCTGCCACAGCTGGGGTCCGCTGACTTCCCCGCCCACCGTGTCGGTCCGTTTCTGGATGACGCCGGAGAATTCGATCTGGGCGCGGCGCGGCAGGTCCAGGCTGTGTTCGTTCTTGAGCAGGTAGGCGACGCCGCCCTTGCCGGACTGCGAGTTGACCCGGATGACCGCCTCGTAGCTCCGGCCCAGGTCCTTCGGGTCCACCGGCAGGTACGGGACCTGCCAGGTGTAGTCGGCGACGTCCTTGCCGGCCGCGGCGGCATCCTTTTCGAGTGCCTCCAGGCCCTTCTTGATCGCGTCCTGGTGCGAGCCGGAGAACGCGGTGAAGACGAGGTCTCCGCCGTAGGGGGCCCGCTCGGCCACGGGCAGCTGGTTGCAGTACTCCACCGTGCGGCGGATTTCGTCGATGTCGGAGAAATCGATCATGGGGTCGATGCCCTGGACGAACATGTTCAGGCCCAGGGTCACCAGGTCCACGTTGCCGGTCCGCTCGCCGTTGCCGAATAGGCAGCCCTCGATCCGGTCTGCGCCCGCCAGGTAGCCCAGCTCGGCGGCGGCGACGCCGGTGCCGCGGTCGTTGTGCGGGTGCAGGGAGAGGATGATGCCCTCCCGCGGGTGCAGGTTCCGGCTCATCCACTCGATGGAGTCGGCGTAGACGTTCGGGGTGGCCATCTCCACGGTGGCGGGCAGGTTGATGATGACCTGGCTGTCGGCCGATGCCTCGAAGACGTCGGCGATCGCATTGCAGACCCGAACGGCGTACGCCAGCTCGGTCCCGGTGAAGGACTCCGGCGAATATTCGTAGGTGATGTGCGTATCGACGAGGGTTTCCTCGTACTTCTTGCACAGCCGGGCGCCCTGGAGGGCGATGTCCAGGATGCCGTCTTCGTCCTGGTTGAACACCACGCGGCGCTGCAGGACGGACGTGGAGTTGTAGAGGTGCACGATCGCCTGTTTCGCGCCGACCAGGGACTCGTAGGTCCGCTCGATCAGGTGTTCACGGGCCTGGGTCAGCACCTGGATCGTGACGTCATCGGGGATGTGGTTGCCCTCGATCAGCTGCCGGACGAAGTCGAAGTCCGTCTGCGATGCGGAGGGGAAACCGACCTCGATCTCTTTGTAGCCCATCTGGACCAGCAGCTGGAACATCTTCAGCTTGCGGGCCGGGCTCATGGGGTCGATGAGGGCCTGGTTGCCGTCGCGCAGGTCCACGGCGCACCAGCGCGGGGCCTTGGTGATGAGCTTGTCCGGCCAGGTGCGGTCCGGCAGTTCAACGGTGATCTGGTCCTGGAACGGGACGTAGCGGTGGACCGGCATTCCTGAGGGCTTCTGTGCGTTTCGCATTACTTATCGGGGCCTTTTCTGTGATTCTTGGTGAAAGGGTGGCCGGGCAACACAAACTCCGCAGCGAGGGTGGGCCTTGCGCTAGATCGCGTCTGAGGCCTCGCCGCGGCAGCTAAGGAGAAGCAGTTCTGCGCGCACCATTTCACAGTAACACGGGTGCGTAAGATGAAGGAGCCAGACCACCGCAACGTCCACCATGCAGACCATGCACCGACACACGCTCCGGTGCCGGACTGCCTCTCAAAGGAGCCTACGTGCCACTTTCGGGGATCGACCTGTCCACCATCGACGCCAGCGTCCGTCCGCAGGATGACCTGTACCAGCATGTGAACGGCGGCTGGCTCAAGAGCACTGTCATCCCGGACGACCGGCCGCTGGAGGGAACGTTCACTGCGCTGCGCGATGCGTCGGAGCTCGCCGTGAAGGAGATCATCGAGCGGGCCGCCGCGCGCGGCGCCGACGCGACCGGCATCGAGCGGAAAATCGGTGACCTATACAACAGCTTCATGGACGAAGCCGCGGTGGAGGCCAAGGGGCTGGACCCGCTGCGTGCCCGGCTCGCGGAGGTGTTCGCCACGGAGTCCGTGGCCGGGCTGGTTGCCCTGGCCGGGCGGCTGTTCCGCGCCGACGTCTCGGGGCTGTTCTACATCTACCCGGCCCCGGACGCAGGGAACCCGGACCGGATCCTGCTGTACACCGGCCAGGGCGGCCTCGGCCTGCCGGATGAGTCGTATTACCGGGAAGAGAAGTTCGCCCCGATGGTCCAGGCCTACCGTGACCACGTCCAGGCCATGCTCGGCCTCGCGGACGTGCCCGACGCCGAGGGCGCGGCCGCACGCGTAGTGGCGCTGGAAACCGCGCTGGCCTCGCACCACTGGGACAACGTGACCTTGCGGAATCCGCAAAAGACGTACAACTTGAAGTCCGCCGGGGAGGCGGCGGAGCTGTTCCCGCTGCTTTCCGACTGGTTCGACGCCGCCGGCATCGAACCGGAGAAGCGCGCCGAACTCGTGATGAGCACCCCCGATTTCTTCTCGGGCGCCGCGTCGTTGCTGGAGACCGAACCGCTGGCGGCCTGGCAGGAATGGCTCGCCATGCGCGTGGTCAGCTCGGCCGCCCCGTACCTGTCCTCGGCGTTCGTGAACGCGAACTTCGCGTTCTACGGCACCACGCTCAGCGGTACGCCGCGGATCAAGGACCGCTGGAAGCGCGGCGTCGCGGTGGTCGAGGCGGCACTCGGTGAGGCCGTCGGCCAGATCTATGTGGCCGAGCATTTCCCCGAAGGCCATAAGGCACGCATGCAGACCCTCGTGGCCAACCTGATTGAGGCGTACCGGGAATCCATCACCGGGCTGGCCTGGATGGGCGAGGCCACCAAGCTCGAGGCGCTAAAAAAGCTGGACTCCTTCCGCGCCAAGATCGGTTACCCGGACAAGTGGATCGACTACTCCGCGGTCCAGGTTGATCCCGCCGATCTGCTCGGGAACGTGGAGCGCGCGCACAGCGCCGACGTCGACCGTCACCTCGACGAGGTGGGCAAGCCCGTGGACCGGGAGAAGTGGCTCATGACTCCGCAGACGGTCAACGCCTACTACCATCCGCTGCTGAACGAGATTGTGTTCCCCGCCGCCATCCTGCAGCCTCCGTTCTTTACGGCCGACGCCGATGACGCGGTCAACTACGGCGGGATTGGCGCCGTGATCGGCCATGAAATCGGCCACGGCTTCGATGACCAGGGCTCGCAGTACGATGGCAGCGGCCTGCTGCGCAACTGGTGGACCGAGGACGACCGCACCGCCTTCGAAGCCCTGACCTCCAGGCTGGTGGCGCAGTTCGATGCGCTCTCCCCCACCGCCGCTCCGGGCCACAACGTCAACGGCAAACTGACCCTGGGCGAGAACATCGGGGACCTCGGCGGCCTCACGATTGCGTACAAGGCCTACCTGATCAGCCTCGACGGGCAGGATTCCGCGGTGCTCGACGGCATGACCGGGGTCCAGCGCTTCTTCGCGTCCTGGGCGGCAGGATGGCGGCAGGTCATCCGGAATGAAGAGGCCATCCGCCGGCTGGCGACTGACCCGCACTCCCCGAACGAGTTCCGCACGAACGAGATCGCCAAGAACCTGGACGCCTTCCATGAGGCTTTCGGCGTCACCGACCGGGACGGCATGTGGATGGAGCCACAGGAGCGCGTCAGCATCTGGTGACCCGGCGTCCGGCCGCTGACCATGCGTAAAGGCCCCCGTTCAGTCGAAATCTGAACGGGGGCCTTCCGCGCGGGTGGGGCTTACTGGGTGATCAGCGCCGGATTCGCCTGCTGGCAGACCGTGTCGCCGGCCGTCTGGTTGACGATGTCCGCGGGCAGCTGCGGCGTGGCATCTGCCGTCGGCGTCCCGTTGGCGAAGTCGCTGCCCAGGTAGACCTGGACTCCGGCGACGCCGGCGGCCGGGAGCACCTGGCCCGGCGCCACACCGAGCAGGGCCGCCACGTCCGCGGCCACGTCGGCGTACTCCGCGCCATAATACACAGCCGTTTTCGCGACCGGCCGAGCCGCCAGCTGGCCCACCTGAGTGAAGCCGTCGGCCTTGATGGCCTGCACGATTTCCTGGGTCCGCGCCGGCGCGCCGGAGCCGTTGGCCACAGTGATGGGCTGCAGGGTCTTGTCGTAGGACGGCACCGTGGCGGTGGGCGTCGGCGTGGCGCTTGCGCTCGGTGAGGCACCCGGCGTCGCCGTCGGATCGGTCAGGTCAACGTCCCTGCGCATGGCGTCGAACAACTCGGACGCCGCCGGCTCGGCCAGCTGCAGACGGTTGGGGTCGGTTTCGGCCGGGACGGTCGGCGTAGCCACGAAGGCAACCTTGCCGACGTCGATGTTCTTGAGCCGGTTGCCCACCGTCAGCAGGGTCGGCACCGAGGCGAGGCCGTCGTCGATGGTCAGGTTCTTGGTGATCGCGTCCGCGATGCCGAGCATCCGGGCCGGGTTGGTGAGGGTGCCGTCGTCCTTGATCTTCCGGGTCAGGGAGGACAGGAAGCCCTGCTGGGCCTTGATGCGGCCAAGGTCGCCGCCGTCGCCGAACGCGTGCCGCGTGCGGACGAAGGACAGCGCCTGCTCACCCTGGACCGTGGAGGTGCCCTTGGGCAGCCTCAGCTTCGAATCGGGGTCATACACGGCGTCGCTGACGCACACCTCCACACCGCCGACGGCGTTGGAGAGTTCCTTGACGGCGTTGAAGTCGGCCATCATGAAGTGGTCGATCTGCAGGCCGGTGAGCTTGTTGACGGTGTCCACCGCGCAGCCGATGCCGGCCTCGGACATCGCCGAGTTGATCATGACGCCGCTCTGGGCCGGGTAGACCTTGTTCGTCTTCGGATCCGTGCACTGCGGGATGTCGACCAGGAGGTCGCGCGGGAAGCTGATGACATTGACGCGCTTGTTGTCCGCGGAGATGTCCATGAGCATCATCACGTCCGAGTGGCCATAGCCGGTGGAGTCATCGCTGGTGCCATACTGCGAATTCTTTCCGTCACGGGTGTCCGAGCCGAGGATCAGGATCTGCATCCTGTCCGTCGAGTCGTTCACGGCGGCCCCGGACTGGACGCTGCCGGCGCTCAGCGGCGCCTTGGTGAGGTTGCCCTGGAGCCGGATGGCCCAGTAGGCGCCGAACGCGACCACGCCCACCAGGAGCACCGCGATGACTCCCGTGGTGACTTTCAGCCACGTGGGGGTTCGTCGAGCCGCGCCGAGGTGCCGTGCCGGGCCAACCGCGAGGTCGGCCGTGTGCCGGGCAGCGGCAGCTGCCCGGGCCGGCGGGGCGGAACCGTCGGCACGGTTGTCACGGGGTCGAACCACTTGTTGAGCCTTCCTTCACGAACGGGGAGTCTGCCCATTTTAGTGTCCGAATCTGAGAAAACCCCGATGGTCCCGCTCTTGGGAGCGGCGGGGCGGGCCGGGGGCCCGGTAAAGGCCCAGCTCAGAAGCCCAGTTTGACCAGCTGTTTCGGGTCCCGCTGCCAGTCCTTGGCGACCTTCACGTGCAGGTCGAGGTAGATGCGGGCGCCCAGGAGCGCCTCGATCGCCTTGCGTGCGTTGGTTCCAACCTCGCGGAGCCGGGCGCCGCCCTTGCCGATGATGATGGCCTTCTGGGAGGGGCGCTCGACGAACAGATTGACGCGGACGTCCAGGAACGGCCGGTCTTCGGGCCGGCCTTCACGCGGAACGATCTCGTCGACAACGACGGCCAGGGAGTGCGGCAACTCGTCGCGGACGCCTTCGAGGGCGGCCTCCCGGATCAGTTCGGCGATCATCACGGCTTCGGGCTCGTCTGTCAGGTGCCCGTCCGGGTACAGCGCCGGCGACGCCGGCATGTGGCTGATCAGCACATCGGCGACCGTGTCGACCTGGAACCCGTCGGTGGCGGAGACCGGGACGATGTCCTTCCAGCCGTCCTCGCCGAGGACCTCGCGGCCCAGGGCGGCGACGGCGAGAAGCTGCTCGGTGAGGGCCTGGCGGTCCACGGTGTCGGCCTTGGTCACGATCGCGATGATCGGCTTGTTGCCGACGGCGGCGAGCTGGGCGGCGATGAACTTGTCACCGGGGCCGATCTTCTCGTTGGCCGGCAGGCAGAAGCCGATCGCGTCGACCTCGGCGAGGGTGTCGGCGACGAGTTCGTTCAGCCGCTTCCCCAGCAGGGTGCGCGGGCGGTGCAGACCCGGGGTGTCGACGAGGATCAGCTGGGCGTCGTCCCGGTGCACGATGCCGCGGATGGTGTGGCGCGTGGTCTGCGGCTTGGCCGAGGTGATCGCGACTTTTTGGCCGACCAGGGCGTTGGTGAGGGTGGACTTGCCCGCATTGGGCCGCCCGACCAGCACCGAGAAACCGGCGCGGTAGCCGCTTTGGGCTGCGCCGCCGTCGGACTTATTCTGCTTGCTCACGTGAGACTCCCTGTTGGATTGGTGCGGCCTCGTCGAGGAGGTCTTCAAGGTCAGTTTCTTCTTTTGCCACGGCGGCCGCAATGATGTGGCTGACGCGGTTCCGCCGGCCCTCGAGCCGGTCGGCGCGGAGGGTCAGACCGTGGACCTGGACGGCGCTGCCGACAATCGGCACCCGTCCGAGGGCCTTGGCGAGCAGGCCGCCGACGGTGTCCACTTCGTCGTCGTCGAGTTCCAGGTCAAAGAGCTCCCCGAGGTCATCGATGCTCATGCGGGCACTGACCCGGTAGCTTCCGTCGCCGAGCGCCACGGCCTCGGCGCTTTCGGTGTCGTATTCGTCCACGATCTCACCGACGATCTCCTCGATGAGGTCCTCGAGCGTGACCAGTCCTGCCGTTCCGCCGTATTCGTCGATGACGATCGCGACGTGCGTGGATTCCTTCTGGAGCTCGCGCAGCAGGTCGCTGACGAGCTTGGAGTCCGGCACGTAGCGGACCTCGCGGGCGAGTTCGTCCACCACCGGGGGCTGGTCGTCCGGGCCGAGGTTGTGCAGCGCGGCGGCGACGTCCTTGAGGTACACAATGCCCAGGATCTGGTCCGTGTTTTCGCCGATGACCGGGATCCGGGAGTACCCGGAGCGCAGGAACAGCGACATCGCGCGCCGCAGGCTGGACCCGGAATCGATGGTGAGGATGTCGGTCCGCGGGACCATGACGGAGCGGACCAGGGTGTCGCCGAAGTCGAAGACCGACTGGATCAGCTCGGCCTCGTTGTCCTCGATCACGTCAGACTCCGTGGCACGGTCCACGAGTTCGCGGAATTCCTCTTCGCTGAAGAACGCCTCACTGTCGGCGGGCGCGCCGGGGGCCACAACGCTGCCAAGCCGCACCAGCCAGCCCGGGATCGGGCCGAGCACGGCGTAGAGGGACCGGACCAGCGGGGCGCTGAACCGGACCAGGGCGGCGGAATGGACCCGGCCGAGCTGCCGCGGGGACACCCCGACGATCACGAACCCGAGCAGCGCCATGATGCCCGTGGCCACCAGGCCGGCGAGCCAGACGTTGTCCAGCAGGCTGGACAGGAGGACGGTCACCGCGACGGCGGCAGCCATCTCGAACCAGACCCGCCAGAACCGGAGGGCGCGCATGTGCCCCACGGGCTGCGCCAGGATGCGTTTGAGCGACGTGCCCCTGCTGTGCAGGACCGCCTGCTCTGCGTCGTGCCGGGGCAGGAAGTTGAAGGCTGACTCGGCAGCGGTCAGGACCGCGGCAAAGCCGAGGAACACCAGCGCCATGCCGGCGAGGATCAGTGGGGTCACTGAATCGTCTCGGACGGGGCCGCTTTGCCAGTGAAGGCAGTCAGCAGTTCGCGCTGCAGCCCGAACATCTCTTCCTTCTCTTCCGGCTCGGCGTGGTCATAGCCCAGCAGGTGCAGGATGCCGTGCGTGGTGAGCAGCAGCATCTCGTCCTGAGTGGAGTGGCCAGCGTTGCGGGCCTGGACCTTGGCCACCTGGGGGCAGATGGCAATATCGCCGAGCATGCCCTGCGGTGTCGGCTTGTCCGGGGTGCCCGGGGTCAGCTCGTCCATGGGCACGGAAAGGACGTCGGTGGAGCCGGGCTCGTCCATCAGTTCCAGGTGGAGCTTTTCCATGGCCGGTTCGTCCACCAGCAGGATGGACAGTTCCGCCTGCGGGTGGATGTAGAGGCGTTCGAAAATGAAACGCGACAGGGCCACGAGTTCAGCCTCGTCGACGACGACGCCGGATTCGTTGTTGACCTCAATGCTCATGCGCGTTCTCCCCGCGATTCCCGGGCAACGGAGTGCTTGACCCGGTTCCTTTGGACTTCATCCCAGATGCTGTAGGCGTTGACGATGTCCCCCACCAGGCGGTGCCGGACGACGTCGGAGGCGTCCAGTACCGAGAAGTTGACGTCCTCGATGCCCTGCAGGATCTCCTCGACGATCCTCAGCCCCGAGCGGGTGCCGAACGGAAGGTCCACCTGGGTGACGTCGCCGGTGACCACCATCTTGGAGCCGAAGCCCAGGCGGGTCAGGAACATCTTCATCTGTTCCGGCGTGGTGTTCTGGGCCTCGTCGAGGATGATGAAGGCATCATTGAGCGTCCGGCCGCGCATGTAGGCCAGCGGCGCCACCTCGATGGTGCCGGCGGCCATGAGGCGCGGAATGGATTCCGGGTCCATCATGTCGTGCAGGGCGTCGTACAGGGGCCGCAGGTAGGGATCGATCTTGTCGCTCAGGGTGCCCGGCAGGAAGCCGAGCCGCTCCCCCGCCTCGACGGCGGGACGGGTCAGGATGATCCGGCTGACTTCCTTCTGCTGCAGAGCCTGGACGGCCTTGGCCATCGCCAGGTAGGTCTTGCCGGTACCGGCCGGCCCGATCCCGAAGATCACCGTGTTGGCATCGATCGCGTCCACGTAATTCTTCTGGTTCAGCGTCTTGGGCCGGATGGTCTTGCCGCGGGTGGAGAGGATGTTGGTGGTCAGCACTTCCACCGGGTTCTGCAGCGACTGGCTGCGGAGCAGCGAGACGAGCTGCTGCAGGACGGCCGGGGTAATGACGGTGCCCCGGGCCACCAGCCCGCGCACCTCGTTGAGCAGCCGCATGATCCGCGGCACGTCGGCGGCCGGTCCGCTGATCGCGAGCTCGTTCCCCCGGACATGGAAATCGACGGCGGGGAACTGGTTTTCGATGAACCGCAAGGCTTCGTCATGGCTGCCCAGCGACTGGACCATCTGTTCTGAGTCGTCGAACAAGACCACCTCCGTCCGCAACCCTGGTAGGGAGTGGGGGAATTCCCCTGCGGTGCGCTCTCCGGCGCTGAACCGGGCCTTGCCGTTCGCTGCTTCAGTCATGGTGTTGGCCCGCGGGCCTCTGGTCCCCTCCAGTATGAATATGGTCTGTCGCCGCGATCCGTACCTGGGCGGTTTGCACCGTCCGCGGCCCGGGTCAGCGGGTCCTTCCATCTTACGCCAGCGCGGCGCGCCCGACGCCGGTCGGCATGCGGTGATGCCTCGGGCGCCGGGCGGGCGGGGAACAGGCACCGGAACCGGGACGGGACCGCAAGAATCTCCATGCGGGAGTGGTAAAGGTGCCGGCCTCGTCAGAGGGCCGCGTCGAAGATCCCGGGATCGTTGGTCATCGATTCGCCGATGGCGCCCGGGACGACGAATAGGTGCCTACAGGTAGGTGTTCCCGAAGATGACATATCCATCAAGCCAGTGAGCCCCGGTCCTCGGAAACGGCGGTTCCGCATCCTCTGGAGCGTGCCCCTGCACCGGCACGGATGGCCCTGCCGGTCTCCAAGGCCACGCCGCCCACAGGACTGCGCCGGCCAGCAGGACTCCACAAGCCACGATGATCCAGGCCGTGCTCATTCGGTGCCCAGGGGCACTGGGCGCAGTCGGATTCCGTCGCGGTGCCCGTACATCTGGCGTCCGTGGCCCGTTGCACTGACCACCCACACAATGGTTGAGTCGGGCGTCTTCGCATCCACCCGGCCCACATGGGAGTGGTGCGCCGAGATGACCACTTCAACAGTGGATCCGACCTCGATTGAGCTCCAGTCCTCCGGAGAAACCCAAGCGTCCGTTGTCTCGGGCAGCGGGGTTCCGCGGCGGCCCCCGCGGCGGGACGGTGACTGCAGCATGGTCATGCCACGCTTTCCAGCGCGCCCGCCCGGGACCGGACGCCCACATAGTCGCCCTTGAAGAAGAGCAGGGGCTCCGCGTCGGGGCGGGCGCTCAGGGCGCGGACGGCGGCCACGACGATGGTGTGGTCGCCGCCGTCGTACTCCTGGTGCAGTTCGCAATCGACCCAGGCCAGCGCCTGGTCCAGGACGGGGTTGCCCAGGGGCGAGGGCGCATGGTCAACGCCGGCGAATTTGTCCGCTCCCGAGCGGGCGAACTGCGCCGCCAGGTGCTGGTGTTCTGCGGACAGGATGTTGACGGTGAACCGGCCCGCCTCGCGCAGCAGCGGCCAGGTGCTGGAGGTCCGTGCCGGGCTGAACGTGACCAGGGCCGGCTCCAGGGACAGGGACGCGAAGGACTGGCACGTAAACCCGGCGGGTCCGTGCTTTGTTGCTGCCGTGATCACCGTCAGTCCGGTGGCGAAGTGTCCAAGAATGCGGCGGAGTGTCTTCGGGCTGAGATCCGTTTGTTCCGTCATGGCGAGTCCTTTCGACGCTGGTAGCCCTAATCAACCACCCCGGACACGGGTTCCCAAGCCCGGTTGAAACGCACAGTCGCGCAGCGACACAGCGCGTCACCGCCCGTTGCACGACGTAAGAATTCGGCCGCGGCCGGGGCCTGGATTAGCTCCCCAAGTCCGATCACGGGTCCTCGTGAGGGATCAGGGATGGGCCAGCCACGGACGGTAGGCTCGATCAATGGCAAATCACGAGACCCTGCTAGCCGTCCGATCCGCGTACGACACAGTTGCCGAGGCTTATTCAACGGTGATCCCGGATACAAGCTTCGAGGCGCCTCTGGATCTGGCCATGGTGGACCACTTCGCAGCGCACATGCGCGCCACGGCGGACCGGCTGGTGATCGACGTCGGATGCGGTGCCGGACGGATGAGCAGCTACCTGAGCCACGCCGGCCTGAACGTCAGCGGCGTCGACTTGTCGCCCGAAATGGTCCGGGTCGCGCAACGGCTTCATCCCGGACTGCCCTTCGAGGTGGGAGAGCTGACTGACCTGCCGGCGGCCGACGCGTCCGCGGACGGCATCCTCGCCTGGTACTCGGTCATCCACTCTCCCCCGGTAACCCTGCCAGCGATCGCGCGGGAGTTCTGGAGAGCGCTCCGCCCGGGCGGCTCGGCGCTCATCGCGTTCCAGGCCGGCAGCGGCCACCGCACTGTTGACCGCGCTTACGGACACGACGTCCAACTCCGTGCGGAACTGCACGCCCCCGACGACGTGGCGCTGAGGTTCACCGAGCAAGGATTTAAGATGCGCGCACAGCTTGTGCGCGCACCGAGATCCGTGGAGAAGCACCCGCAGGCCGCCATCCTCGTCGACAAACCGTGTGTGCCCTCATAGGGGTCGGTGACGTGTCCGCCCGGGACAACTGCCGGTGAACTGCTCCTCCCGGGCGTAGTCGACATAGTGCCCGAAGGAGGGATCGTCCGCGCCCGGCACGGCTCCGGCTGCTGCCGCCTTCACCAGCCAGTCCACCTGATGCGGGATGGTCTGGACGTAGGTCCCGACGGGTTCATAGCCGATGTCAAGGGAGGCCTTCGTGCTGAGCACCCGAGGTGCCGGGCGACTGCTGCCGCGATCTGTCGGGCATTGGGCGCCGTAGCCTTCCCGGGAGTCGTAGTCCCCCGCGCCGGGCCTCATGGTGGGGTTGCTCTCGAGAACGGGTGCACCAAAGCGCGGCGGCACATCGGAATTGACGTGGTTGCCGGCGGCGTCAACGTAGCGTCTGGCGGCTCACCCTGACCGCCAACATGCTAGCCCCCTGGCCCGGGATTCGCCTCCGGCATTTCCGGGATTTCACCCGCGGCGGGTGAGGCCCATCCCGGGCCTGACGCTAACAATGGTCATACCCTCCACTGACAGGGCTGAGGGGCCAGAACGGCTAGGAATCAGTGCGCGAATTCTTCCAGGACGCTGAAACGTTTGCCTTGCTCCTCCTGGCGCTCCATATACTCCTCGTGACCGTCGCAACTGTCCTCGTGTCGATGAATCGCCGTCCATCCTCCGCTATTGCGTGGGTGCTCGCCATAATTTTCATACCGGTCCTTGGCGCCGTTGCGTTTTTCTTTGTCGGTTACTCGAAACTGCCAAAGGCGCGCCGCGACAAACAGCGCAAAATTAACGATCTGGTCCTGGCTCGGACTGAAGGCAGCCCGCTGGTTAGCCGCGGCCTTGACTGGCCGGACTGGCTGCATTCGGCGGTGGTGTTGAACAGCAACCTTGGTGCGCTCCCTATGGTCGCGGACAATAGTGCGACCCTATTGGGCGACTACAACGGCGCTTTCGATGCCATGATTGCTGAGATTGATTCGGCCACCAAATACGTGCACGTGGAGTTTTACATCCTGGTGCTGGACGCAACGACGGCGCCGTTTTTCGAGGCGTTGTCCCGGGCAAGACGACGCGGCGTCGACGTCCGGGTTCTGTCCGATCATCTGGCTGGCCTGAAGTTCCCCGGCCGGAAAGAAACCCTGGTCTTCCTCCAGGAGATAGGGGCGGAATATCGCCCCATGCTGCCGGTGCGGCCGTGGCGGGGCGAATGGCAGAGGCCGGACCTGCGCAACCACCGGAAGATCTTGGTCGTCGATGGCAGCGTGGGATTCACTGGATCCCAGAATGTCATCGACGCGAGCTACGACACGAAGGCCAACCTGAAGCGCGGGCTCCAGTGGCACGAGCTAATGATGCGCGTTGAGGGACCTGTGGTCCGGGAACTGGATGCGGTCTTCGCGACAGACTGGTACAGCGAAACGGATGTGATACTGCCACTGGATTCAAGCCCAATAGGCGTCAGCCACAGTTCCGTGCTCATTGACGCGCAAGTCCTGCCCAGCGGTCCCAGTTTCGACAACGACAACAATTTGAAGCTCTACGCGACGCTCATCCACAAAGCTGAGCGGCGTGTCAGCATCACCAGTCCATACTTTGTCCCGGACGAATCCATCCTGATGGCCATCGTCACGGCAGCCGCGCGGGGGCTCAGCGTCGAGCTCTTTGTTTCCGAGGTCGGAGACCAGAGCATGGTCTACCATGCGCAGCGTTCATACTACGAGGCACTGCTCCGCGCCGGCGTCAGAATCTACCTTTACAGGGCGCCCAAGGTGCTGCACTCGAAACACTTCACCATCGATGAGGAAGTTGCGGTAATTGGGTCCAGCAACATGGATGTCCGTTCCTTCAGCCTCAACATGGAGGTATCCGTACTGGTACACGGGCGCGGTTTTGTGGACGCGATTCGTGGGATCGAAGACGGGTACCGTGTGGAAAGTCGTGAGCTGCAGCTCGAGGACTGGCTCCGGCGGCCCATAGCCCAAAAAGTATTCGACAACCTGGCGCGCCTGACCGCCTCCCTCCAATAGGGAATTGGCGAACCCGCCAGGGGGACCTTGCGCCCAGGAGGACAACGGCGCCAGCTACTGAGTGCCCCCGGCCCTATTCAGCATCCCTCAAGTCGGTCACCGGACGCTGACCCCAATCCCTACCGATCCTTTCTATCGTCGCCGCCGTGGTCGGGTCCCTGTGCGTTATCTTCCTGACCGGATACTTAACGATCCAGCTGCAGCTATCAGAGGCCGGCGCTCCTTTTCTGGACTTCAACGCACGTCCGGTCCCCGGATTGGCTGAATGGTCGCCGTACTTAGTTCGGGCGGCATTCGTGCTACTCGCTTTGGGCGCGATTCTGGGATACCGCGTGGCGGTCCGCACTGGGGCGGCTCAAGTTGTGACTCTCGTTGTCCTGATTACGGCTGTCTTCGCCGGCGCCAACGCGTCACAACCACTCCCAACGGACGGGGAGCCGCAGCCGGTCGCGCTGTTCAGTCTTATCAACGGCGCTACGTCGCCGTTCATCCTTGCACTTATCGGAACAGTCATCGCGAACCTGATCTCCGCCCGTCGCCGAAGAAGGCTTGACCATGGGCCGGTTGAACTCTGATCCAGCGACGCCGTATCCGGTGCGGGCGGCCGCGATTAGGCTTGCAGTCATGGCTATCATCCACCAAGCAGAACTGCAGCCAACCAAACTCGAACTCCTCGAAGAGTGGCTGCCCAGTCAGCCGTGGTTCCCGGAGTCCGCTGCGGGGCTGAGCAAAGTCGGCTCCTACCGGTTCGACGACCCTGCTGGCGAGGTCGGGATCGAGACGATTCTCGTCTCTGCGGCGGGCTCCACCTTTCAAGTACCGCTCACGTACAGGGCCCAGCCCTTGGCCGGCGCGGAACCATGGTTGGTCGGAACCATGCAGCACTCGGTTCTCGGCCAGAGATGGGTTTACGATGCCTGCGCCGATCCCGTCTACGTGACGGCATTGGCAGCGAGCATCATGCTCGGCCGCCCCCAAGCAAAGCAATACCTCGACGTGAAGGGAAAACTCGAAATCCTGGCCGAGTCGGTCTTCGTGCAGAGCACCGGGCCGACACTCAAGGCAGTAGCCAGCGTCTCTTCAGCTACCCCACGCGACGCCGCCGACGGCACCGCAATCGAGGCCGCAGACCTCCACTTACTCGTAGTCAGAAAGCTGGATCTTGATGCGCAACCGGCCGGGCCGCTGACATTGACCGGTATCTGGGAAGGACAACAGGACAACGTCAAACTGGCAGCCGTAACCAATGCCTGACTGCGCGAGATGAGACAGCCCTGGTCGCGGGGTCGAATCCGCCCTCGGGTAGGCTCCGAGCCGGCTGGAAACAGACCATCCTGCCCCGAGAAACCGCGCCGTGGAGGCGCCGTGCGGTATAGTCGCCGCATGCTTTCAATGCGTCGATTTACTTGCCCCCGACCGGTGTCCCGTCGCGAGGGCTCTGAGGCGCGCGCCTAGGTCCTGGCGCCGGATTGAGTCGGGGGGAAGGAAGCCGCCACTCGAATCCGAACTAAGGACCTTTAATGCCCAGTTATCTCAGTCCGTCAGAGCTCCACGAAGCTTTGACCATCCGCGACCTCTCAAATCCGGACCATCAACCGCATGCGATGCAGGCACTGCTGGATGGCGTCATCGAAGCGCTCCGCAACTCGTGGGGCGTGCCGGAACGAATCGTCCGCGACAGCCCCTTGGTGAGCGTGGCCGACAACTACGACCGTTTGGGGTTCAGCGACTCGGACGTCACGCGGGACCAAAAGTACTCCCGTTACGTCAGCCCCACGGTCATGCTCCGCAGCCACACGTCGGCTTCCATCCCGTCGCTGCTGCGGGCCCTGGATACGGACGATTCCATGGATCAACTGTGGGCCATGCCCGGCCTGGTCTACCGACGCGATTCTATCGACCGCACGCACGTGGGAACTCCCCACCAGGTGGACCTATGGCGGGTCAGTTCGCGGGAACAACTCGACGCAGACGACCTGCAGGACATGATCGGAACACTGGTGCATGCGGTGCTTCCGGGGGCGCAGTGGCGCACCGTTCCAGCCGTTCACCCCTACACCAGAAAGGGCATGCAGGTCGATGTCCTCATGGATGGAGCGTGGCTCGAACTCGCGGAATGCGGGCTCATGGCCCCGCATCTATATTCCGAAGCTGGCCTGGATCCCGCAAAATGGTCAGGGCTGGCTCTGGGGATGGGTCTGGACCGGGCCTTGATGCTCCGCAAGGGCATCCCCGACATCAGGCTGCTTAGGTCTACGGACCAGAGAATCAAACTTCAGATGCTGGACCTGTCCCGGTGGAAGCCGGTCTCTCAAATGCCATCCATCCGCAGGGACATCTCCATCGTGGTGCCCGCGGACATGGACACCGAGGTGCTCGGCGACATAGTGCGAACGGCATTACGAGAGAAGGCCGACGACCTGGAAAGCGTCGAACTCTTGGCCCTAACGCCGTATGGAGAGCTACCCCCGGCAGCGCAGGAACGCCTGCATATTCGCGCAGGCCAGGCCAACGCGCTGATTCGACTGGTACTCCGCCCTCTCGCTCGGACCATGACGGACCCAGAGGCGAATCAGATCCGAGACGATGCTTACCTGGCCTTGCACGAGGGACCAACCAAGGAGCTCATCGCGGGATAGCGCTCGTCTCCGGAGCGAGTTAGGTATCAACTTTGTATCGGCCTCATATCGTTCCCGTTGCAGTTCCGGCGCCGTGGCCCAAACCAGCCAGACGGGCCCCGCCGGTGTGCCATGCTGGAATCCGGTTGTCCCCCAGACCGCCGTGCCGGTGTCCGGCACGCCAAGGTTGGGCGGCCACCAGCGGTCTACAACGGCTACAAAAACGGATCATCGCCGCGGATCGCGGGGCGCTAGAGGAAAGGCACAGCGGCATCAGGAAGCGTGGAGTTCAGCAGTCATCAGTGGGGCGCGCCCGCCGCGGCGCACTGGCGCTCGTGCTGCCCGCCGCCCTGCTGCTGTCCGGCTGCGTGGCCACACCGCAGAGCGGCATCACGAACTCCAGCAGCCCCTCGGAACTCATTCCTGTCCCGGCCTCGGGCGTCCCCACCACGAGCGCGCCGCTCGAAACGGCCCAGACGTCGAACAAGGCTCCGGTGTATTGGATCGGCCGCAGCAACGACAACGCATTCCTGTACCGCGAGTTTCGCGATGTCCCGGACCAGGACAATCCTGTCACGCGCGCCCTGCGCGTGATGATGTCCCAGAAGCCGCTGGACCCGGACTTCTTTACGCCGTGGCAGAACCCGAAGAAGCTGACGACGTCGATATCCGGCAAGAACGTCATCACAGTGGACGTCTCCGCGGATGCCTTCAACAGCAACGTGGATGCGGCCATGGCCGAGCGCGCCATCCAGCAGCTCGTATACACCGCGACGGCTGCCGCGGCCAGCGCGGGCCTAATCGATTCCGGCCAGCAGGTCCAGGTGGTTGTGCTGGTTGACGGTCATACGGACTACGTCGCCTTCAACCATGTCCGGCTGGGCGCGCCAACCTCACGCAGCGCCGGGATGGTGGCCCCCGTGTGGATCATTGATCCGCAGGAAGGCACGTCCGTGGCCGATGGTTCTGTCAAGATCAGCGGACGGAGCACTGTGACGGGCGGGAAACTCCGCTGGCAGATCCTCAAGGTCGACGGCGACAACGCCAAGACCGCTTATCTCAACGGCAGCGCGACGGCGTCGTCCGATTCCACCCAGTCCGGGTTGTTCACCTTGTCCGTGAACCTCGGCCCCGGACGCTACGAGGTCCATGTGTCCCAGGTGGATTTGTCGGACAGCGCCAAGGAAGTTTTCCAGGACACCCGCGGTTTCGAAGTCAAATAGCCTTCGCCGTCCAACAGCCGCTTTCAACTAGTCAACGTCACGAAGATACGGCCCGCATACCGTCAGCTGGCTACCGGCCACGGGCTACCAGCGGCCGAGGATGTCGTTGGCCAGTACGGTCGCGGCCGGCCCGGCGGTGGACGAGCGCAGCACGTGGTTCCCCAAGAGGGCCGTGACGGCCCCGGCGTCGCACAACCGGGTCACTTCACGCGGGCTGATGCCGCCTTCGGGGCCCACGATCAGCAGCACTTCACTGAATCCGGAGTCGGCGGCGGGCGCGGTTTCCAGCCACGATTCCAGGACGTCCCGCAGCGGGCGGACGGCGTCTTCGTGCAGGATGACGGCCAGATCCGCGGCAGCCACGGCAGCCTGCAGCCCGGCGCCGTCGACCGCCGCCCGGACCTCCGGGATCCAGGCCCGGCGCGCCTGCTTGGCTGCCGCCGTTACCACCGATTGCCACTTGGCGTGTGCCTTCGCGGCCCGTTCGGCCTTCCACCGCACAATGGACCGCTCCGCCTGCCAAGGAATGACGGCGTCGATGCCCAGCTCGGTGGCTGTTTCGACCGCAAGTTCGTCGCGGTCGCCCTTGGCGAGTGCCTGCACAAGCACCAGCCGGATCCCGGGCCGCGGCTCGTCCGCAACATCCACGCACTGGACGGTCAGCTCACCGGGCGCGACCGCGGTTACCGTGCCGGTCAGGCGCTTGCCCGCGCCGTCGGCGATGTCCACGGCCTCGCCGACGGCGATCCGCTTGATGGTGACGGCGTGGCGGGCCTCAGCGCCCTCAAGGACGAAGGCGGAGCCGGGGACCTGCTGGTCCAGGGTGCCTGGGGCGGTGAAGAAGACCGGGTTACTCACCGCTACAGGTTACCGAGCCGGTCCCGGAGTTTCGCGAAGACGCCGCCGCTGGCCGCGAGCTTTCCTGCCGTGAAGTGTTCGCCGCGCAGCTTGGCCAGCTGGCGGAGCAGGTCTTCCTGGGCGGCATCGAGCTTCCCCGGCGTTTCCACCTGCAGGTGCACCTTCAGGTCGCCACGCCCGTGGCCGCGCAGATGCGTGACGCCGAGTCCGCGCAGGGTGATGACCTCGCCCGACTGCGTGCCGGCCTTGACGTCGATCTCCTGCTGCCCGTCGAAGGTGTCGAGGGAAATCTCGGTGCCAAGGGCGGCGGCCGTCATGGGGATGTTGAGGCTCGCGTGCAGGTCGTCGCCGTCGCGGACATAGGTGGCATCGTTGTTGACCCGGATCTCCACGTACAGGTCACCGGACGGGCCGCCGGCGGGCCCTGCCTCGCCCTGCCCGGAGAGCTGGATGCGGGTGCCGGTGCCGACGCCGGCCGGAACCTTGACGGTCAGCGAGCGGCGGCTGCGGATCCGGCCCTGGCCGCTGCATTCGTTGCAGGGGTCCTGGATCACGGTGCCGAAGCCCTCGCAGGAACCGCAGGGGGCCGAGGTCATGACCTGGCCCAGGATGGAGCGCACAGCGCGCTGGACCTGGCCACTGCCGCCACAGATGTCGCAGCGCACCGGGTGGGTGCCCTCGCGGCAGCAGGAACCCTCGCAGGTGGGGCAGACCACAGCCGTGTCGACTTCGAGCTTCTTGTTGACGCCGAACACCGCGTCGCGGAGGTCGATCCGGACGCTGATCAGCGCATCCTGGCCGCGGCGGACCCGGGACGCGGGCCCGCCCTGGCCGCCGCCGGCGCCGAAGAAGGTCTCGAAGATGTCCTGGAAGGCGAAGCCCTGGCCCGAGTAGCTGCCGCCGCCGAAGCCGTTGTCGGTGCCGTTCTCGTTGCCGGTGGTGTCGTAGACGCGGCGCTTCTGCGGGTCGGAAAGGACCTCGTAGGCGTGGGTGACGGCCTTGAACCGGTCTGAGGCGTCTTCTCCCGGGTTCACGTCGGGGTGCAGGGTCCGGGCCAGTTTCCGGTAGGCCTTCTTGATCTCCTCCCCCGTTGCGTCGCGGGAGACTCCAAGAACGTCGTAGTGGCTGCTCAAAGTGTGTATCTCTTCCTTGTTGTACTGCCTGTGGGGCACTGCCTGCGGGGCAAGAAGTCGTGCTGGGTCCGGGCCCGTCAGGGCCCCAGGATCCTCGAAAGGTAGCGGGCCACCGCGCGCACGGCGGCCATGGTGGTGGGATAGTCCATCCGGGTGGGCCCAAGGACGCCGACCTTGGCCGTGGCGTCCGGCCCGTAGGCGGTGGCCACGACGGAGGCCTCGGCCAGGCCGTCGTAGGGGTTTTCCCGGCCGATGCTGACGGTTACGCCGCGCGGGTCTTCGGCCATTTCGCTGAGCAGGCGGAGCATGACCACCTGTTCCTCGAGCGCCTCCAGCACTGGGCCGATGCTGAGCGGGAAGTCCACGTTGGAGCGTGCGAGGTTGGCCGTACCGGCCATGACCATCCGCTCTTCCCGGCTGCTCGTGGCCAGGGCTTCAAGGCCACGAGCCAGGGCGTGGGCTGCTCCACGGCGCGCCGGCGGGCCGCTGTCGACCACCGTGGGCAGAAGCTGGGGCAGAAGGCTCAACGGTGTTCCGGAGAGGCTCGTCAGGAAACTTGTGCGCAGTTCCGCGAGGGCGTCGTCGGGAATGTCCTGCCCGACGTCGATGACGCGCTGTTCCACTTTGCCGGTGTCCGCAATGAGGACGATCAGCACCTTCCGGGGTGCCAGCAGCACGAACTCAATGTGCCGCACCCGTGCGCGGCTCAGCAGGGGATACTGTACGACGGCGACCTGGTTGGTCAGGTGGGACAGGAGCCGCACGGTCCGGTCGAGGACGTCGTCGAGGTCCTCGGATCCTTCCAGCAGCGCCTGGATGGCCCGGCGTTCGGCCAGGGACAAGGGCTTGACCGCTGAGATCTGGTCGACGAAGAGCCGGTAGCCCTTGTCGGTGGGGATCCGGCCGGCGCTCGTGTGCGGAGCCGTGATCAGGCCTTCGTCCTCCAGCGCCGCCATGTCATTGCGGATCGTGGCACTGGAAACACCAAGATGGTGACGCTCCACGAGCGCCTTGGAACCAACGGGCTCACGCGAATGGACGTAGTCCTCCACGATGGCGCGCAGCACTTCGAGTTTGCGCGGTTCGCTCACGCTCCACCTCCAATCGACTGTCCCGCAGTCGGTGCCGCCCGCGTTGTCCGGTTCGCGCCCAATACTGGTGCGCGTGGCCCGCAACGGGTCAAGTGTTAGCACTCGACATGCCTAAGTGCTAACCAGTCTAATATGAGTCGCCGCGTTGTTAGCATTGGATTCGCTCCAGGCGTGGCCCGCGGGATCGCGTTTCCCGTCACACCGGGCGCCGGGACCGTGGCAACTGCTGCAGGCGCCGGGCCCTTGTGGTCCGGCGAAGGCCACGGAGAGTTCCACTGACCGCCGTACATTCCGAGTGCAAAGTTAGCGTGTAGAGATGTCGTACCAGAACTGGGGACCCCAGGACCTGTCCGCCCCCGCCAAGACCGCCTTGCCGGAAGTCCCGGTGGAACGCGGGATGGTCCTCGAAGAGGTCCAGTCCGGCTGGGTGGGTGCCGTAACCCGGGTGGAGAAGTCCGGCGGCATGCATGTCGTGGCGCTGGAGGACCGGCGGGGCAAGTCCCGCTCCTTCCGCCTCGGCTTTGGCTTCCTCTTGGAGGGACAGCCGATCCGGCTCATGCCTCCGGCCCCCAAAAAGGCGACACCGGCCGCCGGAGCCGGCCGCACGGCGTCGGGCTCGGTCCGGGTGGCGGGGCAGCGCGCGCAGGTGGCCAAGGCCAGCCGCATCTGGGTGGAAGGCAAGCACGACGCCGAACTGGTGGAGAAGGTCTGGGGCGATGACCTCCGGGTGGAGGGCATCGTCGTCGAACCCCTGCACGGCATTGACGACCTCGCGGCCGCCGTGGCGGAGTTCGGGCCCGGCCCGGGCCGCCGGCTCGGCGTGCTCGTTGACCACCTAGTGGCCGACTCCAAGGAGTCGCGGATCGCCGACGCCGTCATGGCCTCACCGGGCGCCGCCGGCAACGTCCTGATTGTGGGCCATCCCTACGTGGATGTGTGGCAGGCCATCCGGCCGGCGGTCCTGGGGATCGAGCAGTGGCCCGTGATCCCCCGCGGCGTCGACTGGAAGACCGGGATCCTGATGGCTTTCGGGTGGCCCCACTCGACGAAGGAGGACATCGGCCTCGGCTGGCAGAAACTCCTGGGGGCTGTGCGCAGCTACGCGGACCTGGAGCCGTCCCTGCTGGGCCGCGTGGAAGAGGTCATTGACTTCCTCACCGTGCCTTAGCCGGCGCAAGCTCGGCCGCCCCCTGATCTCCATTTCCGCGCCCGAGCAAGTATTCTTGGAACGGCGGCCGCGCACCCAGCACGGTCCCGGCTATTCCAGGCACAACCCAGGCAGCAACGCATCACCGCAATCCGAAGGGCTTCACCGTGGCAGATAACGCACGCGAACACACGGGCAACCAGCACGGCCAAGGCCAGCCCCCGTACCATGGCGTTCCGGCAAATGCGCTGCCGTTGACGGCCAGCGAGGACCGGCAGTGGGCCACGCTCGCGCACTTCGGCGGCATCCTGGGCTGCGTGCCTTCGCTGCTGATCTACCTCATCTTCAAGGACCGCGGCCCGTTCACGGCGCAGGAATCCAAGGAAGCCCTCAATTTCACGCTGCCGCCGACCATTGCCGCAGTTCTCGCGAATCTGCTGGTCTTCATTCCCGTGGTGGGCAACCTCTTCGCCGTGCTCGCCACCGTCATCTGGATCGCCGTGACCTGCTTCTCGGTGGCGGCCGGCATCCACGTCAACCGTGGCCAGCCGCACCGCTACGAGTTCAACCTGCGCTGGATCAAATAGTCCAGCCTGCCCAGCCAAAAGGGCCGCACCGATATAGGCCAGAACAGTAGAGCCGGCCGCTGCCCCTCAGGGCGTAGCGGCCGGCTCTTTGTTTACGGCAAATCGGTCCGGCAGGCGTTCAGCCCGGCAGCTGTTCAGTCCGGCAGGATCCTGCGGACCACAGCGTCGGCCAGCAGGCGGCCCTTGAGGGTGAGCACCAGCCGGCCCTTGAAAGCGGCGGCAGGGTCCACCAGGCCGTCCGCGATCAGCCCCGCGACGGCGTGCCGGCCGGTGTCCCCCAGACCTCCGAGGCTCGGGATGTCGAGTCCGGAGTTCAGTCGGGCCTCGAGCATGACGCGTTCCACGTTGCGGGTTTCGCTGTCCAGCGTTTCTCGTCCGGCGGCCGGTGAGGCGCCCGTGCCGAGGCGGTTGGCGTAGGCGGTGGGGTGCTTGACGTTCCACCACCGCACACCCCCGACGTGCGAGTGAGCCCCGGGCCCGATGCCCCACCAGTCGTCGCCGCGCCAGTAGGCCAGGTTGTGACTGCAGGCCTGCTCGGGCGTGCGGGACCAGTTGCTGACCTCGTACCAGGCGAGCCCGGCCGCGGAAATCAGTTCGTCGGCGAGTTCGTATTTGGCGGCGTGGTCGTCGTCGTCGATTTGCGGGACTTCGCCGCGGCGGATCTGGGCCGCGAGCTTGGTGCCGTCTTCAACGATCAGCGCGTAGGCGCTGATGTGGTCGGGCGCGTAGGACAGCGCGGTCTCGAGCGAGTAGCGCCAGTCCTCCAGCGACTCCCCCGGAGTGCCGTAGATGAGGTCGAGGCTGACCGCGAGGCCGGCCTCCCGTGCCCACTGCACCACGTCGGGCACGCGGCTGGGCGTGTGGGTGCGGTCCAGGACCTTCAGCACGTGCGGCACGGCCGACTGCATCCCGAAGGACACCCGGGTGAACCCGGCGTCGGCCAGCAGCTGCAGGGACTCGGGGGTGACGGAATCCGGGTTCGCCTCGGTGGTCACCTCGGCGCCTGGCTGCAGGCCCCAGGCCCCGATGGCGGCGGTGAGGATGCGCGCCAGGTCCTCGGCCGGGAGCAGCGTGGGTGTGCCGCCGCCGAAGAAGACCGTGCTGAGGGCGCGGTCCGGCAGGCCTGACTCCTTCAGGACGCGGGCAGCGAATTCCACCTCCGCGATCGCGGTGGCGGCGTAGGCGTCCTGGGAGGCCCCGCCGCCCAGCTCGGTGGCGGTGTAGGTGTTGAAGTCGCAGTATCCGCAGCGGACCGCGCAGAACGGGATGTGCACGTACAGCCCGAAGGCACGTTCATCGGCGCCCTGGCGAGCCTGGGCGGGCAGGAGCCCGTCCGGCGGCGCAGGGTCGCCGAGGGGAAGAACGCTAGGCATGGGCCCGGCCCGCCGGCACAGCAGCAACAGTCATGACAGGCACCGCTACTTCTTGGCCTTGTCCTTGGACTCGTCCGTGGTGAGGGCTGCGATGAAGGCTTCCTGCGGGACCTCGACGCGGCCCACCATCTTCATGCGCTTCTTGCCTTCCTTCTGCTTTTCCAGCAGCTTGCGTTTTCGGGTGATGTCACCGCCGTAGCACTTGGCGAGGACGTCCTTGCGGATGGCGCGGATGCTTTCGCGGGCGATGATCCTGGAGCCGATGGCGGCCTGGATGGGCACCTCGAACTGCTGGCGCGGGATGAGTTCGCGCAGCTTGCCGGTCATCATCACGCCGTAGGCGTAAGCCTTGTCACGGTGGGTGATGGCGGAGAAGGCGTCCACCTGTTCGCCCTGGAGCATGATGTCCACCTTGACGAGGTCGGCCACCTGCTCGCCGTCGGCCTTCCAGTCCAGCGACCCGTAGCCGCGGGTCTTGGACTTGAGGATGTCGAAGAAATCGAAGACGATTTCGGCCAGCGGCAGGCGGTACCTGATTTCCACCCGGTCCTCGGAGAGGTAGTCCATGCCGCCCATGACGCCGCGGCGGCTCTGGCACAGCTCCATGATGGCGCCGACAAACTCGTTCGGCGCAAGGATGGTGGCGGACACCATCGGCTCGCGGACCTCGGCGATCTTGCCGGTGGGGTATTCGCTGGGGTTCGTGACGTGGACGACCTTCTTGTCCTCCAGCGTCACCTCATATTCCACGTTGGGGGCCGTGGAAATCAGGTCCAGGTTGTATTCGCGCTCGAGCCGCTCGCGGGTGATTTCCAGGTGCAGCAGGCCCAGGAATCCCACCCGGAAGCCGAATCCCAGGGCCGCGGACGTTTCGGGCTCGTACACCAGCGCCGCGTCGTTGAGCATCAGCTTCTCCAGCGCGTCGCGGAGCACCGGGTAGTCCGTGCCGTCCAGCGGGTACAGGCCGGAGAAGACCATCGGTTTGGCATCCGCATAGCCGGGGAGTGAATCGGTGGCCGGCTTGGCGAGGTTGGTGACGGTGTCGCCCACCTTGGACAGGCGGACGTCCTTCACACCGGTGATGAGGTAGCCGACCTCGCCGACGCCGAGGCCCTTGGAGGGGGTGGGCTCCGGGGAGCTCACGCCGATCTCGAGGAGTTCGTGGGTGGCGCGGGTGGACATCATCTGGATGCGTTCGCGCGGGTGCAGCATGCCGTCCACCACGCGGACGTAGGTGACCACGCCGCGGTACGTGTCGTAGACCGAGTCAAAGATCATGGCGCGGGCGGGGGCGTTCGGGTCTCCCACCGGGGCCGGCAGGTCGCGGACAATCTTGTCCAGCAGGACCTCGACGCCCATGCCCGTCTTGCCGGAGACGCGCAGCACGTCGTCGGGGTCGCCGCCGATCAGGCTGGCGAGTTCGGCCGCGTACTTCTCGGGCTGGGCCGCCGGGAGGTCAATCTTGTTCAAGACCGGGATGATGGTGAGGTTGTTTTCCATCGCCAGGTAGAGGTTGGCGAGGGTCTGCGCCTCGATGCCCTGGGCCGCGTCGACCAGCAGGATCGCACCTTCGCAGGCCGCGAGCGAGCGGGAGACCTCATAAGTGAAGTCCACGTGCCCGGGGGTGTCGATCATGTTCAGCGCGTAGCTGGTGCCCTCGAGCTCCCAGGGCATGCGGACGGCCTGGGACTTGATGGTGATGCCGCGTTCGCGCTCAATGTCCATGCGGTCCAGGTACTGGGCCTTCATGTCACGGGACTGGACGACGCCGGTGAACTGCAGCATCCGGTCCGCCAGCGTGGATTTACCGTGGTCAATGTGCGCAATGATACAGAAGTTCCGGATGAGGGCCGGATCTGTTGCGGCGGGCACCGGGGCGGTGCGGGCCATGGGAGACACGCAGGGTCCTTACTGTTGGCATTACTGTTGGCTTTTCCACGGATCGGCGCGAATGCTGGTGGTGCCATCCCGCGACGTGGGGCATTTATCGTTCCTATAGTCTCCCACGTCCGGACCCGTGGCAGTGCATTCCGGCTTTGGGTTGCGGGCCCTGTTTAACAGTGCGGATTTTCTGCACGATTCGCCCCGGGATTGTCCGTGCCATGTGCATCCAGTGCTGCCGGCGCGCCATCGCGCTCGAGGTTACCGGTGCGATTCTCTCCGGGCACCGCCGTCTTCCCCGCCGGCCCTGTCGGGTGGCCGGTATGGTTTTCCCATGGCTTGGAACTTACGCTCGATCGGCAACGCGCTCCGCGACACACTGCGCTTCCTGGACAAACTAGGGGGCTCCGCGCAGGGCACCACCCGCGGGCCGGCTGCAAAACCGACCCGCAAACCTGCGGCTAAGCGGCGCCCGAGCACGGTGCGGCCCGGCGCTGCGACACGCGCCCCGGGTGGCGTCCCGGCCGCCGGACTGACCGGGACGTATCCCGGCGACTTCCGCGGGCGGGCGGCCGTCCGCTACGCTCCCGCGCCGAACGGCCTACCCGAGCCCGGCGAAATCGTGTGGACCTGGGTGCCCTATGAAGAGGACTATTCCCGGGGCAAGGACCGTCCGGTTCTGCTGGTGGGCACCAGCGGCCGGTACCTGCTGGGCTTGATGCTGACCAGCAAGGACCACGACGGCGACTCCCGCCGGATGGATGACTACGTGGACATCGGCACGGGCACCTGGGACCGCCAGGGGCGGCCCAGCGAAGCGAAGCTGGACCGTGTGTTGCAGATCAGCGCCAAGGACATTCGGCGCGAAGGGGCAATTTTGGACGCGCGCCGGTTCAAGGTGGTCGCCTCGGCCCTGCGGGAGCGCCACGGCTGGACCTGACCCGCCAGGCAGAGGATATGGGTGCGGCTCGCCGACGATCGCCGCGCCGCTGGCCGCGGTAATCGTTCCTGCAGTGTCAACTCTGCTATTATTTACAGCTGTGTGTCCGTGCAGGTCGACGGCCACAGATGGTTGGTCGCCATAGGTATCCCCACGCCGCTCAGTCAATGGCCAATCTGAAAGCCCTCTAGACCATTTTCCGCATTGAAAAAGAGAGTTCACACGTGGCTAATATCAAGTCCCAGAAGAAGCGCATCCTGACCAACGAGAAGGCTCGCCTGCGCAACAACGCAGTCAAGTCCGAGCTGAAGACGGCCATCCGCGCCGTCAACACCGCCGTCGAGTCCACCGACAAGGATGCCGCATCTGCTGCTCTGGTTACTGCCAGCCGTAAGCTGGACAAGGCTGTCAGCAAGGGCGTTCTGCACAAGAACAACGCTGCAAACCGCAAGTCCGCGATCTCCAAGAAGGTCAACGCACTCTAAGGTTTCCAGTTCACTTGAACTGATGATTGTGGCCGGCACCCCGTGGGTGCCGGCCACATCCAGTTAAACCGCAGGTTGAGTTCCCACCCGAACACGACGATCCGAACACGACCGCGCGCCGCGGCTGTCCGCCCGCAGAGGCCGCGTGGGCCCTGGCAGGCGGTCCGGTATGCCGGCGGCCGGCACTCGCGTGTCAGGAACTCCGGACCGAGGTGGCAATCACCGTGACTGCATGTTCCACGGCGTAGACGGGATCCCGGGACAGGCCCTTGACCTGGGCGTCGGCCTCGGCCGTGACCTGGATGGAGCGGACCAGCCCCTCGGGCGTCCAGCGCCGGACTTCCCGTTGGGCCTGTTCGACGAGCCAGGGCTGCATTCCCAGTTGCTTGGCAATCTGCGAGGACGAGCCCTGCGCGCCGGCCACCTTGGCCAGGGAACGCAGCTTGGACGCCAGGGCCGCCACGATCGGCACCGGGTCCGCGCCGGTGGCAATGGCGTGGCGAAGTGTGGAGAGGGCCAGCGGGCCGTTGCCGGCCATCGCGGCGTCGGCCACCTTGAAGGCCGTTGCCTCCACCCGGCCGCCGTAGTACTTGTCCACCATGGCGGCGTCCACGCCGGTCGTCGCGTCAGCGATCAACTGGCCGCAGGCGGCGGCGAGTTCCGCGAGCTGGGCGCCGACCGCATTGACGAGGGCGTGCACGGCGTCGGGGTCGATACGCCGCGAGGCCGCCTTGAACTCGGCCGTGACGAAGGCGATCTTCTCGGCGTCCTTCTTGAGCGGCTGGCAGTCGACGACGGGCCAGCCCGCGGCCTTGATGGCGTCCAGCAGCTTCTTGCCGCGGACTCCCCCGCCATGGCGGAGCACCAGTACGGCGTCCGGTTCCGGCTCCGCCACATACTTCAGGGCGTCGGTGAGAAATGCATCGTTCATCGCCTCGACCCCCTCGACCTCGATAAGCTTCCGCTCGCCGAACAGTGACGGGCTGACGTTCATGGCCAGCGACCCCGCCGTGTAGCTGCCGGCGTTAAGCCGGGTGACTTCGACGTCGGGCGCCGCCGCGCGGACCTGCGCACGGATACGGTCCATCGCACGCGCGCCCAGGTAGTCTTCCGGCCCGCCCACCAGAACGACGGCAGCCGGTGTCACGTCCCGCCAGGTGGCGGTGTTCGACGCCGAGGTCCTGGGCCGTTGGGTCTGGGCAGCAGCCACTCGTGTTTCCTCCCGGAAGTTGGTTTGCGGACTCTAAGCGTCCCACGCCCGGACCGGTGCTCCAAGCCGCGTTGCGGGACCTGCCAAGCGGTTGGCCGAGCGGGCGTGCGCGACCGGCTCTCAAGGACGGCAACGACCCCCGCGTGCGCCGCCCGGACGATCCCAACGGTCGCACCCGGGTGCAGGGCCAGCCACGTCACTGCCAGCACTGTCGCGGAAAGAATGCCCATGGTGGCCGCGCCGAAGGCCCCTTCCGGCCAGGGCAGGGCGGCGCCCGGGAGTGCCGCGAAGAAACGGGATACTCCTGCCACTGCGCCGGCGAAGACAGCAGCCGCGGCCATCAGGAGCCCCGCCACGGCAGGGACTGCGGGCAGGAGCACCACTGCGGCCGTGCCAAGGAGCGTAACTGGCGGCACGAGCGCCGCAGCGGCCAGGTTCGCCGGCAAGGCGTACGCGCCGAACTGCGGTTGCAACAAGACGATCGCCGGACCGCAGAAGAGCTGGGCCGCCAGGGGCACGGCAACACCCGCCGCCACCCAGCGCGGCACCCAGGGTGGCACCCAGTCCATGATCCGGCGGCCGGTGACCACGATTCCCAGCGTGGCCAGGACCGAGAGCAGGAAACCGAAGCTTGTGGCAAGGACCGGCTGCGCCAGCAGGAGTCCGATGACGGCAAAGCACAGCAGGCTGAGTCCACGTCCTGCCCTGCCAAGGGCTACCGAGGCAAGGCCGATCACGCCCATGATCGCGGCCCGCAGAACACTGGGATCCGGACCCACCATGAGGACGAACAGCGCAAGCCCCACGAGACAGGCAGCGGCGGCTACCGGCCGAGGAAGACGCAACGTGCGCGCCGTGAGCAGCAGAGCTCCAAGGATCAGGCTGCAGTTCGCGCCGCTGACAGCGGTCAGGTGCGTCATCCCGACCGCCTTCATGGTGGCTTCCAATTCCGCGTCCAGGGCGCTGGTATCGCCGGTGACCATCCCGGGCAGCAGCCCGCTGGTGTCGCCGCCGAACCGTGCCGACGCGGCGGTGAAGGCATGGCGCAGTTCACTGGGGCCCTGCTGCCAGGGTTCGGGTTCCCGCAGCATCGCCGGAGCGGACGATGCTGAAAGGATTCCCGCGTCGGGCTCACCTGGCTCGGCCGGCCGCAGCTTGCCCGTGGCGCGCAGGCGCTGGCCAGGAACAGCTTGTCCCCACGCCGCTCCACCCATGACGACGAGCCGGGCGTCTCCGGTGACCCTGTGGCCGCCGTAGGTCATCACCTTCAGCGTCACGGGGACCGCCCAGCGGTCCGCCAGGCCGCCGGCCCCGGGAACGCGGAGCCGCCGCGGGGCGCCGGCGATCTCCATCTCGGCGACCACGGCCGCACGGGCAGCAACTGCCCCGGCGATTGCGCCGTCATGCCGTTGCGACGCCTCTACGGCAGCGTGTGCGCCCGCCGCGACGGAGAGCAGGAGCGCCACGGCCAGCGTGGCGCGAAGGCTACGTGGGGCCGCCGCCGGCCGGGGTCGGGGGCCAGGCCGGGAACCTCCGCGCCCAAAACAGCCGAGCCTGGTCCTGGCCCGCCCGGTCCTGGTCCGCGCAGTCCTGACCCGCGGAGCCAAGACAAGCAGGAGCCCGGCGGCCGCGGCCAGGGCCCCGCAAAGACCGGCCAGCCCGGCAGGGGGCAGCCAGTTTCCTGCAACGGCGGTTCCCCAGACGAGCAGTGCCGGCAGCACCAGCCGAAGGTCGGTCCGCCTTCTGCGTTCGGTTAGGCGCCGGTGCAGGGCGGTGCCGCGCACGGACCCGGACAGAAGGCGCCCGGTAATGTGTCCCGCAAAGAGCCCTCTCAGGCGCGCCGAAAACGGCTGCCGGTTCGCACCGTGGCCCGGAGGCGAAGCCCCGCCCGGTTGGACTCCACCGATTTCGGGCGCAGGATCGTCGGCTCCGCGACCCGAGCCGCCGTAGCCCGTGGGCCCGGATTCCTGTGCCGGGGAATGGACTGCCGCGTCGACATACCGCTGCCAGCGGCTCCTCAGGCCCATTTCAGGATCCACGGGGCCGGATTGCCGCATGCCTCGCCGTGCCACGTCGGCGCCGCGCTGGGCCGTCTCAGCTCGCGGGGCCATCTTAGATGCCCACCAACGGCAGCAGGGCCGCCAGCAACTTCGGACCGATCCCGTCGACGGCGTCGAGTTCCTGCACAGTCTTGAACCGCCCGTGCTGCTGGCGCCAGTCCACGATGCGCTGCGCCAGGACCGGGCCGACGCGCGGGAGTGTCCCTAGTTCCTCGGCACTAGCGGTGTTGATGTTGACCTTTCCGCCACCGCTGAGTTGAGCCGTACCGCCCGTGGCGGACCCCGGCGCAGTCCCGCCCCCGCCCGCAGCCGCATCGGTCTGGTCGGGTTCCCCGCGGACCGGCACCTGAACCTTCTGCCCGTCCTCCAGCACGGCGGCCAGGTTGAGCCGGTCCGGATCCCCGATCTCCGTGGCGCCACCAGCCGCAGCGATCGCCTCGTGCAGCCGGCTACCCGCCGGCAAATGCACGACGCCCGGCCTGGACACGGCACCGGCAACATGCACTGTGATGCTTGCGGGCCCAGGGCTGGCCTCCTCTCCCGGTGGCGCGTCTCCCGGCGGCCCGAGCGTCGCCGTCGCCGGGGCGGACACCTCCCCCGCGGTCGGGGCGGCCTCGCTGAGAGCGACCACCTGGGCGCCGCCGGTTCCGGCCTGCCACCAGAAGCAACCGCCTAACACCGCGGCAAGGACGCCCACCAGTACCGCCGCCCGCACCCCGGTCCTCGCCCGCAACCACGCCGAGACCGGCCGCCTTTCTGACTGCCGGCACCCCGGCAGCGCCCCCGATGGGGTTCCGGCGTCGCCGGCGCTGCGCCGGCCGATACCGCCACTAGAAGGAGCTGGCAGGGACCGCACGGGCAAGCCGGACCCGGACACTTCCAACAGCCCAGAGGAATGCCCTGCCGCCTCTGCGTCTCCGTCGCCCGCGGCACCACCGAGCGTCGCCGCCAGGCGCTCCCGCGCACCCCAAATACCCGTGGCGGATTCAGCTTCCGGGCTGCGGCGTGACATGGAATCGACACTAGGCAGCCCTCGGCCAGACTGGCATCGGTGATCCCGCGTATGTGGAAACACCCGCGTAGTACGAGTATTCCGGCGGCATCGGGCAAGTATTCCCTACGCTGGTGCCCACCCGGACCCGGTGGTAACGTCTGCATCCTCAACGAGAAGACTTTGCCGGCTGGGGGCAACCCTGATCGCCTGGAGGTGTCAGCCAGGCGTCGAAAGCTGGTGTGCAATGGAGTGGTTGTTTTGGCCGGCGGCGGTCGTGGCCCTTGGCAGCGCCATGCTGCCGGCCCCGCCTGCAGTTGCAGACACAACTCAGGCCACATCAACCCAGGTGGTCAACTTCTCCCTTGACAGCAGTTTCTGCCCGCAGCACGGCCTCTACGGCATAGCGCACGTGACGGTTGACGGCACGGCAGGCATGAAAGCGGACCAGAATTTCATCTGGACCACCCAAACGGCCGCCACGTCGATCCACTCGGTTCCGTCGCAGGGAGCCGTCGCCAATGTCACGGTCGTCTACCACTGCAACGTCCAGGTTCTGTGGTGGGTGGAGCCGGGCGGCGCCCGGAAGGTGAGTGCGTCCCTTTGGGTCAACGGTTCGGGCCAACAACCGAGCTACACCATCAGCCCGAATCGGCCGGCACCCTCGCCGACGGCCGCGCCAGCCCCTGCACCGACAGCCGTTCCAGTTCCCGAGCCGGCCCCCGCA
This sequence comes from Arthrobacter sp. NPDC058130, assembly GCF_042884475.1. Lineage (NCBI taxonomy): Bacteria > Bacillati > Actinomycetota > Actinomycetes > Micrococcales > Micrococcaceae > Arthrobacter > Arthrobacter sp. NPDC058130. The sequence goes on from NZ_JBHVTV010000002.1 coordinate 616,310, forward strand.
CCGGTACCCGCGCCAGCCCCTGCACCAACGGCCGTTCCAGTTCCCGCGCCGGTATCCGCGCCAGCCCCTGCACCAACAGCCGCACCGGTTCCCGCGCCAGCCCCCGCACCGACAGCCGCACCGGTTCCCGCGCCAGCCCCCGCACCACCGGCCGTTCCGGTTCCCGCGCCAGCCCCTGCACCACCGGCCGTTCCAGTTCCCGAGCCAACCCCCGCACCGGCCCCCGCACCAACGGCCGAGCCGGCCCCCGCGCCAACGGCCGAGCCGGCCCCTGCACCAACGACCGCGCCGGCCCCGGCGCCAACGATTGCACCAACAACCGCGCCGACTCCGGGACCGACGAGCGTACCTACCCCGTGAGGCGCAGCTTCAGGCCGCCGCTCACTGCTGGTAGGTGATGTAGGCCTCGTACTGTACCCGCCATTTGTCCGCAGTCTTGGGATCGGGCACGGTGGTGGTGAGGAACTGGACGCTCGTCACCTGGCCCTTGAGGTATTTCAACCACTTCGTCACCTCTTCCGCAACGTCGCGATCGAACTGGGCTACGTGGTGCACCTGCATTGCCATGGCGGCCTCCGGGTACGTTGGGTTAGGTGCAGTGACTGTACCGCCAGCGCCCCCTCCCGGCCAGACCCACGCCCTAGAGCCCAGAGCCTAGAGCCCGCCGCCCATAGCCCTCAGCCCAGACGGGCCTCAACCCAAACTGACGCCGCCGGAACGCGAGCTTGCGGACACGGCACTGCCGGGCGTGCTGCCCTCCCCCACGATCACCGCCAGCACACCGAGCCCGGCGTGGGCGGCCAGGACGGCCGGAAGGGCGCTGATCTGGGCCGGCGGACAGGCGGGCAACGCTACTGACAGGCGCCGGGCGAGCTCTTCGGCCTCGGACTCGTTGCCGAAATGGTGCACGGCCAGCCTCGCCTGCCTGGCAGGACGCGTGGAGGCATCGGCGGCAACGATTTCTTCCAGCCGTGCGATCGCCCTCGCCGCGGACCGGACCTTTTCCAGCGGGATGATCCGGCCATCGTCAACCGCCAGGATGGGTTTGATGGAGAACATCGTCCCCCAGAGCGACGCCGCAGCCCCCACCCGGCCGCCCCGGCGCAACTGCTCCAGGCTCGGAACATAGAAGTACACTTTGGTGCGGTCCAGCCGGTCCTGAGCGAAGGCCAAGACGTCAGCCGCGTTCCTGCCGTCGGCGGCCGCGACTACGGCGCCCTGCACGCCCATCCCCAGGGCCATGCCAACGGTCCGGGAGTCGAGAACCTTCACGGGGATGCCGACCCGTTGGGCTGCCAGCCGGGCGGCGTCGGCAGTCCCGGACAGCTCGGCGGAAATATGAATCGAGACCACAGACTGGAAACCACGTTCGCCGGCCGCCCGGTAGGCGTGTTCAAACTGCCCTGGTGAAGGCCGCGAGGTCTTGACGGGCTTGCCGCTGGCCAGTGCCACGGCAATCGTCTCTGTAATGTCGTCTTCGCCCTCGCCGTAGATTTCGGCGCCGACCATTACGGGCATCGGGACTACCGTGAGCCTGCCGTCGGCGGAGAAGGCGCGGATCCAGTCGGCGGGGAGCGCGGCGGCGGAGTCCGTAACCACAGCAACCTGCACGACGGCGGCGGGAGCCGCTTCGGGTACGGTGCCGCCCCGGCCCTGACGAAGGCGTACCAGCCGCTCGCGCAGCCATGGCCAGCCTGACGGCTCGCGGTCTGGCACGGGAAACCTCCTGCTGCTGTCGGGACGCATGGACTCGTTTCTCCGGCCAGGGCACCCGTGCCCGCCACCTGTGACACTGGCCGCCGGCTACAGCCGGCGGCCAGTGTCAGTCCAGGTGTCAGGCCAGTATGCCCGGCTAGGCCGGGACGATGTTGACCAGTTTAGGCGCCCGCACGATCACCGTGCGAAGGGCGCGGCCATCGAGGGCCCGCTGGACGTTTTCCGAGGCCAGCGCCAGTTCGCGCAGGTCCTCCTCAGAGATGTCCGGCGAAACCTCCAGGCGGTCCCGCACCTTGCCTTGGACCTGGACGACGGCGGTGACCGTGTCCTCCACGAGCAAGGCGTCGTCGTGCGTGGGCCAACCGGCGTTCGCGACGGATGCCGGGTGTCCCAGGACGTTCCACAAATCCTCTGCGGTATACGGCGCGAACAGGCTCAGGATGACGGCGACGGCTTCCACCGCTTCACGGACCGCAGGATCCGCACCGCCAGCCCCCGTGGCTGAGTCAATAGTCTTGCGGGTTGCGTTGACCAGTTCCATCAGCTTTGCCACCACCACGTTGAATTTGTTGTGGTCCAGCAGGGCCTGCGCATCCGCGATCGTGCGGTGGGTGACGGTGCGCAGGGCACGGTCACCGGTGGAGAAGTCGACGCCGGGCGCGCTCGTGACGTCCTGGCCGAGCCGCCAGGCGCGGGCCAGGAACTTCGCGGAGCCCGACGGCGATACGTCCGCCCAGTCGACGTCGTCCTCCGGCGGGGACGCGAAAATCATGGTCAGGCGGACGGCGTCCACGCCGAACTTGTCCAGCTGCTCGCCGAGGTCGACGCCGTTGCCCAGGGACTTGCTCATCGCCTTGCCGCCGTTGAGCACTTGTCCCTGGTTCAGCAGTGCCCGGAAGGGCTCGTCGGCGTCGATCATGCCGAGGTCATGGATGACCTTGGTGAAGAACCGCGCGTACAGCAGGTGCAGGATGGCGTGCTCGACGCCACCGACGTACTGGCCCACCGGCATCCAGTCGTTGATCTTGGCCGGATCAAACGGGCCTTCGGTGTACTGCGGGGAGACAAAGCGCAGGAAGTACCAGGACGAGTCCACGAAGGTGTCCATGGTGTCCGTGTCGCGCTTGGCCGGACCGTGGCAGGAGGGGCAGTCCACGTTGACCCAGTCCTCGACAGCGGCCAGCGGGGACGTGCCCTTCGGCGACAGGTCTTCGCCGCGCAGGTCCGCCGGCAGAGTCACGGGCAGCTGATCGTCCGGGACGGGGACTTCGCCGCAGGCCGGGCAGTGGATGATGGGGATCGGGGTGCCCCAGAACCGCTGCCGGCTGAGCAGCCAGTCGCGGAGGCGGAAGTTCACGAACTTCTCGCCCGTTCCCAGCTCGCGCAGGATCTCGATGGCGGCCGGGATGGCCTCGGCCTTGGGCAGCCCGTCGAGCGCGCCGGAGTTGATCAGCGTCCCCTCGCCGGAAGTCGCAATGCCCGTGGTCGCGGGATCTTCCTCGCCGGTGTCCAGCACGGCCCGGACGGGCAGGTCAAAGGTCCTGGCGAAGTCGAGGTCGCGCTGGTCATGGGCGGGCACAGCCATGATGGCGCCGGTGCCATAGTCGGCGAGGACGTAGTCCGCTGCCCAGACAGGGAGCTTCTCGCCGTTGAGCGGGTTCGTCGCGTAGCGCCCGGTGAAGACGCCGGTTTTCTCGCGCTCGGTGGACTGGCGCTCGATCTCGGACAGTGCCTTGACCTGTTCGCGGTAGGCGTCCAGGGCGGCGGCGTGCTCGTCGGTGACGAGTTCGACGGCGAGCGGCGCGTCGGCGGCGACGACGAAGAACGTGGCGCCGTAGAGGGTGTCCGGACGGGTCGTGAAGACGGTGACTTCCTTGGCGGCCTTGCCGCCGTCGGCCTCGATCACGAAGTTGACGTGGGCGCCCTCGGAGCGGCCGATCCAGTTCTTCTGCATGGCGAGGACGCGCTCGGGCCAGTGCCCGCGCAGTTCGTCCATGTCATCGAGCAGCCGGTCCGCGTAGTCGGTGATCTTGAAGTACCACTGGTTCAAGGACTTCTTGGTGACAGGGGTGCCGCACCGCTCGCAGGCGCCGTTGACCACTTGTTCGTTGGCCAGCACGGTCTGGTCCTTGGGGCACCAGTTAACCGGCGAATTCTTGCGGTAGGCCAGGCCACGCTCATAGAAACGAGTGAACAGCCACTGGGTCCAGCGGTAGTACTCCGGGTCGGAGGTATGCAGCCGGCGGGACCAGTCCGCTGAGATGGCGTAGCGCTTGAACGACGCCGCCTGGGTGTCGATGTTCGCGTACGTCCACTCGCTGGGGTGCGCGTTGCGCTTGATCGCTGCGTTCTCCGCCGGAAGGCCGAAAGAGTCCCAGCCGATCGGGTGCAGCACATCGTAGCCCTGCTGGCGCAGGTAGCGGGCCACGACGTCGCCCATCGCGAACGCCTCGGCGTGGCCCATGTGAAGGTCACCGGACGGGTATGGGAACATGTCCAACACGTAGCGGCGTTCCTTGGAACCGTCATCGAGCGGCGTGAAGACCTTCAGGTCTTCCCAGACCTGCGGCCATTTGGCTTCCATTGCCGCGAAGCTGTAGGTACCTTCCTCGGGCCCCTCCGCCGCGGCTGCTGGCGATCCGGTCTGTGTTTCCGGCTGAACGCTCACTGCTGGCCTCTTCTGTTCTATGCGGCCTGTTATCCCAAGCCTGTCTACCTTCAGGCCTGCCTGCCGCCAGGCCTGTTCACCTTCAAGTCTGCACTGTCACGGCCGGCTGGCCGGCCCTGACTCCATGCTGTCTGTACGTCGCACCCGTACTGTCACAGCCTGCCTTGCGGTCCGGAACATAGCCCGGACACACAAAAGCCCCTCGACATGGAGGGGCCGCCGCTCGGCAATCCGAGGACTCTTTGGGATCGAGGTCTCGTCGGGATGCCGGGCGGCTAGCTAAGAAGGAGCACCGCGCGCATAGGACCACTTTAGCCCCTCGCGCTGGTTCGTGCTGAACCGAGGACCCGTTGCCGCCCTGGACCCACAGTGGAACCGGAGTGCCGGCACCCTTCGCAGGCGACTGCATCCAAAATTGTTACAAATGACATACCTATGGAATAGCGGTACTTACTGCCATTTGCAGAACGCCTTGGGCGCGTACTCAAAACGGAAATTCAGGTAGTCGGTTGCGGAAAAGCGAGTAATTAATTTAAGGATACTCGGGTGCGTTTCTTCGGGCTCGCAGGCACTTCCACGAAGTTCTCTCCAAACGCGCATTATGCGACCCAAAGCTGGGAGAAACCCGTGAAAACACGGGAGTATGTCCCTTAATTTCTGATCTTGCCAAACGAATCCAATGGGGACACTATTCGATAAAGGTCAGCAATTGGGATCTCTTGGGGGGATTCGCAAATGGTCTCGGGTTGAGGAGCCTGTCATGTATCACTTGCGCAATTCTTCTGTGCAACCACCGGACACCCCCGCTGGCCGCCGTCGCGACGCCAGCGCCCTGGAACAGGGCTAGCCATGTTCGGGTGGATTACTCGTTTCAGTATGCAGTTCCGCATCCTGGTTCTCGCTATGGCCGCCGGCCTCATTACTTTCGGGGTAGTGAACGTCCCCAACGTCGCCATCGACAGCATGCCTGAGTTTGCCCCCGCGCACGTCGAGATCCAGACCGAGGCCCTGGGCCTCTCAGCTGCCGAAGTGGAGCAGCTCATCACCGCTCCGATGGAAGCCGACCTCCTGAACGGGGTGGCATGGCTCGATGAAATCCGGTCAAAGTCCGTTCCCGGCCTGTCTTCAATCGAGCTGGTATTCGAACCGGGTACCGATCTTCTGCGTGCCCGTCAGCTTGTGGCCGAACGCATGACCCAAGCCCACGCACTGCCGAACGTCTCGGCGCCGCCCTTGATCATGCAACCAATGTCGTCCACCAGCCGTGTCCTCATGGTCCGGATGAACTCCCAGCAGCTCTCCGGGATCGAAATGTCGGTCCTGGCCCGGTGGAAGATCAAGCCGCGGCTGATCGGCATTCCCGGGGTCGCCAACGTTTCCATTTGGGGACAGCGCGAACAGCAGCTCCAGGTCGAGGTGACCCCCGCGCAGCTGCGGGACAAGGGCATCACCCTCGAACAGGTCATCAAGACCACCGGCAACGCCGTCTGGGTGTCCCCGTTGAGCTTCCTTGAGGCGTCAACCCCAGGCACGGGCGGGTTCGTCGAGTCGCCGAGCCAGCGTCTGGGCATCCAGCACGTCCTGCCCATCCGAACGCCGGCGGACCTGTCCAAGGTCAGTGTCGAGGACGCCCCATCCCCCATGCTCCTGGGTGACATTGCCCAGGTGAAAGAGGACCACCAGCCGCTGATCGGCGACGCCATCGTCGGCCAGGAAGCAGGCCTCCTGCTGGTCGTGGAGAAGTTCCCCGGAACCAGCACGATGCAGGTCACCAAGGACATCGAAGCTGCCCTGAACGACCTGCAGCCCGGGCTTTCCGGAATCCAGATGGACACGTCCGTGTTCCGGCCCGCCTCGTTCCTGCAAGACGCAGTGGAGGGACTTGGCGTGGCGCTGCTGATCAGCCTCCTGATCGCCGTCCTGCTCTTCTGGCTCCTCTTCCGCTCCTGGCGCGTCGCCGTGATCGCCCTCGTGGCCATCACCACGACCGTCATGGCCGCAGGAGTGGTCCTCTACCTGCTTGACTCCACACTGAACATCTCGATCCTCGCCGGCATCATCCTGGGCGTCTCCGTGATTGTGGGAGACATCGTGGAGGATATCCAGGCGCAGCGGCGCCGGACGCTGCGGACCACCGAAACCGAAACTGAAGCCACCATCAGGTTCCGCATGGTCCAACTGGTCCGCGGCGTCCGCACCCCACTGTTCCACGGCTCCCTCGTCATGGCCCTCGCGCTGGTTCCGACGCTGTTCGTCACCGGGGTCGGCGGTGCGTTCTTCCAGCCGCTCTTCTGGTCGATGGCGCTGGCGCTTGCCGTGTCCATGGTGGTGGGATTGTCTCTGACACCGGTCCTTGCGTATCTGCTGCTTCCCAGCGAGACGGCCCCGCGGGCCGAATCGTCCGGAGTGGGCCGGGCGCGGTCCTACTACGACCGGGCCCTCGAGGGCGCACGGTCCCGCGCCGCTCTCGGCATCGTCGCGGTCGCCGTCGTCGGCCTGCTGGGACTCGCCGCCGCATCACAACTGGTCGGAAGCCGGGCGGTCGTTCCGACGGTCCCGGACCGAACGCTTCTGGTGCAGTGGGACTCGATGGCCGGCACGTCCAACGATGAGGTCCGCCGCGTGGCGTCGAAGGCGTCCGATGAGCTGCGGACCCTGCCCGGTGTATCGGGGGTCGGCGGGCATATTGGCCGCGCCATTTCCTCCGACCAGGTGGTTGGGAACAGCTCCGCGGAACTCTGGGTGTCCATCACACCGGATGCCAACTTCAGCGAAACGGAGCAGGCTGTCCGTGACGTCGTGCAGGGCTACCCGGGCATCGCCCATAATGTGGTGAACTACTCCCAGCAGAAGATCGGTCAGCAGCGCAGCAGCATGGATCCGGGCTTCGCCGTCCGCGTCTTCGGGACCGATATGCCGGTCCTGCGCGAGAAGGCAGAAGAGGTCCGCAGGGCCATCGAAAAGGTCGACGGCGTGAAGAACCCGACGATCAACGCCAGCGCCATGACACCAGTCGTCGAAGTTGAGGTCAACCTCGAGGCGGCGCAAAAGGTGGGCATCAAACCCGGCGACGCACGGCGCGCCGCTGCTGCCCTGATGCAAGGAATTGTCGTTGGCAACCTCTTCGAGCAGCAGAAAGTATTCGAGGTGGTGGTGCGCGGCGCGGTTGATGTCAGGGATGACCTGACCAGCATCCGCGAACTCCTGCTCGACACGCCAAGCGGCGGCCAGGTCCAGCTGGGCCAGATCGCCGACGTCCGGCTCGTTCCCAATGAAGTCGTGATCATGCACGATGACACCTCCCGCCGGATCGATGTCGTGGCCGACGTCATCGGACGGCCGCTGGCCGACATCCAGCGCGACATCACCGCGGCGATCGAGCAGATCCAGTTCCCGCTGGAATACCACGCCGAAATCCCCACGAAGTACAGCGAACAGCTGGCCGGGGACGCCTTGGTTCTGTGGATCGGCGCGGCCGCCCTCATAGCAATCCTGCTCCTTCTCCAGACAGCCGTGCGGAGCTGGAAGCTGGCGCTTGCCGTCTTCCTTTCCCTGCCGGCCGCGCTGGCCGGAGGTGCCATAGCAGCGTGGATCGCGGGTGGCGCCATCACCGTGCTGGCGCTCACGGCGTTCGCCGCTGTGCTGGCCATCGCCGCCCGCAATGCGGCGCTGCTCTCGGCCCGGACGGATGAACTGTGGCGGGCAGCCCCGCAAGAGCCCCGTGACACGGTGGTCATGCAGGCAGCCCGGGACCGGGTATCGCCGATCCTAAAGGCCGCCCTGATCACGGTGGCGATCCTTATCCCGCCGGGACTCTTCGGCGGCGCCGTGGGCGCGGCTCTCCTGGGCCCGATGGCCCTGATCATCGTCTGCGGACTCATCACTACAACTCTCATCGGGATCTTCGTACTCCCCCTGCTCGCACTCTGGTTCGGGCCCCGGTCCGCCCCTGAAGAGTGGGCAGAAGTCTACGAGGCCGAGCATCCCGTCCAGCCCGTTACGCAGGAAAAGGTGGAAGCAAAATGACCAGCCAACAGCCCCTGCGGCGCCTGCCCCTGGCGGCCGCTGTATGCGCAGCAATTCTTTTCGCGGTGCCGGCGTGCGCCCAGACGACGGCGGCGGCCCCCGCCGCCGTGGCGGCCAACGAACCCGCCAAGGTGGAAAAGAACGCCGCGACGGGCATCGCGAAATTGACCCTGACCGAAAAGGGCGTCGAACGGCTCGAGCTGAAGACCGAGACCGTCAAGGCCGGTGCGGGGACGGATGTCGTCATACCGTACGCAGCCCTGCTCTATGACGCCAGCGGAAAGACCTGGGTGTACACCAACCCGGCCCCGCGGGTCTATCAGCGGGAGCCTGTCACGGTGTCCAAGGTGGAGTCCGGTGTGGTCACCGCCTCGACCGGCCCCGCGGTGGGCACCGTGATCGTGACCGTCGGCGCGGCCGAACTCTTCGGCGCTGAATTCGATACGGCACATTGACATGCGCCGGATTGTCGCTGCAAGCCTGAGGTTCCGGTCGATCGTCATTGCGATGGCGGCCGCCCTCATGATCGTGGGCGGCGCGCAACTCAGCAGTGCTTCGGTGGATGTTTTCCCGGAGTTTGCACCGCCCCGTGTCGAGGTCCAGACGGCATGTCTGGGACTCACGGCCTCCGAAGTTGAGGAACTGGTAACAGTTCCGATGGAGGAGGCCTTCAACGGCATCGACGGGCTTGACCAGATGCGGTCGAAGTCGGTGTCGCAGCTGTCCGCCATCGTGATGGAGTTCAAGCCCGGAACCGATCTGCTCACCGCCAGGCAGCTGGTGTCGGAGCGGATGGCAACGGTCATTCCGACGCTGCCTACCTGGGCTGCGCCTCCGGTGATGCTCCAGCCGTTGTCTTCCACCAGCCGTGTCATGAAGATCGGGCTGTCCTCCGACTCCCGCTCCCTGATCGAGATGTCCATGATTTCCTACTGGAATATCCGGGCACATCTGTTGCGGGTGCCAGGCGTCGCGAATGTGGCCATCTGGGGCGAACGACTCCAGATGCTGCAAGTCCAGGTTGATCCGGCCAAGCTGGCGGCGAACAAGGTGACGCTGGAGAACGTCATGAACTCCACGTCGGATGCCTTGGACGCCGGCCTGCTCAAGTACTCCCCCGGTGCCCTGATCGGCACCGGAGGCGCGCTGGAAACGCCAAGCCAGAGCCTGGGCATCAGGCACGTCCAACCCATCACGTCTCCGGCAGATCTTGCCCAGGTTCCTCTAGAGGAGCGCGAGGGGCTGGCTCCCCTGAAGCTCGCTGACGTGGCAAGCGTCGTGGAGGACCACCAGCAACTGATCGGGGACGCGGTCATCAACGGCGGCCCGGGCCTCATGTTGATTGTTGAGAAGCTGCCGTGGGGCAATACGCTCGAAGTCACGCGCGGGGTTGAGGAGGTGCTCAAGGAACTGCAGCCCGGCCTGACCGGGATCCAGGTCGACACTACCCTGTTCCGGCCTGCCTCGTTCATCGAGGAGTCCCTAGGCAACCTGAGCCTCGCCCTCCTGCTGGGCTGCTTCCTGGTGGTCCTGGTGCTCAGCGTGTTCCTTTTCCAGTGGAGGACTGCGCTGGTCAGCGTCCTGGCCATCCCGTTGTCCCTGGTTGCCGCCGCCCTGGTGCTGTACTGGACCGGGGGGACGATCAACACCATGGTGCTCGCCGGGCTGGTGATCGCCGTCGGGGTCGTTGTGGATGACGCCATCATCGACGTCGAGAACATCGTCCGGCGGCTGCGGCACCACCGGGCCAGCGGCGGGACCGAAAGCACGGCCCGGGTGGTCGTCAATGCCTCCCTGGAGGTCCGTGGTCCCATCGTCTACGCCACCCTGATTATCGTCGCCGCCACGGTGCCGATCTTCTTCCTGGACGGACTCACGGGCGCCTTCTTCCGGCCCCTGGCGATCTCGTACACCCTTGCCGTGATGGCGTCCATGCTGGTGGCCCTCACGGTCACACCGGCCATGGCGTACATCTTCCTGCGCAACGCCAAGCTGGAGGACCGGGATCCACCGGTGGTCCGGGTTCTCAAACGCTGGTACGGCAAGGCTCTGCGGCCCATCGTGAGGCGGCCGCTCCCCGGTTACCTCGCCGTTGCGGCGCTCGGCGTCGCCGGAATCGTGGCGGCCCCGCTCCTGGGCCAGTCGCTGCTGCCTTCATTCAAGGAACGCGACTTCCTCATGCACTGGGTCACCCAACCCGGCACCTCGAATGCCGAGGAAGTGCGCGTCAGCCAACTGGCCTGCAAGGAGCTGATGACCATTCCGGGCGTCAACAACTGCGGGTCCCACATCGGCCAGGCGTTCGCCGCCGATGAGGTGGTGGGCGTGAACTTCGGCGAGAACTGGATCAGCGTCGACCCCTCGGTCGACTACGACAAGACCCTGGCCTCCATCCAGCAAGTCGTGGACGGTTACCCCGGCATCCACCGGGACGTCCAGACCTACCTCAAGGAACGTGTCCGTGAAGTGCTCACCGGCACGGGCTACTCGATCGTCGTGCGCGTGTACGGCGATGACCTGGGCACGCTGAAGAAGCAGGCGGACAAGGTCAAGACCGTCCTTGCCGGGATCGAGGGGGCAATCGGTGCAAAGGTTGCCCTGCAGGTCAATGTCCCGCAAGTGGACGTCGAGGTGGACCTGGACGCCGCCAACCGGTATGGACTGAAGCCCGGCGACGTCCGCCGTGCTGCCGCCACCCTGGTTTCCGGTGAGGAGGTCGGCGACGTTTACCGCGACGGCAGGGCCTACGACGTCCAGGTCTGGAGTCCTCCCGAGATCCGGACCAGCGTCACGAGCATCCAGAACCTTCCCCTGGACACCCCCAGCGGACAGACGATCCGGGTGGCCGACGTCGCCAAGATCTCGGTCAAGCCCACTCCCAACGTCATTGAGCGTTCGGAAGGGTCCCGCCGTCTCGATGTCAGCGCCAATGTCAAGGAAGGCGACCTCGCGAAAGTCGTCGAGAAACTCGAGTCCGAGCTCAAGGCCGTGGAGTTCCCCACCGGCTACAGTGCTGACATCCTGGGCGAATACGCAGAGCGCCAGGCCGCCTCGCAACGGCTTCTCCTCTTCGCGATCGGCGCCGTAATTGTGGTGTACCTCCTGCTCCAGGCGGCCTTCCGCAGCTGGCGGCTTGCCACGCTTGCCATGCTGACGTTGCCGGTTGCGCTGGTGGGCGGGGTGATCGCCGCGCACATGAGCGGCGGAATCCTGTCCCTCGGGTCGCTCGTCGGGTTCCTGACCGTGATGGGGATCGCCGCCCGCAACGGCATCCTGCTCATCAACCACTGCCAGCATCTGGAGCGGTTCGAGGGCGTGCCGTTTGGCCGGGGTCTGGTGCTGCGCGGCGCGGCCGAGCGCCTGTCACCAATCCTGATGACCACCCTCGCCACCGCGCTCGCCCTGGTACCGCTGGTGGTCATGGGCACGCGGCCCGGCCATGAGATCGAGCACCCCATGGCCGTGGTGATCCTTGGCGGGCTAGTGACCTCGACACTGGTGAACCTGTTTATTGTTCCATCGCTCTACCTCCGGTTCGCCAAGAAGGGCCCGGCACGTGACCGCGGGCCCCGGCAGCCGGAACCCGTACCAGCCGCCTAGCAACCACCACCACAACTGAGAGGCCAGTCACATGACACCACGAACTAAGAGATTAACCGCCTACGGCTCCGCGCTCTTGTTGGTGGTGGCATCGCTAACGTCAGCGACGGCGGCAACGGCGGTGGCTGCCGTGCCGGCGGCCGTCAGTTCCCAGGAACTGTGCGGCCCCGGCTCGGCGATCCACTTCAACCGGGCGGACTTCCCGGCGAACCCAGTGATCGACAACAAGTGGAACCCTCTCAAACCCGGCATGCAGTTCACCACTACAGGCGAGGTGAAGTCCGCGGACGGCAGTGTGAGCGCCCACTCGGTCGTTCACACCGTGACCGGGCTGACCAAGGTGATCAACGGCGTCAAGACCCTTGTTTTGTGGGACCGGGACTTTTCAGACGGCGTCCTGGCCGAGTCAGAACTCGCCTTCTTCGCCCAGTCGAAGAGGACGGGCAGCGTCTGGCTCTTCGGGGAATACCCTGAGGAATACGAGAACGGAAAGTTCATCGGCGCACCGAGCACCTTTATCAGCGGAATCGATAAGGCGCAGGCCGGGACCGCCATACAGGGAACCCCCCACCGCAACACCCCGGCCTATGTACAGGCCTACGCACCTAGCGTGGACTTCCTTGACTGCGGCCGGGTGTTGTACAAAAACCAGCGGGTCTGCGTCAAGACAGGCTGCTACAACGATGTGCTGGTGATCGATGAGTTCAACCCGCTGGATCCGCCGAGTGCGGGCCACCAGCGGAAGTTCTACTCGGCCGGGACCGGGCTCGTCAAAGTTACCGCCGTCGGCGGGGAAGACCAGGAGTTCATGGACCTCGTGAAGATCAAGAAGCTCAGCAGCGCGGAGCTCCAAAGCGTCAATGCGCAGGCACTGAAGCAGGACAAGCGTGGCTACACGGTCAGCAAGGACGTCTACGCCAAGACGCCCCGCGCTGTCGTGACGACCACGTCCACGGGGCCCGTGTCCTGAGCGGCTCCGGGCGGCTGACGCTGACACGAAGCTGACGAAGGAACAAAGAAGAGCTCCGGCCAGGGGAACCTGGCCGGAGCTCTTCTTGTCCGCCGAAGCCGAGCCGGCCGGCGGGTCAGGGTGTTTGCCTACTTGACGTCGTCGTCCACCCAGTCCATGGACTTGGTGACGGCTTTCTTCCACAGACGCATCTGGCGGTCCCGCTCGGCCTGGTCCATCTGCGGCTCCCACCGCTTGTCCTCGGCCCAGTTGGCCGAGCACTCGCCCAGGTCCTTCCAGAATCCGACCGCCAGTCCGGCCGCGTAGGCTGCGCCCAGGGCGGTCGTCTCGACCACTTTCGGCCGGATCACCGGCACGCCGAGGATGTCCGCCTGGAACTGCATGAGGGCGTCATTGGCGACCATGCCGCCGTCGACCTTCAGCTCCGTCAGCGGCACGCCGGAATCGGCGTTGACGGCGTCCAGCACCTCACGGGTCTGGAAGGCCGTGGCTTCCAGGGCCGCGCGGGCGATGTGGTTCTTGTTCACATAGCGGGTCAGGCCCACAATGGCGCCGCGGGCATCGGAACGCCAGTACGGCGCGAAGAGGCCGGAGAACGCCGGCACAATGTATACGCCGCCGTTGTCCTCCACCGATGCGGCGAGGGACTCGACCTCCGGGGCGCTGCTGATCAGGCCGAGATTGTCCCGCAGCCACTGGATCAACGAACCCGTGACGGCGATGGAGCCTTCCAGCGCGTAGTGCGGCGCCGCGTCGCCGAGCTTGTAACCAACGGTGGTCAGCAACCCGTTCTTGGAGTGGATAATTTCCTCGGCCGTGTTGAAGATCAGGAAGCAGCCCGTGCCATAGGTGTTCTTGGCTTCACCCGCCTCGAAAGCCGCCTGGCCGAACGTGGCCGCCTGCTGGTCGCCCAGGATGCCGGCCACAGGAACCTCCCGCAGCAGCTGGGAGGTGTGCACCGTGCCATAGACCTCGGAGGAGGACTTGATGGCCGGCATCATGGAGGCCGGGACGCCGAACGCGTCCAGAATCTCCTGGTCCCAGGACAGCGTCTCAAGGTCCATGAACATGGTCCGCGAGGCGTTGGTGACGTCGGTTACGTGCACTCCGCCGTCGGTCCCCCCGGTCAGGTTCCAGAGCACCCAGCAGTCGGTGTTGCCGAAGACCAGGTCTCCGGCTTCCGCCTTGGCCCGGGCGCCCTCGACGTTGTCCAGGATCCATTTGATCTTGGTGCCCGAGAAGTAGGTCGCCAGCGGCAGGCCCACTTTCTGCTTGAAACGCTCGGGGCCTCCCTCTTTCGCCAGCTCGTCCACGATCGGCTGCGTGCGGGTGTCCTGCCACACGATGGCGTTGTAGATCGCCTCGCCGGTGGTCTTGTCCCACACGACCGCTGTTTCGCGCTGGTTGGTGATGCCGACGGCGGCGATGTCGTGCCGGGTCAGGTTCGCCTTGGACAGGGCCGAGCCGATCACTTCGCGGGTGTTGTTCCAGATTTCAGCGGGGTTGTGCTCTACCCAGCCAGCCTGGGGGAAGATCTGCTCGTGCTCCATCTGGCCGGAGGAGACGATGCTGCCGCTGTGGTCGAACACGATGGCGCGGGTGCTCGTGGTGCCCTGGTCGATAGCGACTACGTACTGGTTCATAGTGACGTCCTTGTCTGTTTAGCGTGTCTGTTGGCGTGGCAGTTGAACTGGCGGTCAGAGAGGGAGCACCGGGGGGATGATCGGCACAACCGCGGCCACGATGCCGGCAAGGCCGCCACCGATCAGCGGTCCGACCACCGGAATCCAGGAGTAGCTCCAGTCGGAGGACCCCTTGCCCTTGATGGGGAGCAGGGCGTGCGCGATGCGGGGGCCGAGGTCACGGGCCGGGTTGATGGCGTAGCCGGTGGGGCCGCCGAGGGATACACCGATGCCCACAACGAGCAGGGCGACCGCGAGCGGGCCAAGTCCGGAAGGTGTCCCGCCGAAGGTCAGGATGACGAACACGAGGACAAAGGTGCCGATGATCTCGGTGGCCAGGTTCCACGGGTTGGAGCGGATCGCCGGACCAGTGGAAAAGACGGCCAGCTTGCTGGCGGGCTCTGTTTCCACATCAAAGTGCTGCTTGTAGGCCACCCACATCACGACTGCACCTAGGAAGGCACCGGTCAGTTCACCGCCGAAGTAGGTCAGGGTTGAGGCGAAGTCGACCGGGACGCCCGGAGCGTACAACTTCTTGCCGTTGAGTAGCAGACCCAAGGTGACCGCGGGGTTCAGGTGCGACCCGGACTGGACGGCAACATAGACACCGGAGAAGACGGCAATGCCCCACCCCCAGGTGACCATGAGAAACCCGCCGTTGTTGCCCTTGGTGCCTTTGAGCGCAACGTTGGCCACAACGCCGCAACCCAGCAGGGTCAGCATTGCGGTTCCGAATACTTCGGACAGGAATACTATTCCAAGAGACATCTTTGACTCCTCTATTTTCTGTTGTCGGCCCTTCGCGAGTTTGAAAGGCCGTGGGGCCGGCAGCATGTTGGTGCTGCCGGCCTAGCCACTGCGCCGGCCGCCGGGGCGGACCGCGCAGTGCTTGCACCCGGGCTTCCCTGCCGGGCACGCAAGTCGAATCAGGCGACCAGGCTGTGGACCTGGACGCCGTGGAACCGCTGAAGCACCTCCTGCGCGTGGCTGATCTCCATGGCCCGGCGAGCCGCGTCCCAGCCGAGCGGGCCCGAAAGGATGCCGGCAACTTCGTTCAAGAGTTCCCCGGTCACGAGTCCCCGGAACGCCAACGATGTGCGGCGGATGAGGACGTCAACGAGGTGTCCGACCTGCTCGTTCGCCGCCATGAACTCCAGTTCGCGCGTGCTGAGCTCCCGGGTGGAGTGCAGCAGCCTGTCGGGTTCACCGGCCGGGGCACCGTCCAGGTAGCGGATGACTTCCTCGGCGCGGGTGCCGTAGCGGGTCAGCAGCCCGGTGACGCGGGCGGCGTCGCGGCCGGCGGACATGTGGGCCTTGATCCAGCCCTGGACGCCGTCCTCGCTGTCCGGGAACCCGGCGCCGCCGCCGATGGCGAGCTTCGCCGTCGAGACCTTCCGTTCCATGCCGAGTTCGGCCAGGACATCGTTGCTCAGGTGCTCGGCGAGGGCCCGGAATGTGGTCCACTTGCCGCCCACGAGGCTGAGCACGGCCCCGCCTGGCGCCGCACGGCGTTCGATCCGGTAGTCCCGGCTGACGAACCCGGGCTGCGTGGCGTCATGCTTCGGAAGCGGGCGCACGCCGGAGAAGGTGTAGACAATCTGGCCCCGGTCCACCTGGATGTCGGGGAAGACATGGCCGATCAGGTCAAAGAAGTAGTCGATTTCCGCTTCGGTGCAGACGGCGTCCTCGGCCATGTCGGCGTCGACGTCGGTGGTGCCGACCAGGACGCGGTCCCCCATCGGATAGATCAGCACAATCCGGCCATCCGTGTGTTCGAAGAAGATTTCGCGGCCGTTGCACGCCTCGAGCAGTGCCGGGTGGTCCAGCACGATGTGAGAGCCTTTGGTTCCGCCCATGAAGGACGACGCCGCCCCCATGGCCTCATTGGTCAGATCCACCCAGGCCCCGGTGGTGTTCACGATGACGTCGGCCGTGAAGTCGAAGACTTCGCCGGTGAGCTCGTCGCGCAGCTGGACTGTCGTGCCGCTGCTTTCGATGGTGCCGGTGGCGTCCGCGGCACCGTTCGCCGTACCCTGCGAGAGGAATGAAACGTAGTTGCTGGCCCGGGCCAGGTAGCTGTCCGTGCCGCCGGCCTTCTCGCCGTCCTGGAGCACATCGAGGGTGAGGCGCTCGGGGTTGTGGACCGATGCGTCAAAGTAGGTGGCCGCGTACTTGATCCCGGGGTGCAGGCGGGGCAGCTCGGCCAAGGCGCGCTTGCGTCCGCGGAACTGGTGGCGCGGAACCGTGCCGCCGTCGCGGGAGAAGAAGTCGTACATGCTCAGGCCGAGCTTGATCAGGAACGCTCCGCGCTCGGTGTGCTTGCCCTGCTTGTGCGTCAGGAAGCGCATCGGGGCGGCCAGGACTCCGGAGAACGTGCTGAAGATCGGGATCGTGGTCTGCAGCGGCTTGACGTAGTGCGGTGCAATCCGCAGAAGCCGGTTGCGTTCGACCACGGACTCCTGGACGAGGCGGAACTCGCCGTTCTCGAGGTACCGGATGCCGCCGTGGATCATGTGGGACGAGGCGCCGCTGGCGCCCTGGCAGTAGTCGCCGCGCTCAACGAGCGCCACGTCCACGCCCTGGAGGGCCAGGTCGCGGAACGTGCCCACGCCGTTAATCCCGCCTCCGATGATCAGCACCTGCGCGTGCCGCCGTGTCCGCAGCTTCTGTACCGAGGCGCGGCGGTTCGCCGGTGTGCCGACTGAGTCCTTCTGTCCCAAAACTGCTCCCTTGGGTTTGGTTCTGTGCGGCACGCCCGGGGCGCGGCGCCGTTCAACACTATTCTTTGGAGTAATGGAAAATGGAGTCAAGCACTATGCACAAACGTGCAGACGGGAAATTTCATGACCCTTTCACGCCAGTCCGACGCCCTCCGCGCGGCGCAGCTGTATTACCTCCAGGACCTGACAATGGACGCTATTGCACGGGAGCTGCGGACGTCCCGGTCCACGGTTTCGCGGCTGCTGTCGGCGGCGCGCGATTCGGGTCTGGTGCAGATCCAGATCCGCAGTCCGTTGGATACCGGGCCCGAATTGGAAAGCATGATCCGGGCCGAATACAAGGTGGATGTGCATGTCGTTCCGGTGGTGGACACGCTCAATGAGGCGGAAACACTGGACCGTGTGGCCATGCAGGCCGCCCGGACGATCGGACCGCTGGTGGACTCCAACGCGATCATCGGCGTCGCCTGGGGCTCCACACTGAGCGCCGTGAGCCGGCACCTGACCCGCAAGATCACCCACGACAGCGTGATCGTGCAGCTCAACGGCGCCGGAAATATGCAGACCACCGGCATCACCTACGCCTCCGACATCATGCGGCGGTTCGGCAGCGCCTACGGAGCACGGGTGGAGCAGTTCCCCGTGCCGGCCTTCTTCGACCACGCCGCGACCAAAACGGCCATGTGGAATGAGCGCAGTGTTCAACGCATCCTGGCGCTGCAGGCCCGGATGAGCATCGCGATTTTTGGCGTCGGGTCGGTCGACGCCGACTATCCCAGCCACGTCTACGCCGGTGGTTACCTCGATGAAGACGACCTGAGCGTTCTCGCGAACTCCGATGTGGTGGGTGACGTGGCCACCGTGTTCTTCCGCGCTGACGGGTCCTCCGACGGCATCACGCTCAATGAACGGTCCACGGGCCCGGACCTCGCCCAGCTCCGCCAGGTGCGGCGCCGCATCTGCGTCGTGTCCGGCGCCTCCAAGATCAACGGGCTCCGGGGTGCGCTGGCGGCAGGCCTTGCCACCGACCTGATCCTCGACGAGGCCAGCGCCCGCCGGCTCGTCCGGTTCGACGGGATTGGCTGACTGGCGCCGAAGCGGGATCCGCACCATGATCCAATGCGTGATCCAATGCGTGATCCAATGCGTGATCCGATGCGGCCGGCGGCAGCGGCGGCACCGGCGGTCCGTCGTTCGCCAGCGCCAGTGGGTAAAGTCGTTGTCATGAGACTCTCCCCCCGGCTGACCCTGAACAACGGCGTATTGATCGACCGGCTGGGATTCGGGCTGTACAAGGTCCCCCCCGCCGACGCCGCCAACCTGGTGACCATGGCAATCGAGACCGGCTACCGGCACTTCGACACCGCCGCCATGTACGGCAACGAGACCGGCGTCGGCAAGGGAATCGGTGCCCTGTCCGGGTTTGAGGGCACGGGCGGTGGCCCGGGGGAAACCGCACCATATGTATCCCGCGAGGACCTCTTCATCACCACCAAGGTCTGGAACGACGACCACGGCTACGACGCCACCATGCGGGCCTTCGACACGTCGATCTCCAACCTCGGCCTGGAATACGTCGACCTTTACCTGATCCATTGGCCGTGTGCGCGGCGTGGGCTGTTCCCGGAAACCTACCGCGCCCTTGAGACGCTGTACCGCGAGGGCAAAGTCCGGGCAATCGGCGTCTCCAACTTCCAGCCCCAGCACCTGGACCGGCTTCTGGACACCGCGGAAGTTGTCCCAGCCGTGAACCAGATCGAGCTTCATCCCTGGCTGCAGCAGAATGAATTGCGGGAAAAGCACGAGCTCCTGGGCATCCGCACGGAGGCGTGGAGTCCCCTGGGCCGCGGCCAGGTCCTGAAAGACCCGGTCATTCTGGCCCTCGCCGCCGAACACGACCGCACGCCGGCGCAGGTCATTCTCCGCTGGCACCTGCAACTGGGCAACATCGCGATCCCCAAGGCCAGTTCGTCCGGACGGATCCGTGAAAACTTCGAGGTCTTCGACTTTGAGCTGTCCGCATTGGACATGTCGGAGATGGGCGGCCTTGAACGCGGCTTCCGGACCGGCTCCCACCCCGACAACGTCGCATAGGAATCAATCCAAATGGAACAAGTGGACACCGGGTCCTCACGCACGCCGCTGCTCAGCAGCGGACTCGAAGCCCGCACCCGGGCCGAGTCCGTTGACGTCGACGGCGCCAGGATCGCCTATTGGGTCTACGAACCTGTGCGGGTCACCGCGGAGACCCGGACCATCCTGGTGGTGCACGGTTTCCGCGGCGACCACCACGGCCTGCTCCGGGTGGCCGACCAGTTGGCGGAGATGCGCCTGATCATGCCGGACCTGCCGGGCTTCGGCGGCTCGGCCGCGTTCGAACAGACCGAACACAGTGTCACCGCGTACGGCAGTTTCCTCGGCGGTTTCATGGCTGCGCTGGGCCTGGGTGCGGACACAGTCCTGCTGGGACATTCATTCGGTTCAATCATCGCCAGCCACTTCGTGGCGGCCAACCCCGACGCCGTGGCCGAACTGATCCTGGTCAATCCCATTGCGGCGCCTGCACTTGAGGGACCGAAAGGCCTGATGACGAAGCTCGCGGTGCTCTATTACGAGGCCGCCGCGCGCCTCCCCCGGCGGCTCGGCCTGGGCCTGCTCCGCAGCCAGGCGATCGTGCGGGTGATGAGTGTGGCCATGGCCAAGACCGGGGACAAGGACATCCGAAGGTTCGTCCACGCCCAGCACAGCGCCTATTTCTCCTCCTTCGCGGATCGGGACAGCCTGCTGCAGGCCTTCAAGGCCTCGGTCGGGAGCAATGTCTCAGAGGTGGCCGCTGAACTGACGCTGCCCGTGCTGCTGATCGCAGGTGAGAAGGATGAGATTGCCTTGCTGGCGGACCAGCACAAACTCGCGGCGCGGCTTCCGGACGGGAGGCTGGAAGTCATTCCCGGCGTCGGGCACCTGATCCACTACGAAACGCCCGAACCCGCCGCCCGCTACATCCGACGCTTCCTAAAGGACCACGCCGCGTGAAGATTCTCATTGATGCCCGATTCACCCGGCTGGACCACCACGACGGCATCAGCCGCTACAGCGCCAGCCTGATCGCGGCGTCCGCCAAGATCGCTGACGTCTCGATGCTGATCAGCGACCCCCGCCAGCTGGCGCTCCTGCCGGACGTTCCGTATACCGTGATCAACAGCCCGCTGTCCCCGGCCGAGCTCTTCGTGGCGGCGCGGGTCAACAAGCTGGGCGCGGACGTGGTGGTGTGCCCCATGCAGACCATGGGCAGCTGGGGCCGGAAGTACGCCCTGGTGCTGACCCTGCACGACCTCATCTACTACGAGCACCCCGCCCCGCCCGGGTTCCTGCCGGCCCCGGTCCGGGTCCTGTGGCGCCTGTACCACAAGGCCTTCTGGCCCCAGCGGCTCCTGCTGAACAGGGCCGACATCGTGGCCACGATCAGCTCCACCACGGCGGCCCTGATGGCGAAGTACCGGCTCACCCGGCGCCCGGTGAGGATCGTGGGCAACGCTCCCCAGCACGGTCACACACCCCGCGACCCGGGGGCAGGGGCCGACAAGACCCTGCTGTACATGGGCTCCTTCATGCCTTACAAGAACGTGGAGACGATGATCCTCGGCATGGCGGAGCTGCCGGACATGACCCTCCATCTGCTGAGCCGTATCGCACCGGAGCGGCGGGCGGAACTGGAGGCGCTGGCTCCGGAGGGTGCAAACATCGTCTTCCACAACGGCGTGACCGATGCCGAGTACGAGGCCCTCCTGGCGCGCACCACCGCCCTGATCAGCCTGTCCCGGGCCGAGGGCTACGGGCTGCCGCTAGTCGAGGCGATGTCGCACGGCACGCCGGTGATTGCCAGTGACATCCCGATTTTCCGGGAGGTCGGCGATGACGCTGTCAGTTACGTGCACCCGGACTCGCCCGCGGAGTTTGCCGAGGCCGTTCGCAAGCTCGAGGACCGTGCCCTGTGGAAGGCCCGATCCCTCCGCGCGGTGGAGCGGGCGGCCGACTTCAGCTGGGACGAGTCCGCCCGGCGCCTCGTGGCGGTCGCCGAAGAGGCCGTCGCCCTCCGCCAACGGAACAAGCGCTAGGTCACCGGAACGGCAGAGTCTCTGGTTGGCTGCCGCCATTCTGGGCACCGCGCGGAATTTCCCCACTTTTGCAACTGCGACGCCGGGACACGCCGACGTGGCGGGCGGACGCGCCGTCGGCAACCCGTCAAACGTGGGGAAACGCGGCGGCGGCCTGCAGCTCAGGGGTGGGCCCGCCCGGTGCGCCCGGGGTGCTTGGCGCGTGCGCTCGGCAAGGGCACTGCTGGCCAGCTAGAGGACGTCCACACCGTCCAGGCGCAGCTGCACCGGGTCTTCGCTGCGCTTGGCTGCGGCTGCCGCCTTGACGGCCCGCATGACCGCTGTGGCCTCGGCGGCCTGGGCGTAAGGGATGAACAGCAGTGTCCGGACCTCCTCGCCAGAATCCCGCAGCGCAGATTCCCGCAGCGCAGATTCCCCCAGCGCAGATTCCCCCCGTGCGGAATCCCGCAGGACGCGCCCGCCCGCGGCTGCCGGCAGCAAGAGGGGCGCCGGACCGGCCGTCCGGAGAACGGTGCCCTGTGCCGCCAGTCGCTGCTCAACGGCGTTGATGAAATGTCCGACGGCGGTCCTGCCCCCGGTGACGGAGGCGACCCTCACGGCGGGCGGTAACTGCAGTTCCTGCCGCAGTGCCAGTTCCCGGCTCGCGTACCCGGCGGGATCCCAGCGCAGCAGGGCGCCAACCCCGGCGGCGTCGTCGGCGGTGATGACCACGAGGCCGCCGTCGGGTGCCGGCCGCACCAGGGCTGCGGCATTAAACCAGCGGCGGACTGCGTCCTCCCCCGCCCTCAGGTTTTCCCGGCGCAGCAGCGAGTCGCCGTCGAGGAGCAGGG
Organism: Arthrobacter sp. NPDC058130; assembly: GCF_042884475.1. Taxonomy (NCBI): domain Bacteria; kingdom Bacillati; phylum Actinomycetota; class Actinomycetes; order Micrococcales; family Micrococcaceae; genus Arthrobacter; species Arthrobacter sp. NPDC058130. The sequence goes on from NZ_JBHVTV010000002.1 coordinate 638,637, forward strand.
CCGCGGCGTACCCGCCGGTGGCAACCGGCTCGGCGCCGACGGTGGCCACCACGAGGGCCTTCGTCTCCGGAACGGTGGCCTTGACGTGGTCACCGGAGGAGGTAATGACCGGTTTTCCCGGAAACGCCCGGCCCAGCTCCTCCGCGGTGCGGAGGGCTCCCGTGGCGCCACGCCGGAGCCGGACACCGTTGCAGGTGCCGCAGCGCCATGACGGGGCCGGGGCGGAGCACCAGCGGCATTGCGGCACGGCGCTGTTCCCGCCCGGACCCGCGATCGCCAGGGGGCCGCTGCAGGCGGTGCAGCGGGCCGGTTCCCGGCAGGTTTCGCACACCAGCGAGGGGGCGTAGCCGGCACGGGCCACCTGGACCAGGACCGGGCCCCGTTCCAGACCCTCCTTGGCGGCACGCCAGGCCGCCCCGGGGAGGCGGGCGATGCGGGCCAGCGGGTCGCGTTCCAGTTCAAAGCTGTCCGCCGTGTTCAGTACGCGCGGGACGGTCCGGCGGAGGACGGTTCGCTCCGCTTCCACGGCCTGCGCCCAGCCGGAGGCGACCAGCCGCTCCGTTTCGGTGCTGCGCGAATGGGCGGCGAGCAGGCACGCGGCACCCTCCTGGCCCGCGCGGAGCAGGAGGACTTCGCGGGAGTGCGCGTACGGGGACCGCTGTTCGATGTGGAGGTCGTCGCCGTCGTCCCAGCAGACCACGAGCCCAAGGTTCCGCACCGGGGCGTAGGCCGCGGAACGCGTGCCCACGGCGACCCCGGCCGCGCCGCTGAGGATGCGCAGGAAGCTGCGGTAGCGCGGGGTTTGGCCGTCGTCAGCGGTGAGCCGGGCGACGTCGCCGGCAGGAAGGAGTTCCAGCAGGGCGGACTCCACGCGGTCCAGGTCCCGGTAGTCGGGGACCACCACGACGGCGCCGCGGCCGGAGAGGCGCGCCGCGGCCACGGCTTCGGCGACCATCCGCGGCCAGCCGCCAGGCCCGTAGCCCTGAAGGGGCGTCAGGACGGCCCTGGGAGACTCCCCGCCGGCCAGGTGGGCCAGGAACGCCTGGCCGTTGCGGTACGGGGTCCAGGCGCTGCCCGCGGCCGGTGAGGGCAGCGATACGGCGGCCGTAAGACCGGACATCTCAGTACCCGACAGCTCAGTACCGAACAGCTCAGGGTCGAGCCGGCCGTCCGGGGCGAATTCCTTTTCGAGTTTGGCCATCCGCGGCGGCACGGCAACGCGCAGGACATCGCTGACCGTTCCGGCGTACCGCGAGGCGATCCGGCCGGCGAGCTCGGCAACCGCGGGGGTCAGGACCGGGACGCACGACAGGACTTTGTGCAGAGGCACCAGCGGATGGCCGGCGTCGGACCTGGCGGTACGCTCCAGCAGGTATCCCTGCAGTTCCTGGCCGTTGAATTTAACCTTGACCCGGACTCCCGGCTGGGCCTCAGTGTCGAGGGTGGCAGGCACGCTGTAATCGAAGGGCCGGTCCAGGTGAGGCAGTGAGGATTCGATCAATACCCGCGCCACCGGCAGATGCGGAGCCAGGGCAGGCCCGGACGCTTCCGCGGCGGACGCCGGGAAACCCTGGAGCAGGGACAGCTGCTGCGGCTCGCCGGGCGCGCCGCCGGCAGGATTGGGACCCACGCGCACCTCCCCTTGGGCTCAATGGCGGTTTCTCAAATGCACTGTAGCCAGGCCACCGGAAGGCGGCCTGGCTACAGCACATCACACAGCACTGACAAAAACTTACTGACAATCACGCACCGTCAGCACACCATCAAAACGCACCATCAAAACGCACCGTCAAGACGGCTTCCTACACTCGGCCACCGGACTCAGGCGTTGAAGAACGCCTTCAGCTCGTCCACCCGGTCCAGGCGTTCCCAGGTGAAATCCGGGTCTTCGCGGCCGAAGTGGCCGTGGGCGGCGGTCTTGGCGTAGATCGGGCGCTTGAGGTCGAGGGCGTCGATGATGGCCCGCGGGCGCAGGTCGAAGATCTCGGCGATCGCGGCGCTGATCCGAGCCGGGTCCACGGTTTCGGTGCCGAACGTCTCAACGTAAGTTCCAACGGGGCGGGCCTGCCCGATCGCGTACGCGATCTGGATTTCGGCGCGCTTGGCCAGGCCGGCGGCCACGACGTTCTTGGCGACCCAGCGCATGGCGTAGGCGGCCGAGCGGTCCACCTTCGACGGATCCTTGCCGGAGAACGCGCCGCCGCCGTGGCGGGCCATGCCGCCGTAGGTGTCGACGATGATCTTGCGGCCGGTGAGGCCGGCGTCGCCCACGGGGCCGCCAATGACGAAGGCGCCTGCGGGATTGAGGATGTTGCGGGTCCGTGAGATGTCCAGGTTGGACAGCGCCATGACCGGGTCCACCACGTGCTGGGCGAGGTCGGCGCGGAGCTGGTCCAGGCTGGCGCCTTCGGCGTGCTGGCTGGAGATCACCACGGTCTCCACGGACACCGGGCGGTCGCCGTCATAACCCACCGTGACCTGGGTCTTGCCGTCCGGGCGCAGGTACGCGAGCTCGCCGTTTTTACGGACCTCGGTCAGGCGTTCGGAGAGCCGGTGCGCGAGCCAGATCGGCACGGGCATGTAGGACGGGGTCTCGTCGCTGGCGTAGCCGAACATGAGTCCCTGGTCGCCCGCGCCCTGGAGGTCGTAGTCGTCCTCCTGGCGTCCCTCGCGGGCTTCGAGTGAGTTGAACACCCCGCCGGCGATGTCGTTGGACTGCTGGCCGATCGATACGGAGACGCCGCAGCGGGCGCCGTCGAAGCCGTTGGCCGACGAGTCGTAGCCAATGCCCAGGATGGTCTCGCGGACAATCTGGGGGATCTCGACGTAGGCGTCGGTGGTGACCTCGCCGGCCACGTGGACCAGCCCGGTGGTGGCCAGCGTTTCGACGGCTACGCGGGATTCGGGGTCCTTGTCCAGCAGGGCGTCGAGGATCGCATCGCTGATCTGGTCACAGATCTTGTCGGGGTGGCCCTCCGTCACCGACTCGGACGTGAAGAGCCGGAGCGCGGCGGGCGTGGACCCGTGGAAGTCGGGGATGTGCAGCGGTAAAGTCACTCAACTACCTTACTGGTTGGAAAACGGACATCCGGCGGCGTGTGTCCCCATGCTAAGGAGACGTTGGTTACGCCCGGCTATGCCGGCGGTACAGCCCGGCTCAACTCGGCGCTGATCCGGTCGATCACGGCAGCCGCGACGTCGGATTTGGAACCCGACGCCTCTTGGGGTTCGGAGCCGGCGCGGGAAAGGATGACTACGGAGTTCGTATCTTCGCCAAAGACCTTGTCCCGGCCCACCTGGTTCACCACCAGCAGGTCACAGGCCTTCCGGCGCAGCTTGGCCCGGGCATACTCGAGGACATCTCCCCCGGCATCACCCGTTTCGGCGGCGAAGCCGACGATCAGCTGGTCCCGGGAGGCGGCGTCGCGGACCTCGACGAGTTCCCGCAGGATGTCCGGGTTGCGCACCAGGTTGATGACGGGATCGGCGACGTCGTCGCGCTTCTTGATTTTGGTGCCTGAGACGTCCGCCGGGCGGAAGTCGGCGACGGCGGCGGCCATGATGACGACGTCGGAGTCGGCGGCCGCGTGCAGCGCCGCCTTGCGCAGCTCCAGGGCAGTCTCGACCTGGATGAGTTCGACGCCGGCGGGCGCCGGGACCTCCATGTGTGCGGCCAGCACGCGGACGCGGGCGCCGGCCTCGAGGGCAGCCGCCGCCAGGGCCACACCCTGCTTGCCCGAGGACCGGTTGCCGAGGAACCGCACGGGGTCCAGCGGTTCGCGGGTGCCGCCGGCGCTGATGGTGATGGTCAGTCCGGCCAGCGGGCGGCCGGCGGACGGTCCGGCACCCGGCGCCGGTTCCGCCCCGGTGTCGGCGGCCGGCACGGTGTCTCCGGGTGCCAGGGAGGCGGTGCGTGGCACGGCGGATGCGCCTGCAAGGGCCATGGCGGCGGTGAAGATCGCCTCGGGCTCTGGCAGCCTGCCGGGACCGGAGTCGGCGCCGGTCAGGCGGCCGCTCGCGGGTTCCAGCACGGTAATGCCGCGGCTGCGCAGGGTTTCGACGTTCCCCTGGGTGGCCCGGTGCTGCCACATTTCGGTGTGCATGGCCGGGGCCATCAGCACGGGGCAGTCGCCAGCCATCAGCAGGGTGTTGGTGAGGAGGTCATCGGCCTGGCCGGTGGCCGCGCGGGCCAGAAGATCGGCGGTGGCCGGGGCCACGACAATCAGGTCAGCCTCGTGGCCCAGCCGGACATGGTTGACCGTGTGGACATCGTCGAAAACGCTGTTGGTCACCGGGTGCCCGGACAGGGCCTCCCACGTGGCAATGCCGACGAAACGGGTGGCCGACTCGGTGGGGATGACCGTGACGTCATGCCCGGCTTCAGTAAAAAGCCGGAGGAGCGATGCCACCTTGTAGGCGGCAATCCCTCCCCCGACTCCGAGGACTATGCGCACGTGATCTCCGTCAACAGGCAGTCTGTTTACTTTGCTATTCCCGCGAAGGGAATTACTCCGCGGCTTCGATGGGCGTGGAAACGAGCTTGCCTTCGTTGATCTCGCGCAGCGCGATCGAGAGGGACTTCTCGTTCAGCTTGGTGTCGACCAGCGGACCAACGTACTCGAATAGGCCCTCGTGCAGCTGGGCGTAGTACGCGTTGATCTGGCGTGCGCGCTTGGCACCGAAAATCACCAGTCCGTACTTCGAGTCGGCAGCCTTCAGCAGCTCGTCGATCGGCGGGTTGATGATGCCTTCAAGGTTCGTGGACACGAATTCTCCAAATTCTAACGGGCTGATGGCTTCCCGCGGCTAGTGCGGGTGGGGGGTCAGCCCCATGAGTGAAACAAGCTCGTCCGCTGCCCGGCGAACGTCGTCATTAATAACGGTGTGGTCGAACTCCGGTTCAGCAGCAAGCTCTACTTTACCGGTTTCCAGCCGCCGCTGCTGTTCCTCGGCGCTTTCCGTGCCGCGGCCCACAAGCCGACGGACCAATTCTTCCCAGCTGGGCGGCGCAAGGAACACAAACTGCGCGTCCGGAACGGCCTGCCTGACTTGGCGCGCTCCCTGCAGATCGATTTCCAGGAGCACCGGCCGGCCCTCGGCGATGGCCTGGTTCACCGTGCTCTTCAGGGTGCCATAGGTGTTCTGGCCATGCACCACGGCCCACTCAAGGAGTTCGCCTGCAGCCACGAGGGTCTCGAACTCCTCCTTCGACTTGAAGAAGTAGTGCACCCCGTCGATTTCGCCAGGCCGCGGGGCCCGGGTGGTAGCCGACACGGACAGCCACACCTCGGGATAGTTATCGCGGATATAGGTGGACACGGTGCCTTTGCCAACAGCCGTCGGGCCGGCGAGGACTGTCAGTCCCGGTTTCTTGCTCACATATTCCTTTGGGCGTTGGGGGCAGCTCGGCGGACCAAGTTATTTGTCGTCAATAAAATCTACCAGCGCCCGGCGCTGGTGGATTCCCAGGCCGCGGACCCGCCGGGATTGCGCGATGCCGAGCTGGTCCATGATGGCCGCGGCACGGACCCGGCCGATCCCGGGCAATGCTTCCAGCAGCTCCACGATCCGCATGCGGGCAATGGCGTCGTCGGTTTCCGCGGCATCGATGACTTTGGCGATAGTCAGCTCTCCTGACTTGAGGCGCTCCTTGGCCTCGGCCCTGGTGGCCCTTGCGGCAGCGGCCTTGCGAAGGGCGTCGGAACGCTCCTGCGGAGTGAGGGGTCTCAAGCTCACTGAAGTCCTCCCTGCATGGCGGGACGGGGCACCCGTGCCCTTGCCCTGAACCTACCTTCTGGCGGCGGCAGAAATCAATGGAAATCTGCGGCTGCCGCGGCACGGGAAAGCCCAGTCCGGGAGGCGGGAACCGGAAAGCCCGCGGCCCGGGTCCGGCATCTCCGGTCCCGGGCCGGTTTGGCGGCTGCGGCTAGGCCGCGAGGAGTTCGTCGAGGGTGCGCCGTGCGGCATCCCGGAGCGCCTGCGGCTGCGGTCCGGCGCCGAGGATGTCCCGGCTCGAGGTGGCGAGGACCTGCGGATAGGCCTCACCGAAAGTGCGGCGCAGGTCCGCGGCCGTGGCGCCCTGTGCACCCAGCCCGGGGGCAAGGATGGGCCCGCGGACCGCCGCCAGGTCGAGATCCAGTGCCGTCAGGGCAGAGCCCACCGTGGCACCGACCACAAGGCCCACGGAACCGAGGGAACCGTCGTAACGGCGGTTCTCCGCCGCGGCCGCCTCCGTGATCCGCCGCGCGACGGAATCAGCCCCGCCGACGTGCTGCACCGAGGCGCCCTCCGGGTTCGAAGTCAGCGCAAGGACGAACACGCCCCGCCCGGTCTCTGCGGCCAGGTCCAGCGCGGGCCGCAGAGACTCAAAGCCCAGGTACGGGCTCAACGTGACCGAATCCGCGGCCAGGGCCGAGCCGTCCCGCAGCCAGGCGTCGGCGTAGGCGGCCATGGTGGAGCCGATGTCACCGCGCTTGGCGTCCGCAATGGTCAGCACGGAGGCTTCCGCGGCCGCGGCCAGGGTGCGTTCGAGCACCGCCATACCGGCCGAGCCGAGCCGCTCGTAAAGCGCCACTTGCGGCTTCACCGCGGCCGCGAGGGAGGCCACCGCCTCCAGGACGGTCAGCGAGAAGCGTTCCAGGCCGGCGGCGTCGTCCGTCAGGCCCCAGCGCTGCAGCAGCGCCGGGTGCGGGTCGATGCCGACGCACAGCGGGCCGCGGGCGGCCATGGCCCGGCCCAGCCGGGAGCCGAAGGACTCCCGGAAGGCCGTTTCTGCGGTAGACGCCTCAGGCATGCTGCGAGGCGGCTTCCCGGGACGCGGCTTCCTGCGATGCAGCGGTTTGCGTGGCCGCGGTTTGCGTGGCCGCATTTTGCGAGGCCGCCAGGGCAGCGGCGTGCTCCTGCAGGCTCGTGACGGACCATTCGTAGGTGCGCAGCGCCTCGATGGCCTGGACGGCGGCGTTGAACTCGGCCACGGTGGTGATGCACGGGATCCCGATCGACGTCGCGGCGGCGCGCAGTTCGTAGCCGTCGCTGCGGGCCTCGCCACCGGAGGGGGTGTTGAAGACCATGTCGATTTCGCCGGCGACGATCAGGTCCGCGATGGTGCCCTCGCCTTCGGCGCTGGAGCCTTCGGCGACCTTCCGGACCGGGGTGGCCTGGATGCCGTTGCGGCGCAGCACGTCGGCCGTGCCGCCGGTGGAGACGATCTCGAAGCCAAGGTCGGAGAGCCGCTTGACGCCCATGATCACCGAACGCTTGTCCCGGTTGGCCACGGAGACGAAGATCTTGCCCTCGGTGGGCAGCGCGTTGTTGGCCGCTGCCTGGCTCTTGGCGAAGGCCGTGTCGAAGTGCTTGTCGATGCCCATGACTTCGCCCGTGGAGCGCATTTCCGGGCCGAGCAGGGAGTCGACCACCTTGCCCTCCGGGGTGCGGAAGCGGCTGAAGGGCAGCACGGCTTCCTTGACCGAGACAGGGGCGTCCAGCGGCAGCGTGGAGCCGTCCCCGGATTCCGGCAGCATCTTGTACGCCGTGCGGAGCTGGTTGACGGTCACGCCGGTGCCGATCAGGGCCGCGGCCTTGGCCATCTGGACACCGGTCGCCTTGGAGACAAACGGCACCGTGCGGGAGGCGCGCGGGTTGGCTTCGAGGACGTAGAGCACGTCGGAGGCCAGGGCGAACTGGATGTTGATCAGGCCGCGGACGCCCACGCCCTCGGCGATGGCCAGGGTGGCGGTCCGGACCCGTTCCAGCACGTTGGTGCCCAGGGTGATGGGCGGCAGGACGCAGGCCGAGTCGCCCGAGTGGATGCCGGCCTCCTCGATGTGCTCCATGATGCCGCCGAGGTACATCTCCGTGCCGTCGTAGAGGGCGTCGACGTCGATCTCGACGGCGTCCTCCAGGAAGCGGTCGATCAGGACCGGGTGGTCCGGGGTGATTTCGGTGGCGTTGGCGATGTAGCGGGAGAGGTTGGGCTCGTCGTAGACAATCTCCATGCCGCGGCCGCCGAGGACGTAGGACGGGCGGACCAGGACCGGGTAGCCGATCTCGTCGGCGATCTTCTTGGCGTCCTCGAAGGACACGGCCGTGCCGTTCTTCGGTGAGACGAGCCCTGCCTTATCGAGCACGCGGGAGAACGCGCCACGGTGTTCGGCGAGGTCGATCGCCTCCGGCGAGGTGCCCAGGATCGGCACGCCTGCGTCGGCCAGCTGCTGGGCGAGCTTGAGCGGGGTCTGGCCGCCGAGCTGGACGAAGACGCCCATGACGCCGCCGGTGCGCTCCTCCGCCGCGATGACCTCGAGGACGTCCTCGAGCGTGAGCGGTTCGAAGTAGAGCCGGGTGGAGATGTCGTAGTCGGTGGAGACGGTCTCGGGGTTGCAGTTGACCATGACGGTCTCGTAGCCGGCCTTGCGCAGCGCCATGGAGGCGTGGACGCAGGAGTAGTCGAACTCGATGCCCTGGCCGATTCGGTTCGGCCCGGAGCCGAGGATGACGATGGACGGCTTGGCGTGCAGCGCCACCTCGTCCTCCTCGTCGTAGGACGAGTAGTGGTAGGGCGTGTAGGCGGCGAACTCGGCGGCGCAGGTGTCCACGGTCTTGTAGACGGGGCGGATGCCGAGGGCCTGCCGGACACCGCGGACCACGTCCTCGGAGTTGTGGGTCAGGGCGCCGATCTGCTCGTCGGAGAAGCCGTGGCGCTTGGCGCGGGTCAGCATTTCCGGGGTCAGGGCCGCGGCCTGGCGGATTTCGAGGGAGATCTCGTTGAGCAGCTGGAGCTGGTCCAGGTACCAGGGGTCGATCTTGGTGGCCTCGAAGAGCTGCTCCACGGTGGCGCCGCCGAGCAGGGCCCGCTGGACCTGGTGCAGGCGGTCGGTGGTGGGGCGCTTGGCCTTCTCGATCAGCTCCGCGACTTCCCATTCCGGGACGTGGCTGAAGTCCAGCTGGGAGCCCTTCTGCTCCAGGGAGCGCAGGGCCTTCTGCAGCGCCTCGGTGAAGTTCCGGCCCATGGCCATGGCTTCGCCGACCGACTTCATGGTGGTGGTCAGGGTGGGGTCCGCCGCCGGGAACTTCTCGAAGGCGAAGCGCGGGACCTTGACGACGACGTAGTCCAGGGTCGGCTCGAAGGACGCCGGGGTCTTCTGGGTGATGTCGTTCGGGATCTCGTCCAGGGTGTAGCCGAGGGAGAGCTTGGTGGCGATCTTGGCGATCGCGAAGCCGGTGGCCTTGGAGGCGAGGGCTGAGGAACGGGAGACGCGCGGGTTCATCTCGATCACGACGACGCGGCCGGTGTCCGGCTCGACGGCGAACTGGATGTTGCAGCCGCCGGTGTCGACGCCGACTTCGCGGATGACGGCGATGGAGATGTCGCGCAGCCGCTGGTACTCGCGGTCCGTCAGGGTCAGTGCCGGGGCGACGGTGATCGAGTCACCGGTGTGCACGCCGACGGGGTCGAAGTTCTCGATGGAGCAGACCACCACGACGTTGTCGTTCTTGTCCCGCATCATCTCGAGTTCGTATTCCTTCCAGCCGAGGATGCTCTCTTCGAGCAGCACCTCGGACGTGGGGCTGTACTGCAGGCCCTGGCCGACGATCCGGCGGAGGTCTTCCTCGTCGTAGGCCAGGCCGGAGCCGAGGCCGCCCATGGTGAAGGAGGGCCGGACGACCATCGGGTAGCCGAGGTCCTCGGCCGCGGCGAGGGCCTCGTCGATGGTGTGGATGATGTGGCTGCGGGCCGATTCGGCGCCGCAGCGCTCCACGACGCCCTTGAACTTCTCGCGGTCCTCGCCGAGTTCGATCGCGGCGATGTTGGCACCGATCAGCTCCACGTTGTACTTCTCGAGCACGCCGTTCTTGTCCAGGGCGATGGCCGTGTTGAGGGCGGTCTGCCCGCCCAGGGTCGGCAGGACCGCGTCGGGGCGTTCCTTGGCGATGATCTTTTCGACCACCTCGGGGGTGATCGGCTCGATGTAGGTGGCGTCGGCGAACTCGGGGTCCGTCATGATGGTGGCCGGGTTGGAGTTGACGAGGATGACCCGCAGGCCTTCCTCCTTGAGGACACGCAGTGCCTGGGTGCCGGAGTAGTCGAATTCGGCGGCCTGGCCGATCACGATCGGACCGGAACCGATGACCAGGACGCTCTTAAGGTCAGTTCTCTTGGGCATTACTTCTTGTCCTCAGTCTTGGATTCGGTGGAAGTTTTGGTGTCCGCCATGAGCTTGATGAAGCGGTCGAAGAGGTAGGCGGCGTCGTGCGGGCCGGCGGCCGCTTCGGGGTGGTACTGCACGGAGAAGGCCGGGATGTCGAGGCAGGCGAGGCCTTCGACGACGTCGTCGTTGAGGCTCACGTGGCTGACCTCGACGCGGCCGAAGCGTTCCTCGGGGGCCTGCGTGGCGCCGTTGAGCGGGGCGTCGACGGCGAAGCCGTGGTTCTGCGAGGTGATTTCGACTTTGCCGGTTCGGCGGTCCATGACCGGCTGGTTGAGGCCGCGGTGGCCGTAGCGCAGTTTGTAGGTGCCGAATCCGAGCGCGCGGCCCAGGATCTGGTTGCCGAAGCAGATGCCGAAGTACGGGATCTTCACGTCCAGGACCGAGCGGAGCAGCTTGACCTGGTTGTCCGCGGTGGCGGGGTCGCCGGGGCCGTTGGACATGAAGAAGCCGTCGGGGTTGACGGCCTGGACGTCGGCGAGGGTTGCCGTGGCGGGCAGCACGTGCACCCGGACGCCGCGCTCGGCGAACCGGACCGGGGTCATGCGCTTGATGCCGAGGTCGATCGCGGCGATGCTGAACAGCGGTTCGCCGTCCCAGCCGAAGTCCTTGGGCTCCACCGTGTAGGCGGCGTCCACGCTGACTTCCTCCGCGAGCCGTGAGCCTTCCATCGGCGCGCTGGCCAGGACGGCGTCGAGCAGTTCCTTGTCCGTGGCGCGGGCGGCGTCGCCGGAGAAGATGCCCGCGCGCATGGTTTTGTGTTCGCGCAGGTGGCGGGTGATGGCGCGGGTGTCCACGCCCTGGATGCCGACGATCCCCTGTTCGACGAGCTCGTCATCGAGGGACCGTTCGGACCGCCAGTTGGAGGGCCGGCGGGCGGCGTCGCGGACGATGTAGCCGGCCACCCAGATGCGGCGGGACTCGGCGTCGTCGGCGTTGACGCCGGTGTTGCCGATGTGCGGCGCGGTCTGGACCACGAGCTGGCGTGCGTAGGAGGGGTCCGTGATGGTCTCCTGGTAGCCGGTCATCCCGGTCGCGAAGACCGCTTCGCCGAGGGCGGTTCCGGTGGCGCCGTAGCTGGTGCCGCGGAAAATCCGGCCGTCTTCGAGGACGAGGGCTGCTGGGGTGGCTGCTGCTGCAGCGGGTGCAGTGTCATCTGCTGTCACTGTTTTTTCTGTCACTGTTTCTTCTGACACTTCGTTGGCTTCCGTCACGTCGTTACTTTCCACTATCGGCTTCTGCCTGAGGGGCTGCGGAGATCAAATCTTTGAGGGTGGTCAGGAGCGCGGCTTTGTCGTCGGCCCGGCGGGTCCGGAAGCCGGTGTCCAGCTCGTGGGAGCCGAGCATCCAGCTGAGCACCAGCAGGCCGTCTTTTTCCACGAACTTTCCGGCCATGCCGCTTTCCTGGCGCACGCCGGTGAGGCGGGCGGCCGGGATGAACACCGGGCCGGCGCCGGCCCGGTCGAAGAGCACACCATCGGGGTGCACGCTGAGCGTGGCGTTGGTGCGGATGCCCAGGTGATGCACGGCGATCCGGTCCAGCCAGTCGCCGGCGGTGGTGGACGCGACGTACTGGCCGTCGGCCGCGGCCAGCGGGGCGCCGAGTTCGTCGGGAACCTCGGGCAGGGGCTCGACGTCGGACTGGCGGCGCAGGCGGTTGCGCCAGCCGACCGCGATGAGGGTCAGCGCCACGGCCGTCAGGACGAGCGTGAGGAGCAGGGAAAGGTCCTTGACCATCACGGACGGCCCGCCGGTCCGGCGTCGACGGCGTCGGCCGGCCACCGGTACGGGGTGTTGAGTTTGCCTTCGAGCACGGTCGGGTGGCCCTTGAAGAACGTCGCCACCACCTTGCCGGGGAGTTCCCGGCCGGCAAACGGAGAGTTACGGCCCATGGTTGCCATCTTAGAAGGGTCCACGGTCCAGCGCGCAGCCGGGTCCACGAGTGTGACGTTGGCGGGTTCGCCGGGCTCGAGCGGGCGGCCCTGGTCCTCCAGCCGGCCGATCGCGGCCGGGGCGGTCGAGGTGACCCGGGCGAAGTCTTCCCAGCCCATCAGCCCGGTTTCGATCATGGTGTGCTGGACCACGGAGAGCGCCGTTTCGAGGCCGGTCATGCCCATGGCCGCCTGCGCCCATTCGCATTCCTTGTGCTCGCTCGGGTGCGGGGCGTGGTCGGTGCCGACGACGTCGATCGTGCCGTCGGCCAGTGCGGCGCGGAGGGCCTGGACGTCCTCGTCGGTGCGCAGCGGCGGGTTGACCTTGTAGACGGGGTCGTAGCTGCGGGCGAGCTCGTCGGTGAGCCAGAGGTGGTGCGGGGTGACCTCGGCCGTGACGTTGACGCCGCGGGACTTGGCCCAGCGGATGATTTCCACGGACCCGGCGGTGGAGACGTGGCAGACGTGCAGGCGGGAGCCGACGTGCTGGGCCAGCAGCACGTCGCGGGCGATGATGCTCTCTTCGGCGACGGCCGGCCAGCCGGCCAGGCCGAGGACGGCGGAGACCTCGCCCTCGTTCATCTGGGCGCCGGCGGTGAGGCGGGGTTCCTGAGCGTGCTGGGCCACGACGCCGTCGAACGCCTTGACGTATTCGAGTGCGCGGCGCATCAGCACGGGATCGTGGACGCAGATGCCGTCGTCGGAGAACACCCGCACGTGGGCGCGGGAATCAGCCATGGCGCCCAGTTCGGCGAGCTGCTCACCCGCCAGGCCGACGGTGACCGCGCCCACGGGGCGGACGTCCACCCAGCCGGCGGTCCGGCCCAGGGTGAGCACCTGTTCGACGACGCCGGCGGTGTCCGCCACCGGGGTGCTGTTGGCCATCGCGTGGACGGCCGTGTAGCCGCCGAGGGCGGCGGCGCGGGTGCCGGTTTCGACGGTTTCGGCGTCCTCGCGGCCGGGTTCGCGCAGGTGGGTGTGGATGTCCACCATGCCGGGCAGGGCGACGAGGCCGGCGGCGTTGATCACGGTGGCGCCTTCGGCGTCCAGTTCCCGGCCGCGGGCGGCGATGACGCCGTCCCGGATCAGGAGGTCCTCGGCGGCTCCGCCCAGGATCGCGGCGCCGCGGATCAGATAGGCGCCGCTGTTGTGTGCGTTCTGCTGCTGTTCGGCCATCAGTGGCTCTCCTGGGGGGAATAAGTGGCGTTCGGATTGGCGGCGTGGGACGCGGCCGCGGAGAAAGATACGGGTGCCGCGGCGAGGGAGGCTGCGGCGGGTGCTGCGGCCGGTTCGCGGTGCTCGCCGGAAAGCAGCAGGTACAGTGCCGCCATCCGGATGGAGACGCCGTTGCGCACCTGCGCCAGCACGGTGGAGCGGGGCGAGTCCGCCGCGGCAGCGGAAATTTCCAGGCCGCGGTTCATGGGGCCGGGGTGCATGATGATCGTGTCTTTGAGCCCCAGGCTGTCGAGGGCCAGGAGCCGGTTGTCGTCGAAGCCCCAGCGGCGTGAGTACTCGCGGGTGGTCGGGAAGAAGGATGCATTCATCCGTTCGCCCTGGACGCGGAGCATCATCATGGCATCCACGCCCTGCGCGAGCGTCTCGTCGAGGTCGAAGCTGACGGCGCAGGGCCATTTTTCGACGCCGATGGGCAGCAGCGTGGGCGGCGCGACGAGGGTGACCTCGGCGCCGAGGGTCCGCAGCAGCCAGACGTTGGAGCGGGCCACGCGGGAGTGCAGGACGTCGCCTGCAATGGCGACGCGCATGCCCTGCAGGTCCGCACCGGCCGACGGCCTGCCGGCCAGCTTCGCCCAGTGCCGGCGCATGGTGAACGCGTCCAGCAGCGCCTGGGTGGGGTGTTCGTGGGTGCCGTCGCCGGCGTTGATGACGGCGGCGTCGATCCAGTCGGTGGCGGCGAGCCGGTGCGGGGCGCCGGAGGCCCAGTGCCGGATGACCACCGCGTCGGCTCCCATCGCGGCCAGGGTCTGGGCGGTGTCCTTGAGCGATTCTCCCTTGGAGACGGAGGAGCCCTTCGCGGCGAAGTTGATGACATCCGCCGAGAGGCGCTTGGCCGCCGCTTCGAAGGAGATCCGGGTGCGGGTGGAGTCCTCGAAGAAGAGGTTGACCACGGTGCGGCCGCGCAGGGCGGGGAGCTTCTTGACCTCGCGCTCCCCCACGGCCGCCATTTCCTCGGCGGTGTCGAGGATGCGGATGGCGTTGTGCAGGCTCAGGTCTTCGGTGGAGAGCAGGTGCTTCATGCGGTGGCCTCGATGACCACTTCATTGACGGGCTGGCCGTCAATTCCCCCGTCGCCGGCGGAGTCAGTTTCCTCGAGCCGGACCCGGACCTTCTCCGAGGAGGACGTGGGCAGGTTCTTCCCGACGTGGTCCGCGCGGATGGGCAGTTCCCGGTGGCCACGGTCGATCAGCACGGCGAGGCGGACAATCCGCGGGCGGCCGAGGTCGATGATGGCGTCGAGGGCTGCGCGGATGGTGCGTCCGGAGTAGAGGACGTCGTCGATGAGCACGACAACCTTGTTGTCGATCCCGGTGCGCGGCAGCTGGGTGGGGTACGGCGGCCGGGTGGGCTGGTGGGACAGGTCGTCGCGGAACATCGTCACGTCGAGCTGGCCGACGATCGCGGCGGCGTCCACGGTGGGATCGGCGGCGGCGATCTTGGCGGCGAGGCGGACGGCGAGCGGGTAGCCCCGGCGCGGGATTCCCAGCAGGACGAGGTCCTGGGAGCCCTTGTTGGCCTCGAGAATTTCATGGGCGATACGAGTGAGGACGCGGTCGATGTCAGCCTGGTTGAGGACAACCCTGGTGAGCACAACCTTCGCCGGACCCGGTGCTGAGGGCACAGAAGTCAAGGCTCGTCTCCCCTTTCCCCGCCTCACGGGACGGAATTAAAAAAGGATTATTTGCTCTTTCAAATTACCACAGCGGGGCTTGCGGCCCGTCGCTGGCGGAATGCGTTTAACCTCACACGGACTTAGGCTCGAGTCCATGACTACGAACGAGCCGCGGCCGGGGCAGGACCGCCCCGGTTACTCCGCCCCGGGCCAGAGGCCGCTGCCCCAGCAGGCCAACCCGACGTGGCTGGGGCATGTCCGGCCGCAGTACTACCAGCAGGCGCCGGCCAACAACCGCGGCCAGGTCCAGCCGGCGCTGCCTCCCCCCTATGCCGCGGGAGGCAGTCCTTGGAAGGGCGGCAGCAGTTCCGCCGGCGTTTTTGGACTCGTGCTGGCCGGCGGACTCCTCGCGTTCATCAGCCTCTTCCTGGTCCTGCCGTTCCTCCTGGACCGCACGGGAATCTCCGGCTTCGTGGTTGGCTTCATCGCCTCGCTGGTCCCCCTGGCCACTGTTCTGCTGACGGTGCGCTTCATCGACCGCTGGGAACCCGAGCCCAGGGCGCTGCTTCTTTTCGCCTTTGTCTGGGGATCCGTGGTCTCGATAGCGGTGACCATGCTCGTCCAGCCCTATTTTTCGCTGCTGGCGGGGCCGGCTTCAGGACTGGACTATACGACGTTCGCCGTGACGGTCCAGGCGCCGGTGGTGGAGGAATTCGCCAAGTCTCTGGGGCTGCTGATGATCCGGCTCTTCGCCCCGAGGCACTTCAACGGACCGGTGGACGGGGTGGTGTTCGCCTTCACGATCGCGGCAGGCTTCGCGTTCACTGAGAACATCCTCTACTTTGGCCGCGCCATCGCTGAATCCAGCGACCCGGGCACGGACCTCGCGATGGTGTTCTTCCTGCGCGGGGTCATGTCGCCGTTCGCGCACGCCATTTTCACCGGTACCACAGGCCTGATCATGGGCTTGGCCGTGAGCCGCGGGAGCACCGGGCTGTCCGTGTTGGCGTTCGTGGTGGGCCTTATCCCCGCGATGCTGCTGCACAGCGGCTGGAATAGGATGGGCCAGGACTTCCTGGCGCAGTATGTTCTGGTGCAGGTGCCGATCTTCCTGCTGGCGGTCCTGGTCATCACCCTGCTGCGGGTGGCGGAACGCAGGCTCACCCGCCAGCGGCTCAGGGAGTACGCGGCAGCAGGCTGGTTCACCGCGGCCGAAGTGGACGTACTGGCCACCCCCGGCGGCCGGCGCTCCGCGCTGCGCTGGGCCCGGTCCATCGGGCGGGACGCGCAGATGAAGGCCCTGCTCCATGCGGCCACGGAGCTTGCCATCACCCGGCAGCGGATCCTCAGCGGCAGGGATGTGGCCGTGCACCAACGCGATGAACAGCACCAGCTCGCCGAGATCGCCGCCCTCCGGGCCGCCGTCGTCGGTTAACGAAGGAACCCCGCCCGGGGTGTGTCCCGGGCGGGGTTCCTTGTGGTGCTGTGTTGCGAACGACCTAGGCCAGCAGCGAAGGCTTCAGCTGCTGCAGGCGGCCCAGCAGGCCGTTGATGAACGACGGCGACTCGTCAGTGGAGAGCGTCTTGGCCAAGGCCACAGCCTCGCTGACAGCCACGCCGTCGGGCACGTCGTCGTTGTAGAGCAGTTCCCACGTGCCGATCCGCAGGATGATGCGATCCACGGAAGGCATGCGCTCCAGGGTCCAGCCCTGCGAATACGTTTCCAGGAATTCGTCGATGGCAGCCTGGTGGGACACCACGCCTTCGACAATTTCGAGGGTGTACGGGTTGACGATCTGGTCGGTCTGCTCGCGGCGGGACTTCAGTACGTCGAAGGCCGAGGCGGAGCGCTGCTCGGCCTCAAAGAGGACATCGAGGGCCCGGTTCCGGGCCTTACCGCGGGCACTCACTAGTCGTTGACCCGGCCGAGGTAGGAGCCGTCGCGGGTGTCGACCTTGACCTTGGTGTTGTTCTCGACGAACAGCGGCACCTGGATCTCGTAGCCGGTTTCGAGGGTGGCGGGCTTGGTGCCGGCCGAGGAGCGGTCGCCCTGCAGGCCCGGCTCCGTGTAGGTGATCTCGAGAACGACGCTCGGGGGCAGTTCGATGTAGAGCGGGTTGCCCTCGTGGATGGCGATGTTGACCATCTGGTTCTCGAGCATGAAGTTGGTGGCGTCGCCGACGGTGGCGGCCGAAACGGTGAGCTGGTCGAAGTCCGAGGTGTCCATGAAGACGAAGTCGGCGCCGTCCTGGTACAGGTACTGGTAGTCGCGGCGGTCCACCGTGGCGGTTTCGATCTTCAGTCCGGCGTTGAAGGTCTTGTCGACGACCTTGCCGGACATCACGTTGCGCATCTTGGTGCGCACGAACGCGCCACCCTTGCCGGGCTTGACGTGCTGGAACTCTATGATGTTCCAAAGCTGGCCCTCAAGCTTAAGGACGGTTCCGTTCTTGATGTCGTTAGTGGTTGCCACAGTATCCTCTTAGTTTCTCGATGGTTCCATCAGGCCGGTGCTAGCGGCCGGACGCTTATGCCGGGCCGGCGTGCCATGCGGCCCGCCAGCGCGTATTTGTCAAAAATCCAAGATCTATTCTACCGGTTCCCGCGGACAGCTGGCTGACGGGGGTTCAGGACTGCTGTTCCAGCACTTCCCGGGCGCGCTGCAGCGCCACCGTGGAGGCGTAGATCAGGGCGGCGTCGGCAGAGCCGGCCACGCGCAGGTCCAGTGCCTTCGCGAAGGACTCGACGGCGGCGCCCACGTTGCCGCCGGCGAAGTAGGACCGGCCCAGGTGCTGGCGGACCGCCGCCTCCTCCAGGGTGCCCTGGGTCTCGGCGAGGAGCTGGCGGAAGACCTCAACGGCGCGGTCGAACCGGTTCGAGACCCGGAGCACGTCCGCCTCGAAGATCCGCAGCCGCAGCGAGTCCGGGTCCTTATAGCGGGCCTCGGCGAGGAGATCGGCGGCCTCGGCCGCGTGCCCTTCGACGAGCAGGACGAAGATCCGGTCCCCGGGATCAGTGGAAGCCGCCAGTGCCTCGGCTTTCACCTCGTCGTTGACGATCTGGGGCATGAGGCTCTGCGGATTGATCCGGATCCCGGGGAATCCGGCGTCGGGCCATTCGCTCGTGCCGCCTTTGGCCATCGTCATCATCAGGAGGCAATCTCCTGGTAGGCGGCGAACAGCAGGGACGTGTCCGGGACGTCGAGGATGCCGGGCCGGCCGACGCCGTCGAGCACCACGAAACGCAGGAGGTCGCCGCGGGACTTCTTGTCCCGGCGCATGCCGTCGAGGAGGGCCTGCCAGCGGTCGCGGCGGTACGTGATGGGAAGCCCCAGGCTTTCGAGGATGCTGCGGTGCCTGTCGGCGTCGGCGTCGCTGAGCCGGCCGACGCTGCGGGCGAGCTCGGCGGCGAACATCATGCCCACCGAGACGGCGGCACCGTGCCGCCAGGAGTAGCGCTCGGCGAGTTCGATCGCGTGGCCGAGGGTGTGGCCGTAGTTCAGGATCTCGCGTTGGCCGGTTTCCTTCAGGTCCTCGGAGACCACCTTGGCCTTGACGCTGATGGCGCGTTCGATCAGTTCGCGCAGGACTTCCGAGCGGGGATCGGAGACGGCGGTCGGGTCCTTTTCGATCAGGTCCAGGATGGCGGGGTCGGCGATGAAACCGCACTTGATGACCTCGGCCATGCCGGAAATGATCTCGTTCTTGGGCAGCGTCTCCAGGGTGTCGAGGTCCGCGAGGACGCCGGCGGGCGGGTGGAACGCGCCCACCAGGTTCTTGCCCTCGGCGGTGTTAATCCCGGTCTTTCCGCCGACGGAGGCGTCCACCATGCCCAGCAGGCTCGTGGGCATGTGGATGACCTTGACGCCGCGCAGCCAGGTCGCGGCGACAAAGCCGGCGAGGTCCGTCACCGCGCCGCCGCCGACTGCGACGACGGCGTCCGAGCGGGTGAAGTCGTTCTGCCCCAGCACCTGCCAGCAGAAGGAAGCCACCTCGATGTGCTTGCCCTCTTCGGCGTCCGGGATTTCCGCGGTCAGCGCAGTGAAACCGGCAGCGGCCAGCTCTTCACGGACGGTGTCGCCGGTGAGCCGAAGCGCGCGGGGGTGGATGACCAGGACACGCTTGACGCGCTCGCCCAGCAGGCCCGGCAGGCTTGCCAGCAGGCCGCGGCCAACCACGACGTCGTAGTTCTCAGCGGGCGTCTGTCCGGTGACTCTGATGACGGTTGATTCGGTACTCACTATTGAACTTCCTTTGTCGACGCCGGAGTGGGCACGGCCGCGGTCTTCGCCGCGGCGCGCTCCCCCAGCGCATTTTCCAGCCGGTGAGCCAGCTCCGCAACGTTGCCGCTCCGGACATCGAGGACGAGGTCGGCGAGCCGTTCATAGACCGGCTGCCGGGTGGCGAACAGGGTCCGCCACCTGCCCATGGCGTCGCCGGCCAGGAGCGGCCGGCCGGAATTCTTGGCAATGCGTTCCGCCACAGTCTCGGCGTCACATTCGAGGTACACCACGGTACAGCGGCCCAGGAGCTGCTGCGTACCGGAGTCCAGGACCGCCCCGCCACCCAGCGAAATGACAGCAGTGCTGCCCTTTGCCTCTTCGATGGCCTGCGCCACGGCCCGGGCCTCCAGCTCGCGGAAGGCGTGCTCGCCGCGGCTGGCAAAGATCTCGGCGATGGTCCCGTGCTGGTCCACCACTAGGGCGTCGGTGTCCACGAACGCGCACCCCAGATGCTGCGCGAGCTGCTGCCCGATCGCCGATTTGCCCACGGCCATCGGTCCGATCAGGACCACCGGGCCAATGTTGTGTGCGGCGGCGGAGAGCGCTTCGGTATTCACGGCCGGCACTAGTGGCCGATCGAGTCCAGGGACGCCGGAATGCTGTCCAGGTAACCCTTGATGTTGCGGGCGGTCTCCAGCACGGAGTCGCCGCCGAATTTTTCCGCGACCGCTTCGGCGATCACGAGGGCCACCATGGCCTCGGCCACCACGCCGGCGGCGGGGACGGCACAGACGTCGGAGCGCTGGTGGTGGGCCTTGGCGGCTTCCCCGGTGCTGACGTCGACCGTCTTCAGTGCGCGCGGCACGGTTGCGATCGGCTTCATGGCGGCACGGACGCGCAGGACATCGCCAATGCTCATGCCGCCCTCGATCCCGCCTGCGCGGTTGGACGTGCGGATGATCTTGCCGTCGGCGTCCTTGACGATCTCGTCGTGGGCGGCCGAGCCGCGTCGGGCCGCCGTGCGGAAGCCATCGCCGACCTCAACGCCCTTGATGGCCTGGATGCCCATCAGGGCCGCCGCGAGGCGCGAGTCAAGGCGCCGGTCCCAGTGGACGTAGCTGCCGAGTCCCGGCGGGAGGCCGTAGGCCAGCACTTCAACAACACCGCCAAGGGTTTCGCCCTCCTTGTGCGCGACGTCGACCTCGGCCACCATGGCGTCGGAGGTTTCGCGGTCGAAGCAACGCAGCGGGTCGGCGTCAAGGGCGATCACATTGCCCGGGACCGGCAGCGGCCGGCCTTCCGGCACGGCAACGCTGGCGATGGACACGGTGTGGGAGACGAGTTCGATCCCGACCTGCTTGAGGAACGCCGCGGCGACCGTGCCGAGAGCCACCCTGGTGGCCGTCTCGCGGGCGCTGGCACGTTCCAGCACCGGACGGGCCTCGTCGAAGCCGTATTTCTGCATGCCGGTGAAGTCGGCGTGGCCGGGCCGCGGCCGCGTCAGCGGGGCGTTCCGGGCCTGGTCGGCCAGGATTTCCGGTTCCACGGGATCGGAGGACATGATCTGTTCCCACTTGGGCCACTCGGTGTTGCCGACCTGGATGGCGACGGGGCCGCCCTGGGTCAGTCCGTGGCGAACGCCGCCGAGGATCGTGACCACGTCCTGCTCGAATTTCATCCGGGCACCGCGGCCGTAACCGAGCCGCCGGCGGGCCAGCGCCTCGCTGATGTGGGCGCTGGTGAGTTCAACACCGGCGGGCACGCCTTCAATTATTCCGACCAGTGCCGGGCCATGGGATTCTCCGGCAGTCAACCAACGCAACATACAATCCATCCTGCCATGTCGGGCACTTAGAACACCCGTCGGGGTGCCCCGACTGCGTCACACATCACATCTATGACTCCGGCCGGCAGGGCCTCGCCCAGCCCGGTGAAGTACCGCACCTGCTCCACGGCCTGGTAGATGAGCATTTCAAGACCCGGGACCACCGTGCCGCCGGCTTCCTGCCAGGCAGCGGCAATCAGGCTGGGCCAGGGATCGTAGGCGACGTCCAGGAGGACACCGGGGCGGCCGGAGGCTCCTGCCAGCTCGTCAGCCAGTTCAGAGGCAAGCCCGTCTGCCGCGCGGGGCGGCAATGTGGAGATGACGACGTCGGCCGCGGCGACGGCGGCGGCCGCACCGGCGAGGGGAAGCACCTGGATGGGAAGCCCCACGGCAGCCGAAGCGGCGCGGGCCTCGCTGGCCCGGCTGACATCGCGCACGAGCACCTTGGCAGACACCGCGCCGAGCTCCTGGAGGGCCGCGATGGCCGCTGCCGCCGTCCCGCCCCCGCCGAGGACCACGGCGGTGGGGGCCGCGGCCGCCCCGGCGTGCCGAAGGGCGTTGACGATTCCGGCGACGTCGGTGTTGTAGGCGACCAGCCGGGTTGCGCCGCCGTCGGGTTCGAAGGCAACGGTGTTGACGACGCCGAGTGCGCCCGCCACGCCGCGGACCTCGTCCACTTCCGCCACCATAGCGGATTTGAGCGGCATGGTGACCGAGAGCCCGCGCCAGGAACCGTCAGCGCGGACCTCGTCCCGGACCTGCCGCATGAAGTCGGGCAGGGCGGCTTCTGTCACGTCGATGGCGGAGTAGGCGATGTCCACACCCAAGAGCGCATAGGCGGCCCGGTGCAGCGCCGGCGACTTCGAATGGCTGATGGGATGCCCGAGGACGGCCGCCCGCAGCGTCATACGCAACGTCCCGGGTTGGCCTCGCACCAGGCGTTGTACTGTGCCACGTAGCCGTTGTGTTCGGCCAGGGTCTTGGAGAACTTGGTCTCCTTGGTGTCCAGGTTGATGGTGACCCAGTAGAGGTAGTTGTTGGTCTTGGGCTTGGCGGCGGCGTCAATGGCGGTCTTGCCGGGCGAGCCGATGGGTCCGGCCGGCAGCCCCTGGTTGGCGTAGGTGTTGTAGGGGTTCGACTTGTCAGCCTTCTGGGCCTCGTCGATGTGGAAGCTGCGGATGCCCAGGCCATAGGTGACGGTGGCATCGGACTGGATGAGCCCGTTCGTCTCGGTGTTGTTCGGCTTGAGGCGGTTGTAGATGGCGCCGGCGACGTCCCCGTATTCGGCCTGGCCGCCTTCGGCCTGGACGATGCTCGCCACGGTGATGACGTCGTACTGTTTCGCGGGATCGGTGACGCCCTGGGCCTTGAGCTCACCGAGGGTGCTGCCGACGAGCTGCTGCAGAATGTCCTTGGCGGAGGTGCCCAGCGGGAAGCGGTACTCCCCCGGAGCCAGGTAACCCTCGAGGTTCTTGGCCTTGGCCGGGACTCCGAACTGCGCGGGCGCATCGCTGAGCGCCTTCAGGTCCGGGACCGAGATCCCGGTGCCCTCGGAAATCGCCTGCAGGGATTCGCTGATCCGCAACCCTGCGCTGAGCGCAAAGTACATCACCTTGCCCTTGTCCTTGTTGAGCAGGATGTCCACGGCGTCGGAGTTCTTCATTTCCTGGCGCATGGAGAACGTGCCGGGGTTCAGGGCTCCGCCGGCGGCGGTGAACTCCTTGAGGAAGGTGTCCGCGTTCGCCACGACCTTCTTCGACTCCAGCTCGGTGGCCACGGACCGCGGCCCGGCGCCGGGTTCGACCGTGATGGTGACCTCGCCGGTCCCGGGGCCGGGGTAGTCGGCTTTGGTGTCCCCGCCCAGGAGTGGCTTGAGGAACTGTGCGCCCACCGCGATGGCGGCAACGAAAACTGTCAGGGTCAGCACCAGGGCAAGGAAGCGGCGCCGGCGGCGGACTTTCTTGGTCGGAGCCTTGTCGTAGCGGACGGCTCCGGCCATCAGCTCGTGGCCGGGTTCGCCGTGGTACTCGGCGTCCGGTTGCGCCTGCGGGTCGCCGGCGTCGTCGTAAACATGGTGAGCCTCGTCGTGGGGATGCAGGGCATAGCCATCGTGGGCGGTTGCATCATGGGTGACCGCCTCGTGGTGGGCCTGGTAGCCGTGCTGGCCGGCCGAGGCGTAGACGGCGTCGTGGCCATGCTCATGGTCAACGGCGTCGTGGTTTGGCACGACGCGGACCGGCATCATCTGCGTGAAGTCATCGCGGACGGGCTCTACCTCGGCCGGGGCTTCGGGCACGGGTTCTTCTACAACTTCGTGGACGGCTTCATGTACGGGTTCCTCGTGCACGGCTTCGGGCACACGTTCCTCGTCCACGGGTTCTTCGTGCACGGTGGGTGCTGCTTCGGGGAGTTCCGGGGCGGCCTGCGGCAGCTCGCCCGCTGGGCTTTCAGCAGCCGGGCTTTCAGCAGCCGGGATATCGGCACCGTGCTTTTCCGAAGGCGCCGCCGTCGGGACGTCCTGTCCCGTCTCATATGCCTGGGGCGGGATCACGTTGTGCCCCTGGGTTGCCAGAAGCTTCTCCCGGGCCCGGATCTCCTTGCGCGTCAGCGGTCGGTCGGCACCACCAAGGTCGTCACCGGAGTAGTCATCACTGTTGACCGGGCTCACTGTAGCCTTCCATGTTCTGAAGAGTGCGTCTGTACTGCCGGGCCGGTCTGTGCGCCGTCTCCGGTCGGCCCCGGCGCAGACTCCGCGTACACGCGGTTTCCGACCTCCGTTCCCCTGGCCTTTTGCATATCAATCGCATGCTGCAGAATACCTGCCGCCGCAACCTGATCAACAACTGTACGGTGATTCCGGCTGCTCATGCCAGCTTCGTGCAGGTTGCGGTGGGCCGTCACGGTGCTGAGCCGCTCGTCAATCAGCCGCACGGGCACTCCGGTTCCGGCGTCCTGCAGGGCGTTGGCCAGCAACTGTGCATACTCCGTGGCCATCCTGGCCGAGGCGTGCTCTTCGCCCTTCATGGTGCGCGGCAATCCAACGAAAATTTCCACGGCGTCCAACTCCGCGGCCAGCGCGGCCAGAATCCGGACGTCAGTGTTCTTTTTCACATTCCGCTGCAGAGTGCGCAGCGGGGTCGCCAGGATTCCATCGCGGTCGCAGACCGCCACGCCCACACGGACGGTGCCGACGTCCACCCCGAGCTTCACACCCCGGGGATAGACGTCGGCCACAGCAGCTTCAGACACGTAGGGGCCCGCTATCGCCGGGTAATCGCGTCCACGACGGCGCTGAGGGCAGCTCCGACCAGGGCGGCATCCGTGCCGCCGCCCTGGGCGACGTCGTCCTTGCCGCCACCGCCGCCGCCGAGGACACCGGCGGCGAGGCGCACAAGGGCGCCTGCCTTGACGCCGGCAGCCCGGGCTGCTTCGTTGGTGGCGATCAGGATGAGGGGACGGTCGTTGCTGACACCGGCCACCGCGACGGCGGCGGGCTCGGAACCGAGACGCGTCCGCAGGTCCAGGGCCAGGCCGCGCAGGTCGTCCGCGCCGCTGACTTGGCCGGCGTCGTGGGCGATGACCTTGACGCCGGCGGCGTCCTTGGCGGTGCCGACCAGCTGGGCGGCGGCCGCGGTGAGCTGCTCCTTGCGCAGGCGCTCCAGTTCCTTTTCGGCGGTCTTGAGCTTGGTCAGCGTGCTGGCGATCCGGTCCGCGAGGAGCCCGGAGGGAACCTTCAGCATTTCGGTGAGCTCGGTGACGAGCGCGCGTTCGGCGGCGAGGTGCCGGAACGCGTCCATGCCCACGAAGGCCTCGACACGGCGGTTTCCCGAGCCCACAGACTGTTCGCCGAGCAGGGACAGGCTGCCGATCAGCGAGGTGTTCTCGACGTGGGTGCCGCCGCAGAGCTCGCGGGACCAGGCGCCGTCGATCTCCACGACCCGGACTTCGTTGCCGTAGTTCTCGCCGAACAGCGCCATGGCGCCGAGCGCCTTGGCCTCGGCGAGCCCCATGATCTTGGTTTCCACCCGGAAGTTGTTGCGGATGGCGATGTTGGAGACTTCCTCGATCTCGGACCGGGTGGCGGCGCTCAGGCCCTCGCCCCAGGCGAAGTCGAAGCGGAGGTAGCCGGCCTTGTTGAAGGACCCGCGCTGCAGGGCTTCCGGGCCGAGGATCTGGTGCAGCGCCGCGTGCACGATGTGCGTGCCGGTGTGGGCCTGCTCCGCGGCGTGGCGGCGTTCCCGGTCGACGGCGGCCTGGACCAGGACATCGGAGCCGATTTCGCCTTCGCGGACAATCGCTTTGTGCACGCTCAGGCCCTTGAGTGGGCGCTGGACGTCCAGGACCTCGACGACGAAGCCGTCGCCGGTGATGAGCCCGGTGTCGGCGGCCTGTCCGCCGGCCTCGGCGTAGAACGGCGTCTCGGCCAGGACCAGCTCGATTTCCTCGCCGGTGGAGGCCTGGGAGACCTTGCGGCCGCCGGCCAGGATGCCGCGGACCTTGGATTCGCCCTGCAGGTCGGTGTAGCCGGT
Source organism: Arthrobacter sp. NPDC058130 (assembly GCF_042884475.1). NCBI lineage: Bacteria > Bacillati > Actinomycetota > Actinomycetes > Micrococcales > Micrococcaceae > Arthrobacter > Arthrobacter sp. NPDC058130. The sequence continues at coordinate 664,194 of NZ_JBHVTV010000002.1, forward strand.
GAAGACGGTCTCGCCCTCGGCGAGGAGCTCCTGGAACGCGCTGAGGTCGGCGTGGGCGCCCTTCTTGCCCTTGGCATCGGCCTGGGCGCGCTGGCGCTGTTCGAGCATGAGCTTGCGGAACTCAGGCTCGTCCACCTTTAGCCCGGCCTCCTCGGCCATCTCCAGGGTCAGGTCGATGGGGAAGCCGTAGGTGTCGTGCAGGGCGAAGGCGTCGGCGCCGGAGAGCGGCCGGCCGGCGGACTTGGATTCCTTGACGGCGTCCTCGAGCCGGGCGGTGCCGGAGGCGATGGTGCGCAGGAAGGCCTTCTCTTCGGCGTAGGCGATCCGGCTGATGCGCTCGAAGTCGGTCTCCACGATCGGGTAGACGCCCTTCATGGCGTCCCGCGAGGCCGGCAGCAGCTCGGGCAGGCAGGCCTTTTCGACGCCCAGCAGGCGAATGGAACGCACGGCACGGCGGATCAGGCGCCGCAGCACGTAGCCGCGGCCCTCGTTGGAGGGGGTGACGCCGTCGGCGATCAGCATGAGGGCCGAGCGGATGTGGTCGGCAACGACCCGCATGCGGACGTCGTCGGTGTGATGCGGGTCTTCATCGGACTCCGCGGAGGTGTATTCCTTGCCGGAGAGGGCCGCGGCGCGGTCGATCACCGGGCGGACCTGGTCGGTCTCGTACATGTTCTCGACGTCCTGCAGGATCATCGCGAGGCGTTCCATGCCGAGGCCCGTGTCGATGTTCTTCTTGGGCAGTTCGCCGGTGATGTCGAAGTCCACCTTGGAACGGACGTTGTCGATCTGGTACTGCATGAACACGAGGTTCCAGATCTCGACGTAGCGGTTTTCGTCGGCGATGGGGCCGCCCTCGACGCCGTAGGACGGGCCGCGGTCGTAGTAGATCTCCGAGCAGGGACCGGCCGGGCCGGGCTGGCCGGTGGACCAGTAGTTGTCCGCCTTGCCCATGCGCTGGATCCGCTCGGCCGGCATGCCCGTGTTCTTCAGCCACAGCTGCTCGGCCTCGTCGTCCTCTTCGTAGACGGTGACCCAGAGCCGCTCCGGCGGCAGTCCGTACCCGCCGTCGTCCACGCTGGTGGTGAGAAGCTCCCAGGCGAACTTGATGGCGTCTTCCTTGAAGTAGTCGCCGAAGGAGAAGTTGCCGCACATCTGGAAGAACGTGCCGTGGCGGGCGGTCTTGCCCACTTCCTCGATGTCACCGGTCCGGATGCACTTCTGCACGCTGGTGGCCCGCTGGTAGGGAGCCTCCTCACGGGCTGTCAGGTACGGGATGAACGGGACCATGCCGGCCACGGTGAACAGCAGGGAGGGGTCGCTGGAGACCAGGGAGGCGGAGGGCACGGCGGTGTGCCCCTTGCTGACAAAAAAGTCGATCCAGCGCTTGGTGATCTCCTGCGACTTCATGAGCTGATTTCTTACCCTTCAATATTCACTGCGTTATGTGGCCCGCGTCTGTGCCGCGCGGGACAAGCTGAGGTCCGGCGCTGCTCCGGGCCCCGTTAATCGGGGTCTCTTATTAGGAGGTGCGGACGCGCCGGCATGCCCGTTACGGGCACTGTACTTACTAATTCTCTCCCGGCTAGCGCCGGACCGCATCCCGGCGGGCGACGGCGCCGCCGGCAGCAATATCCGTTGCCGTGTCGATCCCAAGGGCCGTGCGGAGTTCGGTTTCCCGCTCCCCCATGCCTTCGCGGACGGCGTCGGCGAAGTCGAACAGGCCGTCCGCCAGCCGTCCCACGGCCCGGTTGAGGCCCTCGGGGCCAAGGGCGGACTGGGCTTCGGTGACCTTGCGGAAGGCGATGACGCCGATCGCGACGCCGATTCCCATCCAGATGATTCTGTTCATATCAGGTTCTCCTGGCGGGGTTAGCGGCTACGCCGGCCGGTGGCGGGCTTTTTGCGGGCGGAGAAGGCGGAGCGCACGCCGTAGCTGAAGGCGGCCACCTTGATCAGCGGCGAGCCCACGGTAGCGGCCACGAGCGAGGACAGCGCCGAAATGTTGGCGGAGGCGTCCGAGACGTTCGAGGAGATGCCGTCGACCTTCTTCAACTGCTCGTTGGTGGTGGTCACAGTCGCGGTGACTTCGTCCATGAGCGGGGTGGCGCCGTCGCTGATTGACCGGATGGAAGTCCGCACTTCGTCAAACACTCCCCCGAGCTTCAGGATGGGCACGGCGAGCAGCAGGACCAGCAGTGCAAACACCCCTGCCGCGATCAGGCCGGCAATATCGCCACCAGACATAGACACTCATCTCCTTGAACTGCAGTGGATAACTGCTCGTTGCGTCGGGTCCCGACGGATTCAGCCGATCGTTTCGGCCGGCAAGCAGAAACGGCTCCCGGGGAACTCCCCCAAGTACCTTACATACAAAGAAGCCCGCGGCGCTTGCCACGGGCTTCTTTGTAGGTGTTGCCTTTTGAATTAGCGTGCGTAGAATTCCACGACGAGCTGCTCTTCGCAGGTCACGGGGATCTCGGAACGCTTGGGGCGGCGCACCAGGCGGGCCTGCAGGGCGTCAAGCTTGACGTCCAGGTAGGCCGGAACGATCGGCAGGACGTCGCGGTGGGCGCCGGCTGCTGCAACCTGGAACGGAGGCATGGTCTCGCTGCGGCTGTGAACGTGGACCAGCTGGCCCTCGCCGACGCGGAAAGACGGGCGGTCAACGCGGATGCCGTCAACGAGGATGTGGCGGTGCACAACCAGCTGGCGGGCCTGGGCGATGGTGCGGGCGAAGCCGGCACGCAGCACGAGGGCGTCGAGACGCATTTCGAGCAGTTCGATCAGGTTTTCACCGGTCAGGCCCTTGGTGCGACGTGCTTCTTCGAAGGCACGGGTCATCTGGGCTTCGCGGATGCCGTACTGGGCGCGCAGACGCTGCTTTTCGCGCAGACGTACGGCGTAGTCGGAGTCCTGCTTCTTGCGGGCACGGCCATGCTCACCGGGGCCGTAAGGGCGGCGCTCCATGTACTTGGCGGCCTTGGGGGTCAGAGCGATGCCGAGTGCGCGCGAAAGGCGTGCGGTACGGCGAGCACGAGTGTTGTTAGCCACTTGTGTCCTTCCAATATCTGCGGTGTGTCAGTGTTACTGGCCTCCACGATGGAGAGCATCGGCCAACCGCTGCCTTTTGCTACTGGGCACAGGGCAACCATCATCAAATTCAAGGATTTTCCAAAATTTAATGGATTGTGCGTCCGTGCCTTGCCAGACAACGGACCAGCCTACCACGAACGGGTCCATGGCCCGAAGTCAGGGCCGCAGTCAGGCTCTGGCGTGCATGCCCCGGCCGCCGCGGCGCCCGAAGGACGCCGCACCCAGGAATTCGACCGCCACAAACGGCATCGGGCCCACAACCCATTCGTCGTGCCCCGGCGGAATGGCGTAGGTGTCGTTGGCGTGGATCGTGGAGCGCAGCCCTTCTTCGGATTCGACTTCCATTTCACCGGATATGCAGAAGCCCAGATGGTGGTGCTGGCAGGCGTCGGTCTGCTCGTAGGGCCTGGTGTTCTCCGACCACCTCCAGCCAGGGCCCAGGATCAGTCTCGTCACCGAATAGTCGTCTACTGTGCAGAGATCGAATTCCGCTTTGTCCGGGCACCGTTTCTTGTCGGGGACATCGAAGGACTTGACTGCCATGGCTGTAACGAAGTTGATACTCATGGGACACTACCTGGGGCCGGGGGGACGCTCGCACTGGAAAAGGGTTGGGCTACGCCGGCCGCGTTGGGGTCCGCGTATCGAGCCGGCGACATTAGCCGCGCTGTCCCCTGCGCCGCACGGGTAGTCAGCAGATCAATGCTGACGTAATTCCACGTTAGACCTCTTGGCCCCTATGTCAACGCCGGATTCCGGGGTTGCAGTGCCGCGGAGGAGCAGCCGCTGGTCAGGGCCGTTCAGGTGCCGCTCACGTACCGCGGATGATCTTCCGGAGCCGCTCGAGCCGGGTGGCGATGTCGCGTTCGGCTCCGTTGCCGGTGGGGACATAGTAGTTCCGTCCGACGAGGTCGTCCGGCGGGTACTGCTGCGTGGCCACGGCATGCGGTGCGTCATGGGCGTACTTGTAGCCCGCACCGTGCCCCAGTTGCTTCGAGCCCGGATAGTGGGCATCGCGCAGGTGGGCCGGTATCCCGTTGCCGAGGCCGGCGCGGACGTCGGCGATCGCCTTGTTGAGCCCCATGTAGGCGGCGTTGGACTTCGGCGCGGTGGCCAGGTGCACCACCGCCTCGGCCAGGACGATGCGGCCTTCCGGCATGCCGATCAGCTGGACGGCCTGGGCCGCCGCGACGGCGGTCTGCAGCGCCGTCGGGTCCGCCATGCCGACGTCCTCGGCCGCCGAGATCACGATCCGGCGGGCCACGAACCGGGGATCCTCCCCCGCTTCGAGCATCCGGGCGAGATAGTGCAGCGAGGCGTCGACGTCGGAGCCCCGGATCGACTTGATGAACGCGCTTGCGACGTCGTAGTGCTGGTCCCCGGCCCGGTCGTAGCGAACGGAGGCGACATCCAGGGCCCGCTCCGTGTGCCGCAACTGGATGGTGACAGGCTCCGCCGCCCCGGCGGTGTCCCCAACGCCCGCCTCACTAACGGCAGCATCCTTCGCGGCAGTGTCTATGACTACTGCGTCGGCGTCGTCCGCGTCGCCAAAGGCGACGCCGGCGGCCGCCTCGAGGGCGGTCAGGGCGCGCCGGGCGTCGCCGCCGGAGAGCCGGACCAGGTGGGCCAGGGCATCGACACTCAGCACCGCTTTGCCGTTAAGTCCACGGACATCAGTAACGGCACGCTGCAGCAGACCCTCGACGTCGGCGTCGGTGAGCGGTTTGAGGCTTAGCAGCAGCGAACGGGACAGCAACGGGGACACGACGGAGAACGACGGGTTTTCGGTGGTGGCCGCCACCAGCACCACCCAGCGGTTCTCGACGCCGGGAAGCAGCGCGTCCTGCTGGGCCTTGTTGAAGCGGTGGATCTCATCGAGGAAGAGAACCGTGGTGGTCTTATAGAGGTCGCGCGCAGTCAGGGCCTCATCCATCACGCGGCGGACGTCCTTGACGCCGGCGGTGATGGCGGAGAGTTCGACGAATTTCCGGCCGGGACCCTTGGCAATCACGTGGGCAAGGGTGGTCTTGCCGGTGCCGGGAGGACCCCAGAGGATCACCGAGCTCGGCCCGGCGGGGCCGGTCGCGTCGGAGCCGGCAGCCAGCTGGCGCAGCGGGGAGCCCTGGCCGAGCAGGTGCTGCTGGCCCACCACGTCATCCAGCGTGCGCGGCCGCATCCGGACAGCGAGCGGACTGCGCGGCGAAGCTGCCCCGGCGCCGGACCGGGTTGCCGACCGGGCGCGGCCGGATTCGTCGGCGCCGTCGTTGTCATCTCCGCCGGAGTCGTCGCTTCCGTCGGCGTTGTCCCGCCCTGCGCCAAAGAGATCTTCCACATAGATAGGCTACTTCTAGTTCCTGCCCGTCCTGTCACTCCTCCATCACTCACGCCGTACCCTTCACCCCGCAACTCACCCCGCGACGAAAGAGCCATGCCATGCCCAGCCCCGAGACCCGCCTGGCCTTTGTCTCCGGCGCCCGGCTGCCCGGCTGGGTGGACCGCTTCGCCGCGAGCCACGGCGCGCTCACGCAGGAGCAGACCGACGCCGGCCTGCAGCTGCGCGCCGCGGACGGCACTGAGGCCGTGCTGCGGGCACCCTGGCCCGTGGACGGCCGGCCCGGGACCGGCCCCGATGCCGTCTCCCGGCTGGCTTCCCTGGCCGGCCAGCCCCGGAGCATCGGTGCCGTGCTGGTCCGCCGCGGCGGATACTCGGTGGCCGTGGTGAGCGCCGGCGCTGTACTGGCGTCCAAGACCGGCACGCGCCACGTTCAGTCACGGACGGCGGCCGGTGGTTGGTCCCAGCAGCGCTTTGCCCGGCGCCGCGCCAACCAGGCAGATGCCCTCGTGGAAGCGGTCGCCGAGCACGCCGCAAGGATCTTCGCAGGGCATCGGGTCGAATACGTAGCGCCCGGCGGCGACCGGACACTGGCCGAGCAAGTGCTCGCCGAGCCCGTGCTGAAGCGCTACGCGGGGCTGGCCCGGCTGGCCTTCCTGGACGTCCCGGATCCACGCGCGGCCATCCTGAAGAAGGCCGCCACGGACCTGTGCTCGGTGCGGATCCTGGTGACCGACCCGGAGTAGCTGTCCCCGCCACGTGGTACCCGTCCTGCCGGAAACCGTTACATTGCCGCATTTCTGCCATTTTCGCTGCGTTTCCGCCGTATTGCTGCGTCCCGGCCGTTTCCCGCCGTTTCGCTGCCCACTGGCGCCGGCCGGACGCGGGCCTGCCGGAGAGGGCGCTGACCTTGGCTTCCACCCGATGTCCAAGTAGTTCAGCGGCGTCCGCCACCACCACCTGAGTACCCGCCCCTGTCCGGCGCCGTGTGAATTCGAGTAATTCCTACTCGTTTCCCCTCCTTTTTGCCGACCATAGACTCGAGCACATCCCTTGTCACTGAAATCAATCGCTATTGGGGAATTCAATGTCCAACATTGACCAACCGATTCCCAGAATGACAAATACGGAATCATCTCCCGCCGCAAACCGCATCAGCAACAGCAGAATATGCAACGCACAGAATGCGACCGACGGTGAATAACCACCAAAGCCCTCGGCGATTCATTGCAGTCATCCTGGCGCTCCTTATTCCCCTGAACTTCTTAGTGGGCGCCGTCGCCGTGGCGGCCGACGCCGTCAACCTCGTGAATAACCCGTCTCTGGAGGAGGGTACCGTGGACGCCACTTGCTTCAAGCGGGCCGGCTGGGGAACTGAAGGCAGCTGGAATTTCGTCGCCGGACGGCTCGGCGGCCGGGCGGTCTCGGTCACCCTCCAGGGCCATACGGCAGGCGACCGAAAGCTGCTCCAGGAGGAGAGCGCCCAGTGCGCACCGGCCGTGGTCCCGGGCCGCGGCTACACCATTCAACTTTGGTACAAGTCCACTGCGCCGGCGTCGCTCACCCTGTTCCGCCATTCCGCCCAGGGTTGGAGTTACTGGGGCGACGTCGCGCAACAGGCGCCGGCAACGGACTGGAGCCTCGTCACTGCCCCCACACCCGCGATCCCGGACGGAACGGACTACATCAGTTTCGGACTTTCGCTTGGAACCGACGGGACCCTGGCCACCGACGACTATTCCCTGACCGAAATCGCTGCACCAGGGCAAAACACCAGCGAATTGATAATCAATGGGAATCTTGCCGATGGCGCTCCAACACCGGAATGCTTTATGCTGGCCGGCTGGGGAAACCGACAAATAGAGACATCAATATCAAATGATGTTCCGGCAAATTCACCCGCTGGAGCCCGGTCCTTCGCAATTAATGTCACGGCTTATCAGTCCGGGGACGCAAAACTAATCCAGTCCGACGCGCCGGGCTGCGCACCCGCTGTCACGCCAGGGGAACAATACGACCTCAAGGTCGATTACAAGTCCACCGCGGCGGGCCCGTCCGGCCTGACGGTCTTCAGCCACACAGCCGCGGGCTGGCAGTACTGGACCGACCTCAAGGAACTGCCGCCCGTCTCCGGCTGGACAACAGGCCAGGCACGAACTCCGGCGATCCCAAACGGCGTCGACCGGATTTCCGTCGGGGTGTCCATCGCGGGCAACGGCTCGGTCTCGACCACCAACTACTCACTGGTTAAATACGACGCAGCGGGCCCGCCCCCGTCGGGCGGCCCGGACGCCGTCGGATCCTGGGAAACTCTTTCCTCGCAGCTTCCCATCCGGGCGCTTCACTCAACCCTGCTCCATGACGGACGCGTGCTGCTGATCGCCGGTTCGGGCAACGATGAGCCGAACTTCAATGCGGGCTCGTTCCGGGCGGTGGTCTGGTCACCGAGCACCAACGTCTTCAAAGACATCCCCGTGCCCTACGACATGTTTTGTGCCGGACACGTGACCCTGCCGGACGGGAAAGTCCTCCTGGCCGGCGGTACCCAGGCGTACCCCGCCTCCAACGTGGGGCCGACGACCTTCCAGGGGTCAAAGAAGAGCTACTACTTCGACCCCGCTGACGACACCTTCCATCAGCTCTCCGACATGGCCGGGGCCCACTGGTATCCGTCGCTGACGAAACTGGGCAACGGCGACATCTGGTCCGCCGGCGGGCTCGATGAGAAGGCCCAAGGCACCGTATTGACGGAGATGTTCGACACCTCGGCCATGAAGTGGCTGCCGCAGAACCAGGTGCCACAGACGTGGAGCTTCTGGGGCACGTACCCGCACATGTTCCTGCTCGAAAACGGGAGGATGTTCTACTCCGGGGCCCACACCTTCGGCAACGGGCTGCCGGGAACGGGTTCGTCGATCTACGACTGGACAACCGCCCAGATCTGGGATGTTCCCGGGCTGCGGCAAAAGGATCTCAGGGACCAGGCCGGCTCCGTGTTCGTCGGTCCGGTCCAGGACCAGAAGCTCATGATCGTGGGCGGCGGAAATGCCGACGGAAACACGCCGGGCATCAACCTCGTGGACCTCATCGACCTCAAACAGCCAAGCCCGCACTATGTACCCGGACCGGACCTCCCAGGCCCCGGCAAGATGTACGTCAACGTCCTCAACCTTCCGGACCGCTCGGTGCTGGCCGCCAACGGCGCACAGCTGAACCGTTCGGGAAACATCCAGACGGCGGCCATCTACACGCCGTCGACGAACTCCTGGAAGACTGTGGCGGCGGACCCTGTTGGCCGAAATTACCACTCGACGTCCATCCTTCTGCCGGACGGCCGCGTGGCGGTCCTGGGCTCCAATCCGCTGGATAATTCCTTCGAGGCCAGGATCTCGGTCTACAGTCCCCCCTATCTGTTCAAGGGACCCCGGCCGGCCATCACCGCCGCCCCGAGCCAGATTGGGTACGGGCAGAACGTGCAGATCGGTGTGACAGGAGATGTCACGGCCGCTTCCCTCATACCGCCGATGTCCCAGACGCACCAGACAGACACGAACGCGCGCGTCGTCGATCTGCCCTTGGCGGGCACGGGTGCGGGCCGCACTGCGCAAATCCCCAGCAATCCGAACCTCCTGCCGCCCGGGCCGTACATGCTCACTGTGTTGTCCGCTGACGGAATCCCGAGCGTTGCCCGTTGGGTGTGGGTTTCATGAAGCGCGGCACGAATACCCCAGCAGGCTCAGCACGCGGAGGGCGCGGGGCACGCGTCATCGTCGCCCTCACGGCGGCGGGTCTGGCAGCCACGGCAGCCATGGTGTGGGGCGGGATGTCCGCCATCGCCACCGTCAGTGCCGTCAACGCCGGTCCTCGCGCGAGCCAGGTGCCACAGGCCAAGCAGGCCCCGGGGTCTGCAAGCGCCCGGCCGGGGCCGTCCGCCACCAGGGACACCACCAAGGACACGGCCAAGGACACGGCCGGCTCAGGCAAAGCGCCGAAGCTTGGGCCCATGCCACCGGCCCCCACGAACCAGGCATCCAAGGCAGCTGGGGACGCACCGGAAGTCTCCCTGGCTGAAGCGGCCCGGACGGAAACCGGTGCGGCCGCGGCCGCGCCGGAGGGCGGCAATTCCACCGGCCTCAAGCAGCGGGGCCCCGTTGACCCGGCGGCGGTGCTGTCCGGCGCCAGCATATCCCTGGGCGGCTGTCTACCCCAGTACGGCGCCGACGGACAGTGCCTTCCCGCCATTCCGCCGAGCATGAGCCGGCATCTGAAGGAAATGAAAGACGCGGGCCTTGATCCCGGATCGATGCCCCATTCCTGGACCTGCACCGAGGTCCGTACCTACTTCAAGAGCGGACTGGCAGTGCGCAAGGCGCATGTCGATCCGCAAAGGCTCGACGCCAACCATGACGGCGTCGCCTGCGGCGCGGCCGACTAAACGCCCCGCCAGCTCCCGGATGCTTCCACGGTCCGGCTGACTATCCACCCGACTCACTATCCACCCGACTGACGATCCCGCCCGTGTCGAGATCCCCTGCGTCCACCCACCCCATTGGAGCTCCGTCATGTCCGCTACCTTGCTGGCCAGCGCCCTGGTCCTGATCATCGCCATAGCGCTCTTTGCCATCGCCGTGTCCACCCTCTACCTGAACACCTACGCGTGGTGGGACCCCAAGACGCAGGTCCGGACGTCCTACTCCGGGCTTCAGTCAACGGAGGGGCATTCGTTTTCCCTGATCATGCCCTGCCGGAACGAACGCGAAGAGGTCATGCGTGCCACCCTGGTGGCGCTCCTGGTACAGACCCATTCGCGCAAGGAGATCATCATCTCGGTCGGACATGACGACACGGAGACGGTGGCGATCGCGCACCGGCTCGCCCGGGAGTTTCCGGACTTCGTCCGGGTCAGCGTCGACGTCAGCGAGAGGAAGAACAAGCCGCGGCAGCTGAACAAGGCGCTGTCGCTGTGCCGCAACAGCGTTGTCGGAGTCTTCGACGCCGAGTCGATCGCCGCCGAAGAGCTCTTGGCCCACATCGACAGCGTCTTCACCACCAAGAACGCCGACGTCGTCCAGGGCGCCGTGCAGCTGATCAACTACAAGGACACGTGGTACTCGCTGCGGAACTGCCTTGAGTACTTCACGTGGTTCCGGTCCAGGCTGCACGCCCATTCCCGGCAGGGATTCATTCCCCTCGGCGGCAACACCGTGTTCATCAAGCGGGAACTGCTCACGGCAGTGGGCGGCTGGGACGGTTCCTGCCTCGCCGAGGACTGCGATCTCGGGGTGCGCCTGTCGACGCTCCGCAGGAAGATCGTGGTGGCGTACTCGCCGCAATTGGTCACGCGTGAGGAAACGCCGGACAGCCTTTCCGGGCTGATCCGGCAGCGCACCCGCTGGTCCCTCGGCTTCATGCAGGTTTTCGCCAAGGGCGACTGGAAGGCCCTGCCGTCCCGGCGGATGCGGACCATCGCCTGGTGGACACTGATGCAGCAGCACTTCATGGCGCTTGCCGGGCTCTGCATCCCCCTCGCCATCGCCGCCGCCATCTGGGGTAAATTCCCGCTGGTGGTCACGCTGGTCACCTTCCTGCCCCTGATTCCCACGCTAGTGACGGTCGCGTTCGATGTCTGCATGCTCCACGAATTCGGCCGCGACCATAAGTTCGCCATCAGCTGGTACGACTACTTCCGGCTGATTGCCGGCACTCCCCTGTACCAGATGGTCCTGGCGTTCTCCGCCCTGCGGGCCTTGTTCAAGTTCATGCGCCGCGATTTTGCCTGGGAAAAGACAGACCATTCCGGATCCCATCTGGCCTACCTCGTCCCCGGCGCCGCCGAACCGGCACGGCAGTAGCAGCCACCTTCGTTTCAACAGCCCCCTAGGAGGCAGTCATGGCAGCCACGGAAGTTCAAGCCGGTCCACCCGCAGCGCCACCCACGGCGCCGCCGGCGGCGCCGGTCGGCCAGCCGGGTACTTTGGCCGTACGGACCCCCAAACACCGCGGCACGGCACACGCCGCCCCGTTCAACCTGAGGCACCTCCCCTTATGGGACAGGATTACGCTGGCTGCGCTCACGGTCACCGCGGCCGCCCTCAGCCTGTGGAACCTCGACGGGGCGCCAAGCTACCAGGACGACGAGGGCACCTACACGTCCCAGGCCTTCGCGGTGCACTCGGGGTCCCTTGCCCCGTACACGTACTGGTACGACCACCCGCCTCTCGGATGGATCCAGATAGCGGCGCTGAATTGGTTTCCGAGTCTGCTCAGGCTCGGCGACGGCACCACCATCGGCGCCACCAGATACGTCATTTCGGTGTACTTCGTGGCCAGCGCGGTGCTGCTCTACATGGTGTCCCGCCGCATGGGCCTGCGTATTCCGTTCGCGGCCCTGACCACGGTGCTCTTCATCCTGTCCCCACTCTCCCTTGTGCTCGGGCGGCAGATCTACCTCGACAACATCGGTGTGCCCTGGCTCTTGCTGGCCTTCTACCTTGCGCTGTCGTCGCGGGACGCGCTATGGCACCACGTGGGCGCCGGGCTCTGTTTCGCGATCGCTGTTCTTTCCAAGGAGACACTGTCCATCTTTGGCCCCGCCCTGCTGCTTGCCCTGATGTACCGGCCCAAATGGAGCAACCGGTCATTTTCGGTGGTTGGGTTCCTCACCGCCGGCGGACTGCTGCTGGCCTTCTACCCGCTGTCGGCGCTGCTTCGCAATGAACTCCTTTCGGGACCCGACCACGTCTCGCTCCAGGACGCCCTCGCCTACCAGCTCCTGAACCGGTCGGGCTCCGGCACCATCTTCCAGGCCGGATCAAGCCGCGCTGAGCTGCTCTCGGGCTGGCTCTACTTCGACAAGTACCTCATCGCCGCCGGGCTGGCCGCCGCCGTCGTCTGCCTGCTGCGCCGGCGGTCCCGGATCCTGTTCATCGCCATTGCCTCCTTCGCCACCCCGATCGTGCTGGGCCAGGGCTATCTCCCCGCGATGTACATCATCGGCGTGATCCCGTTCCTCGCGCTGGCATGCGGGTCGGCCGTGGACATCACCTGGAGCGGTGTGGAAAGACTCGTGCACCGCGCGCCGCGCCTGGCCCAACCCCTGCGGGCGGCGTTCATCGCCGTGCTGTCGGCATCGCTGCTCCTGATGTCGCTGCCGCAGTGGTTTGAGCAGGACAGGACCCTCCTCACCGCACAGACCAACTCCAACTGGCGGAGCACCATGACCTGGGTCCAGGACAATGTCTCCCGCAACGACGTCGTGCTGGCCCCCTACTCGATGTGGCACGACCTGAATTCCAGCGGGTGGAACAACGCGTGGACCATGATCGCCACGGAGAAACCCGACCTCGACAAGCAGTTCGACATCGAACGGCCAGGCGGTTGGAAGGAGATCCGCTGGATCATCGTGGGCCCGTCCGTCACCGCCAACATCGATTCCCTGGGACTGAGCCGGGTGAAGACGGCCCTGCAGAACTCCGAGCAAGTCCAGACCTTCGGCGAATGGAGCGTACACCGCGTCATCATTCCTCCGTCCACTTAGGACGCAGACCAACAGGACGGCAGTCATGAAACTTTCAGTCATCGTCCCCACCCGCAACGAGGCCCCGAACGTCCAGCAATTGATCGGCCGGGCTGCCGAGGCCTGCCGCGATATCGACGCGGAGCTCGTGTTCGTTGACGACTCCACGGACAATACCCCGGAGATCATTGCGGCCTCCGCAGCGACGGAGCCCATGCGCATCCGGGTGATCCACCGGGAGGCACCCACCGGCGGCCTGAGTGGCGCCGTCGTGGATGGCGTGCGGTCCAGCGCCGCCGAGTTCTGCATGGTGATGAGCGGCGATCTCCAACACCCGCCCGAGCTCATCCCCGTCCTGCTCGCTGAGCTCGAAGGGAACGACGCCGACGTCGTTGTCGCCTCGCGCTACGGCGCCCGCGGCAGATGCGGCGACGGCGGGAGGGGCGCCAGTGATAGCCGCGGCGCGGGGGCCTGGTCCCGCCGGGTTGTCTCTGCCGGGGCCACGCGCATCACTCTGGCACTGTTTCCCTTGCGGCTGCGGGGCTGTTCGGATCCCATGACGGGGTTCTTTGGTCTGCGGCGCTCGGCCATTGAGTGCAGCACGCTGCGGCCCAGCGGGTTCAAGATCCTGCTGGAAATCCTCGCCCGGCACCACCTCACGGTGTCCGAGGTCCCGTTCACCCCCGGGCCTCGGACCGCCGGCAGGTCCAAGGCGGGCGTTGGCCAGGGGCTGCGCTTCCTCCGGCAGCTCGGCGAGCTCCGCGCGGGAACGGCCATGCTGTTTGCCGCCGTGGGGGCCGTGGGCGCCGTGCTGAATCTTTTGATCATGGCGTTCCTGCTCTCCACCGGCACGAATTACATCGCGGCGGCCATCGTGGCCGCGGAGCTGACGATTGTCTCGAACTTCCTGATGCAGGAAAACATCGTCTTCGGCACCCTGCCGCAGAAGGCCAATGGGTTTCGGACCAGGTTTGCCCAGTCGTTCTGTTTCAACAACCTGGAGGCCCTGGCCCGGCTTCCCGTGCTGATGCTTGCCGTCAACGTCCTGATCATCGACGCCGTCCTGGCGCAGGCCGCGACGCTCGTGGCGGCGTTCGTGGTGCGGTATCTGTACCACTCGAGGATCGTCTACTCCGCCCGGCCGGCCCGCGCCGCCGGCACCGGGGCGGCGAACGGCGGCGGCCCGGGGTTCGACCGCGGGCGCCTGCGCCTCCGCCGGCAGCTCGCGCGCAACCTCCGGACGGGGCGGCCCGGAGCGGGGGCCTGACGGGCGGCGGACGGCCCGCGCTAGCAGCCGGTCAGGTGCCGCTTCGGCTTTTCCTGCCGGTAGAGGTACCGGCCGGCCTCTTGGAAGCCGGCGGTGGCGTACAGGGCCCGGGCGCCGGTGTTCGATGCCATCACCAACAGCCAGAACCCCGCCACGCCGCGGGCGCCGCCTTCACGCAGCAGGGCCCGGATTATCCGGCCGCCGTAGCCCCGGCGCCGGGCCTCCGGGCGGGTCGCCATGCAGTACAGGCCACCCCAGCCGGGACCCGTGGGGCCCGTGTCTGGCAAAGCGAGGCGGGCGACGGCGGCAGGCGCGCCGCCGTCGTCGCGCATCAGGGCATACAGGGCCGGGCACCCTTCGAGGATGCGGGTGGCGACGGCGAGCTCGGCCGCTCCGCCGCGGCCGTCGACACTCCACCACAGCTCGAGCCACTCTGCCGACGGCCCGGCCGATATTTCCACGGCCGGATCGGGGTCGCCGCCGGGTTCCGCGCCGGATTCTGCGCTGGCTTCCGCTGAGGGCTCATTCCCGGGCCGGCGGACCAGGACCAGGGTTTCGGACTGCCGGGTGAATCCTTCGTCGTCGAGCAAAGCGTGCAGTGGCGCCTGGCCCACGCCGTCGAAAACCTGGAAGATCAGCGGAAGCCGGCGGTTCCGGTACCAGAGCCGCGCCTCCCGGAGCGCGGCCAGCTGCCGGTGCGGGTCGTCATCGCCGGGATCACGGACCCAGACGGAGTTCGCCCGCTGCGTTACACCGGAGGCAGCCCGCAGCACCCAGCCGCCGGACTCCTCCCGGTCGGCGGCGGGCCACGCGGCGTCCATCAGCGCCTCAAGATCCGGAACGGCCGCCGGAATGGCTGCGGGATTGGCTGCGGCGTTGGCTGCGGGGTTCGGACCCGGGTCCATCAAAGTCTCTCCGTCCGGAACATGATGCGGCCGATGATGACAGCAGGGGCCCTCCGGTTACCCGGGGAACCCCTGCTGCTGATGCTGCCAGGCTAGTTTTTGCCGTCCGTGGGCTTCTTGGCCTCGGGCTTGAAGTCGACGCCGGCTTCCTTGCGCTGCTGCGCCGTGATCGGTGCCGGAGCCTGGGTCAGGGGGTCGTAGCCGCCGCCGGACTTCGGGAAGGCGATGACGTCGCGGATGGACTCCACACCTGCCAGCAGGGCAACCACGCGGTCCCAGCCGAAGGCGATGCCGCCGTGCGGCGGGGCGCCGAACTTGAAGCCCTCCAGCAGGAAGCCGAACTTGGTCTGGGCGTCTGCCTTGTCCAGGCCCATGAGCTCGAACACCCGTTCCTGGACGTCGCGTTCGTGGATACGGATCGAGCCGCCGCCGATTTCGTTGCCGTTGCAGACGATGTCGTAGGCGTAGGACAGCGCCGACTCGGGATCCTTGTCGAAAGAGTCGATGAACTCGGGCTTGGGCGAGGTGAACGCGTGGTGCACGGCGGTCCACTGGCCGGCACCGACGGCGACGTCGCCGGAGGCGACTGCCGCGGCGGCCGGCTCGAACATCGGCGCGTCCACGACCCAGCAGAAAGCCCAGTCGGCGGGGTTAATGAGACCGGTACGGTGGCCGATCTCCACGCGGGCAGCGCCGAGGAGCGCGCGGGACGGGGTCTTCTCGCCGGCGGCGAAGAAGATGCAGTCACCAGGCTTGGCACCGACGGCGGCGGCGAGACCCGCACGCTCGGTGTCGGTCAGGTTCTTGGCGACGGGACCGGCGAGCTCGCCGTCCTCCTTGTACAGAACGTACGCCAGGCCCTTGGCGCCGCGCTGCTTGGCCCATTCCTGCCACGCGTCAAGGGCGCGGCGGGCCTGGGAAGCGCCGCCGGGCATGACAACGGCACCGACGTAAGGTGCCTTGAAGACGCCGAAGTCGGTGTCCTTGAAGAACTCGGTGAGCTCGGTCAGCTCCTGGCCGAAGCGCAGGTCCGGCTTGTCGGAGCCGTAGCGGGCCATGGCGTCGTGGTAGGTGATGCGCTGGATCGGCGTCGGGATCTCAACGTCGATCAGCTTCCACAGGGCCTTGACGATGTTCTCGCCCAAACTGATGATGTCGTCCTGGTCCACGAAGCTGGCCTCGATGTCCAGCTGCGTAAATTCCGGCTGGCGGTCCGCGCGGAAGTCTTCATCGCGATAGCAGCGGGCAATCTGGTAGTACTTTTCGAAGCCGCCCACCTGCAGGAGCTGCTTGAACAGCTGGGGGGACTGCGGCAGCGCGTACCAGGAACCCGGCGCGAGGCGGGCCGGGACCACGAAGTCGCGGGCGCCTTCCGGCGTCGAACGGGTCAGCGTGGGGGTTTCAATCTCCACGTAGCCGTCCTGGTGCAGCAGTTCGCGGGCCACGCGGTTGGCCTCCGAACGCAGGCGCAGGTTGCGGGCGGGGCCGGGGCGGCGCAGGTCCAGGTAGCGGTGCTTCAGGCGCGCTTCCTCGCCCACCTCGACGTGCTCGTCGATCTGGAACGGCAGCGGATCCGAGGTGTTCAAGATGGTGACCTTTTCGGCCATCACCTCGATCTCGCCGGTGGGGAGGGCCGGGTTCTCGTTGCCCGAGGGACGCTGGGACACCGTGCCGACGATCTGCAGCACGTATTCGTTGCGCAGGCCGTGGAAGACCTCTTCTTCGCGAACCACAACCTGGGCGACGCCGGACGCGTCGCGCAGGTCAACGAATGCGACACCACCGTGGTCACGACGCCGGCCGACCCAGCCGGCGAGGGTTACGGTTTGTCCAATGTGCTCGGAGCGAAGAGATCCGAGGTCATGTGTGCGCAGCACAGCACGCCTTTCTGAAGAAGACAGAGGGAAAATCAAAAGCGACATTAAAAATGAAGTTCAATAGGATCGCTTCAAGAACGATCCCGTTCGAGTTTACCCGGTGGAAAGGCCCCTCCTGCCATGGCAACCCGGCACAACGGAACCGGGCCCAGTGGCCGGCGTGGCCGGCGGCCGGGTCACCGGCCTGTCCCGCAGCGGCCGCACCAGCGACTGCAGCGCCGGCTCGGCGTGTTCGATTCCACGGCAATCGGCCTGGGTTCCATGCTGGGCGCCGGCGTTTTCGTCGTGTTCTCCCCCGCCGCCGCGCTGGCCGGGCCGCTGCTGACACTGGCCGTGGCAGTAGCCGGCGCCATCGCCTACTGCAACGCGGTCGCCTCCGCGCAACTGGCAGCCAGGTACCCCGACAGCGGGGGCACCTACGTATATGGGCGCCGGCAGCTCGGCGAGTGGCCCGGCTTCATTGCGGGCTGGGGTTTCGTGACGGGCAAGACGGCGTCCTGCGCGGCGGTGGCGCTCACGTTCGGGCACTACGTTGCACCGGCCTACGCGACGCCCCTGGCGGTCGCCGCCGTCGTGGTACTGACGGGGGTTAACCTCCTCGGGATTACGCGGACAGCGCTGCTGACCAGGGTCCTGCTGGCCGTGGTGTTGGCCACGGTCGTGTTCGTCGCCGTGGCGTCGCTGCTGGGACCGCACCCGGCCGGCGCCCCCGCCGTGTCGGCGGCACCGGCCTACCCTGCGGCGCCCTCCGGCGGCTGGGGCGTCCTGCCCGCGGCCGGGCTGATGTTCTTCGCCTTCGCAGGCTATGCGCGGATCGCCACCCTGGGCGAGGAGGTCAAGGACCCGGCGCGCACCATTCCGCGGGCCATCCTGGCCGCCCTGGCCGGCGCCTTCGTGATCTATCTCGGCCTGGCCGTGCTGCTGCAGTGGCACCTGCCGCCTGGGCAGCTGGCGGGTTCGACGGCGCCGCTGCTGGACGCGGTGGCGGCCAGTCGCCTCAGCGGCGGCGTCCCGTTCGTCCAGGCGGGGGCGGCAGCCGCCTGTCTTGGCGCACTGCTGGCACTGATCACCGGGGTGGGCCGAACCACCCTGGCCATGGCGCGGGAACGGGACCTGCCCGGTCCGCTGGCCCTGGTGGGCCGCGGCCACAGCGTCCCGTTCGTCGCGGAACTGGCCGTCGGCGCCGCGGTCGTGATCCTGCTGCTGAGTACCAACGTAATGACCGTGGTCGGATTTTCCAGCTTCGGCGTGCTGATCTATTACGCCGTGACCAACGCCGCGGCCTTCACACTGGCCGGCCGGCCCTGGCATGCTCCGCGCTGGCTCAATGTGCTGGGCTTTGTCGGTTGCCTGGTCCTGGCCGTCACCCTGCCGCCGGCCTCGGTGCTGTTCATGGCAGCGGTGCTGGCGGCCGGAGTGGCCGGGCGGTTCCTCGTCGAGCGGGCGCGCAGGTAGCTAGCCCGCGGCGGTAACGCGCACGTGCAGGTCCTCCTCGGCGGGCATCCAGGCGCCCGGGTCGGCGTCGTACTGCTCGCCCGTGCGGATGTCCTTGACCTGGTGCTTGCCGTCGTCGTCGGTGAACCACACAAAAGGAATGCCGCGCCGGTCGGCGAACTTGATCTGCTTGCCGAACTTCTCGGCCTTCGCGGCGACCTCCGTAGCGATGCCTCGGCTGCGCAGCTGCGCCGCGACATCCTGCGCCGCGGCCCAGCTGCCGTCGTCATTGAGCGTCACCAGCACGGCGGTGGGCACGGAGCGCGTGGCCTTGGCGAGGTCCTGGCTCAGGATCCGCGACACCAGGCGGGTCACGCCGATCGAGAGGCCGACGCCGGGGAACTTGCGGTTGCCTTTGCTGGCCAGGGCGTCGTAGCGGCCGCCGGAGCAGATGGAGCCCAGCTGTTCGTGGCCCACCAGGACGGTTTCCACCACGGTGCCCGTGTAGTAGTCCAGGCCGCGGGCGATGCTGAGATCCGCTACCACCCGTCCGGGGGCGTGCTGGACGGCGGCCGCGATGACCTGTTCCAGCTCGTTCAGTCCTTCTTCCAGCAGCTCGTTGGTGACGCCGAGCGCCCGGACCTGCTCCACGAAGGACGTGTCCGTCGTGCGGATGCCGGCGAGCTTCAGGGCGGCCTGCGCCTGATCGTCGGTGGCGCCGAGTTCGTCCTTGAGCAAGTCGGCCACCTTTGCGGGTCCGACCTTCTCGAGCTTGTCGATGCTGCGCAGGACGCCGGCGGTGTCGGTGAGCCCGATCCCGGTGTAGAAGCCCTCGGCCAGCTTGCGGTTATTGATCCGCAGCAGGAAGTCGGGGATCGGCAGCGCGTTGAGCGCCTCGGCGATCACGAGCGCGATTTCCACGTCGTAGCGGAACGGCAGTTCGCCGTCGCCGACCACATCGATGTCCGCCTGGGTGAACTCGCGGGCGCGGCCCTCCTGGGGACGTTCGCCGCGCCAGACTTTTTGGATCTGGTAGCGGCGGAACGGGAACGCCAGGTAGCCGGCGTTCTCCACGACGTACCGGGCGAAGGGCACCGTGAGGTCAAAGTGCAGGGCCAGGGCATGCGGGTCGAACTTGGCCGCAGAGTCCTCGTCGTCCTGGAGCCGGCTCAGGCCGTAGACCTCTTTGTCGATTTCTCCCTTGCGCAGCAGCTGCCCCACAGTTTCCACGGCGCGGGTCTCGATCGAGGAGAAACCATGGAGTTCGAACGTCCGGCGCAGCGTGTCCAGCACATGGAGTTCCACCAGCCGCTCCTCGGGAAGCCACTCGGGGAATCCTGACAGGGAGGCTGTGCGTGCCATGGTGAAATTTTCTCCTCTGGGTACCACTGCAGTATCGCGTTGTTACTGCAGCATCTTCGGGCGCAGGCGTCACGCGGCATTCTCCGTCGAAACGTAACGAAGATAAGCGGCAGACCGGCCAGTCGTGCATAAACTGTGTGCGGCAGTCAGTTTATGCGTTCGGCGCCCGCTTCTTCCAACGGAGCTGGCCTGGCGGGACTGCCGGCAGCTTGCTGCCGCTGCCGCGATGGCGCCTCCGGCCCGTCACGGCCGCGGCCATACAACCAGGAGGACCATTGGCGGCCAGTTCACGCAGCGCACGTGAGGCGAAGCGGCGCGTCCAGCAGATGGAGGCCAGGCGCGGCCTGCGCCGGGACCAGGACAAGCGCCGCAAGCGCGACAACGTCCTCGCCATCAGCGCCGGCACAGCAGCGATTGGCCTGGCCCTGGTCCTGCAGCTCACGGCCTTCGCATCCAACCCGAGCGAAGAAGAGTTCGCGGCCGCGCAGGAGGGTTTGCAGAGCCCTTCGGCGTCCGCCACACCGACAGCTGCCCCCACGAATGCCGAGAACATCCCCAAGCCGGAAACCGCCGCGGGCAAGACCTTCACGGGTGAGCTCAAGCTGAACCGCGGCACGCTCGGCGTCGAGCTCGACGGCACCAAGGCCCCGCAGGCTGCGGCGGTCTTCAAGTCCCTCGCCGACCAAAACTTCTACAGCGGCGTCAGCTGCCACCGGCTGACCACGGCCGAGACGTTCGGCGTGCTCCAGTGCGGGTCCAAGGCCGGGGACGGCAGCAGCGACCCGAACTACACGTGGGGCCCGCTGGAAAACACCCCGCCGGACAATAAGTACCCCGCCGGCACGATCGCCGTGGCCCGGACCAGCGGGAACGCCAACGGCAACGGCACCCAGTTCTTCATTGTGTACAAGGACACCGTCATTCCGGCGGATGCCGCCGGCGGCTATACGGTGGTGGGCAAGGTGACGTCCGGCCTCGATGTGGTGGGCGGCATTGCCGCCGCCGGACTGAAGCCTGGCGACAACGCCACCGACGGCGCACCTGTGGAACCAGTCACGATAGACTCGTTCTCACTGAAGTGACCAGCCGCGGCCCTGAAGGCCGTGGTCCCGGTATTTCCCTCCAAGCGAAAGACTTCTAGCGGTGACAGACAGTCAGAAATCCGACGAAACATTGGCAACAGCAGCTGCCAACGAAACCGAAGCCGAGGCAACCCCAGCCGAGAGTGCCGGCGTTGCAGTAGATGCGGCCGGCGACACCGCAGCATCCGCAGCCCCAGCCGCGGCAGGCGAGGACGCCGCCGAATCCGCGGAGCCCACAGCGTCAGCCGAGCCCGCGGAGCCAACCACGGCACCGTCGGCCGAGGCGCCGGCCGAGGCCGTTGCAGAGGCCGTTGCAGAGACCGCACCGGCGGAAACTCCGGCAGAGACGGCAGCCGCCCCTGCGGTTGAGGCTGTTCCTGAGACTGTTGCCGATGCCGGGGCCGCTGCTGCCCCGTCGCCGTCGCCCACTCCCGCGCCGCCCGCTCGGCCCGCGCCGAGCCCGGCAGCGTTTGCTGCCCGGCCGAAGGCCAAGCCCTCTGCTGCTGCCCCGGCCCCCGCGCCCGCAGCCGTGTCCTCCGCAGCCTCGCTGGCGGAGGCAGCCCGCTGGGGCCGCGTTGAAGGTGACGGCCACGTCTTCCTGACCGTTGACGGCACGGAATATCCCGTTGGCCAGTACCCGGGCGTCAGCGCCGACGAGGCCCTGGGCTACTTCGCCCGGAAGTTCGAGGACGTCGTCGCCCAGATCGACCTGCTTGAACAGCGCGTGGGCTCCAAGGCGCCCACCACGGATATGCAGAAGACCGTCACGCACCTGCGCGAGCAGCTCGCCGAGCGCAACATGGTGGGTGACTTCCGCTCCGCCGAGGCCCGCCTGGACGCACTCGTGACGCAGATCGGCGAGCTCGAGAAGGCCGAGAAGGCCGAACACGATGCCGTCCGTGCCGCTGAGCTTGCCGCCCGTGAGGCCATCGTGGCCGAGGCCGAGGAAATCGCCGGCCACGATCCCGCGCAGGTCCAGTGGAAGACCTCCAGCGCGCGGATGAACGAACTCTTCGAGAGCTGGAAGACCGCGCAGAAGAGCGGCGTCCGGCTCGGCCGCAGCAACGAGGACGCGCTGTGGAAGCGGTTCCGCGCCGCCCGCACGGTGTTCGACCGGCACCGCCGCGCCTACTTCTCGCAGCTGGACAGCAACAATTCGGCAGCCAAGGCCGCCAAGGAGAAGCTGATCGCCGAAGCCGAGGCCCTTTCCTCCTCGACCGACTGGGGATATGCCGCCGGCGAGTACCGCCGCCTGATGGACGAGTGGAAGGCCTCACCGCGCGCCAGCCGCAAGGACGACGACGCTCTGTGGGCCCGCTTCCGCGCCGCGCAGGACGTCTTCTTCACCAACCGGCAGGCAGCTAACGACGAGATCGACCAGGAATACGGTGCGAACCTCGTGGTGAAGGAAGCACTCCTGGTGGAGGCCAACGAGCTCCTGCCGATCAAGGACCTCGCGGCCGCCAAGAAGGCGCTGCAGTCCATCCGGGACCGCTGGGAAGAAGCCGGCAAGGTTCCGCGCGCGGACATGGGCCGCATCGAGGCCGGCCTGCGGAAGGTGGAGGACGCCGTCCGCCACGCCGAGGAAGAAAACTGGAAGCGCTCCAACCCGGAGACCAAGGCACGCACCAACAGCGCCCTGACCCAGCTCGAAACCGCCATTGCCGGTCTCAAGGAGGACCTGTCCAAGGCGGAGAAGGCTGGCGATGAGCGCAAGATCAAGGCAGCCCGGGAGGCCCTTGAGGCACGCCAGGCCTGGCTGGAGCAGCTCGAGCGCTCGGCGAGCGAACTCTCCTAGCCCCAGGGCACAGCAGCAAGCCTGTCCAGGCCCCGTTTCGGTTTATCCACATGACCGGAGCGGGGCCTGTTCTATGCCCGCGGAACGGGCAACGATGGCGGAATGGTACTCACGCCCCGCACCCCCGCTGCTGTTCCGGGGCCGCCTGCGCGGGGGCCTGAGCCTTGCGAGCTCTACTCCCCCGGCGCCCTGTTCTCCTGGCCGGAGCTGCAGGCCATGGCCGCCGACGGCGTGCTCACGCAGCTCTATCAGCGCGGCTACCTGGCACCTGGCGCCAACGCCAGTCCGCAGCTGCGTGCCCGCGCCGCGTCCCTTGCGGTGGCGCCGGCGATCCGGCAGCGCGTGGTGGCGGGGCGGATGACCGCGGCGTGGATCTACGGTTGCGCAGCCGAGCCGGACCGTCTTGCGTTGCTGGTTGACGCCAACCGGCGGATTTCGAGCCTGAGGTCCGTGCGCGGCTGCACGTTCCACGAAGTTCGGTTGGGACCGTTCGACGTCGTCAGCATGGGTGGCCTGATGGTGTCCAGCCCGCTGCGCACGGCCCAGGACATAGCGTTGCACGTGGATGCGGACCGGGCCGTGCCGGCCCTGAGGGCCCTATTGGGCCGGCCCGAACTGGGTGTGCGCCTCCGGCTGCTCCGGCTCGCCGTTGACGCGAGCCCGCGCCTGCCCCACAAACGGGCGGCGCTGGCCAAGCTCGCCGCCCTCGCAGCACAGCCAGAGGCCCCGAACGCAGGCTAGGACACCTGTGGTTCCCAGCCGCGGCGGGTCAGCTGCGGCGGCGGTTTCCGGTGGTGCGGTACACGTCGAAAACACCGTCAATCCGGCGGACAGCGCTGAGCACGTGGCTGAGGTACTTGGGGTCGCCCATCTCGAAGGCGAACTTGGAGATGGCCACCCGGTCAGTGGACGTGTGGACGCTCGCCGCCAGGATGTTGACGTGGTTTTCCGAAAGCACCCGGGTGACGTCGGAGAGCAGCGACTTGCGGTCTAGCGCCTCGACCTGGATCTCCACAAGGAACACGCTGGATTGCGTGGGTGCCCAGTCCACTTCCACAATCCGGTCCGGCTGGTCCATCAGGCCGCTCACATTGGTGCAATCGGTCCGGTGCACAGAGACGCCAGAGCCACGTGTGACGAACCCCAGGATCGGGTCCGGCGGGACGGGCGTGCAGCACCGGGCCAGCTTCACCCAGACGTCGTCCACGCCGCGGACAACAACACCGGAGTCGGAGAAACGGGCCTTGGTGACCTGGGTGGGGATGGAGACCTCGGCGAGGGCATCGTCCGGGTGCTCGTTCCCGCCGATGCTCTCCACCAGGCGTTCCATGACGGACTGCGCGGAGGTGTGCCCGTCGCCCACGCCGGCGTAGAGCCCGGAGATGTCGGCATATTTGAAGTCTTCCGCGATCGCCGCGAGGGCGTCGTGGGTCATGAGCCGCTGCAGCGGGAGGTTTTGCTTCCGCATCGCCTTGGTCAGCAGGTCCTTGCCGCGGTCAATCGCTTCCTCGCGGCGTTCCTTGCTGAACCATTGCCGGATCTTGTTCCGGGCCCGGGCGCTCTTAACGAAGTGCTGCCAGTCCTGGCTGGGCCCGGCGCCTTCGGCCTTGGAGGTGAAGATCTCAACCCAGTCGCCGTGGTTCAGTTCGCTGTTGAGCGGGACGAGTTTGCCGTTGACGCGGGCGCCGATGGTCCGGTGGCCCACCTCGGTGTGCACGGCGTAGGCGAAGTCCACGGGGGTGGATCCGGCCGGGAGGGCCATGACCTCGCCCTTGGGGGTGAAGACGAACACTTCGCGGGCGTTGATCTCAAACCGCAACGAGTCCAGGAACTCGCCTGGGTCCGAGGTTTCCTGCTGCCAGTCCACGAGGGAGCGCAACCAGCCCATGTCGCCGTCGCGCGGGCTTCCGGGACCGGCGGCCGTCCGGTTCGGCTGGTCCTTGTACTTCCAGTGCGCGGCCACGCCGTATTCGGCGCGCCGGTGCATCTCATGGGTGCGGATCTGGATTTCGACCGGTTTGCCGCCCGGACCGATCACCGTGGTGTGCAGCGACTGGTACATGTTGAACTTGGGCATCGCGATATAGTCTTTGAACCGCCCGGGCAGGGGGTTCCAGCGCGAGTGCATGGCGCCCAGGGCCGCGTAACAGTCCCGGACCGAGTCGACCAGGACGCGGACGCCCATGAGGTCGTTGATGTCGTCGAAGTCTTTGTCGCGGACGATCATCTTCTGGTAGATCGAGTAGTAGTGCTTGGGCCGTCCGGTGATTGTGGCCTTGATCTTCGCCGCGCGCAGGTCCTCGGTGATCTGGTTGCGGATGACGGCCAGGTTCTTCTCACGCTCCGGGGTCCGGTCCCCCACCATGCGCACGATTTCCTCGTACACCTTCGGATACAGCGCGGCGAAGGACAGATCCTCCAGCTCCCACTTGATGGTGTTCATGCCGAGCCGGTGGGCCAGGGGTGCGAAGATTTCCAGGGTTTCGCGCGCCTTGCGGGCCGAGGATTCCGCGGAGACGAAGCGCCACGTCCGGGCGTTGTGGAGCCGGTCGGCGAGTTTGATCATCAGGACCCGGATGTCCTTGGCCATGGCGACGACCATTTTGCGCACGGTCTCGGACTGGGCTGCCTCGCCGAAACTGACCTTGTCCAGCTTGGTGACGCCATCCACCAGCATGGCAACTTCCGGGCCGAACTCGGACTTCAGGTCAGCCAGCGTGTAGGAGGTGTCTTCGACGGTGTCGTGCAGCAGGGCCGCGGCCAGGGTTGTGCCGCTGAGGCCAAGCTCGGCGAGGATGGTGGCAACCGCGACCGGGTGCGTGATGTACGGGTCCCCGCTCTTGCGCTTTTGGCCCCGGTGGCAACGCTCGGCGACGACGAAGGCTCGCTGGATGAGGTCGAAGTCCTCTTTGGGGTTGTTGGCACGGACCGTGCGCAGCAACGGCTCAAGAATCGGGGAGTACGCGGGAGCGCCGCGGCCCGTCAGCCGGGCAAGGCGTGACCTTGTGCGTTCGCGCCGGCCCGGAAACGTCGGCCGGGCGCCGGAACTGTCAACGGGCACGGGAACATTGGGGCGTCCGGGAACCACAAGGTCAGTCTGAGAACCCTGGCCTTGGCCCTTGTCCGCTGGTGCCTCCGGCACCGGCGTCGAACGTTCTTCCAATGGAGCACCTCTCGCGACCGGTCAATTATTCAAGTGTATTCCCGCAGCAGGATACTTCGATAACCGGCCGTGATACGACGACGGGCCGGAGTCCGTCGCAAAGGACGGTCTCCGGCCCGCCTGCTGTCCGCTCAGGACGGTCAAGGCACTGGTCCCGGCGTCACCGGGGTATCACGGCAGCGGCTTGGTGCCTGCGCTCAGGCCGTGGCCGACGACGCCGGCGACGTGGTCTTGGCTGCCGTCTCGGCGCGCCGCTGTTCTACCCGCTTGGCCTGCTTGAGCAGGTCAGGCTCGCCCTGCCGCAGCGCGGCGTACAGCGGGGCCGCGATGAAGATCGTAGCCGCCGTGCCCACCAGGATGCCCACAAACAGCGCCAGGGACAGGTCCCGCAGGGTTCCGGCGCCCAGCAGCCCGGCACCGATGAAGAGGATCGCGCCGACCGGGAGGATCGCCACCACCATGGTGTTGATGGACCGTACCAGGGTCTGGTTGATGGCGAGGTTGACCTCTTCGGCGAAGGTCCGCCGGGTGGAGGCCTGGATGTCCGAGGTGTTCTCGCGGATCTTGTCGAACACCACCACGGTGTCGTACAGCGAGTAGCTGAGCACGGTCAGGAAGCCGATGATGGCCGACGGCGTTACTTCGAAGTCACTGAGGCCGTAAACACCGGCGGTAATGAACATCGTGACGGCCATGCCGACGAGCGCCGAGACCGACATCTTCCAGGTCCGGAAGTACAGCGCCATCAGGACTGCAGCCAGGCCCACGAAGATGGCCAGGCCCATCAGTGCCTGCTTGGTGACGTCCGCGCCCCAGGTGGGACCGACAAAGGTGGAAGTGACTTCGTTATCCGTCACACCGTAGGCCGTGGTGAGGCCTTCCTTGATCTGCAGGGTTTCGTCGTCGCTGAGCTTGTCCGTCTGGATGCGCATGGTGGTGCCGGCGACATTTGCCACACGTGGCACGGACCCCGCCACGACTGCCTGGACGGCCTTTTCGCCGAGGGCCGCGTCGGTGGTCTTCACGTTGGAGACGGTGAACTCGGAGCCGCCGCGGAATTCGATGCCGAGGTTGAAACCACCCTTGGCAATCGGGATCAGGATCGAGAGGGCGACGGCGATCCCGGCAATCAGGAACCAGATCTTCTTGTAGCCGACGAAGTCGTACGAGCGCTTGCCCGTGTACAACTCGTTGCCGAACGTTGAGAAGTTGACCATTTACTTGCCCTCCTTGGACGCGCTCTTGGAGGTACCGGCGAGCTGTGCCTGTTGTGCCTGTTCCTGCTGTTTTTCGGCGAGGCGGCGTTCTGCGATGGTCATCCGGCGCTCGGCCTCGGCCGCGGCGCCGGTGTTCTTCGCGCGCACCACCACGGGCTTGTCCTCCGGGGTGCGGACCCGTCCGGCTCCGCGGTACAGCGGGACCGCGCCCAGGCGCTTCGGGTCCAGGCCCGAGAACCTGTGGCCTTCGCCGAAGAACTTGGTGCGGGCCAGCAGCTGCAGCGTCGGGTGGGTGAACATGAAGACGACGATGAGGTCGGCGATCGCAGTGAGGCCCAAGGTGAACGCGAAGCCGCGGACGTTGCCCACTGCCACGAAGAACAGCACCACGGCTGCGAGGAGGTTAACGGCCTTGGAGGCCAGGATGGTGCGCTTGGCCCGCTTCCAGCCGTTCTCCACGGCCGAGACCAGGCCGCGGCCTTCACGGAGCTCGTCACGGATGCGTTCGAAGTAGACGATGAACGAGTCCGCTGTCTGGCCAATGGCCACGATCAGGCCGGCGACGCCGGCGAGGGACAGCCGGTAGTTCTCTGTCCAGCCGAGGATCGCGATCGCCAGGAACGTCAGCACGCCGGCGATCACGAGGGATGCCACGGTCACCAGGCCGAGGGCCCGGTACTGGAAGAGCGAGTAGACCACCACCAGCAGCAGACCAATCAGGCCGGCAAGCATACCCATGCGCAGTTGCTCTCCGCCGAGGGTCGCGGAGATCTGCTGTTCGCTCTGGATTTCGAAGCTGATCGGCAGGGCACCGAAGCGCAGCTGGTCGGACAGGGCCTTGGCGGATTCTTCGGTGAACCCGCCGGTGATCTGCGGCCGGCCGTCGGTGATGACTGCGAGCGACCGCGGGGCGGAGATGACCTGGTCGTCCAGGACGATGGCGAACTGGGCCTTAGGGTCCGAGCCGCTCTGGCCGCCGCCGGCGGCGTAGAACTGGTACAGGCGCTCGGTGACTTCCTTGAACTTGGCGGTGCCGGCGTCGTCGAACTGGATGTTGACGGCCCATTCATTGGTCACGGCACCCTGGGCGCCGCGCTGCAGCTGGAACGAGGAGGACTTGATGTTCGAGCCCTTCACCTCGACCGGACCGAGGATGTACTTGATGGCCGGCGAATTCGCTGTCGCGGGCTCACAGGTCACCAGGGGCTTGGTCGGGTCTGAGCGCTGCTGCTTGTCCTGGGAAGGATTGACGCAGTCAAGTGCCTCAAACTGCTTGTAGACCTCGGGGGTAATCCAGTTCTCGTCGCTGCTGTTCGCTGGCGCGGCCGTCGGCTTGGGCAGCTGGTCCTCCGGGGTCCGGGACGCCTCGGGGACAGCTGCGCCGGCGCCCGTCTGGATCACGGGGCGGAAGTTCATGTCGGCGGAGGCCTGGATCAGGGCGCGGGTTTCCTTGGCGGGAGTTCCCGGCAGGCTGACCACGACGTTGCGGCCGGACTGCGTGCTGATTTCCGCTTCCGCGACGCCGGAGCCGTCCACGCGCTGACGGATGATCGCCACGGCCTGGTTCAGCTGGTCTTCGGTGATGCCCGAACCGCCCTCAACCTTGGGCGCCAGGATCATCTGGGTGCCGCCTTCCAGGTCCAGGGCGAGCTTGGGAGCCCAGCTGGCCTGGCCGGCAATGGTGCCGCCCGCCAGGACAGCCGTCATGGCGGCGATGAGTACGCCAAGCCAGACCAGCATCCTGATGGCTGAGTTTTTGGGGCCAGTTCGTGCCATTGTCGATCTTTCTTCTATTTGCGGCGGATCCGCCGGCGCGGGCTCTGGGCCCCCGCCGGCGGATGCCCGCAACCGTTGCTTCGCGGGATAGCTCAGGTAGGCAGACTAGCTGTCTTTCTTGCCTTCGTCATTGAGTCGGCGCAAGGTTTCCTCGGGAGTTTCGTTGCGGGGCGCGTCGCGGAGGGGGGCGGTGCCGTCCGTCTCCTCGGCGCTGAGCTTGTCGGCGGTCAGCGAGGACGCGTCGTCGGGAACCACTGTCGGCTCCTCGGCTGCGACAACCGGCTCCACAATTTTGGTGACGGCCTGGCGGTGCACGGTGGCCGTGTTGCCCGGGGACAGTTCCAGCGTGACCTTGTTCTCCGCTTCGTCGATCGCGACGATCCGGCCGAACAGGCCGAAGCTCGTCATGACCTCGACACCGGGCTCGAACTTGGACTGGAGCTGTGCCTGCTGCTGCTGGGTCTTCTTGTTGCGGCGGAACATCATGAAGACGAAGAGTCCGAGCAGGACGAACAGGAGAATCGTCATGATGTCGATGCCGCCGCCGGCCTGCGGCTGGGTCTGGGCAGAAATAAGTCCGAACACAGGGATTGTTCCGTTCTGTACTTGCATAGCTGTTTTTCAGCAACGTCCGTTTGCTCCGGGCGGCGCGGGCAGGAGTCTGCACAGCAAGCTGACAGAGAGACCATCCCCAGCCGCCGGCGGCTACTTGCCCTCCGCCCACGGAAACAAAACCCGAACGTGCCGAGCGTCATTCCAGTCTAAAGGGAAAAGCTGAAGGAACGGTGCTAGCGGCCGTTTCGAATCCACTGCGGACCGGTTTCTTCACCGAGATCCCCGCTGGACTCGCCCTGCGGACCCTCTCCCAGCTCATCAGCCTGGAACAACGCCAGCGGATCCTGCCCGAAGACACCGGCCGGAACAGCGAAACCCAAGTGAGTCCACGCCGGCGCCAGGGCAATGCGGCCCCGCGGCGTCCGGCCCAGCAGCCCCTCGCGCACCAAGTAGGGTTCGGCGACCGTCTCCACGGTTTCCGTCTCCTCGCCAACGGCGATCGCGAGGGTGGACAGGCCAACGGGCCCACCGCCGAACTTGGTAATGAGGGCTTCCAGGACGGCACGGTCCAGCCGGTCCAGGCCGCGCTTGTCTACCTCGTACATGTCCAGCGCCGCGGACGCCGCCCGGGCATCAATTTGCTCGATACCGTGCACGAGCGCCCAGTCGCGGACCCGGCGCAGGAGCCGGTTGGCGATGCGCGGCGTGCCCCGGGACCGGCCGGCGATCTCGCTGAATCCCGCCGAGTTGACCTTCAGGTCCAGCAGGCCTGCGGACCGGCGCAGGACCAGTTCCAACTCCTCGACGGAGTAGAACTCCAGGTGGCCGGTGAAGCCGAAGCGGTCCCGCAGCGGCCCGGGAAGCAGTCCGGCCCGCGTGGTCGCACCGACCAGGGTGAAGGGCGGCAGCTCCAGCGGAATGGCTGTGGCGCCTGCGCCCTTGCCGACCACGATGTCGACGCGGAAGTCCTCCATCGCCATGTACAGCATTTCCTCGGCCGGCCGGGACATCCGGTGGATTTCGTCCAGGAACAGGACCTCGCCTTCAGAGAGCGAGGACAGGATGGCCGCGAGGTCGCCCGCGTGCTGGATGGCCGGGCCGCTGCTGATCCGCAGCGGGACGTTCATCTCGGCGGCGATGATCATGGACAGCGTGGTCTTGCCGAGGCCGGGAGGGCCGGAGAGCAGCACGTGGTCCGCGCTGCGGCCGCGCATGCGCGAGGCCTCCAGGACAAGGGAGAGTTGCTTGCGGACCCGGTGCTGGCCCACGAAGTCGTGCAGGTTCTTGGGCCGAAGGGCGGCTTCAATGACGCGCTCCTCCGGTTCCTCTCCCCCGGCAACAATCGACTGCTCAGCCACGCGCGCCTACCCGGTTACCGGCGCGGGCACCGTCCTGCCCCAGCCAGCGGAGTGTTGCGCGGAGGATTTCGGCCACGTTGCCGTTCTCGGCCAGGTCCGGGGAATCGGCCAGGGATTTCTCGATGCTGGCAGTGGCGTCCTTTTCGGACCAGCCGAGGCTTGTCATCGCGGCGACGACCTGCGGCTTCCAGACGGATTCCGCGGAAGCCAAAGGGAGCGGCGCGCCGGGCGCACCGGCGGTGCCGTGCGGCACGAGTTTGCCGGCGAGTTCCAGTACGATACGGCCGGCCACCTTCGGCCCGATTCCGGGGACCTTCGTGAAGGCCTTGCCATCGCCAGAGTGGGCGGCCACCCGGATGGCTTCCGGTTCGTGAACGGCCAGAACGGCCAGGGCGAGGCGGGGCCCGACGCCGCTGACGCTGAGCAGCACGTCAAACACTTCCCGCTCGTCGTCGCTGGCGAAGCCGAACAGGGTCAGCGAGTCCTCCCGCACGATCAGCGAGGTGAAAAGCTTCCCTTCCTCGCCCACGCGGAGCCCGCTGAGGGTCTGCGGCGTGGCGTTGACGCTCATGCCGGCACCGTTCAGGTCGATCACGGCGGAGGACAGGCCAACATGCGCTACGGTTCCGCGAAGAAAACTAATCAAGGCCGGGCTCCTGGGTCTGCAGCCGGCCGCATAAAGATGGCAAGCCGGCTATCCGAACATATCTACGAATACCCTAGCAAGCGCAGCAGACGTTCAGCGCGCACGGCGCGCTTTTGCTTCCGCGTCCGCCCATGCCCGCTGGGCCGGTGTGAGGGACTGGCTGCCAGGCCCCGTCGTCACTGCATCCTTGGTGGAAGTGCCGCTGCCAGACCGCCAGGCGTGGGTGATTGCCAGCGCCAGAGCGTCGGCGGCGTCGGCCGGGCGCGGGGGCGCATCCAGCCGGAGGATCTTCGTTACCAGTTTGGTCACGGCGTCCTTGTTCGACGTTCCGCTGCCTGTGACGGCGGCCTTGACTTCGGACGGCGTGTGCAGGGCCACCGGGATGCCGCGGCGCGCGGCGGCGGCAATTACCACGCCGGACGCCTGCGCCACCCCCATGACCGTGCTGACGTTGAGCTGGGAAAACACCCGCTCCACGGCGAGGACGTGGGGTTCGTATTGGTCCAGCCATTCATCGATGGAGGTGGCGATGACCAGCAGCCGCTGGTCCAGGCTCTCCTCGGGGGAGGTTCCCACGACGCCGAAGGCCACCATGGTGGCCCGCCGGTTCTTCTCGACGTCGACGACGCCGATCCCGCAACGGGTGAGGCCCGGGTCAACCCCCAAGACGCGCAGGGTCAAGACCGGGCCTCGAAATCACGGTTAGGTGAGCGTGTCACTCGGCTTCCAGTGCGGCCTGCACTTCGTCGCTGAGGTCGGCGTTGCTGTAGACGTTCTGGACGTCGTCGAGTTCTTCCAGGGCGTCCACGAGCTTCATGAACTTCTTGGCGGCATCCAGGTCCAGCGGCACCTGCATGGACGGCACGAACTCGGCCTCATCAGTGTCGTAATCGATTCCGGCTTCCTTGAGCGCGTCGCGGATGGCCTGGAGGTCGGTCGGCTCGGAGTGGATCTCGAAGGTGTCTCCGTTGTCCTTGACTTCCTCGGCGCCGGCGTCGAGGACTGCCATCAGGACGTCGTCCTCGCTCAGGCCGTTCTTCGGCAGCGAGACGACACCCTTGCGGCTGAAGAGGTAGCTGACCGAACCCGGATCGGCGATCGTGCCGCCGTTGCGGGAGATGGCGAGCCGGACCTCGGAGGCGGCACGGTTCTTGTTGTCCGTGAGGCACTCGATCAGCAGCGCGGAACCCTGCGGGCCGCGGCATTCGTACATGATCTCGGTGTAGTCGACGACCTCGCCGGTGAGGCCGGCGCCGCGCTTGATGGCGCGGTCGATATTGTCAGCGGGTACCGAAGTCTTCTTGGCCTTGGTGACGGCGAGTTCCAGGCTCGGGTTGCCGGAAAGGTCCGGGCCGCCCATGCGTGCGGCGACTTCGATGTTCTTGATCAGCTTGGCGAACGACTTGGCCCGGCGGCTATCAAGGATGGCCTTCTTATGCTTGGTCGTCGCCCATTTGGAGTGGCCTGACATGCTTTACGCTTCTCCTCTGATCATTCGAATAAACAGTTCGTGCACGCGCTTCTCCCCCGTCACTTCCGGGTGGAAGGAGGTGGCCAGCAGCTTGCCGGAACGCACAGCAACAATTCTAGCCGTCCCGTCCAAAGATTCGGGGTGGCCGGCTTTAGACGGTTCCACCTGGGCGAGGACTTCCACGCCATCCCCGACGCGCTCAACCCAGGGCCCGCGGATGAAGACGGCATGGACGGGTGCCACGACGCCGCCGGCGGCGCTGAAGTCGAGCCCCCGGAAATCAAGGTCCGTCTCGAAGGACTCCCGCTGCCGGCCGAAGGCGTTGCGGCGCACGGTGATGTCGAGTCCGCCGAACGTCTGCTGCGGGTTGCCGGCAAGGTCCGTGGCCGCGTCCGCGATCTGGTCCGCAAGCAGGATCATGCCGGCGCACGAGCCGTAGACGGGCAGGCCGGCCTGGATGCGTTCGCGCAGTGGATCCCGGAGCCCGAAGATCCTGGAAAGCTTGTCGATCGTGGTCGATTCGCCGCCGGGGATGATCAGGCCGTCCAAGCCGTCGAGTTCGGCGGGGCGGCGGATCCCGACGCCGGTGGCACCAGCGGCTTCGACGGCGTGCAGGTGCTCCCGGAAATCGCCCTGGAGCGCCAGGACGCCAATCCGGAGGCCCGAACCCACGCGGGATTCAGGGAGGAAAGAGGGGGTGGTCATCCCCACAGCATAATGCGCTGCGCCTGCGCGGTACGCATGGAGATCGCATGCACCGGCGCACTGCGTCCGGGTTCCATGCCTCTGCTGGGATATATTACAGAGCATGCTTTACTTCAGCGTTCCGCTCGGCAAGCTCGTCCGCCGGGTCTCCCGGCTCAGGGGCGGAGGCTCGGCCCTTCCCGGGCTTGTGGTCGAAAAAATCGATCCCGGTTTCATGCAGCGGACACTGTCCACGCTGCCGCTGGGGGTCGCCGTCGTCAGTGGCACGAACGGGAAGACGACCACCACAAAAATGGTGGTGGAGCTGCTCGAGAGCCAGGGGCTCAAGGTCTTCACCAACCGCACCGGCAGCAACTTCACCCGCGGCGTGGCCGCGGCGCTCCTGGGCGAGGTGGACTGGCGGGGCCGGCTCGATGCCGACGTCGCGGTCCTGGAACTGGATGAGGCGCATGCGGTGCACTTCGTCAACAAGGTCCCGCCGCGCTACAGCCTCCTGCTCAACGTCCTCCGCGACCAGCTGGACCGTTTCGGCGAGATCGACAAGACCGCCGAGCTGCTCCAGCACATCGCTTCCAAGACCACCGGGACCGTGGTCCTGAACCGGGAAGACCCCCGCGTCGCCCGGATCGCCCAGAGCGTGGACGGGCCGGAGGTGCTCTACTTCGGGCTGGACGATTCCCTGCTGAGCACCTTCCCCAACGACGACGACATGCGCACCGCCCCGGGGAGCCCGGTGCCGGCCGCCCCCGCCCGGGAGGCCGCCGACGTCGTGCTGCGCCGGGTAGGCGCCGATGACGCCGATTTCGAGTACGACGGCGCGACGGTCACCACGCCCATGTTGCTGCGCGGGGTCTACAACATCTTCAACGCCGCCGCAGCGCTGACCCTGGCGCGGGCGATCTCGGGTGCCCGCGGCACGGGTACCGACCAGGCGGGCCTGCTCACGGCGCTGTCCAAGGTGGCGCCGGCGTTCGGCCGGGGCGAAAGCCTGGTGGTCGATGGCCTGCCGCTGGAGCTGGTGCTGGTCAAGAACCCCAGCGGTTTCCGTCTCGGGCTGAAATCCTTCCCGGCCGCCGGGTACGCCACCATGATCGCGATCAATGACAACTACGCGGACGGCCGGGACATGTCCTGGCTCTGGGACGTCGAATTCGACACCCTCCGCGACGGCGGCGTGGACCAGCTGACTGGTTCCCGAGCGTACGACATGGCGCTGCGGCTGCAGTACGACGACGTCGCCATCGGCGCCGTCGACACCGAGATCGCGCCGGCGCTGGCGGCGTTCATCCGCGGCGGCCAGGGCAAGCCGAAGAGGATTTTCTGCACCTACACGGCGATGCTCGCCATCCGCCGCGAGCTGTCCAAAATCACCACAGTGGAGGTGGTCTCATGACCCCCCGGTCCCCCGAAACCCCGCACGAGCCCTCCTTCGGGCACGAGCTTCCGCCCGAACACTCCGCGGCCCCGAGCAAGGGCATCATCCGGGTCCTGCAGCTCTATCCGCGGGACATGAACATCTACGGCGACTGGGGCAACGCCCTGGTTCTCGCTCAGCGGCTCCGCTGGCATGGCTACACTCCGGAACTGCTCGAATACAACGTGGGCGACGAGTTCCCGGCGGACGTCGATCTTATTGTCGGTGGCGGGGGGCAGGACAGCGGCCAGCTCGTCATCCAGGACGATCTCCTCTCGCGCGAGTCGACGCTGAAGCAACTGGCGGACGGCGGCACGCCGATGCTCGTGATCTGCGGGCTGTACCAGCTGTTCGGGAAATTCTTCAAGACCCGGCTCGGCTCGGTCCTGCCGGGCATCGGCATCCTGGATGTCGAGACCCACGGCACCGACGAGCGCCTGATCGGCAACGTCACCGTCGCCTCCCCCGAGTTCGGCAGCATCCTGGGCTATGAGAACCACAGCGGCCAGACCACGCTGGGACCCGGCGTCCAACCGCTCGGCACCACCGCCAAAGGCACCGGCAACAACAGCACCGAGGGCCAGGAAGGCGCACGCTACAACAACATCGTGGCGAGCTACCTGCACGGCTCACTGCTGCCCAAGAATCCGGCCCTCGCGGATTTCCTGATCCGGACCGCCGTCGAACGCAAATACGGCAGCTTCACGCCGGGCACCCCGGATGACTCCTACGCGGTGCTGGCGCGTGAGCACGCCGCCCGCCGGCCCCGCTGACTCCCTTGGCAGGCACTCCTCGCGGCACGGTCCTGATCGGGCGTGACACCCCGGAACGCCAGGACGTCCTGCAGCTTCTGGGCGAGCACCTCGCCGACATGTACGCGACCTCCCCGCCTGAGAGCGTCCACGCCCTTGACCCCGCGGCACTGGCCGGTCCGGGCATCAGCTTCTGGACGGCCCGGGAGGACTCGCGGCTATTGGGCTGCGCGGCGCTGAAACGCGTGGCTCCCGGCGACGCCGAGATCAAGTCGATGCGGACCTCGGAAGCGGCGCGCGGGCGCGGGGTTGCCTCGGCCCTGCTCCGCCACCTCCTGGCGGAGGCCCGGCGCAGCGGGTACCGGCGGTTGTTCCTGGAAACGGGGAGCCAGGAATTTTTCGCCCCCGCGCGGCGGCTGTACGGGCGGCACGGATTCGTGGAGTGCCCGCCGTTTGCCGATTACGAGCGGGATCCCAACAGCGTCTTCATGACCCTGCGCCTCGACGCCGGGTAACTCTTTGCCGCCAGCGGCTGGCGGCTGAGGGCGCCGACGCCTGAGGGAGCGGCCCAGCCCGCCACTACCGGCTCCGGACGAAGGCCAGGACGTCACGCGGCACCCGCCGGCTGGATCCCGTCCGGACATGCCCCCACCGCTCATAGACGATCAGGGTGCAGTCCGGAATCAGTCGCGCGGTCTCCTCCGCCACGGCCCGCGGGAAAAACGTGTCCCGGCCGCCGCAGAGCAACAGGACGGGCGGACGGATCAGCGGCAGCACCGCCCGCGCATCAAATGCCAACTCGGCCCGCGCCTCCGTCAGCACGTCCGGGCCGGGGCAGCCGGAGTTGCCGAGCACCCGTCGGCCGACGACGGGTCCCAGCAGTTCCCGCAGCCAGCGGGTACGCGGGCCTGGTAGGAAGTATTCGGCCAGGACTGTCCCGGCGCGGTTTGAGTCTCCGGCGGCAACGGCGGCGGCCATCCGTTCGTCCACGTCCTTTCCCCAGGCGCTGAGCTCGGCCGCAGTAACCACCATGGCGATGTGCCCGAAGGACTGTGGATGGCGGGCTGCCAGGTACTGGCCAATCATCCCGCCGAATGATTCGGCCACCACCAGGTCCACCCGGCCGCCAAACTCGTCGGCGATCAACTCCGCGTAGTCGTCCGCCATGTCGGCGCTGGTGTGGGTCCCCGGCATGTTCCGCCGTCGGGTGACAATCCAGATCGCGTAGCCGGCCTCCTGGTAGGCGGCAAACTCCCGCCGAAACAATCCGCGCAGCACCCCTTGCGGCACGAAGCTCCCCGGACCGCCCTGGACGAAGAGCAGGGACTTGGCGCCTCGGCCCCACGTCAGGTATTCCATCCCGTTGCGGAATTCCCCCTTCCGCACTGCCTGGTCCAACCAGGCTGCCCGCGCCACCACAACCCCGGCTTACGGCGTCGTCTGCGGCTGCCGCAGCAAGGCCGCGAACTCTGCCGGCCGGGTGGCCGGCCACCAATGGCCGCTGTCGACCCTAGTCACTGTGAGATCGTCCACCCACGTTTCGAGCCCCTCCACGAGGGCCGGCGCGAGGAACGGATCCTTCAGCGGCACCACCACATGGACGGGCATGGTCACCCGGTTTGGGGCGGGCCGGTTCCGCGGACGGCGGAAGTTGAAGCGGAAGTTGCTGCGGTACAGGGCCAGTCCGCGGACCGGATCGTTGCCGACGTCGCGCTTGGCCGTCTTCTCATAGCGCGGGGTGAGGAGCAGCCGCCAGGCGGCCTCCGGCAGGACCGGGACGAGGAACGCTCCGATGTACCAGCTGCGCAGGAGTTGGCCGCCCAACTGCTGCCAGGCCCCCGGCTTCCGGACGCGCCGACGGATCCAGCGGGCGAAATGTCCCAGGTCCGGGCCGGAAATGCTGGTGTAGCGGGCGATCCTGCTGCCGGCTCTGGGGTCCTGGATGACGGCCCAGCCCTGGATGGACCCCCAGTCGTGCCCCACCAGATGGACCGCCCGGGCGCCGACCCCGGCCAGGACGGCGAAGGCATCGTCCACGAGGGCATTCAGCGAATAGTCCCCGCCCGGGCCCTGGACGGCGGAGGCGCCCGCGTTCCGCGTGTCATAGGCCACCACGTGATGCGTCTGCGCGAGCTCGCGGATGGCCGGAAGGAACACCCGATGATCGTCCGGGTAGCCGTGCACCAGGAGCAGGCTTGATACGCCCGGGCCCGGTTCCGGGCCAAACTCGTAGACGGCCAGCTCCGCACCGGGCACGGCGACGGCCCGGCGTCGTTCGTTCAATGTCTCCATATGCTCCGTCTCCACATGTACCGCCGGTCCCACAGGTCCCCATCCTACGGTGGCGCCAGCACAAACCGGCGCCAGCACAAAACACCAAAGTGATCGTTGAGAACCCGGGCCGTGCATGAAAGAGTCACTTCATGACCAATCCCCTCCTGAGCTCCAGCACCCTCCCCTACGGACTGCCTCCCTTCGCGGACATAGAGGACGCGCACTACGCCGAGGCCGTGGAGGCGGGCCTGGCCGAGCACCTTACCGAAATCCAGGCC
This sequence comes from Arthrobacter sp. NPDC058130, assembly GCF_042884475.1. Classification (NCBI taxonomy): domain Bacteria; kingdom Bacillati; phylum Actinomycetota; class Actinomycetes; order Micrococcales; family Micrococcaceae; genus Arthrobacter; species Arthrobacter sp. NPDC058130. The sequence continues at coordinate 702,472 of NZ_JBHVTV010000002.1, forward strand.
ATTGTGGACGACCCCGCGGCCCCGTCCTTCGAAAACACTGCCCTGGCTATGGAACGCTCCGGCCGGCTCCTGGAACGCGCCGCCGCGTCGTTTTTCACCCTCGTTTCCGCGGACGCCTCGGATGCCATCCAGGACCTCGAGACCCGCCTGTCCCCGCTCTTTGCCGCCCACCAGGACGCCGTCTACCTCAACCGCGGTCTCTACGAACGCTTCGCTGCGCTGGACACTGCCGTCCTGGACGCGGAGTCCGCCCGGCTCGTGGAGGAATACCTCAAGGAGTTCCGTGCCTCGGGCATCCAGCTCGACGACGCCGGGCAGGAACGGCTCAAAGACATCAACGCCGAGCTTTCCCGGCTTGGCACCGAGTTCGGGCAGCGGGTCAAGGAAGGCATGAAGTCCGCTGCCCTCCTGCTGGACGACGCCGCCGACCTCACCGGGCTGCCCGCCGACGACGTCGCCAGCGCCGCCGAGGCTGCCCGCACCGCCGGGCATGAGGGCAAGTTCCTGCTGACCCTGATCCAGCCCAGCAACCAGCCCGCCATGGCCGCCCTGGCGAACCGGGATGTCCGCCGGCGGCTCTACGAGGCCTCGATTGGCCGCGGCAGCGACGGCGGCAGCTTCGATGTTCTCGATCTGGTCAAGGACATGGTCCGGCTCCGCGCCGAGAAGGCCAACCTTTTGGGGTTCGCGAACTTCGCCGAGCTCAGTGTGGACCGCCAGACGGCACCGGACTTCCAGGCCGTGCAGGCCATGATGAGCCGGCTGGCCCCGGCCGCCGTCCGCAACGCCGATGCCGAGGCTGAGGCGCTGGCCAAAGCCGCCGGCCACCCGCTCGAGGCCTGGGACTGGGCGTACTACTCGGCCCAGGTCAAGCGTGAGCGCTATGCCGTGGACGAGCAGGCCCTGCGCCCGTACTTTGAGCTGGACCGGGTCCTGAACGATGGTGTGTTCTTCGCGGCGAACGCCCTGTACGGGATCACGTTCCACGAACGCGCCGACCTCGCCGGCTACCACCCGGACGTGCGCGTCTGGGAGGTGAAGAATGCCGACGGCACGGACCTGGGCCTGTTCCTGGGCGACTACTACACCCGCGACACGAAGCGGGGCGGTGCGTGGATGAATTCCCTCGTGGAACAGTCCGGGCTGCTGAACACCCGACCCGTGGTGATCAACAACCTCAATATCTCCAAGCCGCCGGCCGGCGAGCCCACCCTGTTGACGCTGGACGAACTCCGCACCACATTCCACGAGTTCGGCCACGCCCTGCACGGCCTGTTTTCCGCCGTCACGTATCCTCGGTTCTCCGGCACCAACGTGCCGCGGGACTTCGTGGAGTACCCGTCGCAGGTCAACGAAATGTGGATCATGTGGCCCGAGGTCCTGGCCAACTACGCCCGGCACCATGCCACCGGGGAGCCTCTGCAGCAGGACACCGTGGACAAACTCAACGCCGCACGGCTTTGGGGCGAAGGCTTCGCCACCACCGAATACCTTGGCGCTGCCCTGCTGGACCTGGCGTGGCACGTGCTGGACGGCTCCGACATCCCGGAGGACGCGGTTGAATTCGAGGCGAAAGCTTTGGCAGCGGCCGGCGTCGCGCACAGCCTGATCCCGCCGCGCTACCGTACCGGCTACTTCCAGCACATCTTTGCCGGCGGCTGGTACGCGGCCGGCTACTACTCCTACATCTGGAGCGAAGTCCTGGACGCCGACACCGTGGAATGGTTCAAGGAAAACGGCGGCCTCAGCCGGGCCAATGGCAATTTCTTCCGCGCTGAGCTGCTTTCGCGCGGCAACAGCCGCGACCCGCTGGAGTCATTCAGGACCTTCCGCGGCCGCGACGCCCAGCTCGAGCCGCTCCTCAAGCGCCGTGGCCTGGACTGACCCGTCATCGATTGCTCCGTAGACGCCCTTTTCGACCCTCATAAGGGCAGTTGCGGAGCAATCGATGGGGAACGACGGCGGCCGGCCACCTGGGAAGGTGACCGGCCGCCGCCGAGGTTGATGCCTGCTGGTGTTACCAGCCGCGCTCGGCGAGGCGGTGCGGCTGCGGGATCTCGTCGACGTTGATCCCGACCATGGCCTCGCCCAGGCCGCGGGAGGCCTTGGCGATCTCGTCCGGGTCGTCGTAGAAGGTGGTGGCCTTGACGACGGCGGCGGCGCGCTGGGCCGGATTGCCGGACTTGAAGATGCCGGAGCCGACGAACACGCCGTCGGCGCCGAGCTGCATCATCATCGCGGCGTCGGCCGGGGTGGCGATGCCGCCGGCGGTGAACAGCACCACCGGGAGCTTGCCGGTGGCGGCGACTTCCTTGACCAGTTCGTACGGGGCCTGCAGTTCCTTGGCCGCGACGTAGAGCTCGTCCTCGGGCAGGGCCGCGAGCTTGAGGATCTCGGCGCGGATCTGGCGCATGTGCGTGGTGGCGTTGGAGACATCGCCGGTGCCGGCCTCGCCCTTGGACCGGATCATCGCCGCGCCCTCGTTGATGCGGCGCAGGGCCTCACCGAGATTGGTCGCACCGCAGACGAACGGAACGGTGAACTTCCACTTGTCGATGTGGTTGGTGTAGTCGGCCGGGGTCAGGACCTCGGACTCGTCGATGTAGTCCACGCCGAGGGACTGTAGGACCTGCGCCTCGACGAAGTGGCCGATCCGGGCCTTGGCCATGACCGGCACGGACACGGCCGCGATGATCTTGTCGATCATGTCCGGATCGGACATGCGGGACACGCCGCCCTGGGCGCGGATATCGGCCGGAACGCGTTCCAGCGCCATCACGGCCACGGCACCGGCGTCTTCGGCGATGCGGGCCTGCTCGGCGTTGACGACGTCCATGATGACGCCGCCCTTGAGCATCTCCGCCATGCCGCGCTTCACGCGGTTGCTGCCCGTGACGTTCTTCGCGGACGCGCCGGCTTCGCTGCTTACATCAGGTGTAGACACAAAAACCCCTATGGGTAGATAGATGACCTCGCCGGGGCGCGGACGGCACGTTCATGCCGTGTCTCGCACACACCGGATTACCGGATCCATTGGCCGGTAAAACTAATACTATCCCCCGGCCGTGGCGCCGCAGAATTCGGGTTACAGCTGCCGGATCCCGCGCAGGGCCGGGCGTTCGGCGCGTCCGCCCTAGCGCCGTGCGGCGTGGTCAGCCGGCCCGTTCCGGGGTGGTGCCCTCGGGTTCCGCCAGCGACTGGCGGTGGACCGTCACGATGCGCTGGATCACTGTTACCAGGCTTGCCGCCGCGAGGAGGCACAGGGTCACGAAAAGCACGACGACGGGCAGGCCCAGGCCCGTGAATCCCGTGACCACCAGCACGGACACGAGCCGCTCGGCACGCTCGGCGATGCCGACGTTGGCGTGGAAGCCCAGGGCTTCGGCCTTGGCGCGCGCGTAAGAGACCACCATGCCCAGCACGAGGCAGACAATGGCCGCGATGGCGATGGGCGGGTTGGCGCCGCCGGTGAAGAACCACACGGCCAGGCCGGCGAACAGGGCGCCGTCAGCCACGCGGTCCAGGGTGGAGTCCAGGAAGTTGCCCCACCTGCCGCCACGGTGCTGCATCCGGGCCATGATGCCGTCAATGACGTCGGAGAAAATGAACGCCGTGATGAAGAGGGTCCCCCACCAGAGCTGCCCGAGCGGGTAGAACACCAGAGCGCCGATCACCACGCCGAGTGTGCCGACCACCGTCACTGCGTCAGGCGACACCCCGATCCGCAGCAGCCAGCGGGCAACCGGGGAGAACAGGGCGGTGAAGAACCCCCGGGCGTGCCTGTTAAGCATCCTTCTCTCCGGCTGCTTCCTGGGGCGCCGGCATTTCCTGCGGCCAGGCGTCGGCGACCTGCTGGCGAACCTCGCCGAGGGTCTGCGTGATCGCCTTGGTCTGGGCAATGATGGGGAAGAAATTTCCGTCCCCGCCCCAGCGCGGCACCACGTGCTGGTGCAGGTGCCCGGCGATGCCTGCCCCGCCGGTGACGCCCTGGTTCATGCCCAGGTTGAAACCGGACGGGTTGGCGACCTTGCGCAGCACCCGCATGGCCGTCTGGGTCAGCTCGGCGAATTCCGCCGTTTCCTCGACCGTCAGGTCCGTGTAGTCGGGAATGTGCCGGTAGGGGCAGACCAGCAGGTGTCCCGGGTTGTAAGGAAAGAGGTTCAGCACCACATAACTGGTCCGTCCCCGGTACACGATCAGGGAGTCCTCGTCCCCGCGCTCCGGAGCAGCACAGAACGGGCAGTCGTCAGGGTTCTTGAACTGCTGCTGGCCGCCCTTGATGTACGCCATCCGGTGCGGGGTCCACAGGCGCTGGAAAGCGTCCGGGACCCCGGCCAGGCCGAAGTCGTCCGTTACGGCGTGGTCGCCCGGATACTCCGGCCCGGCCCCTGTGGAATCCTGCACGCGCTGCCCTTCCGTCTGCCTAGCTGGTCCGGTTTCGGACAGCGTCGACAATGCGCTGAACGGCCTCGGCCACGGGCACGCCGTTGTCCTGGCTGCCGTCGCGGAACCGGAAGGACACGGCTCCGGCCTCGGCGTCGTCCCCGCCGGCAATCAGCACGAACGGGATCTTGTCCTTGCTGGCCGTGCGGATCTTCTTCGGGAAACGGTCCGAGGAGATGTCCACCTCGGCGCGGATGCCGGCCGCCTTGAGCTGGTCCACGACGTCGAACATGTAGTCGTTGAAGGCCTCCGCCACCGGGATGCCCACCACCTGCACAGGCGCCAGCCAGGCCGGGAAGGCACCGGCATAGTGTTCGGTCAACACGCCCATGAAGCGCTCCACCGAGCCGAACAGGGCGCGGTGGATCATCACGGGCCGCTGGCGGGTGCCGTCTGCGGCCTGGAACTCGAGCTCAAAGCGTTCGGGCAGGTTGAAGTCCAGCTGGATGGTGGACATCTGCCAGGTGCGGCCGAGCGCATCCTTGGCCTGGACGGAAATCTTGGGGCCGTAGAACGCGGCTCCGCCCGGATCCGGGACGAGCTCAAGCCCGGAGGCCTCGGCCACTTCGGCGAGCGTGCGGGTGGCTTCCTCCCAGGCGGCGTCGTCGCCGACAAACTTGTCCTCGTTCTTGGTGGAAAGCTCGAGGTAGAAGTCGTCCAGGCCGTAATCCTTGAGCAGCCCGAGGACGAAGTTCAGCGTGCCGGTGAGCTCGTCCTTCATCTGCTCGCGGGTGCAGTAGATGTGGGCATCGTCCTGGGTCATGCCCCGGACACGGGTCAGCCCGTGTACCACGCCGGACTTCTCGTAGCGGTAGACCGAGCCGAACTCGAAGAGTCGCAGCGGCAGTTCGCGGTAGGACCGTCCACGGGAGCGGAAGATCAGGTTGTGCATGGGGCAGTTCATCGGCTTGAGGTAGTAGTCCTGGCCGGGCTTGCGGACCGTGCCGTCCTCATTCAATTCCGCGTCGATGTGCATCGCCGGGAACATGCCCTCGCGGTACCAGTCCAGGTGGCCGGAAACCTCGTACAGGTGGCCCTTAGTGATGTGCGGGGTGTAGACGAACTCGTAGCCGGCATCGACGTGCCGCTGCCGGGAGTAGTCCTCCATGGCCTTGCGGATGATGCCGCCCTTAGGGTGGAACACCGGCAGGCCGGAGCCGAGCTCGTCCGGGAAGGAGAACAGGTCCAGCTCCGCGCCGAGCTTACGGTGGTCGCGGCGCTCGGCCTCGGCGATGCGCTCCTGGTAGGCCTTGAGCGCATCCTTGGTGGGCCAGGCAGTGCCGTAGATGCGCTGCAGCTGCTGGTTGTTCTGGTTGCCCAGCCAGTAGGCGGCCGAGGACCGGGTCAGGGCGAAGGCGTTGGAGATCAGCTTGGTGTTCGGCAGGTGCGGGCCGCGGCACAGATCGCACCAGACGCTGTCGCCGCTCTTGCGGTCCACGTTGTCGTAGATGGTGATGTCGCCGGCACCCACCTCGACGTTGACGCCCTCTCCGGCGTCGGCAGCCTCGTTCTTCTTGCCCAGGAGTTCGAGCTTGTAGGGCTCGTCCTTCATCGCCTCGCGGGCCTCGTCCTCGGAAACCACGCGGCGCACGAACTTCTGGTTCTGGTTGATGATCTTGAGCATCATCTTTTCCAGGGTCTTCAGGTCTTCCGGGGTGAACGGTTCGGCAACGTCGAAGTCGAAGTAGAAGCCGTCCGTGATGTAGGGGCCGATGCCGAGCTTCGCGTCGGGGCGCAGCTGCTGCACGGCCTGGGCCATGACGTGGGCCGTGGAGTGGCGCAGGACGTTGAGCCCGTCCGGGGAGTCGATGGTGACGCCCTCGACGGCGGCGTCCTCGGGAAGGGGCTGGTCCAGGTCCTTCAACTCGCCATTAACGCGGGCCACAACGACGTCGCGGCGCTCAAAGAAGAGTTCCGCGCCGGTGGTCCCGGTAGTCACCTTGGTCTCTTCGCCGTCGACGAGAATGGTGATCTGCTGGGCATCTGACACGGGTGTCTCCTATTCAAAGTTAAGGCTTCGTAGCTTGTGGCGTACGGGGACCACAGCCAGCCTCGTCCATGCTATCGGTTTACCAAGGGGCCAACCAACGCGCCACGGGCCCGGCCGAACCGCCGCGGCGGGCGCAGCGAAGCACGCTCAGCCGCCCAGCCCGGTGATGGCGAGGTTCCTGCTGATCCCGTCCAGGGGACCGGGCAGGTCCGGCCCGCAGTAGGCGGGCGTGCCCGGCGCCGGTTCCGGGAACGGCAGGGTTTCCGGGCGGCTAAGGTCCCAGGCCATGCTGGCACTGATGCTGATCCCCCGCGGCCCGGTCCGCCGGGTGGTGCCGCGGATCAGCAGCAGGCGGGTGCCGAACAGCAGGGATCCGGACTTCTCCTGCGCCTCGTGGAAGAAGACCGAATCCACGCAGCCCGTGCCGTCGTCGACGCTGATGAACACCACCCGCCTTCCGCCCCGCATGGGTGGGGTCTGGGTGGCCACCCGCACCCCGGCAACCAGCACCTCCGTGCCGTTGCGCAGTCCCAGCAGCTTGTCCGCGGTGGTGACGCCGAGCCGGTCCAGCAGGGGCCGGTGGCTGGTCATGAGGTGCTCGGTGACGTCCACGGCCATCAGGTCCAGTTCCGCCCGGACATTGTCCACCAGGCTGGGCGCCGGCAGCACCGCTTTCAGGTTCTTCAGTTCCACGTCCCCCAGCGGCAGCGCCAGCTGGCCTTCAATGACTTCCACGCCCTTCCGCGGGGTCCGGGCCTGGAGTTTTTGCAGGTGCTGGACCAGGTCCGCCCGGTTGGCGGCTCCCCCGGACGCCTTGTGCAGCGAATCGAAGGCGCCCAGCTGCGCCAGGCGCTGGATGTTGGGCCTGCTCAGCCGTGACCGGGCGCGCAGGTCGGCCAGTGAATCGTAGGGCTGGCCGGCCACAATCCGTTTCAGCTCGGCGCCGGAGAGTCCGAAGATGCCGTTCAGGCTCAGCCGGATGCCCAGCCTGCCACGTTCCGGCCCGGATTCCACCGGCTCCACCCGGTATTCAGCCCGGCTCCGGTTAATATCGAGGGGAAGGATGGGGATGCCCAGCCGGCGCGCCTCGGCCACGAGCAGGCGCTTGGGGTACATGCCGGGGTCGTGTTCCCAGAGCCCGGCGAGGAACGCCTCCGGATGGTGCGCCTTGAGCCAGGCCGATTGGTAGGTGGGCACGGCGAAGGCGGCGCCGTGGGCCTTGCAGAACCCGAAACTGCCAAAGGCCTTCAGCGTGCCCCAGACCTTGTCCACCACTTCGGGGCTGTAGTTCCGGACCCTCGCCTCCTTCCGGAAGAACTCCTCCACCTTTGCTTCCAGCACCTCGTTGCCGAGCGCCCGGCGGAACTCGTCGGCGCGTGCCAGCCCGCACCCGGTCATGACATCGAAGGTCTTGAGGATTTGTTCGTGGAAAACGGTGACCCCGTGGGTTTCCTTGAGGACCGGTTTCAGGTCGGGATGCGGGTAGACCTCCGGGGCGAATCCGTGCCGGTGCTCCAGGAAGGGCCGGACCATGTCGGATTTCATCGGACCGGGGCGGAACAGCGAGATGTCGATGATGAGATCGTTGAAATCCCGTGGCGCCATCTTGCCGATCAGTTCGCGCTGGCCCGGGGATTCGATCTGGAAACAGCCCAGGGTGTGGGTGCTGCGGATCAGTTCAAAGGTTGGCTCGTCATCGAGCGGGACAGCGTTGAGGTCGATGTGCCCGTCCTCGGCAATGTAATCCGGACCGGTCCCGTCCGCGCCGGCCGGGTGTGCGCCGGCGGCCACCACCTCGGCCTTGGAGGGGTGGAGCCGGATGACTTCCCGGACGGCAAAAGCCATGGCGCTCTGCATCCGGACACCCAGGACATCGAGCTTGAGCATCCCCATGGGGTCCATGTCGTGCTTGTCGAACTGGCTCATGGGCAGGCCAAGGCCGCTGGGCTGCACGGGGGTGCGGTCCAGCAGGGTGGCATCGCCGAGGATGACGCCGCACGGGTGCATGGAGATGTGCCGGGGCAGCCGGTCCAGCCGTTCCGTGAGGTCCACCAGCAGGTCCAGTTGCTGGTTTTCTGTGGAGCCGCGCTGCTCCACCCGGTCCGCGAACTCCTTCAGCTCGGGTTTCTCCACGAGGGCTTCGCGGAAGTGCCGGGCCGAGAACCGCCAGAGTTGCTTGGCGATTTCCCCGACCTCGCCGTCGTCCATGCCCAGGGCCAGGCCGGCATCGCGCACGGCACCGCGAGCGCGGTAGCCGTTCTGCATGCTCATCAGCGTGACGCGCTCGGCTCCGAAGCGCTCAAAGATCCTACGGTAGACGTTGTGCCGTTCGGCGCTTTCGACGTCGATGTCGATGTCCGGCAGCGTGGCGCGGTCGCGGGAGAGGAAGCGCTCAAAGATGAGGTCGTGCTGGAGCGGGTTTACCTGGCTGATGTCGATCAGGTAGTTGACCAGGCTGGAGGCGCCCGAACCGCGGGCGGCCGCCCGGACGCCCAGGTCCAGGATCATCCGTGAGACCTCGGCGACGGTCAGGAAGTAAGAGGCGAAGCCGAGGGAGTCGATGATACGGAGCTCGTGCTCCAGCCGGGTCCGCATCTGTTGTTCCTGCCTCCCGGCAATTCCCGGGAAGCGGCGGCCAATGCCGGCCTCACAGCGCAGGGTCAGCTCTGCGAGCGCGTCGCCGTCGATCCCGATCACGGAGGCTTCCGGGACCACGGGCTGTTTCCAGCCCATGTCTGCTACGGGATCCATCCGGCAGCGGTCCGCGAGCGCCTTGGTCTGGGCGAGGAGCCGTTTGAGGTCCGCCGTGCCGTAGCCGGCGGCATGGATGATTTCCTTGCCCAGCTGCAGCATCTGGGCCGCCGATTTGAGCCAGCCCTGCCCGTTGGGTTGCAGCAGCGGGGCGGAGGAGAGCTCGGGGAGGGACTTGAGTGTCCGGGCCGAGTCCAGCACATCGGCGGTGGCCGCGCCGTCCTCGGCTACATACCGCACGGCGTTGCTCAGCACGGCGGGCACGCCGTGTTCTGCGGCGAGTTTTAGCATGCGCACCGCGTGGGCGGTGCTAAGCGGTTCCCCGGGCGGGCTGAGCTGGGACACGACTTCCGCGGCCAGCGTCCCGGGGGGCATGGCGTCCAGCCAGCGTTTGAACAGGGTGCGGGGACGCAGGTACCGCCGGCCGCCCATGGCACGGCCGACGTCGGAGTCCGGGCCGATCAGCACCGTCAGGACAGGCTGCAGGGTTTCCGGGTGCAGGGTGCGGGAGGCCAGCTCCGCCCGGGTGACGGCCACCGGCACCGTTCCCCCGGCCTTGCCCGTGGTGCGGGCATGGGCGTCGGAGATCAGCCGGCACAGCGCCCGGTAGCCGGCGCCGTGGTTGTGTCCATGCGCCAGCACGACGACGCGTCCCCCAAGCTGGGTGCGGAGGTCGCCGTCGTCGTCAAAGACCGCGAGGTCCACGCCGACGATCGCGTCCAGGCCCGCGGCCATGCACGCCTTCAGGTGCTTGACGGTTCCGTAGAGCCCGTCGCGGTCCGTGCAGGCCAGCGCGGTGGCGCCGTCGGCGGCGGCCGCGGCGGCCAGTTCATCCGGCCAGGAGACGCCATAGTGGGCGCTGAAGGCGGTGGAGACGTGCAGATGGGTGAAGGTCATGCTGTCTCCGGCTTCCGGAGGGGCTGCAGGGCGTCGTGGATCCTCAGGAGCCGCCAGCGGCCGCTGCCAATATGCCGGGTCAGGTCAACGGTGAGGGTGGAGGCAGCGGCATGGTCACCGGCGGCACGGACCTGGACCCGCCAGATCTCGTGATCCACCAGACCCGGCCCGCTCCCGAGCGGCGCCCGGGTTTCCTCCGCCCACCACTGGCGGCGTTCAAACCAGCGGACAGGTTCCGCACAGACCGTGTATCGACGGCCCGCCCAGTCAAGGCGCAGGGGCTGGCCTGAGGGCGTGCAGAGAACATCCACGGACTCGCTGAACATGCCCACATTGCCTCCCGACCCAGTCCGGGCTGGAGCCTGCCCAGTCCCCGCTTCGACTTCCCACGCGTGTTTCCGCTTCCAGCGCTTCAGTGTCTAATCAAACTTGTTTTATTCGAACATATCTTCGAATAAAACCAGTCTACGACGGAGAGGCGACAAAACCCAGATGGGGGTGGACGGACGCAGATACAGGTAGCAGGATTGAGCCATGAGCTCCCATATCGCACTTCTGAAGCACGTAAAGATCGCCGCCAAGAATTCAACCTTGGTGGCGACCTTCGATATAGACGGAAATATCCCGGGGCAAGGCGCCTACGTTGTCGGCCTACTGGCGACAGAGCCGGACTACTCCCATCAGCGCAGACTGGGTATTGAGTTCATGAACGGCGAGGCCGTCTCCTTCTACTTCTTCAACCATGACGGCACGGAAGAGAATTTCGACCTCAAAGGCGTGGAACACTCAGGAAACACCATCACCGGCAACTTCCCCATCGCGACGGTGCTTGGCCTGCCCAAGGGCCACCTCATGACGGCGTTCAGCGATTGTGACGGCCGGGACTACCAGGCCAATGTGCCTGTCGAAGAGGCTCTCTAGCCCCTGCCCAATGAAGCCACCTGCTACGAGGTGGACTTGTACACTTCCAGCTCGAGCGTGATGAAGGCATCGATCATCGCCCGGTAGGTCTTTTCAACGAGATCGACGTCGATGTCCTTCTGTTCCGCGGTGGCGCGGACGTGTTCGATGACCCGCTCCACGCGCCCGGGCGCACGGACCTCGGCGCTGTCCGCCTTGAGGGTCCCGGCGATCCGGATCAGCCGTTCGCGACGCCCGATCAAGGCCACGATCTGCTCGTCCACCTCGTCAACAGCCACCCGCACGGCGGCGAGCTGTTCCCGGTCGGCCTGGGCGGTCTTGTCGTCTGCGTGATTTGTGGGCATGTCCATGACAGTATCGAAAGATGCAGCCACGAGTCGACTTAATTTCGCTGGGTGTCCGCAGTGTTGACGCCTCACGCAGCTTCTACGTTGATGGCCTCGGATGGCCGGTGCACCAGGAAGTCCCCGGCGAGGTCCTCTTCATCCAGGTGAACCACGGGCTCCTCCTCTCGCTCTGGGACGCGGGCCAGATGCAGGCCGAAGCGGCCACCGACGCCCCCGTGGGCGTTCCCTGCATCACCCTGAGCCACAATCTGGCCAGCGCGGCGGAAGTCGACTGGGTGATGACCGAAGCCGAGAGCGCAGGGGCCCTCATCGTCGCGGCACCGAAGACCCAGCCGTGGGGCGGTTACACCGGCTACTTCGCCGATCCCGACGGCTACCGCTGGGAGGTCGCATTCAACCCCGGCTGGGCGGTCGACGGCGGCGGCAAAGTGACGCTGTAACCCTAAGACGCAGAACCACAGGACGATGTCACCACTGGAGGCCAGCTCGGTTTCCGGCCGGACACGCTAGAACAGGCTCCCCACCGGCTCGATGAGTTCCGGCGAGTCATTCCTGACGTTCCCGACGGCGGTGCCGACGGCGTCGATCATCCAGCCTTCGGCGACGTCGTGCGCCCCGGCCCGGACCAGGTCCACGAGTCCGGCCGCGTCATCGGCCTGCGGGTCCAGCCATGTCTGCATAGTCTCGCGGTTCATTGGCAGCGGGACCCGGTCATGCAGTGCGGTCAACTCGGCCAGCATTCCCCCGGCGTAGCCCTCCGGCGGGGAGTCGGTGGTCATGATCGAGGTCGAGAGCATCCATCTCTCCGGGTCACCCTCAGCCTTGGACGGGTCCCTCCACCACTCATAGAGACCTGCGAAGACAATGGGGCGCCCGTCCTTTGGGTGCACATAGTAGGGCTGCTTGCCGCGGCCCTCGCCCTTCCACTCGTAGTAGCCGTCCGCCGGGACGGCACAGCGGCGGGAGCGGGTGGCTTTCCGGAATGCGGGCTTCTCCAGCACCGTTTCGCTGCGCGCATTAATCATCTTCGACCCGATGCCCGGGTCCTTGGCCCAGGAGGGCACCAGGCCCCAGCGGGCGATGTGCAGTTGACGGACCGGATCCCCGTCCACCAGCCGTTCGAGCAGGATCGGCACATCCGCCGTCGGGGCCACGTTCCACGACGGCGGGATCGCGATCTCATCTTCCAGTCCGGCATCGAATTCGGCCAGCAGGTCTCCGACGGCCCGGGCCATCACGTAGCGTCCACACATGGCACCAGCATGCCACCGCACCCATCCCCTGTCATCCACGCCCGGTTCAGCCGCATGCCTGCGGGAATAGTGGACCGCGGGGTACGGTTGTTGGCAGTGACTTACGACGCCCGTCGGCGCCGGCGCTAGACGTCGGCCCCAACCACCACCTTGAGGAGAACTTCGTGGACTTCACCCCCGAATCCGGCACCATCACCATGTTTTCGACCACGTGGTGCGGCTACTGCAACCGGCTGAAGAAGCAACTGGACGCGCAGGGCATTGGGTATACCGAGATCAACATCGAGGAAGTCGAAGGCACAGCCGATCTCGTCGAGCAGCTCAACGGCGGCAACCGCACCGTCCCCACGGTGCTGTTCCCGGACGGCACGGCCGCCACGAACCCCTCCGCTGCAGAGGTCAAGAGCAGGCTCGCGGCCTAGCCTCTCCTAATTCATAAACGATACAAACCACGACGGCGCGGCCTCCCAGGGGCCGCGCCGTTCCGTTTGTGCGAGCAAGCCGCGTCCGGGTCCTTCGAAACGCAGCCGCAGGGTACTAGGCTTTGGGGCCATGAGACCAAACGCCAGCATGGACCCGGCAACCTTCACTGCGGACACGCGGACCCAGTTCGATGCCTTCCTCGATGAGCATCGCGCCGATCTGCATGCCTGCCTCGACGGGCTGACCGAGCAGGAGGCCCGTGCGTCCCTCGTACCCTCCCGAACCACCCTCCTGGGGCTTCTCAAGCACGCCACCGTCGTGGAAAAGGTCTGGTTTGACGAGGCCATCACGGGCAGGACGCGGCTGGAGATTGGCATTCCGGCCACCCCCGATGAATCGTTCATCCTCGAAGAGGGCGACACCATCGAGGGCCTCCAGTCCGCCTACGTCCAGGCCTGCGAGGATTCACGCCGTCGGGCCGCTCCACTCGATCTGGACGACCTTGTCAGGGGCAACCGGCGGGGTCCGCTGCCCCTGCGCTGGGTCTACCTGCACATGCTCCGGGAACTCGCCCAGCATTGCGGCCACGCGGACATTCTGCGCGAGCAAATCCTCGCAGCGCGCTCCTGACGGCGCCAAACCGCGGGCTCCCGGTAATTCCCGTTCCCTACAGGTCGAAGCGTGAGCGAAGATCTGTTGTGCCGGCGATCGCCGCGACGATGGATCCCCCGACCTCGCGCAGCTTGGTGTTGCGGGCGTTGGAGGCTTTGCGGAGCAACGTGAATGCCTCGTCCGGGCGGCATCTGTTCTGGGTCATGACCACGCCGATTGCGATGTCGATAACCATACGTGATCTCATGGCCGATTCGAGGTCGTCGCGGGCCTCCTGCAGGCGACCGATCCGCAAAGCCATGCGCAAGGGCCGTGAGACCGGGGAGGGCGACGCCTTCCGGACACTGATCGCCATGTCCCGCCGGTCAGGGGAAACTTTGCATGAGACTGCAGCGGCCCTGGTTCGTTTCTCTGCGTCGTTCGACTCGTAACTACAAGGCGGCACCATGGCCTTGAGCAATGAAGAAAGCGAGCAACGTCGTGGGATTGCTGCTTCGCTTCCTTACACCGGGCTCAGCCTCGATGAGGTTTGGCTGAAGTACTTCACCTTGGGCGGACAGGCCGGCGAGTTCGAGCTCCAGCGCGACATCCTGGCCCACGCTGTCAACGAGCGTTTGGACGCACTGAACTCCCCCGCGTCGCGAGCCCCCTGCAGCAGGTTAGCCACTGGTACCGCGGACGAGGGCGCCGAACGGACCAGCGCCCGTGACATCGTCGCTCCGCGGGGACCGGCCAGCCTCCGCCGCCGGCCGCTTGCCGTGTAGTTAATCGTTTTGCACCGTAGGTGCGTGTTTAGCGCGGATGCGGCCCACCCCCGATGCGTTTTCACAGGGCCGCATCCGCGCTGGTCTATTGGAGCCCCGGATCGGGGCTGTTGTCCTGCTTGCCCTGGCGTCCGCCCGCGCGCCAGCGCCGTGATCGCGAACCGAGCATGCCCAGACGCCACTCACGACGCCGGCCGCGGCAGCGCAGTTCCGCATCGACGAGCCGCAAGAGCTCGGACGTCGCGTCCCCGGCCGCCGGCTCGTGGCATTGCGCCAAGGCCTGCCGGAGTTGAAGGAGGTCGCCGGTCGGCACTTGAGGCCATTGCCGGAACGTGTAATAGATCCTGGTGATCGGGCGCTGAGATCCTGTACCGATCATGCGGCACCGCACCAACCGGACATCGACGACGGCCCGTGCAGGGAGCCGGGCAGGCCGTCTGCCGTGCGGGTACTGGTGCCTGAGGCTGGGAGCGGGGCGACGGCGCTGCGGGCAGTCAGGTGGCCGAACGCAACCGTCAGCGAGTCGGCGTAGGAGCTGACGGTGACATCGGTTCTGAAAGGCATGAGGCTGGGGCTCCCGCAACGAAGTGAGCGGCCTCTTCCTGACCAAATTCAGACTATCAATCGCACTTGCTGCATCAAAGGAAAAGAGAGTAACAATTCATATGCGACTTTTCCGAATCCCAAAATCGTTGCTCAGAATTTATCCCAGCTGGATCAGGGTCACAGGTTGGCCTTCGACTTAGGATCGTGGTATGGGTCGAGAGAGCGATTGTTCGAGGGGTCGCCCGTCGAATATCCGGCGCCGACAGCGCACGGCATATCGCGCTATCGGTCAGGGTCGGGTATCGCGGCAAGGGTCAGGCGCGTCGCAGGCTATGCCCCGTTGATACAGTTCTGTATCGGTCGCGGCGCTGACATCGAGGAAATGGCCACGGATCCCGAACGACTCATTTAGTTCTTGAGCGCGTTCGCCGCGCCGACGATGAATCGTTGTGTGCATTCGTCGCCTTGCTGTCCGGCTGGGCCCAGGATGAAGCAGCGGACGAGTCGCCGGCCCTGCAGCCTGTGCCGGAATCACCGACGGTCGGACAGCCCGCATATCACCGTCCGCGCAAACAACGCGAGCTGTCCCAGAGCGGTAAAGCCATGCGCCCGGCGCGTTCGGTCTTGCCCGAATGCGCCGGGTCGGGAAACAATGTTCCCGCCTAACCCTGCCCAGTCGAAAGGATTTGATCCATGACAGAGCGGGACTCCTCTTCAATCGGTGCATGGTCCCCTCTTCGGCTGGAGTTTCGACGAGGCGACGCCGATGCCATCCGGTCTCGACGGCTCCTACTACACCGCGCGGCTCCGCGGGAAGCTGGTCGCGGGCATCGGACAGGCGCCGCCGCTATCGCCTCCAGGGTGGATCACCCACGTCCGGGTGCACGACGTCGGGGAAACCTTGACTCGTGCCGAGCGTGCGGGCGGCAAGCGCCTGGAGCCGTTCGACGCCGGTTCCGACGCCCGCACGGCTGTACTCACCGACGCCACTGGCGTCCCTTTCTGCCTGCGGCAGGCAGGCGAGAACGACGGCGCAGAGCTGGCCAATGAGCCGAACTCCTGGGCAATGAGCTCGCTGCACACCACTGATCTGGGACAGGCCCAGGCATTCTACGGCGCACTGTTCGATTGGGAACTCGAATCGGTGCCGAACGCTCCCTTCTCGCTGTGGCTGCGCGCCGGCCGCGTCGTGGCGGCCGTGACGGCCACGGACGGCGTCGCGGTCCCGCCGCATTGGAGCGTCAATTTCGCCGTAAGCGACGCGGACGCCACCGCCCGGCACGCCGTCGCTCTCGGTGGCGGCATCTTGATGGCGCCCATGGACACACCGGGATTCCGCAGCGCCGTGATCCGGGACCCGCAAGGTGGAGTCATCGCGGTGAGCGCAACCACGGGATGAGGCTGCCCTTGCTGTTCTTGGCGTCAACACCCGATAGCGGTGCTGGTAGGGTCAGCCCATGGATGAAATTTTGGGGAAGTTCATCGACAATTTCGCGCGTTTGGTGGAGCTCGCGCAGTCCGGGCAGCATCGGGTGCAACGGGGAACCCAGTTGCTGACCACGCTCACCAACCATCTGGGTGTCCAGGCGGAATCAGTGGCTGTGGTGGTTGAGGAGATTCCGCCGCATCGCTTCGTGGACGCGGACATCCTGATGGCGGAACTCGCCGCAGAGGACCCGGAGTTCCGGCTCGTGGGCATCGGCGGCGGAGACCAGAGGCACCATCATTCGCTGAGCGACATGTTGCAGCAGTCCCAGTTATTCCCCCAATATCCCCTGTCTCAGCCGGACTACGCCAACCTCGCTGTCGGCCCGGACCAACAGCGGCAGGCCGTGGCACTGGGACTGTGGCTATTCAGCCACGGAGGCAGCCCAATCGCGGTGCTGCAGCGGGACGCCAACCCCCGGTATGGCCGACAGTCAGCGTCCCTTGAAGTTTTGGCCGACGCTACGGATAAGGCCGCACGCTTCCTCTCGGAGTTCCGCCGGCGGATGCAGCACCGCAGCGTGCTCAAGGGGCAGGTCATTTCGTTGGTGATGGGCGAGTATGGTCCTAGCGCGGCCGGGGTCACCTTTCACGCCCGTCCGGCCCTTGCCGCGTCCGATGTCATCCTGCCCGATGGTGTGTTGGAGAGAGTGTCGGACCACACCTTGGGTATCGCCGAGCACCGGGACTCCCTCAACAAGTACGGCCAGCACCTCAAACGCGGCGTCCTGCTCTATGGCAGGCCGGGGACCGGCAAAACTCACACGGTGCGGTTTTTGTTGAGTCGGAGCGAAGGTGTCACAGCGATCCTCCTTTCGGGGGGATCGCTCGCCAGAATCTCAGAAGCCGCCACCATGGCCCGGGCCCTGCAGCCCTCCATCGTCGTTCTTGAGGACTGTGATCTCATCGCCGAGGACCGCAGCTTCGGGCACGGACCCCAGCCGCTGCTATTCGAGGTGCTGGACGCCATGGACGGTTTAGCCAGCGACGCCGACGTGGCGTTCGTCCTCACCACCAACCGCGTTGACATGCTCGAACGCGCCCTGGCACAGCGTCCCGGACGTGTGGACCTGGCAGTGGAAATTCCCTTGCCGGCTCAGTCGGAGCGGGTCGCGCTGATCAAACTGTATGCCCGCGGTATTCCGTTCAGCCCGAACTCGATTGAAGATGCCGCAGTCCGCACCGAAGGCACCACGGCCTCGTTCGCACGCGAACTCGTCCGCCGGGCGGTGGTTGCCGGCGCATTGGAAAGCGCGCCTGTCGCGGACAATCATCTGGTGAAGGCTGTGGATGACCTGATGGCCGACAGTGCCGCCCTCACCCGAAGCCTCCTCGGCAGCCGTACCGGGGGCGATACCGGGGACAATGGAGGACCCTTCCCCGGGCCGCCAGCAGCTTCCTATCCCGGGGGTTTTTATCCCGGGAGCTAGGACAATACCCGGCTGAAATCCTGCCGGTTGCCAGCTTTCCCACCTGACGGGCGGGAAGGCGTCAGCGCCGCCAGCGGTACGGGGTGGTTGTTGACACCCGCAGCAACCCGTAGCGTTCCAGGATCGGCCGCGAGTAGTCAGTGGAATCGCTGTGGATGAGTTTCTTGCCCAGCGCCAGAGCTGCTCGAGCCCTGGCGGCGGTGACGGCCCGGTAGATACCCCGGCCGCGCCAGTCGGCACGCGTTGCCCCGCCCCAAATGCCCGCAAACTCCGTGTCCCGTACCGGCTCGAGGCGGCCCGCGCTAACGATCAACCCGTCATGTTCCGCTACCCACAGTTCCATCCCGTCGTCGCATGCCACGCGACGCAGGATTGCGTCGGCATTGCCGTCGGAAACGGAGTCACCGAAGACCTCGTCCTGCATGGCGCTCATGGCGCGGATGTCCCGTTCTTCGGTCACCCGCCGGAGGCTGATGCCCGGCGGGAGCGGCACCTCGACGTCCAATGCGGTGGCCGGCCCGATCATGATCGACTCGGACTCATCAGGCTCGAATCCGCTCTGGAGCAGGGCCTCGTGGAGCCCGGGCGCATGGTCGTGACCCCGGGTTTTCCATTCAACCCTTACGATTTCGGGATCGTCGCAGTAATAGGCGAGCGCCTCGGCCACCCACTGCGCGATCGTCTGGGCGCTGGCCCCGTCGAGGTTCTGATACGTCACGAAGCCCCTGCCCCCGGGGAAGGTCACCAGGCGCAGCGGGCCAAGTCGCTCCACGGCGATGGCACTGGGAGTCTCCGCATCTGTGCGGAGTTGCTGGTCGTAGGCAAGGAGAAGTTCTTCAGAAAGAGTCATCGGAACCCACCGTACAGGGTCCGGATTCGGTCCTGCCGATAGCGGCCAGATGTTTTGCGAGCGTATTGACTCGTCGCCCAAACATGGCACGGGCGCGGACCACCGCATGGTCTTCGACGAACTGGGTGCGGGCGGCGTCCTGGCGTTCCATCCTCCCGGAGGGTCATTTCCTTCCTAGGCAGGAACCTCGCGTGAGGCCGGCTGCGACCCTCCGGCGGCGGCGGCCTTGGAGCGCGCCCGCCGCCGGTTGAGTGTTCCCACCACACGCATGCACAGCGCCCAGTAGGCCACCCCGACGGCGAGCGAGACGGCGACGGCCAGCGCGGGGCTTATCTCGGCCAGCGGCGGGTAGACCAGCCAGTGCACCAGGTATGCGTAGAGGGAGGCGCTGGCCAGCACCACAGTGAGGCGGCGGAAGCCCGTCGGCACCGGGATACTGGGCAGCCAGATGAGCAGCAGGATTCCGACCAGGAGCGTCCACTCCCGGCTCGCGTTCTCAAAGAATCCCGGAACGGTCAGTGCGGCCATGGCCGAGACCAGGCAACGCTGGGCAATGGTCCGGGACCGCGCGATTGCCCACCCGAGTGCGAAGAGCCAGAGGGCGGGCGCCGTGTGCGGCACTCCGGGGTTGACCAGCTCATAGCGTGTCAGGAGCCCCAGACCGGTCAGCGCCAGCGGAAAGAGCAAGGGGAAGCGCCGCTCGGCACGGTCCGCCCACGGAATGGCCAGCAGCGCCGTCGCTGCCACCAGCAGGTAGATAAGGACTTCGATGAACCAGAAGTGCCATTGGGTGGTCACCGCCTCGGGCCCGAGGATGGCGTTTAGCAGCAGGATATTGACGGGCGTGTACTTGTCAGTAACCAGGTAAGCCAGCGCGATGAACGCCATACTCGGCACCACAATCCTTGCCACGCTGGCCAGCTGCCGCCGCAGCCGCGGGATGCGTTTCCCGGCGAGCTGGAAGCGCGCGAAGTTGTAGCCGGCCACGGCCATGAGCACGTGCGCAGCACCCTGCCAGCTGAACAGGCCGACGTGCGTGCTGACGATCAGGACGATCCCCACGGCCCGCAGCACGATGCTCGTTTCAAGCGGCGCAAAGAACCGCCGCCGCTTCCGGACCGGGGCAGCCTGGGGCCGCGGTTCCAGGTCCCGGACCGGAGTCACGTGCCAGTCCGGCGGGAGGTGGCCCAGGGCCTGTTCGAGCCGGACCGAGGCGGCCACGTAGGACAACGAGTCCCCGCCCAAGGAGACGAAGGTGTCGCCGTCCCCAATCTCGGCGCACTCCAGGGCATCCTCGAAAATCTTCCGGACGCTGTCCTCAGTGCCTCTGTCAGGAGAGCCGCCTTCCTTCGTCGGCTCAGGTGCCGGCCCTGGCTTTGGCCCCGACAGGGCCAGGACGGCCTGGTAGTCCAGTTTGCCCGTGGGC
Organism: Arthrobacter sp. NPDC058130; assembly: GCF_042884475.1. Taxonomy (NCBI): domain Bacteria; kingdom Bacillati; phylum Actinomycetota; class Actinomycetes; order Micrococcales; family Micrococcaceae; genus Arthrobacter; species Arthrobacter sp. NPDC058130. Next base: position 722,610 of record NZ_JBHVTV010000002.1, read on the forward strand.
AAACGCGGGAGATGCTCGACGGCGTGTACCTCAAGGGCCGCGCGCGGCAGGCCCACGCCCTGGGCGAGAACCTTGGCCAGCAGCTGCGTGTCCTGGTCCCCTTCAACGGCGACAACGACGCCGTCGTCCGTCCCCGCGCTGGCCGCCTGCACACCGAGGTCCGCCAGGAGCCGCTCCACCTGGCCCAGGTCAACGCGCAGTCCCACGATCTTGACGAACCGGCTGCGCCGGCCCACGACTTCGTAGACACCTGCCGGGTGCTTCCGGGCAAGGTCGCCGGTGCGGAGTTCGGTGATGGTCCGGCCCGCGGCAAGGTCCGCCGGGCTCTCGGCATAGCCGAGCATGACGTTTGGGCCGGTGTAGACGAGCTCGCCGTCCTCCAGACCCGGCACGGAGTCGATGCGGAACGAACCGCCGGGCACCGGAATGCCAACAGCACCCGGGGCTTCGGCCGCCAGCTCCGGAGGGAGGTACGCCATGCGGGCTGTCGCCTCGGTCTGGCCGTACATCACGAACAATTCCCAGCCGTTGCGGCGGCCCAGCCCGGCGTATTTCCTCACCGCTTCCGGCGCCAGCCGGCCCCCGGCCTGGGTGATGTAGCGCAGGCTGGGCAGGTCCATTTCGGCGAACCCGACCCTGTCCAGCAGTTCAAAGGTGTAGGGAACGGCCGCCAGGGAAGTGGCCCCACGGCGTCGAAAGAGTTCCCAAAAGCATGGATCAACCACGGAGAGGTCAGTGAGCACCAGTCCGGCACCGCGGAGCAGGTAGCTGTTGATCACGGACAGGCCGTAGCAGTAGGACATGGGCAGCGTCGTCGCGGCGCGGTCATCCGGGCCGATCAACAGGTACTCGGAGATCGACTGGGCGTTGGACTGCAGGTTGGTGTGCGAGAGGCGAACGAGCTTGGGTGAGCCCGTGGATCCGGACGTACTGAGCAGGAGCGCCAGGTCCGGATGCAGCTCATGGCGGGTGCCGGCCCGGCGCTCCTCGAGCACCGTCCGCCCGTTCCCGGGCCGCATCACGACATCGGGGTCGTAGGCCGCCACCATGGATTCCAGGGCGGCCGGTTTGTCCTCGGGCAGGAGAATCAGGGGGTGTCCGCCCACCAGGGCAGCCAGGTAGGCCACTATCGAATCGAGGTCGTTGGTCGCGGGCAGCGCGACGAGGCGCCGTTCAGTGCCGAGCCGCAGAGCCAAAGCATCGACGCGCTCTGCCAGCTCCCGGTAGGTCAGTGAATGGGTGTCCGTGAGGATGGCGGGCCTGTCCCCGTAGCTCGCAAGATCGGCGGCAAAGGGCACCCGCTTGAAATCAAGCTGCGTGGTCACCCGACCATGTTATTAGATTAGGCTTACCTAATCAAAATTAGGGTATGAAATGTTTGCGTAATCGTCCCGAATGAGTATTCTCCTTATTTAGGTGCCCCTAACTCAGGGTTTCTTCAACGGCGTCGCTGGGGAAATCCACCCCGCCACGGAACCGCCCCACCGACCGAAGGACTCCCCATGCCCAGTATCACCCTGCCCAAAAACACTCCGCGATTCCGGAGAGCGCTGGCCCTGGCGGCGGCGGCGACCGCCGCTCCACTGGCCCTGGCCGGCTGCACGGACAACGCGAAAACCCTGGCCGCAGCGGACGGAACCATCCAGGTCACCAGCACCCAGACCGAATGCAAGATCTCTACCGGCCAGGTCCCCAGCGGCCACCTGACCTTCGCCGTCACGAACGACGGAACACAGGCGACAGATTTCTATCTCCTGGCCGAGGACGGGCTGCGGGTCATCGGCGAAGTGGAGAACATCGGCCCCGGACTGAGCCGCAACCTGGTGGTCACGGCGGCTGCCGGCAAGTACACCACGGCCTGCAAGCCCGGAACGCAGGGCGACGGAATCCGCGCAGGCTTCGACGTCACCGACTCCGGAACGAATCCCGCCGTCGACGCCGGCCTGCAGGAACTGCTGGAGACCGGCACGCGGCAGTACACCGCGTATGTGAAGGACCAGACCAATCAGCTGGTGGACGGCACGAAGGCGTTCGCGGAGGCCTACGCCGCCGGCGACGCGGCGAAGGCCCGCGGACTCTACGCCGCCACCCGCATGCACTGGGAACGCATCGAGCCGGTGGCCGAGTCGTTTGGGGACCTTGACCCCAAGCTGGATGCCCGCGAAGCCGACCTGGAGCCGGGCCAGGCGTGGACCGGCTGGCACCGGGCCGAAAAGGACCTGTTCCCGCCCGCCGGCTACGCCCCCCTGACAGTGACGGAGCGCGCTGCCCTGGCCAAACAGCTTGTTGCGGACACCGAAGACCTGGCCCAGCGGACGCGCAAGGTGGAACTCACCGCGGACAAGATCGGCAACGGTGCCAAGGAACTCCTGGACGAAGTGGCCACCGGCAAAGTCACCGGCGAGGAAGAAATCTGGTCCCACACCGACCTCTGGGACTTCCAGGCCAACGTTGACGGAGCCCGGATCGCCTTCGAAAGCCTCAAGCCCGCGCTGCAGCGCAAGGATCCGGCCCTGGCCGACGCCCTTGAGGCAAAGTTCGCGGCCCTGCAGACCGGGCTCAAGCAGCACTCCGCCGGCGAGGGCTTCGCCTACTACAACGAGCTCAGCCAGGCCCAGGTCCAGCAGCTCGCTTCCCTGGTGGATGCCCTGGGCGAGCCGCTCGCCAAGCTCACCTCGGCGGTAGTCCTGTGAGCGGCTGCCCCTTCAGTGGCGGCCCCGGGCACAGGCGCGACGGCGGCGCACCGGAGCCCGCAGCCGCTGCCGGACCGCCTGCATCTGACGGACCGCCGGCCGCCGGCGACTCCGCCAACCGCGGGCTGTCCCGCCTCGGGATGTCTCGCCGCGGACTCTTGTCCCTCGCAGGCGCCGGCGGCGCGGGCGCCGTCGCCGGACTGGCGGCAGGCTTCCTCGGCCATGACGCCGTAGAGGCAGCGGCGGCTCTGGCTGCGGCGGCCCCGCCTGCGGCGCCGGAGGACATCGTCCCCTTCCACGGCGACCGCCAGGCAGGCATCGTCACGCCGGCCCAGGACCGCCTTCACATTGCAGCTTTCGACGTCGTCACGGAGGACCGCGCGGAGCTCCTCCGGCTCCTGAAGGACTGGACCGCGGCTGCCGCGGCGATGACCGCCGGCCGCAGCACGGGCAGCAGCGGCGCCGTCGACGGCCCCTACGATGCGCCGCCGGAGGACACGGGCGAGACGCTGGACCTTGGGGCCGGAAAGCTCACCCTCACCTTTGGATTCGGCGCGGGCCTGTTTGAGAAGGACGGCAAGGCCCGCTTCGGCCTGGACGGCCGGCGCCCGGACGCCCTGATCGACCTGCCGCACTTCCCCGGCGATGACCTTCAGCCGGGGCGCACCGGCGGTGACATCGTGGTCCAGGCCTGCGCCGACGACCCGCAGGTGGCCGTCCACGCGATCCGGAACCTGGCGCGGATCGGATTCGGGCAGACGCGCGTCCGCTGGTCGCAGCTGGGGTTCGGACGGACCTCCTCCACGTCCCGGGCCCAAACCACGCCGCGGAACCTCTTCGGCTTCAAGGACGGCACCAGCAACCTCAAAGCCGAGGACACCGCCCTGCTGGACGAGCACGTATGGGCAGGTCCGGGGACCCGCCAGGGAGAAGCCTGGATGGCCGGCGGCACGTACCTCGTGGCGCGCAGGATCCGGATGCACATCGAAATCTGGGACCGCACCTCACTGCGCGAACAGGAAGGCCTGATCGGCCGCACCAAAGGCTCGGGCGCCCCGCTCTCGGGCGGCGCGGAATTCACCTCCCCCAACTTCGACATCACGGGCAGCGGCGGCGAACCGCTGATCCCGCTGGACGCCCACGTCCGGCTCGCGCACTCGAGCCGGAACGACGGCGTCAAGATGCTCCGGCGCGGGTACAACTACACGGACGGATCGGACGGCTTGGGCCACCTCGACGCCGGCCTGTTCTTCATCGCCTTCGTCACGGACCCCCGGACCCACTATGTGCCCATGCAGCTGGCCATGGCGAAGGAAGACACCCTGGCCCTGGAATACCTCAAACACACCGGTTCGGGCCTGTTCGCGGTTCCCCCGGGAACAGCGGCGGGAGGCTTCATCGGCGAAGGGCTCTTCGCATGACGGCGGCCGTCACGGACGCCGGGCGGCCGCCCGGCAGCGCCGCGACCGGCGAACCTCACAGCACGGAAGCCAATGGCACGGAGATGCCGGGACCCGGCAGCACCGGGCCCGGCCGACCGACCGGAAAGCCCGCCCTGAAGCTGGTGCTGCTGGGAGCGGGGTGTTCGGCGGGGTGGCTGGCATCCGTGCTGGTCGGCGGGTTCCTCGACCCTGGAGCTGTGGTCCACCGGATCGCCCTCGCAGCCCACATCCTGGCCCTCGTGATGTCCTTCGGGGCCATCCTGGTGCTGGACTGGGTCGGCCTGCTGTGGCTGCTGGGCCGACGCGACGTCCACGACACCCGACGGCTGGATTCCGCCGCGCAGCCGCTGATCTGGGCCGGGCTGGCCATCCTGCTCATCTCCGGGGCCCTGCTGCACCCCGACCTGTCCGGCCCTCCGACGCAAGTCAAACTCGTGAGCATCCTGCTCCTCATGCTCAATGGACTGGTCCTGACCCGGACCATGAAGCAACTGCACCTGCTGCCGCCGGCAACGCTGTTCACCGCAATGGCAGCCGGGCTGCGGGCCCGCTTGCTCGCGGCTTTGTGCATCTCGCAAGCCTGCTGGTGGACTTCCGTGCTGGTCGGCCTGCTCAACAGCACCCTGCGGCGCTGGACCGCGGGATGAGGCCAGTGGGTCCTTTGGTTACCGCGAGTGGGGGAAGGTCCGGCTGTGCCGGTTCTCGGATACAGGCGGATCGAATCTGGGGTCTTCCAGGGTCGCTCCGTCGTCGAGCCAGCCGCGCTTGTTGTAGAAACTGATGGCTCGATTGTTGCCAGCCGCCACCCAGAGGAAAGCCCGCCGGTAGCCGCGTTCGATGAACATTTGTTCGGCGGCCGCAAACAGGATGGAGCCTGCGCCCTGTGCCCACCAGTCCGGATGCACATTGATCGCGTGGACCTGGCCGGTTCCGGTAGCCGTGTCACCAGTAGCGGGACCGAGGATGGCGAAGCCCACAACCTCGTCGCCGCTTTGGACGACGAGGTGGAGAGTCCCTTCCCTGGGCTCCAGGATGTTTCGGCGCCACGCGGTTGCTGCGCGTTCAGCGTCGAGACCGTCGAGGTACTCATCGGTCATGACTCCGCGGTAAGTAGCCCGCCATGCTGCAATGTGGATCTCGGCCAGCCGCGCGGCATCATCTTCGGTCGCTGCCCTGACGCTCATCACCGGAGGGCTCATGGTGCCGAATCTAACAGCTGAGGTCACCGATGCCGTGCGGCGCGCACGAGGCGGCGGGCGAAATAGCTGATGACGACGAGGCTGACTGCGACAAGGAGCCACGGGCCCGCCGGTCAAGGACCGGGCCGCTGATGCAGGTGCTGACGGCGTCTGACTCCGCCGCGTAGTCGATGCACTCGCCTGTCCGAAAGCCGACTAACAAGGCGTCGACCGCAAAAGCGAGGACAATGGCCACCACCCAGGTCCACCTCCTGGGTGGGGGAAGCTGGGGCGTCTGCGCCACGACCCCACCTCCTCAACTGGCCGAAAACCATAGCTCGCCCCCCACAGCGGTTCAGACCGAGCGGTACCGGAGTGAGCCGGGAATCTCGCCCCGGGACCCCAGGCCCTCCCCATAGGCGAACCGTGCCCAGAGTGCCCGCATCGCCCGGCCGTGGGCATGGATGTCGTCCCAGGAGGCACCCGCCAGCAGCCCGGCACCCTCCCAGGTCCGTTGGTGGCCGAACAGCAGGGGCAGGTCAACGGTATGCGCGGCGCCATAGAGGTTCCCCGGTGCACGCCAGGACAGCACGTAGCGGTGGGCCCGTCCTCCCGCGCGCACATGCCGCTTGGCAAATTGCCTGCTCGCTTTGCCGTACACCAGTTCGGTGACCACCCACGTGACTGCTTTCAGGACTGCGCTGCCGACGACGGGAATCCTCGCCACGCGGCTCAGCTGCGGGCTTCGCGGCAGAAACAGCCGGGCCTCCTCCGCCGTATGGCCGATCAGGATGTCGATCCCGGGCGCAGTGGCATTCCAGGCACCGTCCAGCTCGGATTCCTTGGGCAGGGGTGAGTGCCCGTACTGGATGCCGAACGGCATGGCAGCCATCAGCCCGAACTTCCGGGCCGCCCGCGCAACGTCCTCCTCGAGGGCCACCACGTCCATCGCCGGGGTGGCCTCGGTGACCGCTTCCGCGGCGGCGCCCATGACGGCGTTCATTTTTTCCCGCCCCCGGGTGATGCCCAACGGGGCACTCTGAATGATGGCCCGCTGGAAGAGCGACGCTGCGTCCGGCGTTGCCATGAGGTGCGCGACGGCGTCGCCCCCGGCGGATTGCCCGAACGCGGTGACCCTGCCCGGATCGCCGCCGAACGATCCAATGTTGCGCTGCACCCAGCGGAACGCCTCGAGCTGGTCCAGCAGACCCAGGTTGGCGGGCCGCCCGGTGCTGGTGGACAAATATCCGAACAGGCCCAGCCGGTAGGTCACCGAGACCACAATGACGCGGGTTTCGGCAACCAGTGCCGCCGGGTCGAAAATCGCCAGGTCCCCGGAGCCTGAGGTGTAGGACCCGCCGTGCAGCCACACCATCACCGGCAGCCGCTCACCGCCGTCGAGGTCGGCAGGCAGGGTGACGGAGAGGCGTTGGCAGTGCTCGTCGCCGGGGAGTTCGCCGTAGCGGGTGCCGAGCACGTCGTCCAGGAAGGGCACCGGGGCCTGCGGGCACGCCGGAGACAGGGAGGTCGCCGCGAGCACCTCGGACCAGTCGGGCGCCGGTGCAGGCGGCTCAAACCGCTCCGCGGTGGCATAGGGAATGCCGGTGGCACGCACGACGGCGCCGTCGCGCCATCCGGTGATCGGGCCACACGGCGGCTCGAAGGAAAGATCCACGTTCATACCCGGCTCAGTTGTTTTTCAGCAGGGCAACATCGGAGACAAGATCGATGTGTTCCAGCATCGCCGCCGCGGCCGCCGCCGAATCCCGGGCCCGGATCGCGTCTGCGATCTTGCGGTGGGAGGCCAGCGACTGCTCCGGCCGGCCGGGCTGTCCGAGGGATTCGAGCCGCGTTTCCAGGACCATTCCGGCAATGAATGTCATCAGCTGTGCCAGGACCGCCGAGTGGGCCGCGGCTGTGACGGCCTGGTGGAACAGCTCATCGCCGCGCGCACCCCGGTCGCCCGAGGCAACCTCGGCCGCCATCCCGTCAAGCGCGCGATCGATGGCATTCATGTCCTGCTCTGTGCGCCGGGCCGCGGCCAGCTCGGCAAGCTTGACCTCAAGCGTGCTCCGCGCCTCAACGATCTCGGGCAACCGGCTGCGGTGCTCGCGGAGGCCCTTGATCACGGAGGGAACGTTGGGCCGGTAGACCAGCACCGCTCCGGTGCCGTGCTGGACGTCGATCACGCCGAGCACTTCCAGGGCCACCAGGGCCTGCGCCAGCGTTGCCCGCGAGACCCCCAGCCGCTCAGCAAGCTCCCGCTCCGCCGGCAGCGTGTCGCCGGGACCCAGCTGCGCGGACTCGATGAAGTCCATGATCTGCTCCACCAGCTGCTCATAGAGCCGGGGCCGCGAAACGCGGGAAATCTGATGCGTTGCCGCCTGCTTTGCCATGCACGTCCTTCCAGCCTGTCCTGACCCCTAAGACTACCGGAGAACTATTGACAAAGACACCTAGTGTCTAGGAGGCTAGGCCACTAAGCCAGCTTGACACCCACTTTGATCCGGAGGAACAACGATGTCCGCTCCCGTCCTGTCCATCATCATCCTGGCGGTGATGTTCCTTCTGGCCACTGTGCTGCCGCTCAACATGGGCGCGCTGGCCTTTGTCGGCGCGTTTCTGCTGGGCTCGGTGGTGCTGGGGATGTCCACCAACGACATCCTGGCCAACTTCCCCGGCGGCCTGTTCCTGACCATCGTCGGGGTGACCTACCTGTTCGCCATCGCGCAGAACAACGGCACCATCAACCTGCTGGTCCGGGGCGCCGTGCGCCTGGTCGGCAGCAAGGTGGCCCTCATTCCGTGGGTCATGTTCGCCATCACCGCGGTGATTACCGCCGTCGGCGCGCTCTCCCCGGCCGCCGTCGCGATCATCGCGCCGATCGCCCTGAGCTTCGCCGCACGGTACAAGATCAACCCGCTCATGATGGGCATGATGGTGGTCCACGGCGCGCAGGCCGGCGGCTTCTCCCCCATCGCCGTCTATGGCGTCACCGTCAACGGCATCATTGCCAAGACGGAGCTGCAAGCCAGCCCCATGGCGATCTTCCTGGCCAGTTTCCTCTTCAACCTGGCCATCGCGCTGGTGCTGTTCATCGTCCTCGGCGGCAGCAAGCTGCTGTCTACCCCGGGCGGGCGGCTGGTGGAACAGGCCGCCGAACAGCGGATGTCCGTCAGCGTGGGGGCCCGCGCGGCAGGAGTAACCCTGCAGGGCTCCGGATCCGACATCTCGGCCGCCGGCGTCTCGGCCGGGATCCCGGCCACCGGCATCTCGGCTGCAGGCACTCCGGGCGGGACGCCCGCGGCCGGCACGCGCCGCGCCTCCGTGCCGCAGCTCATCACCATCCTTGGCCTGATCGCCCTCGCCGTCATCTCGCTCGGCTTCAAGGTGGATGTCGGCTTCGTATCGATCACCATCGCAATCGTCCTTGCCCTCGTGTCCCCGGCGGCGCAAAAGGGCGCCGTCAACAAGATCAGCTGGTCCACCGTCCTGCTCATCTGCGGCATGCTCACCTTCGTGGGCGTCCTCGAAGAAGCCGGCACCATCGCGTTCGTGTCCAGCGGGGTCGCGGACCTCGGCATGCCCCTGCTCGCCGCCCTGCTGATCTGCTACATCGGCGCCGTCGTCTCGGCCTTCGCCTCCTCCACCGCCATCCTCGCGGCCCTCATCCCGCTCGCGGTGCCGTTCCTGGCCACCGGCGAGATCGGCGCCGTCGGCGTGATCGCCGCCCTGGCCGTGGCCTCCACGATCGTGGATGTCTCGCCGTTCTCCACCAACGGCGCCCTGGTCCTGGCCAACGCGCCGGAGGACGTGGACAAGGACCGGTTCTACAAGCAGATCCTGGCGTACAGCGGCATTGTGGTCGCCGTCGGACCGGCCGTCGCCTGGCTGGTCATGGTGGTGCCGGGCTGGATGTGACCGCTGGATGTGACCGGCACACCAACCAACCGCGCAAGCACACCCGCGGCCACACCGCGCGTACCTGCAAAGACCAACCAGAGAAGGAACAGCCCCATGAGTACAGAACCCACGCCCGACGTCGAAGGCCCCCTGACCGGCTACCTCGTGGTGGACCTGAGCCGTGCCCTGGCAGGCCCGCATGCCGCGATGATGCTGGCCGACCTCGGCGCGCGGGTGATCAAGGTGGAGAACCCCGGCACCGGAGACGACACCCGCGGCTGGGGCCCGCCGTTCGTGGGCCCAGAGGATGATCCGCAGGCCACATACTTCCTGTCCTGCAACCGCAACAAGGAATCCATTGCGCTGGATTTGAAGAGCGACGACGGGCGGGTCGTTCTGCGGGAACTGCTGGTACGCGCCGATGTGGTCATCGAGAACTTCCGTCCCGGCGTCCTGGACCGTCTCGGATTCTCCGCCGCGCAGATGCACGAACTGAATCCGGCGCTGGTGGTCCTTTCCATCACGGGATTCGGACACGACGGGCCAGAATCCTGGCGCAGCGGCTACGACCAGATCCTGCAGGGCGAGGCCGGCCTGATGTCCCTGACCGGGTCCGGGCCGGACGACCCGCAGCGGGTCGGGGTCCCCATCGCCGACCTCCTCTCCGGCATGTACGGGGCGTTCGGCACCCTGGCCGCGCTGCTGCAGCGTGGGCGCACCGGCCACGGCCAGATCGTCCGCACGTCCCTGCTGGCGGCGCTGATCGGGGTCCACGCCTTCCAGGGCACCAGGGCCACTGTTGCCGGGGAGGTTCCGAAGGCCCAGGGCAACCACCACCCCTCGATTGCCCCCTACGGTTTGTTCCACTGCCGGCAGGGCCGGGTCCAGATCAGCGTCGGCAGCGAAAAACTCTGGCGCATGTTTGCCGCCACGTTCGGGGTCGACGCCGAGCGGCCGGAGTTCGCCACCAATGCGGACCGGGTGCGGAACCGAGAGAAAGTCATCGAGGAAGTAGAGCGGGTGTTCTCCGATTTCGAGGCCGGGCCGCTGCTGCGCAAACTCAACGACGCCGGCATCCCCGCCGGCAAGGTCAGAACCCTGGACGAGGTCTACGCATGGGACCAGGTCCGCTCGCAGGGCCTGGTGATCGACGTCGAGCACAAAATCCTCGGCAGCGTGAGCCTGCCCGGTCCCCCGCTGCGGTTCTTCGGCCCCGCCGGGACCGCCGAAACGACGCTCACCGCGCACACCGCCCCGCCGCTGCTGGACCAGCACGGTCAGAAGATCCGGACGTGGCTTGGCCTGACAGCCGCCAACGGCGCCGGCCCGGAATCCGGCCTGGACAAAGAAGGTCGCGCGGCATGCTGACGGAGCAAAAGGTCCGGCACCTGGATGCCACCGAACTCATCGCCGCCGTCCTCGACCCCGGGTCCTACCGGAGCTGGGACGCCCCCGTCACAGACCCTGGCCCGGACCCGGAGTACCGGCAGGAGCTGGCCGCCGCCCGGGAAAAGACCGGCGTGGACGAATCCGTCCTCACCGGCGAAGGCCTCATCCGGGGCCGCCGGCTGGCCGTCATCATCAGCGAATTCCGGTTCCTCGCCGGCTCCATCGGCCAGGCCGCGGCCGAACGCATCGTGCACGCCGTCGAACGGGCCACCCGCGAAGGCCTGCCCCTCCTCGCCGGACCCGCCTCGGGCGGCACCCGCATGCAGGAGGGAACCATCGCGTTCCTCTCCATGGTCAAGATCAGCGCCGCGGTCCGGACGCACCGGAAGGCCGGGCTGCCCTACCTGGTCTACCTGCGGCATCCCACCACGGGAGGCGTCATGGCCTCGTGGGGATCCCTCGGCCACATCACCGCCGCCGAGCCCGGGGCCCTGCTCGGCTTCCTCGGACCCCGGGTCTACGAGGCCCTCCACGGCATGCCGTTTCCGGAGAACGTCCAGACGGCAGAGAACCTCTTCGACAAGGGCCTGATCGACGCGGTGGTCCCGCCCGTGCAGCTGTCCGACGTCGTCGACCGCGCCCTGGGCATCCTGGTCACCGGCCCCCACCCGCCGGTCGCCGCTCCGGCGACGCTGTCCGTGAAGCCGTCCGGGGCCGGCGCCTGGGAATCGATCGGCATTTCCCGCAGTCCCCGCCGCCCCGATGTGCGCCAGCTGCTGGCACACGGGGCCCGGGACGTGCTCCCGCTCAACGGCACCGGCCAAGGCGAAAAGGACCCCGGCCTCCAGCTGGCCCTGGCCCGTTTCGGCCAGGAATCCTGCGTGGTCATCGGCCACACCCGGCCCAGGCCGACGCGGCCGACGGGCATGGGACAGTCGGCGATGGGGCCGGCGTCCCTCCGGGAGGCCCGGCGCGGGATGCGCCTGGCCGGGGAACTCGGGCTGCCGCTGGTCACGATCATCGACACCGCCGGCGCGGCCCTGTCCCAGGAGGCCGAGGAAGGCGGCCTGGCCGGGGAGATCGCGCGCTCCCTGCATGACCTCATCGGACTCAACGCACCGACTGTGTCCGTGCTGCTCGGCCAGGGCGCCGGCGGCGGGGCACTGGCCCTGCTGCCCGCGGACCGCACCATCGCCGCCCAGCACGCCTGGCTGTCTCCGCTGCCGCCCGAAGGCGCCAGCGCGATCGTCCACCGGAGCACGGACTTCGCCCCGGCCATGTCCGAGGCCCAGGGCGTCAACGTCGCTGCCCTGCACGCCAGCGGCCTCGTGGAGCACATCGTGGACGAACGCCCCGATGCCGCGCTCGAGGGGCAAGCCTTCTGCCGGCGGCTCAGCCGGGCCATCGAATACGAACTCGCCACCCTCTCCCGCACCGGACTCAACGAGCTGCTCCCCCGGCGGCTCGAAAAATACCGCAAGCTGGGTGGCCTCGACCGGAGGTGGTAAGAGACGGGAGGGACCGGGGACGGGCTGGGCCTGCCCTTCAGCAGGACTTCTGGGTTACGGTCGCGCGGCGGCGTAGGCCTGTTTGACGGCCTTGGTGGCGGGCATTCCGATCACGGCGACGACCGTGAACACGGCGCAGACCAGGACGGCCAGGAACACGGCCGCGGAGGCCGCCACGATGGTGCGGGGATCCGTGTCGCCGTGCGGGGTGCCGGCGTAGACCGCGTTTGCTATCGCCCCGAAAACGGCGACGCCGATGGCGCTGCCGATCGACCGCGCGAACAGGTTGGTACCGGTGACCACGCCGCGCTCATTCCATTCGACGCTCGACTGTGCGGCAATGAGGGTGGGGGTCGCGACGAGCCCGAGTCCCAGCCCGACGATGAAACAACTCCCCGCGACCACCGCGATGTTGGGTGAGGTGGCGGTAAGGGCAAGGACCGCGGTGCCAATGACGGTGATCGTGACGCCGATCAGGGCAGTGTTCCGGAATCCGATCCTAAGATATAGGCGACCCGATTGGGAGGCACTGATCGGCCAGCCGATGGTCAGCGCCGCCAGGGCGAGCCCGGCCAGGATCGGGGAGGTTGAGAGGGCTCCTTCGAGGAAGGTGGGAACGTAGGAGGTAAGGCCCAGCATGACCGCTCCCACGCCGAAGGAGATCATCGCCGTCGTCGCCAGCAGCCGCCGGGACACAACCCACGGCGGCAGGACCGGTTCCGCCGCCCGCCGCTCGGCGAGGATGAACGCGGCGAACAGTACGGCGCCGCCGGCGAACACCGCGTAGCTGACGGCGGAGTTCCAGGCCCAGGCCTGGCCGCCTTCGAGGGCGCCGAGGATGAGCAGGGTCAGTGAGGTGGTGAGCAGCCCCGCCCCCAGATAGTCCACCCGGTGCTTGACGCGCTCGATGTTCTCGTGGAACGACCGGGTAAGCATCCACCCTGCCACCAGGCACAGCGGGATGTTGACGAGGAAGATGCCACGCCAGATCCCGAGTGCGGCAAACACTCCACCGAGCGTCGGGCCGACTACTGAGGAGACCGCCCACACACTCGCCAGGTAGCCCTGCACTTTTGCCCGCTCGGCCAGCGTGTAGATGTCGCCGGCGATGGTGATGGCCATGGGCTGGACGGCTCCCGCGCCCAGGCCCTGCACCACGCGGAAAGCGATAAGCACCGGCATGCTCCACGCCACGCCGCACAGGACCGAGCCGAGCAGGAACAGGCCAATGCCGATCAGCATGATCGGCTTGCGGCCGATGGTGTCGGAGAGCTTCGCGTAGACGGGTACCGAGACTGCCTGGGCCAGCAGATAGGCGGAGAAAAGCCACGGGAAGGACGTGAACCCGCCAATGTCATGCACGATCGAAGGCACCGCTGTCGCCACAATCGTCGCGTCGATCGCCACCAGGCCCGTCGAAAGCATCAGGGCGATGAGGACAGGTCCGCGTTTGGAGCGGAAGCCAACTCCCTCGGCAGGCGTTGTTGTCACGTGGCCTCATTCCGTCGGCGCCCACAGGGCGTTGAGTGCAGAACCGCTTCCGGCCCCGACTGCATAACTGAGTTGTTCACCATAACGGCGCCGGCCGCTGGATTAGTCCCGGATGCGCCCAGCCCTAGAGCAGGCTCGGGAACTCCGCGTAGCTGAGCGGGGCGTAGCGCCCGTACGCGGCGATCACCGCGGCCTCAACGGCATCGACGTCGAGGCCTGGCACGAGGTCATCGGCCGCGCCCGCCGTCGCCGCGTCCCATTCCAGGCCAAGGGCGGCGTAACTGGCCTCCAGGACAGCGCGGATCGGGGCGGAGTCCGCCACCACGATCACGGAGCTGAAAAGCCAGCCGCCGGCAACCACCCGCTGTGCGGTCCCGACGAGTTTTATCCGCCGCTCGGGGAACTGCGGGTCGCTGCCGTGGACGCTGAACTCGCCGGGGCAGTATTCCCCCGGGATCTCACCGACGCCGGCCTCCACGCCGGCGTCGCGCAGTGCCCCGGCGAGGAGTTCGCCAAAGCGCGAAAACCGCCCCTTGGCCCCCGCGATCGCGTCCGCATCAGGCTCCAGGTGATCGATGACGAGCGTTCGCTCGTGGTACGCCGCCGCCCGGCCGCCTGCCTTCCGGACGAGCGGCTCGAAGCCCAGTTCCCTGCAGGCCTGGGCGGCAGCGTTGAAGCCGGGCAGGTGCGTGTCGCGCTGCCCGAAAGCGACTGTGGGCACCGGCCGGTACAGACGCAGGGTGGGGCCCAAGGAACCGGTCTTGACCTTCTGGAGGAGCCCGAGCGCGAAGTCGAGGTCGGCAGCGGCACCAAGCGATTCCGGCTGCCGCACCACCGTCAGTGTCCGGGCCTCGGCTGGCGCCTGCGGCATGTTGTTATGCTCCCTTATGGTCATTCTGGAATTCCTCGTCGTAGCCGCCGCGTTCGCCGTCATCGACGCCATCTGGCTCAAGGCGATGAGCCCGTTCTACCGCCGCCAGATCGGTGACCTGATGGCCAGCAGGCCCAATCTAGGGTACGCGGTGGTGTTCTACGTGATCTACATTGCCGGGATCGTGTTCTTTGCCCTGACGCCAACGCTCGACGGCGGCAGCTGGCTGAGCGCCGCGGGCTACGGTGCCGCCCTGGGCGTGTTCGCCTATGCCACCTACGACCTCACGAACGCCGCCACCCTCAAGATTTGGCCCTGGCCGCTGATAGTTGTCGACATCCTCTGGGGCGCCGCGCTGACGGCGCTGGCCACGCTGGCCGGCTGGCTCGTCTTCCACACGAACTAGGGCCATCCGCACGAACTAGGATTTTCGCAGCGTCAGGATTTGTTCCGCGCGGCCGAACGGGCCCGTGAGGTCATGGAGCACCGTGGACGTCAACCCGATCCCGTCGGTGCCGAAGGATACTTCGTTGTCCAGCCCCAGCCATTCGCCCTCCGGCTGCCGGTACATGTGGATCTGCAGGTCCAGGTTGGGGAAGGCGTAGCTGCCCTTGCCCGGCGGGACACGGGCGGCAATGCCGTTGGCCGTGTCCACCAGGCCGACCAGCCGGGCGACGTCTCCGCTGTCTGCCCGGTCCGTCAGCGGATGGTCGGTGTGCAGCCACACCGTTCCCGACCCCGCCCGGTGGCCCTCGGCGATCCGCATCTTCAGTGAAGCGATATAGCCGCCGGGCCAGACACGGGCGGCGTCGTACGGTTCGCAGTCCTCCGGCGCCGGGATCCGCGGATCCTCAAAAGCCGCGATGGCGGCGGTGTCCGAGGTAATCATCCGCCACGCCGTGGCGCGGATGGCCGTGCGGCCGGCGGCGACGAGGTCGGCCTGGACCAGTTCGATGGTCCGGCCGGGGCGGAGCGTAGAGGTCACGATCTCGAACTCGCCGCCGGGGATCAGTCCGAGGATTTCATAGCTGAGCCGCGCCATGCGCATGTCCTCGCGGGGCTCATGTCTGGCCAGGCAGTCGGCCATGAGCCCGGACGCGGGGGCCATGTGCTGCTCGTGTTCGTTCCAGGCGCCCTGGGCGTGCACCGTGGAGCGGAACCGTCCGCCGCCGAGCACTTCATAGTAGAAATCGCCGTCGGCAAGTTCCGGTAGTACAACAGTCAACGTCCGCCCTTTCGCATGGCTGATGATTCCAGAACACACTATCCCTTCGGGCCGGCGGCCTTTCACGGCCAGGACGCGTGGCAGCCGCAAACACTTCCGGGTCAATAGTCAGTGTTCGGACAGCCGGACTGGGTAGACTCGGTCAGAGCTTACGCAACTATCATCCGAAGAGGTGCTCCCCTGATTCGAGTCATCAGCTACAACCTCCGCAAGCACGCGGCCAGCGGTGAGCTGGTCGATCTGGCCGGCGATTTCGAGATTGACGCTTTGTGCCTCCAGGAGTGCGATACCGAGGACCTGCCGGACACCATCGGCGACCTCCACCTGGCCGACGCCACCCGGGGAAACCGGCTGGGCCTGGCCATCTACTACCGCAAGGACCGCTTCACCGCCTACGACACCCAGACGTTCGCCTTGAAGAAGTCCCTCCACGACCGCGTCCTGGCCCCCGCACACGAACGGCTCATCGGCACCCGCGTGACCGACAATGAGACGGACCACGAACTCGTTATCGCCTCCTTCCACGCGGCGCCCCTGACGGCATCTAACTCCCTGCGGCGCAACCAGATCCACGCCGCGCATGCCGAGCTGCTCAGCATGGGTGGCGGCCTGATGTCGCTGATGGTGGGCGACTTCAACTACCCCTTCTTCACCAAGTCCCTGACGGCGCAGATGAAGGACGCCGGCTACGACCTCACCATGAGTGACCGCCGGACCTACACCCGGTACAAGGTCTTCAAGGGCCACTTCGACTTCGCCACCTCCCAGGGGCTGGAGATCGAAAGCGTCGAGACGTTGCCGCGTGGCGCCTCGGACCACCTTCCCATCCTGATCACTGCCGAATACGGCCAGGAAGCATCCGGAAACGGTTCGGAGCCGCAGGCCTTGTAGCGGGGGCTCAGTAGGAGCCGGCGTTGAAAACATCCGCTCCGAAGCTGTTCAGGCCCGGCGCCCCGGCGTAGCCCAGGCGCGGCAGGGAGAACGCGTCTTCGATGCTGGCAAGGAGGCTGAAGTGGTTGTAGGCCCGGTCCGAAGTCGTGCCGCCGTGGGTGAACGGCGAGAGCACCAGCGCACCAATCTTGCCGCCGGCCGTGCCGCCGGGCAGCAGTCCCGACGGCCCAACGGTCTTGCCCTCGGATTCATCGAAGGTGATGACCAGCATCCCGTCCTGCTGGAAGGCCGGGGAATTCAAGATCGCCGGGACCTGCTGGCTCAGCCAGTTGTCGGCCGCGGCCAGTCCGCCCTCACTGCCGTCGACGCAGGGGCTGTCGTGGCCGTCGTTGCAAAGATTGGGCGAAATGTAGGACAGGTTCGGTGTGGTGTCCGCGGACTGGAGGTCGGTCCGCAGTTCACCCAGGTCCACCACATTGCTCTGGCATTCCGGTGACGAAGTGATGGCCTGGAAGTACACGAACGGATTGTGCCGCGTCGCGTATTGGTCGCCCACCTTGGCGCCCTGGCTGGTGTCCCTGCCGCCAAGCTTGGGATGGCGGCACGGCGTCCCCATGTCTTCCATGTAGCCCTTCCAGGTCTTTCCGGCGGCGCTGAGCTGCCCGGCCACTGTGGGGACCGACGCCGGATAGACACAGCCGGTGCCCTCCGCCTGGCCCAGTGAGGCCATCCCCGTCATCTGGAACGCCGCGTATGTGGGGCAGTCGTCGCGGGTCATCGCGTTTGAGGCCTGCCCGGAAATCTGGGCCAGGTAGTTTGGGTTCGAGTTGTGGGCGATCCCGTAGTAGTCGGACAGCAGGACGCCCTGGCCGCGAAGGGTCTCCGACAGGTAAGGGGCCTTAGAACCGGCACCCCACACTTCGTTGTAGCCCTTGTTTTCAAGATTGATCACGAACACGTGCCCCGGCGTCGACCCGGCCCGCGCCGTGGCCGTGCCTCCGGCGGTGGGAGCCGGACCGCCGCCCGGCGGAGCGGGCTGGCAGGCCGCGGCCGACGCCACCAGGACTGCTGCAACCAGCAGCCGCACAGCGATTCGACGGCGGGTTTTCGTGGCGCTCCGGCACATGGATTCCGGCTTTCTGATTGACCGATCAGCGTGGCATTGGCGGCTCAATGCTTGCACTCTTTCACACGGCCATCAAAAAAACCCGCAAGGACCCTCCACAGTCGCTGGGAACGGGCCGCGCGGTCCGGAGCGCGTACCGCTCAGGCCTTCCGCTGTGCGACGGCGCCGGCCAGCGAGGCCAGGCCCTTTTCGAAGTCGGTCCCGACCATCTTGTCCATGTTCATGAACAGGGCGAAGACCTTTCCGATGCCCTTGTTCTCCCCGGTCATGGTCCAGGTGACCTGCGTTCCGTTGGCTGACGGCGCGAACGTGAACGAGGTGGGGTTGACTGCTTTGAACGGCTTGGTGAATTCCAGGCGGATCTTGATCTCGCGCGGCTCGGCGGATTCGACGATTTCCATGGTGCCGGCACCGGCCTTGCGGTTACCGCTCCAGGCATACTTGGCCCCGACGCCGGATTCGCTGCCGGAGTAGCTCCGCTCCATGGCAGGGTCAACTGACTCCCACGGCGACCACTTGGTCCATTCGTGGAAGCTGTTGACCAGCGGAAAGATGTCCTCGGCCGGTGCGGGAATGACTGCGCTGCGGGTAACTTCGTAGGTAGACATGCCGTAATCCTAGGCGGTGACCGGCCAAATTCGACACCTGACCTGCGGATTTATCCCGTCTCGGCCGCCGCCTCCGTCAGGTCGACTACCGCGGAGGCGGCGTTCTTTTTGACGGACTCAACGCCGCCCATGGCGCTTGCCTTGGTTTTATAGCTCTGCGATGAGGCGATCACCTCGCCGTTGGCGGCCTTGAGCCGGAACCGGAATCCGCCGGATTTGTCCTTGTAGACCTCATATTTGCCAGCCATGGGGCATCCCTGATTTCTCCATAAGTGTGGCCGGCCGGGGAAGCCGGCACGGAATAGAGTAGCGCTGCCGCATTCCCCTGACCAGAGTCGATTGGCCGCCGCCCGGCAGCCTTGCAGGACGGCGACCCGCACCGGGAACTGCCGCATCCGAGGCGCCTGCGTCGACTCAGCCGGAGCCAGCCACTACGCTCGGAAAATGGGAATCATGCGCAAGGCACTCGCCACTGTGGTTGTGCTGATGGCCGGCCTTCTCGGCGGAACTCCCGCGGCATTCGCCGTGACGCCGGCCGCCGTCGTGGTTGAAGACCGTGCCGGGGTTTTGGACCAAAGGACGCTGCTGCCGGCAGTGCAGTCCACCGACTTTTACGAGCCCACCAAAGTCGCGATCTACACGTACAACGGCACGGCCGCGGACAACCTGAACGAGGAAGTGCTGCGGTTCGCCCGCACCGAACACCCCGAATGGATCAGCGCCGACGGGCAGAAATGGGCGGACGGACTGTTCATCTTCGCCCTCGATCCGGTGGGCCGGCATGTGGGGACGTACATGGGTGAGGACCGCAAAGTCTCGCCCGAACAGCGCGAGGACATCCAGAATGCCTCCAAGGAACTGCTCCGCGACGCGCAATGGACCGACGGCACCATTGCCGGGATACGCCGCGGCGCCGAGCTGATCAACCAGCCGTGGTACCGTTCCACGGCTTTCCTCGTCACAGCGTGGGCGGCCGTGGTCGCCGCCGTCTGCGGTGCCGCAGCGTGGCTGATCGTGCGATGGCGGACCCGCGTGTCCAGCCGGACGGAACTCGCCCGGGGCGACGCCAGCTATGCCAACGTCAGCATGGACCTGCAGGTCACCGAACTGAACGCCAGTACCATCCCCGAGTCGTCCCGGTACGGGGGCACGGTCCTGGAGAAACACCGCACGTTTGTGAACCGCTACAACACAGCCACCGAACTTTCCAACCAGGTCCATGCCCTCAGCAGCCGGGACCTTAGCCGCAGGCAGAACCTCAAACTGGTCCGCAGCTACGCCGACGCCGCGGCCGAACTCGACGCGCTGGACGACGTGATCGCCGATACCAATGCCCTGCTCAACCGGGGCTCATCCTGGCCTGCAGCCTGGGACCGCCAGCTCGCACCATTCCGCAAGGACCTCGACGGCCTGGAAGAGGTGCTCAGTCAGCGCCGGGCCGAGGGAACTTCGGCGACCGCCGCCGCACTGAGGGCCTTCCGCGACGAAAGCCGGTGCGAACTCGAGCGCTGGTCCGCGGAACTGGCGGACGGTTCAATCACACCCGAGACGGCGCTGGACCGGCTGCGTGACGCCCGGACCCACCTATCTGAGCTCCTGAAGAATCACGCCGACACCCTGATCGACGCCATTGCCCGCAATGACAGGGAAGCCGGACTGATGCGCCAGGAAATGGACAGCGCGCAGGCCGGAAGCAAGGCCAGATACGGCCGCGCCTACGAGCCGAGCATCCTCGGAACGGTGTACCCGTCCTACTACTTCTTCTCGGTCCCGAGCTTCAACACCGGCTTCCACACCGGCGTCAGCAGCGTCAGCTCCGCGCGCGGCGGAGGCACCACCACCGGGTATGGGTCCAGCGGCGGCAGCTTCTCCGGGTCCGGGAGTTCCTCGAGTTTCTAGGGCCCGCTCGCGGCCCGCTCGACGACGAAATCACCACCGGGGAACATGATGGTCTCGTGGCCGTCGTCGAACCTGACAAGGTACGGCGGCGCACCATCGGACCCCCTCACTTCAAGGATCAGGCCGTGTCGGTCCGTGGACTCGACCGTGGTCCCCCGAATGATGATCCGGTCCCCTGCGACTGCTTTCATGGCGATCACCTGTATCCCTATTGACGCCTGCTTGCCCGAAGATCATTATGACTCTTGACGGCTGGGGGGCGCTATGGCATTGGATTGAGGAGCCGCGCCGTGAATACCAACCGGGCATTTTGCCAAGCAGCAAAAGCAGTCAACACCCATTTCACGGAGATCGGTTCCGCGGCTGCAATCCGCCGCCCGCTCCCCCCAATTGCCGGGCCCGTGGGCCCAGGCCACCGGCGACGCCGCCGCCGCGATTTTAACTCCGCCAGCCCGTGCAACACGGTGGAACATGCGGGGCACCGGCCATGATGGCTGCCATCGTACGCTGGACTCTGCAGTTCCGGCTCCTCGTGCTGGCCGCTGCGGCAGGAATCCTAGCCCTCGGGCTCACCAACCTGCCGAACATGTCCGTGGACGCCTTCCCGGAATTCGCCCCGCCGCAGGTGGAGATCCAGACTGAAGCCCTGGGACTCTCGGCCGCCGAGGTTGAGCAACTCATCACCTCCCCCATGGAAGCCGACCTGCTGAACGGGGTGGCCTGGGTTGAGGCGATCCGGTCCAAGTCCGTGCCCGGCCTTTCGTCGATCCAGATGGTTTTCAAGCCGGGGACAGACATCTTGCGCGCACGCCAGCTCGTCTCTGAACGGCTGACGCAAGCGCGTGCACTGCCCAACGTTTCGGCGGCTCCAGTGCTCATGCAGCCGCTGTCCTCGACAAGCCGGGTCATGATGGTCCGGCTGACGTCCAAGAGCATGTCGGCCATCGACATGTCCGTCCTGGCCCGCTGGACCATGAAACCCGGACTCCTTGCCGTTCCCGGCGTCGCGAATGTGGCGATCTGGGGCCTTCGCGACCAGCAGCTTCAAGTCCTGGTGGACCCGGCGCAGCTCGAGGCCAAGGGCGTGACGCTTGACGAAGTCATCAAGACGACAGGCAATTCCGTCTGGGTTTCGCCCTTGAGCTTCTTGGAAGCCTCCACGCCCGGTACCGGCGGCTTCTTCGAGACGGGCCACCAGCGGATCGGCGTCCAGCATGTCCTGCCGATCACCACGCCGGAGGATCTGGGGCAGGTTCCCCTCCAGGGACCTGCAGGCAACATCCTGCTCAAGGACGTGGCCACGGTGGCAACCGACCACCAGCCCCTGATCGGTGACGCCCTGCTCAGCAACGAAGCCGAGTTGTTGCTGGTGATCGAGAAGTTCCCCGAGACCAACACGATGGACGTGACCCGGGGCGTTGACGAGGTTCTCCGCGAGCTCCAGCCGGGCCTGCCCGGAGTCACGGTCGATACCAGCGTCTACCGGCAGGCCTCCTTCATCGACGAAGAGGTCGGAACGCTCGGTATCGCTGTGCTGATCTCCCTTCTGCTGATCGTTGCCATGTTTGGCGCCTTCTTCCGCTCTTGGCGCACGGCCCTGATCAGCCTGATCACGATTCCCGTGTCGCTGACCGCGGCAGCGCTGGTGCTCGATCTGCGCGGCACTGGGATGAACACCATGGTCCTGGCCGGCATGGTGCTGGCCTTGGCCGTCATCGTCGGGGATGTCGCGGAAGATTTGAACGGCATCGCCCGGGCCCGCAGCGCAGCCGCCAGGGCCGGCCTCGCGACCGGCGAAGGCGGGTCGGAGGCCGCCCAGGCACAGGACCGGCGCGACTCATTGATTCCGGCCGCCTTCCGGGCAGTCCGCACGCCAATCCTCTATGCGCTGCTGATCATGGCATTGGCCGTCATGCCTGCGCTCTTTATTTCCGGTGAGAACGGTGCACTGTTCGGCCCCCTGGTCCAGAGCTACCTGCTCGCCCTGGTTGTCTCGATGATTGTCGCGCTCACGGTCACGGCGGCACTGGCGTTCGTCCTGCCGGGCGGTTCCAAGACGCCGGAACGCCGTTCCCTGGCACGGCTGCAAGGCGCCTACGGCCGGACCGTGACGCGACTGACGCGAAAGACGCGGTGGGTATTCGCCGCCGCGGCGGTCCTCGCGCTGGCCGGACTGGCGCTTGCACCCCAGCTGGCCGGGACCCGTCCCGTGGTGCCGGTGCTGGCGGACAAGACCCTGGTGGTGCACTGGAGCGCGATAGCCGGCACCTCGGACCAGGAAATGAGCCGGATTACCGAGGCGGCGGCTGTGGAACTGCGTACCGTGGCTGGCGTTGCCAACGTCGGAGGTCACGTCGGGCGGGCAATCACCTCGGACCAGGTCAGTGACGTCAGCTCCGGCGAGCTGTGGGTGACCGTGGCCCCCGACGCCTCCTACGCCGACACGGCAGCCGCCGTCGAACGCGTGATCGCCGGTTATGCGGGCCTGACCAGCAAAGTCTCCACCTACCCGCAGGAACGCATCGACCAGATCCGGGAGGAAGCGGACAGCGGCTTCGCCGTCCGGGTCTTTGGCCTGGACCCGGCGATCCTGCGGCAAAAGGCGGCGGAGGTGCAAAAGATCCTTGAGCACACGGCCGGAGTGGTCAATCCCCACATCGACCTGCCCGCCGAACAGCCGATCGCCGAGGTCAAGGTGGACCTCGCCGCCGCACAGAAGGCCGGCGTCGTCCCCGGTGAAGTGCGACGCGCGGCTGCCGCGCTGCTGCAGGGCATCGAAGTCGGCAACCTCTACGAACAGCAGAAGGTCTTCTCTGTCATCGTGAAGGGGAACGCGGCCACCCGCAGCAGCCTTGACAGCGTCCGCAACCTCATCATCGATACCCCCAACGGCGGGCACGCCCGCCTGGGCGACGTCGCCCAGGTGAGCATGGTCGGCAACGAGTCGGTGATCCTGCACGACGACACCTCGCGGCGTATCGATGTGAAGGCTGATATCCAGGGCCGTCCGCTCGGCGACATCCAGCGTGACATCGACGCGAGCCTGCAGCAGATGCAGTTCCCGATGTCCTACCACGCGGAGGTTCTGACCCAGTACGCCCAGCAGCAAAGCAATTACCAGTGGCTCTGGCTGCTCGCGGCGGTTGCCGGGGCCGGCATCCTGGTGCTGCTGCAGACGGCGACAAGGAGCTGGCGGCTCGCCGGCCCGCTCTTCCTGGGCCTGATCCTGGCACTGTCCGGCGGTGTGCTGGCCGCCCAGGCCACGGGCGGGGTCAACTCGCTGGTTGCCTTGGTCGCCTTCGCCGCAGTCCTGGGGATCGCCGTCCGCGGCACCCTTCTGCTGACCGGCCAGGTCCAGGGCCTGCGGGCCGGCGACGATTCGGCGCCCTGGTCTGCCTTGGTGGTCCGCGGAACCAAGGAGAGACTGGGACCCGTCCTGATGTCGACCGCGATAACGGCCCTGGCGCTGCTGCCCCTGGTCCTTCTGGGCGGCGTCGTCGGAACTGAAATTATCCTGCCGCTCGCCGTGATCATCTGGGGCGGCCTGCTGACAACAACCTTCTTCACCCTGTTTGTCGTGCCCGCCCTGCTGCTTCGGTTCGAGCCGAAGCCAGCACCCAGCGCAGGGACCGGCCAGGGTACCGCTGCACGGACTGAAAGCCAGGACGCGTCATGAACTCCATATCATCGCCGCGGGGCAACAAGGCCGCGGGACTCATCATTGCAGCGTTCGTCACGGTATTCATGGCTCTAGGGGTCGCAGGCTGCGCCCAGGCACCGGAGGCCGCACCCTCCGAGGGCGAACCGGCGGCGATCGCCGAAGTCCCCGGCACGGACCTTCACCGGCTCACCCTCACCGAGCACGCCGTCGAACGGGTCGGGATCGTGACAGCCGTGATTGCCACGGATCCCCAGACCGGGAAGCTCACCGTCCCCTACGGGGCCATACTGTACGACAGCTCGGGCAAAGCGTGGGTCTATGCCAACCCCGAGCCCCGGGTCTACGTCCGCCAATCCATCACGGTAGAGCGCATCAACGGCGACGTTGCCGTCCTGACGGACGGGCCGCGGGCAGGGACCGTGGTCGTCACGACAGGTGCGGAGGAACTTCTCGGCACCGAATTCGATACGGCCGAGTGACATGCGCTGGCTCATCGGGATCAGCCTCCGTTTCAAGACGGTCGTTGTGGCCCTCGCGTGCGCCGTGATGCTGCTAGGCTCCCTGCAGCTGAGTTCCGCGTCCGTTGATGTCTTCCCGGAATTCGCCCCGCCACGCGTGGAAATCCAGACCGCGTGCCTCGGGTTGACCGCCCAGGAAGTCGAAGAGCTCGTCAGCGTGCCGATCGAGGCCGCCGTGAGCGGCATGCCGGGCCTGGACGAGATCCGGTCCAAGTCCGTGCCCCAGTTGTCCTCGATCGTGCTGCTTTTCCATCAGGGCACTGACCTGCTCAACGCCCGCCAGCTCGTATCCGAACGGATGTCGTCGGTCACCGCGGCGCTGCCAACGTGGGCGGCCCCGCCGGTGATGCTCCAGCCGCTGTCCGCGACCAGCCGCGTGATGAAGATCGGGATGACGTCCTCGGAACATTCGCTCATCGAAATGTCCATGCTGTCCTACTGGACCATCCGGGCGCGGCTGCTGCGGGTCCCCGGGGTGGCCAACGTGGCCATCTGGGGCGAGCGGCTCCAGATGCTTCAGGTCCAGGTCGAACCGGACAAGCTCAAGGCCCAGAACGTCTCCCTCAACCAGGTCATGGAAGTCACCGCCGGCGCCCTCGACGCCGGGCTGCTGCAATACTCCCCAGGACGGTTCATCGGAACGGGCGGCTTCATCGACAGCCCGACCCAGAGAATGGGGATCCGCCACGTCCAGCCGATCCAGACACCCGCTGATCTGGCCCAGGTGACCATCCGGGAAAAGGACGGGGTGGCGCTGCATCTGGGCGATGTGGCCCAGGTTATTGAGGACCATCAGCCGCTGATCGGTGATGCCGTTATCAACAACGGGCACGGGCTCATGCTGATCGTCGAGAAACTGCCGTGGGGCAACACACTGGACGTGACCAAGGGCGTGGAGGAGGCTCTCCACGAGCTGCAGCCGGGCCTGAGCGGCATCAACTTCGATACCACGATCTTCCGGCCCGCCAGCTTCGTTGAGGAAGCGATCTCCAACCTCAGCATTGCGCTGCTGCTCGGCTGCCTGCTGGTGGTCATGATCCTGGTGGCGTTCCTCTTCCAGTGGCGCACGGCCCTGATCAGCATCGTCGCCATTCCGTTGTCCCTGCTCACGGCCGCACTGGTGCTCTATTTCACGTCCAGTGCGATCAACACAATGGTGCTCGCGGGGCTCGTCATCGCCGTCGGCGTCGTGGTGGATGACGCGATCATCGACGTCGAAAACATCATGCGCCGGCTCCGGCAGAGACGCGCGCAGGGCAGTGAAGAACCCGCGGCATCGGTGGTCTTGAAAGCCTCCCTGGAGATGCGGAGCCCGATCGTCTACGCGACCCTGATCATTGTGGTCGCCGCGGTACCGATCTTCTTCCTCGACGGGCTGACCGGCGTCTTCTTCCGGCCGCTGGCTGTCTCCTACACCCTGGCTGTCCTTGCCTCGATGCTGGTGGCGCTGACAGTGACGCCTGCCCTGGCCCTGATCCTGCTGGGCAACGCCAAACTGCAAGAACGCGACGCGCCGCTGGTCCGGGTACTCAAACGTGGCTACCACGCTGCCCTGTCCAGGACCATGAACCGGCCCCGGTTCGGCTACGCAGGCTTTGGCGTGCTGGCGGTGGTGGGCCTGGTCCTGGCTCCCCTGATGGGCTCGTCCCTGTTCCCGACGTTCAAGGAACGGGACTTCCTGATGCACTGGATCTCGGAACCGGGAACGTCTGCCGCGGAAGAATTCAGGATCTCCCAGCGCGGCTGCGAGGAATTCCTTAAGGTCCCCGGCGTCCTGAACTGCGGCACGCACATCGGACAGGCGTTCGCCGCGGACGAGATCGTCGGTGTCAACGCCGGCGAACACTGGATCAGCATCGACCGGCATGCCAACTACGACGAGACCGTGGCCGCCGTGGAGGAAGTGGTCAAAGGCTACCCGGGGCTGCACCGTGACGTCCAGACCTATCTGAAGGAGCGCATCGAAGAGGTCATCACCGGCGCCAGCGAGCCCATCCTGGTCCGGGTCTATGGAGACGATCTCAAGGTGCTCCGGGAACAGGCGCAGCGGGTCAAGACAGTGATGGACTCGATCCAGGGCACCCAGGACCCGCATGTCTCCCTCGAGGTGGAAGTCCCCCAGATCGCCGTCACGGTTAATCTGGCCGCGGCGCAGAAGTACGGCCTCAAACCGGGCGACGTCCGGCGCGCGGCCGCCACGCTCGTGGCCGGTGAGGAAGTCGGCGACGTCTTCCGGGACGGCCGGGCCTACGACGTCCAGGTGTGGAGCACCCCGGCCACCCGCTCCAGCGTCACGGCCATCCAGGACCTGCCCATCGATACCCCCAGCGGAGCGCGGGTTCGCCTTGCCGACGTCGCCGACGTCAGCCTGCAGGCGACGCCGAACCAGATCGACCGCACGAACGGCTCCCGCCGCGTGGAGGTGGGTTCCTTCCTGGCCCAGGGTGCGGACCTGGGGAAGGTGGTCGGCGAACTGCAGTCGCGGCTGGCCAGCCTGGATCTGCCGGCCGGCTACAGCGTGCAACTGCTGGGCGAATACACCGAGCGCGAGGCGGCCACGAACCGCCTGATGATCTACTCCGGGGCGGCACTGGTTTTGATCCTCCTGCTGCTGCAGGCGTCGTTCCGGAGCTGGCGCCTGGCCTTCCTGTCGCTGCTCACGCTGCCGGTAGCCCTGGTGGGCGGGGTCATTGCCGCCTACTTCTCCAGCGGGGTCCTGTCCCTCGGGTCCCTGGTCGGCTTCCTCACCGTGATGGGCATCGCTGCGCGCAACGGCATCTTGCTCATCAACCACTGCCAGCACCTGGAGACGTATGAAGGCGAGACCTTCGGCCGCGCCCTGGTGCTGCGCGGGGCGGCCGAGCGGCTGTCGCCGATTCTCATGACCACCCTGGCCACCGGCCTGGCCCTGGTGCCCCTGGTTGTCATGGGCAACATCCCCGGCCATGAAATCGAACACCCCATGGCCGTCGTGATCCTGGGCGGCCTGATCACCTCCACCCTGCTCAACCTGTTCATCGTTCCCTCGCTGTACCTCAGATTCGCCAAGTCGAAGAAGACACGCGAGCGGGAACGCGCAGCCGCCGGACCGGTGATCGTCTGACCGCGGCCTGGGGCCGCACCGGAACGCCTCAAAGGAAAGTCCGATGTTCCGCAAGAGCATTGCCGTTCTCAGTTGTCTCGTAGCATTGCCGCTGTCACTCGTTATGGCCGGCGGCGCCGAAGCCGGCGCCGTCCAGGACGGGGCCGCCCCGGCCGCCGCCGCGACCGACTGCGGCCCGGGTTCACTTCCCGGCTTCAGAGCGAATTTTTTCCCACACGAGCCGAACGTGGACAACACCTGGCTGCCCATGAAACCGGGAACCCGGTCCGAGTTCACCGGCAAAGTCACAGACCTCACCACGAGCCCGCCGGAGGTTCACACGCACCGCGTGGTGTCAATCGTGACGGGCCTGGCGAAGGTGGTGGACGGAGTCCGCACTGTTGTCCTGTGGGACCGCGACTACTCCGACGGTGTCCTTGAAGAATCCGAACTGGCCTTCTTCGCCCAGACCTGGAAAGGGGCGGTCTGGCTGTTTGGCGAGTACCCGGAGGAGTTTGAATCCGGAAAATTTGCCGGTGCCCCCAGCACGTTCATCGCCGGGGTCGACAACGCGCGGGCCGGCATTGCCATGCTGGCGAACCCGACCAAGGAATTTGGCCCCTATACAGAGGGGTCAGCACCAGCGATTGATTTCCTGGACTGCGGCCAGGTGGTCAGCAGGAAGGCCGACGTCCTGAAGGTCGACGAGTTCAACCCCCTTGAGGGAGCGGCTGCCGGCCACCAGCAGAAGTACTACCGTGCCGGGGAGGGGAGTTTCAAAGTAACGGCTTCCGGTGGGGACAGCCGGGAATTCCTGGACCTCACCTCCACCACGAGGCTGGATGCGGCTGCCTTGGCCGCCGTCAACGAACGCGCGCTGGCGCAGGACCGCCACGGCTACAAAGTGAGCCCTGGCGTCTATGGCACCACCGAAAAGGCGACCGAAAGGTCCACCGGAGGATCCTGTGGCGGGTCCTGAAGGCTGACGGCACTCTCAGAACAACGCGGCTGTCACGGCCCGGGTGAGCTCCTGGATAATCCGGGTCCGGGGGCCCATGTCCGAGTAGTTCTTGCCCCGGGTGTAGACGACGAACGCGAAGGCCCGGCCGTCCTTGACCAGGACACTGGCATCGTGGAGGTTTCCAAACAGCAGCCCGTACTTGTGAAAAACCCCAACGCCCGGCGGAACCGCCGGAGGGATCAGCGTCTCGAAGTTGGTGTTCTGCATGTAGGACAGGAGCTGGGCGGTGTTGGCCGGATTGAGCAGCGCTCCGGTGTAGAGCAGCTGGAGGGTCCGGGCCATTTCTGCGGGGGTCAGCAGGTTCACCGTACGGTCGTAGGTGATCCCAATCGAGGCCGCGTAGTCCGAGATGCCCCGCTGGCCGACAGCCCCCAGAATCAGTGCCCATGAATCATTGTTGCTCTGCTGGACCATCTGGCGGATCTGCGCGCCTGCCGTCGAGGCGCCGAGACGGGCATTCAGGGACGCCCGCCCTGTCTCGACCAGGTGGTAATAGGCAGACGCAGCAAGGATCTTGGCCGTGCTGGCGGCCACAAACTTTTCCTGGACCCCGTAGCCGTGGACCACGCCGTCCGAAAGATCGATCAACGACACCCCCAGCGAATACGCGCTGTTGGCCTGGATGATCCCAGTGATCTGGGCGTCGAGTTCGGGGCCGATGGCCGGGACCGCGACGACGGCGGGAGGCACTTCGGCCGGCTTCGTGGCAGCGGCCGCTTCGGCCACTGCCGGCGAGGCGGGGCCTGCAGCGGTTGGAGCTGTTGCGGGAAGGTCAGACGCTGCCGGTGTTGTCCCGCCGGCGTCGGTAACCGGCGGCGCAGATCCCTGGGGCGCGGTCAGCGGCGACGCGCCGGCGGTCCCTGCTGCAGCGGCAGCAGGCGTGGCCGCGGCGGCCGGCGCGTCGGGCGGCACACCCGTCTGGACGGTCGCATAAACGGTGCCGGCAGCCACCAGGGCAACCGCGACGGCGGCCGCTGTCAGATACTGGGGCCGGATCCTCCTCTCGTGCCTTGGTACGGGCCGCGACGCGGGCTGGGATCCGTCGTCCGCGCGGTGGCCGCCGGACCCATAGTGGCGCGGCGGCGGTTCAGTCATCCGGACCTGCCCCGGGCTTTTGTGCGAAATCGTTCGCAGGCATCGTGCTTCCCCCCGAAAGGTGACTGACCGCGGTGAGGCCATAGAGTTCCTGCATTCTGCACGGTCCCGGCACCCCGTGCAAGGGCCAGTTCTTGGGAAAAACTGGGCCAGCCAGCCAGATTCCCGGCCGGAAAATATTTTCCGTTGCAGGTCAGCCGCGCAAAGCCACGGCGTACCCTGTAGAAAACCGAGGAGCGAAGATGCGAAAAATCATCATGGTCATGCAGGTGTCACTCGACGGATTCTTCGAAGGACTGGACCGCGATATCAGCTGGCACATGGTGGACGACGAGCTGCACGGACACATGAACGAAAAACTTGCCCCGATGGGCGCCTTCCTGGAGGGCCGCGTCTCGTACGAGCTGATGGAAGGTTACTGGCCGACCGCGGACCAGGACCCCGACATCAGTCCCCTGATGGCCGAGTTCGCCCAAATCTGGCGGGACATGCCCAAGATCGTCTACTCCCGGACACTGATGACGGCCGGTCCGAACACAACTGTGGTCCGGGAGGTAGTAGCCGAAGAAGTCCTGGCGCTAAAGGCGCAGCCGGGCGGGGATATGACCCTCGGCGGGGCGGAGCTCGCCGATACTTTCCGGCGGCTCGGGCTGATCGACGAATACTGGGTGTATGTTCATCCGGTACTGATTGGGCGGGGCAGACCCATGTTCAAGGATGCCGACAGCAGTGCCCAGGTCCGGCTGCTGGAGACGCACACCTTTGGCAACGGGGTAACGCTGCTGCGCTACGCCGCGTAGGTTTTGCCCGCTGCAAAGCGGCGGGACTCCCCGGCGGAACTCCTCAGCGGGACTTTCTTAAGCGTTTCTTAAACGCCTGGCGGGAGAGTGGGAGTCGGCGCCCTTTTTCGGGCGTCCGTTGTCCCTAGCCGGAGGATCCCATGACTGGACCCGCACTCCCCCACGTCCGCCACTGGTTGCTATTGGGCGTCCTGCTGTCCGCCGCCGTCGTAGCACTGGGCCTGGCGGCGCAGCTGACGCCGGGCTTTAGCGCTGCCGAGATCGGGGTGGACCAGGACCTCAGCCACCATCATCTCCCCGCCCTGACCGCTGTGGCGATGGCCCTCAATGTCGTGTTTGGCCCGGTGGTGGGCCTTGCCCTGATCGGCGGCGCGGCCCTCTACGTCTGGCTGTTCCGAGGCGGCCTGATTAAGGCGGTAGCGTTCGGCCTCGTGGCAACTTCCGGCTGGGTGGCCAGTGAATTCTTCAAGATCATCGTGGCCCGCCAGCGGCCCGACCCCGCCCTGCTGTTCGATCCCCTAGCTCCGGAAACCGGCTCCGACAGTTTCCCGAGCGGCCATGTGTCCTGTGCGGTGGCCGTTGGTTTCGCGCTGTTCTTCCTGGTCCGCGGAACCCGCTGGGCCAAGATCACTGCGTTCAGTGCGGCCGCGCTGGCACTCCTCGTCGCCTGGTCGCGGCTGTATATCGGGGTCCACTACCCCACCGATGTGGCAGCTTCATTCCTGGCTGCGAGCGCCGCGGTGGTCCTGCTCACGGGACTCTGGAACGTTGTGACGCCCTGGATGGCGGACCGGCTTCGCGCCCCTTCCGCCATCCGGTCGCTGGAATCTGAGAGGAATTGAGAATGCACGCTGTGGACGTTTTTGCCCTCCTTCCGGCTGCGGCAGCCGGGACACCCTCGCTGCTGGACCCGGCAAGCCTGCTCGCCGGGCTGGGCCCGGCCGCCTTGGGCGTCATCGCACTCATGGTCTTCATCGAATCGGGCGTGCTTTTTCCCTTCCTGCCCGGGGATTCGTTGCTGTTCACTGCGGGCCTGCTGCACCAGCAGCTGCACGTGACGTTGCCGGTGCTGATCGGCGTCGTCACCGCTGCTGCCGTCGCCGGGGACCAGGTCGGTTACATGCTCGGGCGTAAATTTGGCCGGCGATGGTTCAAGGACGATGCCCGGATCCTGAAGACAGCGCACCTTACCACCACCGAAGACTTCTTCCGCCGCCACGGCGGGGCCGCCGTCGTACTGGCCCGCTTCGTCCCCATGGTCAGGACGTTTGCTCCGCTGACCGCAGGGATCGCGCGCTATGAGTACAAGTACTTCACTCTCTGGAACATCGTTGGCGCGGTGGCATGGTCCGTCTCCGTGACGATGCTTGGCACCTGGTTGGGACACTTTGACATCATCGCCCGGAATATCGACGTCATTGCCGTGGCGATGGTCCTCGTCTCGGTCGTGCCGGGGGGCGTGCAGCTCCTCAAGCGTCGCCGCAACAACCGGCGCCCCGCCGCCGCAGCGGCCGCAACCGCGGACAACACTGCGGGCGACACGGCCGAAGGAACCGAGGACGAACTGCGGACTGTGGAAATGGCCGCGGAAGAATAGCTGGCATGACAACTGCTGACCGCCCGGCCCTGCTGCTCGTCGAGGACGACGCTGTCCTGGGGCCGCTCATCGCCGAGCTCCTCGACCCGGACTACCGGGTCCAGCTGGCCACCAATGGCCGTGATGGTCTTCATCACGGGCTGACCGGCGCCTGGGACGTCATGGTGATCGACCGCGGGCTGCCCGTGATGGACGGCATCGCCCTTATCGCGGCGTTGCGGTCGAAAGGCATTGGTACGCCCATCCTGATCCTGACCGCTCTGGGCGATGCCGACCAGAAGGTCCGGGGCCTGGATGCGGGGGCCAACGACTACGTGACCAAACCGTTCGACGCCGGAGAGCTGGCGGCCCGCCTGCGCGCACTGACGCGCACCTTCACCTCTCCGGCCCCGGCTCAGGTGACGATCGGGGACTGGGAACTGGACCCGACGCAGCGCTCCGTCCGGTCCGTCTATGGGCACACGGTGCCGCTGACCGCGAAAGAATGCCAGCTGCTGGCAGCCCTGGCCGCGGAACCCGACCGGGTGTTCACCCGGGACGAGCTCCTCGCGGCGTACTTCCACGCCTCGGACCAGCCCGGCGTGATCGATACCTATGTCCATCACCTGCGCCGGAAGATTTCCAAGGCCGTCATCCGTACAGTTCACGGCGTGGGTTACCAGATTGGCGACGCTCATGAATAGCGGCGGGGTCCCCGGCGGAAATCCGGACCACACGATACTGCGCAAGGCCTCGCTCAAGGTCGCGCTGCGGATCAGCGCCGCGTGCGCGGTCATGGTCCTCGGGCTCCTCTCCGCCACGGCGCTGTACCTGATGAACCAGTTGGCCCATCCTGAAGTTCCGGGCTCGGCAGCGGCCGGGACGGCCTACGCCTACCTGGATTCCAAGGATGTCCTCGAAGCCATGCTCATCGCCGGCGTGGCGGGAATCCTGCTGGCCGGCATTGTCGGGTGGCTCAGCGCGCGCAGCGCCATCCGCCCCCTCGGTGATGCCCTGGCCAGGCAACGGCGCTTCGTCCAGGACGCGAGCCACGAACTGCGAACGCCGCTGACCATCCTGGACACCAGGATCCAGCTCGCCCAGCGCACCACGGTGCCCGGCTCCCGGCAAAGCCAGGACCTGGCCCGGATCCGGGAGGACGCTGCGACGCTGACCGGGATTGTCAACGAACTGCTACTGGCGGCGACGGCCGACGTCCCGGACCGCTCCGCACCCCCTGCCGATCTGGCCGACGCCGCCGCAGGCGTCGCCGGGAGCCTCCAATTGGTGGCCGACCAGCGCGAGGTGAGCATGGATTTCTCCGCCGACGCCCGGCCATTGGCCCGGATCGAGAAAAATGCGCTGCGCCGCGCCGTGCTGGCCCTGGCGGACAACGCCCTCGCCCACACTCCTCCGGGCGGCCGTGTGACCATCAGGACTTCGATCGAGCACAACAGCGCGGTGATCACCGTCGCGGACACAGGAACCGGAATCACCGGCGTGGACCAGGCCCGGATCTTTGACCGCTTCGTGCGGACCCCCAGCACCGGCGGCACACACGGACAGCGGAGCTTTGGCATCGGCCTGGCTTTGGTCCGGGAGATCGCCGTTGCTGCGGGTGGCGCCGTCGAAGTGGCCGCGACGGGTGCCGAGGGAACGGTCATGAAATTGACGCTTCCGCTGGCCGGAAGCGGGAATCCCTAGCGTGCGGACCGCGGGCCGGTCACCGGAGTCCCGGGCATAGACTTCGGGCACGGAAAAGACCGGCGATCGTTGCCCCCAAGGAAAACGATCGCCGGTCTTTCCGGACTGTCTAGCCCCGTGGGCCGTACGGCCTAGGCGCGGACGAAGGTCACGCCACCGGTCGCCGTGAGCCAGGACAGCGGGTGGACCATCGTCTGGTTCTTGCCGTTCATGCCGCCACTGACCACCTGGCCGTTGCCGGCGTAGATGCCCACGTGGCCGGACTGGACCACCATGTCGCCAGGCTGCGGGGTGCCCACAACGGTTCCGAGGCCAAGGAATGCCCGGGGACCGATGTCGCCAACGGGCTTGCCTGCCGCGCCAAGGGCCTTTTCCACCATGGCGGTGCAGTCCTGGGTGATGCCCACCTGGCTGTAGGCGGCAGCGAGCATGATGGCGTTGCGTCCGCCGGCAGGCGCCGCAGCCGGCGCGGCAACGGGAGCGGCCTGCACCTGCACGGTTGCCTTGGGTGCTGCTGCAGGCGCTGCAACCGGGGCAGCTGCGGGAGCCGGTGCCGCGGCAACGGGCTGTTCGATGACCGGTGCGGCGACGGAGGCCACCGCGGGGCGGTCGAAGCTGATCTTGACGCTGGAATCGGCGCTGACGGGAGCGCTGACCTGTCCCGCGACGTTCACGTTCGACGCCGGAGCGGAGTCCCGCTGCACGGGTGCCGGGGCGGCGTTGGCGGCCATCGAGCCCGTGAGCACCAGCCCGGAGGCGGCGGCGAGAACGGCTGTATGGCGCGCAAAAGTACTGATTGAAGACATGGATGTAGCCTCTCCCAATGCCTGCGAGGTGAGCTGTCGGATTCGGATGGGAGTCACCCGGCCGCACTCCCGGGCCCGTCATGGCGGGCGCTGTGCGGCTTCACCCCAAGACCTGCGTGGCAGCAGGCCAAAAGTGGTTTCCCCGTCTCTGCCGGCGTCGATGCGAGTTACCCCCGGGCCGCGGCAGAGTTAGGCAATCGGCTGGGGAGCGCCCGTATTGGAAACAACAGGCACTTAACCACCGTAACGCGAACCGCACGCCAATGTCACATTCAGGTAACGGAGGCCACAGTGCTGCCCACCAACTGCCCATGGGGCGGCGCAGCATCCGAACGTAGGATGATGCCATCAGCACCACCTCGAAGCGGAGGCCCAAAATGAACCGCCTGTGTGTCGCCATCTGCCAGTTGAGCAATCAGCCCAAGGAGGATTTCGACGTCAATACCGAGCTGCTGGTCCTGGACGGCCGGGACGTCCACGTGGCCACCTGGGATGCGGAACCGCGCGACAGGGGCTTCGACGAACACGTCCTCAATGACCGGGTGGACTCGCTCGGATACATGGTTGTCAATGACTGGGCCTTCCTGGACGGAAAGGCGTACGCGGTGGTGGAGCGGCGGTCAGCAAACTGATTGGGAACCCCGGCCCGCTGCACGGTCAACGGGACTAATCTCATTCCATGACGAAGGACCCGACGGCCACGGACGCCGTCACCCGGGTCGGGCCTGCCGCCCCGAGTGGCCCCGGGCAGGGCCGCAGGGGCGAGCCGTGACGTTCCTTGCCCTGGCGCTGATCGCCGTCGTCGCACTGGCCGGCCCCCTCCTGGCGCTGCCGGTGCGCTGGCGCTTGCCGGTGGTACTGGGCGAACTGCTGGCGGGCATCGCGATCGGGCGCTCGGGCCTGGCCCTGGTTGATCCGGCGGACCCGACGTTCAGCCTGCTGGCCAATATCGGGTTTGCTCTGATGATGTTTGTGGCCGGAACCCATGTTCCCGTGCGGGATCCGCAGATCCGCTCCGCCCTCGGCAGTGGTTCCCGCCGCGCCGCTGCGTGCGCTGCGGCAGCGGTGGCGGTCGGCATCGGCATCGGCCTGCTCTTCGGGACTGGACATGCTCCCCTCTACGCGGTGCTGCTGGCCTCTTCCTCAGCGGCGCTGGTCCTCCCGATCTTCGATTCCCTGCGGCTCGGCGGACCCCATGTCATCGCCATGACCGCGCAGGTGGCCGTCGCGGACATAGCCTGCATAGTGGCGCTGCCGCTCGTGGTGGACCCGCCGCACGCTCTCCGGGCGGCGCTGGGCGTGCTCACGGTGACCGGCTGCGCGGTGGTTATCTTTGTCGTACTGCGCTGGCTTGATCGCAGGGGAATCAACGGGCGCCTGCACCGACTTTCGGAAAGCCGCAAGTTTGCCCTCGAGCTGCGGATCCAACTGGTGGTCCTCTTCGCCCTGGCAGCGGTCGCGACGTGGAGCAACGTGTCCGTGATGTTGGCGGGCTTTTCCCTCGGCCTGGCGGTGGCCGCCGTCGGCGAACCGAGGCGCCTGGCCCGGCAACTGTTCGCCCTCAGCGACGGCTTCCTGGGTCCGGTGTTCTTCGTCTGGCTGGGCGCATCACTGACCCTCAAGGACCTGGCCGGACATCCGGACATGATCGCCCTCGGTGTGGCGCTGGGCGTCGGCGCCCTGTTGACGCACACCACCCTGGTGGTACTGGGGCTCCCGCTGTCCCTCGGAGTGCTGTCGGCAGCCCAACTCGGCATACCTGCCGCGGCGGCGAGCATCGGGACGCAGCTCCAGGTCCTACTCCCCGGCGAGGCCGCGGCCCTGCTGGTGGGCGCGCTGGTCACCATAGCCGCGAGCGCCGTCGCCGGGTCACGGGCCGCCAGGGGTTTCTCGCTGCCCGCAAATGCCGCCGGCAGGTCCGGCGATACCGGCAGCAGCGCGGTCGGGCCAGGCGGGCCAGGTGGGAGCGGAGGGCCGGGCGGGCCCAAGGATTGAACGGGGCGAGGGCCTGAAGGACCCGAAAGGACGCACCCGGGCCGGCTGTTTTAGATCGTCACCCTACGGGCGTGAATGGCAGCTCGGGTCGCCTCGTGGCCATCTCAGTCCGGACGCGGGACACCGCTTCCCGGACCGCACCGACGTCGGCGGTCAACTCCCCGGAGGGCCCGCCGAGCACCGCGGCAGCGTGACGGATGAACCGGTCCCAGTCCCCCGCGCCGGCGCGCAGCGCCAGCAGCGGCGAGAGCAGCGCTGCCCGGCGCAACCAGGCATCGGGCTCGCGCACCCACCGGTCCAGCACGCTGTCGGCCCGCACCCTGGCCAGGACGTCGAGTCCGTCCACCAGGGGACCGACGACGTCGATGGCGAGCGGATCCACAAGGTCCCGCAGCCGCGCCTCCCGAATGAAACCCTCCAGCCGGGTGAGGTCGGAATTGGTCAGCAGCTTCACATTGGTCTGCAGCAGGACCACGGCCGCGAGGCGGCGTTCAAAAACCGGTGCTGCCGACAACTGCGAGCCCCACAGTTCGGAGCTCAACGCAGTGATTTCATCGCGGGACAGACCGGGATAGCGGCGACCGGCATCCCTGACGGTTCCGCGCACGGCACCCACGGAGGCACCGTAGAACCGGAGTCCGCGGCCTCCCGGCTCCTGTTCCAGCCGTGACGCCAGCTCGTCGGCGCGGTGCCAGGAGCCTTCCCGCTGCAGCGAGAGGTCGATGAATTCGCCAGCCTCACTCACCCGTCCATTCTTTCCCGGAAAGTGCGCCGGCTGTGGGGCGGCAGACCCGCCTAAGCCCGACATATGCACAATTGTGCAGCCGCGCGGTCCATCTAGGCAGACAGATCGCACCTCCAGCCCAAAGGCCCGCACAAACGTGCAACGTGACAGCGTCCGTGGAGGGCCATTCTTAACATGAAGCGATGGAAGTGAGACGGATCACCGCCGGGGCGGATCCTCCACCTCACTGCCAATCAGACAGACCGTCACAGCTGACGCGTCCAGTTGAAGAGGTATTCCGTGTCCCACCGCAGAACGCCCGCGGCACTCGCAACCCTGGCACTCCTTTGCGCATCCATGACGGGCATGCCGGCAGCCCTGGCCCAAACCGCCGACGTTTCGCCGCCCGGTGCGAATGACTGGTCTTGCAAGCCGTCGACAGCCCACCCCTACCCGGTGATCCTGGTGCCGGGAACATTTGCGAACATGGCGACGAGATGGGCGACGCTTTCGCCAGCGCTAAAAAGCCAAGGCTACTGTGTTTTCGCGCTGAATTATGGTGCGACCAACGGCGTCTACGCCACGGGTCCTGTGGCAGACTCGGCCCGGCAACTCGCCTCGTTTGTCGATACAGTGCTGGCCTCGACGGGCGCCAGGAAGGTTGATCTCGTCGGACACAGCCAGGGCGGCATGATGCCCCGCTACTACCTCGGATTCCTCGGCGGCGCGAACAAGGTGAACCACCTCGTGGGCATTGCGCCGTCCAACCACGGCACCCGCGGTCTGATCACGCCGTCGCTGGACAGCATTCAGCGGGCGACCTCCGTGGGAGGCTCCATTTGCCAAGCCTGCGTCGACCAGCAAGCAGGTTCACCATTCCTCACCGAACTCAACTCCATTGGCGACACAGTTCCCGGCCCCGCGTACACCGTGATTTCGACGACGCACGACGCGGTGGTGACGCCCTACCCCAGTCAGTTCCTTGCCGGCCCTCGCCGGCAGGTCACCAACATCACCATCCAGGACAAGTGCCCAACCGACGTGAGTGACCATGGCCAGGCTCCGAACGACCCCGTCACCCAACGCCTCGTCTCGGACGCGCTTGGCCAGCCGGCGGGCAGGCCGGGCAACCCGAAATATCAGCCCAGCTGTGCGTAGCGGAGGGACCTTGGGGGCGAAGGTGCCATGCACCATCCAGCCCGTCGCGCACCGCTGGGAGGCTTGCGGACCAAGGTAACGTTCCGGTAACGTAAACGACTGGCCGTGAAGGCCTGGCCCGAATGCAGGGCCCCGGAGCGCCCGTATGCCGGCCCCGGTTGCGCCGTTCGGCGTCTGCTCGCCCATGCCCTTGAGGCAGGGGCCGGATGAAGCTTCCCGCACTCGCCGACGCCCTGGCCGCGACGGTTGTGTGTGCCAGTCACAAAGCCCGGAGGGGTCCGTTGTTTAAGCAAACACCGTTCAAAAAAGCACAGCCCAAGAACCAGCAGCTCAACAAGGTCGCCATCGCGCTGACCCTGGGTGCGTTGTCCCTGACCGGGTGCGGCGCCGCGTCCACGACCGGAGCCGCAGCCTCTTCGACGGCTACCCAGGCCTCGGGCGCCGCCGCGGCCTCCACATCGTCGGCGGCCACCAGCCCCAAGGCGGCGGCGACCGGGGCTGCCGCCAAACCCGCCGGCAGTGCCCCAGCTGCCCCGACGGAACCCGGAGTTGAGGCGGCACCAGCCGCCGCCGTCGCGCCCCCGGCACCCGCCGCCACTGTTGGCGCTCAAACCGCAGCCGCTACGGGGTCGACGTCGACCTCGAAGGTCGTCCCCGCCGCGAAGCCGGCTGCCGCGCCGGTTTCTTCCCAAGCCGCTGCGCCCGTTGCCGCCCAAGCCGCCGTCGCCGCGACGGGCGATGGCTCGCAGGCCGCCACTGCCCGCGGCTGGGGTGCGGTTGTTGCGGGCGACGAGTTCACCAAGGCCGGCGCCCCCGATTCCACGAAGTGGAGCGTCTTCAAGGGGTCCGGACATGCCGGCAAGGGCGTACGGAGCCCGCAGGCGTGGTCGGTTGCCAATGGCGTGGCCACGGTCAGCGGCAACTCGGCCGGCACCACCGGCGGCATGTCGGCCAAGTTTGCGCAACAGAAGTACGGCAAGTGGGAGACGCGCATGCGGACCAGCGCCCGGGACCCGAAGTACCACCCGGTGCTGATCCTGTGGCCTAACAACAACACCTCCCCCAACTGCGCCGAGATCGACTACGCCGAGGGCAGCACCAACACCGCCCAGATCAAGTTCTTCCTGCACTACGCCTGCGGTGGTTCGAACTTCCAGACCACATCGGCGAAGACGATCGACACCACGCAGTGGCACAACTACGCGGTGGAGTGGACCCCGTCCGGCATCACCGGCTACATCGACGGCGTGAAGACCTTCTCCGACACGAACACCGCGCACCTGCCCTCCGTGGGCATGCACCAGACGCTGCAGCTGGACTGGTTCCCTGACGGATCGGCCACCAAGCCTTCACAGATGCAGGTGGACTGGGTCCGCGTCTACAAGTAGACCGGCTCAGGCAACCCGTCAGCCCCGCACCCCAGAAGGGGCGCGGGGCTGACTTGTCGTTGGCCGAGGCACGCCGCCGGCAACCGACCTCAAACCGCCTGAAGCTCCCGGGGAACCACCGCTGCGACCAGCATGGACCCGGCTGCCGTCACGGCGTCGATGACCGGAACTCCGAGCTGGCGGCGGAGCACGCCCGCCATGCCGATGCTGCTCAGGCCAGTGCTGGCCTGGACAATGACGTCGGCGCCGGCATCAACCAGCATGTGGGCTGCGGCGAGGGCGTCGAAAATCCCGGCAGGCATCAGGAACTCGTCAGGCGTTTCAACGCGCCCGGCCCCGTCGATGAGCAGCATGCGTTCGCCCAGTGCTTCCGCGATCGGGCCCGGCACATGGGCGCCGAGTCCCAGGACGCCGATCCGTCCGCCAAAGGTCAGTGCTGCGGCCGCGGCCGCGGAGCCCGCCCCGATGACCGGGATATCCACGGCCGCCCGGGTGGCGGCCAGCCCAGGATCGGATGCGCAGCTGACAATCAGGGCGTCGGCGTCCCCGGCCATTTCCCGCGCCAACTGGACTACTTTCGGTGCCGCAGACTCCAGCGACGCCTGGTCGTAAACGCCGGACGGCTGGTCCGGAATGCAGCGGGAGGTGACGGTAAATCCGAATGCCTCCTGCAGGAGTTTCCCGTGGGCGTGGAGCAGGCGTCGGTCCGACGTCGTCATCACCCGGATCAGTCCAACACGCATGATGCACTACCTTTCGAACGGATTCCTTGCTGCGAGGCTACTCGGCGAGTATTTCCGGGTCTTTTCGGGGAGATGACCAATCCAGGTGCAGCCCGGCGGTCCGCATCGCAACTTGTGCATCATCTTGGCGAAAACTTCGCTCAAGTTAAGGTTGCCCGCCCTGCGTCGTTGTATCGTTTGTCTCGGTGGTCCGTCTTCGGATCCGGGTCCCCGACCCGGGGTGGGGGGAAGGCGGCAGACCGGTTCCGGGCTCAGCCGGAACGTTGATCAAAGGAATAGCCATGTCGGTGGAGCCCTCGTCCACTCCAGGACGCCCCGAAGAACAGGATCTCGATGGACTGAGATCCGGTGCGGAGCATGCCGCTTCTGCTGCCGGAATCAGACATCAGTCCGCCAGGATCATTGAAGCCGTCCTCGCCGACACCGCCCCGGAACACGACCGGGCCCGCGAGTTGCTTCGCCAGCATATTGCTGCGCATCCCGGACACCCGGAACTCGCCCTGATGGAACACCTCACGGCGCTGAAAGCCCTGGGCGGGCCGTTTGAGGGGATGTCGGAGGCTGCCGAACCGGCCCAACCAATCCAGCGTGACATTGCCTCGGGTGAGTAAGCGCAACGCTCACTTGTAGACGCGGATCCAGTCGACCTGCATCTGGCTGGGTTTGGTGGGGGTCCCGTTGGGGAACCAGTCAAGCTGCACCGTTTGGTGCATCCCGACCGTAGGCTGATGCGCCGGGTTCAGGTCCGCAAACCACAGTGACCCGTCGAGGTATCCGGTGATCCCGGCGGGGGTCCACTCCACGGCATAGTTGTGCCACTGGGTCGTGTCGATAGCCCGCGCGTCCCGGCTCTGGAAGTCTGGGCCGCTACAGGCGTGATGCAGGTTGAACCCAATCATGGTGGTATCCCAGGTGCCTTCCGCATAGTCAATCTCGGCACAGGTGGGCGATTTGTTTTGGTTCGGCCACAAGAGTATGACCGGATGATATTGCATGTCCCGCGCACTCGTTCTCATCCGGGTTTCCCAGCGGCCGTATTGTTGATGGGCAAACCTGGCCGACATGCCGCCCGTGGTGCCTGCCGCGTCGCCGCTGACGGTCACGACGCCGCCGCCTACCGCAAACGCGTTCGGACTTCGGATCCCCTTGCCCGCGTGCCCCGGGCCCGTGTAGACCTTCCATTTCGCGCGGTCAGGCGGCCCGGCGTAACTGAACTCGTCCCCTGCCACCACAGGCCCCCAGCCGCGGACGACGGCGGCTTGGGTCCCGTCGGACACGGCGGCTTGGGTGCCCCCGGACAGGGTTCGGGTCACGCCGGACAGGGCCTGAGTCACGCCGGACAGGGCGGCTGCCCGGCCCATGGGGCCCGCCCGGCCCAGGTCGGGCGCGGCGCCACACCCGGCGAGGGCCAAGGCGCCTGCCGCGGTCAGCGCCGCAGCCCTGCGCTTTGCGAACATCGTGCCTCCATCCGGTCGGGACATGTCCCGGCCATGCCCTTACACATACTTGCCCTCACACATACCTGCTGAACCAGGCGAGCGTGTCGTTCCACGCCGCCGTCGCCTGCTCCTGGTTGTAGCGTGGTCCGGTGTCATTGTGGAAGGCGTGGTCCACGCCGGGATAGACCTTGAGCTCGTTCCTGACATCAGTCTTGGCCAAGGCATCCCGGAAGGCCGGCATGGCGCCGGTGATCCGCTGGTCCAGTTCGGCGTAGACGCCGAAGACGGCCGCCTTGATGGCCGGAATCTTGTCAAGATCAGGTGCTGGTCCGTAGAACGCTGACGTCGCCTTCAGGCCAGGGATGGCCGTCGCCGACTGCCAGGTGATGCCACCGCCAAAGCAGAAGCCGTTCATGGCGATCCGTCCCTGGTCAACGAAGTCCTGGGAGTTCAGGTAATCGAAACCGGCGGCGAAGTCCGAGACGTGCCGCTGGGCCCCGGCCTGGGTTAGCGCCCCAGGGACGGCGTCGGGGTCCATGCCCGCGGTACCGCCTTCCCGGCTCAGCAGGTCCAGGGCCAGCGCCGCGTATCCTGCTTTGGCGAAGCGGCGCGCAACATCCTGGATATGCGGGGTCAGCCCGCGGTTCTCATGACAGACCAGAACTGCTGGACCGGCCTGACCCGACTCGGGCCGGGCGAGATAGGCACTGATATTCGTACCACCCGAAGCAAACTGCACCGTCGCCGTCGTAAGTCCTGGCGCGCCCTCCGGGACGGACAACGGGCTCTTGGCTCCCGGCACTGCGCCTGCGGACGCACCACCGGAGCCCGACGACGTCGGCATCGACGTCGGCGTCGGCGTCGGCATGGGATCGGTGCTGCGGGGAACTTCCTCGGCCGTGCAGCCAACCAGGAGCATGGCCGCCGATGCCGCCGCCATGCTGCCCATAATAAAGGCCACCCGCCGCGTGAATGTCCGGTGACTCATAGCGCCGGAGCGGTAGTCGTCGAAGAATTCCTCAATCAGATACTTCTCAAATTTGCCAAGCTCGGTCATGAAGGACCTCCTCCACTGTGCCGATCATCCTCCTCCGAAGTCAGATTTCCGGCAAGGGTCCCACAGGTATCCTGCACGGGGGAACGCGGGCCGGCTATTTTGGGGTCATGCAAAGGCGCCCAGCGGTGTCTGAAATCATTTTGAACCGACGACATCAGCGCCACTAATTGCGGCGCCGCCCACCGACGTCCGCCCACATGGCCTGCTGTTGCCCGCCCACTCTGGCTCCGCGTTAGAAATGTCAGTGGTCCCTGAAAGACTGGATTCATGGACGGCAATCAGGGGCCCGAAGTGGTTCCGGCAGGACACGGCGATACCGGCTTCGGCCGCGCCGCTTCCGGTCCGGCCCCGGTTCCGGTCCAGCCCGGGACCGCGGCCGCCGGGCCGATGGCCGCCGGGGACCTGGTCCGCATGCTGTCCGCCATCCGCCCGGCCACGGACAGCCCGGGAATGATCGACCAGCTCCGGGAACTGGAAGACGTGAAATCGGCCGCGGCCGCCGCGCAGGCCCGGATCGCCGTCAGCTTCGATGCCGACCAGCGCCGCGAACAGGCCGCCGCCGGCACCGCCGCCAAAGACCTCGGCGCCGGGATCGGCGCGCAGATCGCCCTCGCCCGGCGCGAATCCCCCGCCAAAGGCGGCCGGCTCCTCGGCCTGGCCAAAGCCCTCGTGACCGAAATGCCGCACGCCCTCACCGCCCTCGAAACCGGACGGCTGAACGAATGGCGCGCCACCCTGCTGGTGCGCGAGACCGCCGGCCTGGCCGCGGCGGACCGGGCCGCCGTCGACGACGAACTCGCCGCCGACACCGGCACGTTCGACGGCGTAGGCGACCGGTCCCTGATCGCGGCTGCCAGATCCGCCGCCTACCGCCGGGATCCCCGCACCGTCACCCAGCGCGCCGCGCACGCCGCCACCGAACGGCACGTCAGCCTCCGCCCCGCCCCGGACACCATGTGCCGGCTCAGCGCCCTGCTCCCGGTCGCCGCCGGCGTGGCCGTCTACACCGCCCTGGCCCGGCACGCAGACACCCTCCGCAACGCCGGCGACCCGAGGGGCCGGGGGCAGCTGATGGCCGATGACCTGGTCGAACGCGCCACCGGCACCCCGGGCGGGA
>NZ_JBHVTV010000003.1:0-14247 GCF_042884475.1 Arthrobacter sp. NPDC058130
TTGTGGTTTTGGATGGACTCGCGGCCTATCAGCTTGTTGGTGAGGTAATGGCTCACCAAGGCGACGACGGGTAGCCGGCCTGAGAGGGTGACCGGCCACACTGGGACTGAGACACGGCCCAGACTCCTACGGGAGGCAGCAGTGGGGAATATTGCACAATGGGCGCAAGCCTGATGCAGCGACGCCGCGTGAGGGATGACGGCCTTCGGGTTGTAAACCTCTTTCAGTAGGGAAGAAGCGAAAGTGACGGTACCTGCAGAAGAAGCGCCGGCTAACTACGTGCCAGCAGCCGCGGTAATACGTAGGGCGCAAGCGTTATCCGGAATTATTGGGCGTAAAGAGCTCGTAGGCGGTTTGTCGCGTCTGCCGTGAAAGTCCGGGGCTCAACTCCGGATCTGCGGTGGGTACGGGCAGACTAGAGTGATGTAGGGGAGACTGGAATTCCTGGTGTAGCGGTGAAATGCGCAGATATCAGGAGGAA
Organism: Arthrobacter sp. NPDC058130; assembly: GCF_042884475.1. Classification (NCBI taxonomy): domain Bacteria; kingdom Bacillati; phylum Actinomycetota; class Actinomycetes; order Micrococcales; family Micrococcaceae; genus Arthrobacter; species Arthrobacter sp. NPDC058130. Next base: position 482 of record NZ_JBHVTV010000003.1, read on the forward strand.
CACCGATGGCGAAGGCAGGTCTCTGGGCATTAACTGACGCTGAGGAGCGAAAGCATGGGGAGCGAACAGGATTAGATACCCTGGTAGTCCATGCCGTAAACGTTGGGCACTAGGTGTGGGGGACATTCCACGTTTTCCGCGCCGTAGCTAACGCATTAAGTGCCCCGCCTGGGGAGTACGGCCGCAAGGCTAAAACTCAAAGGAATTGACGGGGGCCCGCACAAGCGGCGGAGCATGCGGATTAATTCGATGCAACGCGAAGAACCTTACCAAGGCTTGACATGGGCCGGACCGGGCTGGAAACAGTCCTTCCCCTTTGGGGCCGGTTCACAGGTGGTGCATGGTTGTCGTCAGCTCGTGTCGTGAGATGTTGGGTTAAGTCCCGCAACGAGCGCAACCCTCGTTCCATGTTGCCAGCGCGTAATGGCGGGGACTCATGGGAGACTGCCGGGGTCAACTCGGAGGAAGGTGGGGACGACGTCAAATCATCATGCCCCTTATGTCTTGGGCTTCACGCATGCTACAATGGCCGGTACAAAGGGTTGCGATACTGTGAGGTGGAGCTAATCCCAAAAAGCCGGTCTCAGTTCGGATTGGGGTCTGCAACTCGACCCCATGAAGTCGGAGTCGCTAGTAATCGCAGATCAGCAACGCTGCGGTGAATACGTTCCCGGGCCTTGTACACACCGCCCGTCAAGTCACGAAAGTTGGTAACACCCGAAGCCGGTGGCCTAACCCCTTGTGGGAGGGAGCTGTCGAAGGTGGGACTGGCGATTGGGACTAAGTCGTAACAAGGTAGCCGTACCGGAAGGTGCGGCTGGATCACCTCCTTTCTAAGGAGCACCTACAAGCACTCCATGCCGTGTATGCGGGGTGGATGGGTTTGTCAGGAGTAACGCCCGTTGCGCAGACGCAAGTTCTGCGGCGGGTGCTCACGGGTGGAATATCAGCAAATAGCGGCCGCTGCGTTTTTCTGCGGCACCCAGTACGGATCCCTCTTCGGGGGTGGTCCTGGAACGGTGCGGCGGGGGGATGGGCGGTTTAGTGTTTGGCACACTGTTGGGTCCTGAGGCAACAGGACCGGCTTGCCGCGGCCCTTTTGGGTTGTGGCTGTCCGGGACTTGTGTTTCTGGTTTCCTGGCTGCACCGAGCATACGGTTGGTCCCTTTGCGGGGGTTCGTGTGGGGTGTGTGGTACGGGGTTGTTGTTTGAGAACTACATAGTGGACGCGAGCATCTTTTATAAGAAGCAATTTCCAAGAATATGAACCTGGATCTGTCCGGGCTGCGCTCACCTCTTTGGGGTGTGGTGTCCCGGGTGGTTTTCATGGTTCTCTCGTGAATTACTCCTTGATCTTTTGTGGTCAAGTTTTTAAGAGCACACGGTGGATGCCTTGGCATTAGGAGCCGAAGAAGGACGTAGGAATCTGCGATAAGCCTGGGGGAGTCGATAACCGGACTGTGATCCCAGGGTGTCCGAATGGGGAAACCCCGCCGAGCGCGCGAGTGACTCGGTGACCCGCATCTGAACACATAGGGTGCGTGGAGGGAACGCGGGGAAGTGAAACATCTCAGTACCCGCAGGAAGAGAAAACAATAGTGATTCCGTCAGTAGTGGCGAGCGAACGCGGATCAGGCTAAACCGTTCCATGTGTGATAGCCGGCGGGCGTTGCATGGTCGGGGTTGTGGGACTTTCCGTACTGTCTCTGCCGGGACAGTGAGGTGAGAGTGCTGGCATAGGTGAACGGTCTTGAAAGGCCGGCCGTAGAGGGTGTGAGCCCCGTAACCGAAATGTTGAGCACCGCCTGGGAAGTATCCCAAGTAGCACGGGGCCCGAGAAATCCCGTGCGAATCTGTCAGGACCACCTGATAAGCCTAAATACTCCCTAATGACCGATAGCGGACCAGTACCGTGAGGGAAAGGTGAAAAGTACCCCGGGAGGGGAGTGAAACAGTACCTGAAACCGTGTGCTTACAATCCGTCGGAGCCTCCGCAGCTTGCTGTGTAGTGGTGACGGCGTGCCTTTTGAAGAATGAGCCTGCGAGTTAGTGTTACGTCGCGAGGTTAACCCGTGTGGGGAAGCCGTAGCGAAAGCGAGTCTGAACAGGGCGTTGCAGTGGCGTGATCTAGACCCGAAGCGAAGTGATCTACCCATGGCCAGGTTGAAGCGACGGTAAGACGTCGTGGAGGACCGAACCCACTTCAGTTGAAAATGGAGGGGATGAGCTGTGGGTAGGGGTGAAAGGCCAATCAAACTTCGTGATAGCTGGTTCTCCCCGAAATGCATTTAGGTGCAGCGTTGCGTGTTTCTTACCGGAGGTAGAGCTACTGGATGGCTAATGGGCCCTACAAGGTTACTGACGTCAGCCAAACTCCGAATGCCGGTAAGTGAGAGCGCAGCAGTGAGACTGTGGGGGATAAGCTTCATAGTCGAGAGGGAAACAGCCCAGACCACCAACTAAGGCCCCTAAGCGTGTGCTAAGTGGGAAAGGATGTGGAGTTGCGAAGACAACCAGGAGGTTGGCTTAGAAGCAGCCATCCTTAAAAGAGTGCGTAATAGCTCACTGGTCAAGTGATTCCGCGCCGACAATGTAGCGGGGCTCAAGTACACCGCCGAAGTTGTGGCATTCAGATATTAGCTAAGCCCTTGTGGTTCAGGCGTCTGGATGGGTAGGGGAGCGTCGTGTGGGCAGTGAAGTCGCGGTGGAAACCAGCGGTGGAGCCTACACGAGTGAGAATGCAGGCATGAGTAGCGAAAGACGGGTGAGAAACCCGTCCGCCGGATGATCAAGGGTTCCAGGGTCAAGCTAATCTGCCCTGGGTAAGTCGGGACCTAAGGCGAGGCCGACAGGCGTAGTCGATGGACAACGGGTTGATATTCCCGTACCGGCGAAAAACCGCCCATGCTGAACAGGGGATACTAACCGCCCGAAACCTGCCCTAGCACCCTTTGGGTGTGTGGGTTTTGGTGGAGCGCGGGACCTGATCCTGGGAGGCAAGCGTATTAACAGGTGTGACGCAGGAAGGTAGCCGAGCCGGGCGATGGTTGTCCCGGTCTAAGGATGTAGGGCGAACGGTAGGCAAATCCGCCGTTCATGGTGCCTGAGACCCGATGGGACCCCCGTATGGGGGGATTTGGTGATCCTATGCTGCCGAGAAAAGCATCGACGCGAGGTTTTAGCCGCCCGTACCCCAAACCGACACAGGTGATCAGGTAGAGAATACTAAGGCGATCGAGAGAATTATGGTTAAGGAACTCGGCAAAATGCCCCCGTAACTTCGGGAGAAGGGGGGCCCCAACCTTGAACACCACTTGCTGGTGGGAGGGGATCGGGGCCGCAGAGACCAGGGGGAAGCGACTGTTTACTAAAAACACAGGTCCGTGCGAAGTCGCAAGACGATGTATACGGACTGACTCCTGCCCGGTGCTGGAAGGTTAAGAGGACCGGTTAGCCGCAAGGCGAAGCTGAGAATTTAAGCCCCAGTAAACGGCGGTGGTAACTATAACCATCCTAAGGTAGCGAAATTCCTTGTCGGGTAAGTTCCGACCTGCACGAATGGAGTAACGACTTCCCCGCTGTCTCAACCATAAACTCGGCGAAATTGCAGTACGAGTAAAGATGCTCGTTACGCGCAGCAGGACGGAAAGACCCCGAGACCTTTACTATAGTTTGGTATTGGTGTTCGGAGTGGCTTGTGTAGGATAGGTGGGAGACGTTGAAGCCCGGACGCCAGTTCGGGTGGAGTCATCGTTGAAATACCACTCTGGTCACTTTGGACATCTAACTTCGGCCCGTAATCCGGGTCAGGGACAGTGCCTGATGGGTAGTTTAACTGGGGCGGTTGCCTCCTAAAAAGTAACGGAGGCGCCCAAAGGTTCCCTCAGCCTGGTTGGCAATCAGGTGTCGAGTGTAAGTGCACAAGGGAGCTTGACTGTGAGAGAGACATCTCGAGCAGGGACGAAAGTCGGGACTAGTGATCCGGCGGTACATTGTGGAATGGCCGTCGCTCAACGGATAAAAGGTACCTCGGGGATAACAGGCTGATCTTGCCCAAGAGTCCATATCGACGGCATGGTTTGGCACCTCGATGTCGGCTCGTCGCATCCTGGGGCTGGAGTAGGTCCCAAGGGTTGGGCTGTTCGCCCATTAAAGCGGTACGCGAGCTGGGTTTAGAACGTCGTGAGACAGTTCGGTCCCTATCCGCTGCGCGCGCAGGAAATTTGAGAAGGGCTGTCCTTAGTACGAGAGGACCGGGACGGACGAACCTCTGGTGTGTCAGTTGTACTGCCAAGTGCACCGCTGATTAGCTACGTTCGGATGGGATAACCGCTGAAAGCATCTAAGCGGGAAGCTCGCTTCGAGATGAGATTTCCATACACCTCGTGTGTGAGAGGCCCCCAGCCAGACCACTGGGTTGATAGGCCGGATGTGGAAGCGAGGACTAACGACTCGTGAAGCTGACCGGTACTAATAGGCCGATAACTTACACCACACACCCCTTCCGTGAACGGATTCAAAAGACGTTCACACCAGGAACGGGTACAAAGAAACAAGACTGCTTGCGTCCACTATGTGGTTCCCAACCAACAAACCCGTTGCTTGAGAACCGTTCAACTGAATAACAACACCACACATGTTGTAACCACACAGATTTCCCACCCCCACCCCTTCACCGGGGCCCAGGGTGCGGAGCAAGGGTTACGGCGGTCATAGCGTGGGGGAAACGCCCGGTCCCATCCCGAACCCGGAAGCTAAGACCCACAGCGCCGATGGTACTGCACCCGGGAGGGTGTGGGAGAGTAGGTCACCGCCGGAACACCATTCAGGTCGAGGACCCCCAACCACAGGTTGGGGGTCCTCCCGCATTTAAGCCGGCTCTTCAAGGTTCGTGGTGAAGGGCCGCAGAGCCGCCGCGGAACCTGTATCCTGCTCACCAGCGCCGCGAGAGACGCAGCCTGAACACCCTTCAGCCGGTCAACCTGCCACGAACCGCGACGGGCCGCTAATCTGGGGGCACCTCAAAGCAAAGGAGCGTCCCATGGGCAAGGTAGTCATGAACGGCTCGGTGTCGGTGGACGGCTTCATCGCGGACGAAAACGACCAGCCCGGACCGCTGTTCGACTGGTTGTCCAGCGGTGACGTGCCGTTGGACGAGAGCGGCGAGTTGAAGGTGTCGCAGACGTCCTACGACTACACCCGGCCGTACTGGGACGAGATCGGGGCGACCGTCGTCGGCCGCCACGTCTTCGACATGACGGACGGCTGGGACGGAAAGCCTCCGGGCGGGATCGACCACGTAGTCGTCGTGACGCACCGGCCCGAGCCCGAGGGCTGGGACCCCGAGGCGCCGTTTCACTTCGTCGACGGCGTCGAGGCAGCCGTGGCCAAGGCGCAGGAGCTTGCGGGTGACCGCCTGGTCGAGGTCGCCGCTGGAGACGTCGGTGGCCAGGTGCTTGCCGGGGGCCTGATCGACGAGGTGCGCATGGACGTCGTGCCCGTCGTGTTCGGGTCCGGTAAGCGCTACTTCGGGTCGGTCCACACGCAGCACCTGTTGGAGGATCCTGACGTGGTGATTCAGGGCAACAGGGTGGTTCACCTGCGCTATCGGGTGCGCCGTTGACCGATCTGAGCGGGTAATCGAAAAAGTACACTGCGAACGGTGACACAAGATCGGGCCTCCGCTCGCTGGCCTACCACCCGCACGGCTGCCCGCCATACCGACCTGGTCCGCCGGGGCGATGGTGTCGCGCCGATACGGCGGCGCTGGAACGGGGTTCTCGGACCGTTGGGGCCGGACGGTCATTCAACCTTCTTAAACGAGTCGGCCGGGCACGCTGTGGGCGTGCCCGGCCGGTGTCCGGGGGTTGTTCGGGTGGGCTTATGACCGTGATTCAGCAAGAGCCGGTGCGGTCTCGGCGCGGTGGGCTGGCGGTTGTGCGCGCCGGTTGAGCCACATTTCGAAGACGTCGCTGGTGTGCCATTCGAAGGAGGCGAGGACTGGTGTGCCGTTCTCGTCGTAGTCGACCTCGTCGAAGTAGAGCAGCGGGACGCCGTCTTTGACTTGGAGCTGTGCGGCTTCAGGGGGGCCGGCGAGGACGGGGAGGAGTTTGGCCCGCCCGTTTCTGACCCCGTGGTTGACGTTTTCGAGCAGGTCGAACAGCGACGGGCCCAGGTTGCCTTTGATCGCTTCGGGCACGAGGGCCAGCGGCACCCGGTCCACGCTGTAGACGACGGGGCGGTCATCGGCGAACCGGACACGTTCGACGACGACGACCGCGGCTCCGCGGTCCAGGCGGAGCCGGGCCCGGTCGCTGTCGTCGGCGGGCTGCACGCTTTGTGAGACGATCCGGATGCTGGGGGTGAACCCGGCGGCCTGGATCATCGCGGTGTAGCTGACGTTCAGGTCCAGGGCGTGGCGCTGCGGGACCCGGGTAACGTAGGTTCCCTTGCCGTGGAGGCGGGAGAGGTACCCGGCGTCGATCAGGGCCCGGTAGCCTTCGCGGACGGTGGCCCGGCTGACGGCGAATTTCACGGACATTTCATCTTCGTTGGGGAGCCGGTCGCCGACGACATACGTGCCGTTGCTGATGAGCTCGGTGAGTTCATCTCGAACCTGTTCTGCAAGATTTGGCCGGCGACCTGCCATGGTGTCCTCCCTGTGACGATGAATCCAGTGTAATAGCCGATGGGCCCGCGTTAGACCCTTACGCCGTCGTGCGCGAAGGCCAGCGCGGTGCGGACCTGGGACACGACATCCTTCTCGCCGGGCAGCTTGCCGTCGAAGATGGCCGCGCCGATGGTGAAGCCCCACGCGCCGGCCTCGGCGAGTCCGCGGATCTGGGCCTCGGTGACGACCGAGCCGGCGGCGATAGTGGGCCCGTCGACGACCTTCGCGACGGCGGCGGTGAGTTCCAGCGGGTCAACGGAGGTGTGGCGGTAGGCGAGCAGGTCCACGCCGTGGACGCCGTCCATTTTGGAGAGTTCGGCGGCGTGCGCGGTGATTTCCTCGATGGAGCCCAGCAGTGCGCTGGGGTGCCCGGCGACGCGGCCCGGGAAGGGGGCGAATTTGATGCCGGTGCCGGCGAGCTTTTCGATGGCCTCGGCGGCGAACTTGCCGCCGACGATCCAGTCCACGCCAGCCGCGATGGCGGCGTCGACGGAGTCCATTTCGTCGGCTTTGTCCACCGAGACGATTTCCAGGTAGACCACCAAGCCGGCGGCGTGCGCGGCGGCGGTGAGCTCGCGGGCCCTCTCGGCGGTGGCGCCGACGTCCTTGAATCCGATGTGGCGCAGTCCGGTGTCCTTGACCTGCTCGAGGACCTCGAGGGCGTTGTCGACAGTGCGGTCGTTGTGGGTGAGCATGAAGATGAATTCAGACATTGTTCTTGATCTTTCTGGGTCGTGGGTGGAGCGTTTTTGGGGGTTGGGTGCTGGGTGGTTCGTGGGGTCAGGCTGCGATGAGTCCGCGGACGTCGTCGAGGACGTGGGTTGGGTGAATCGTTGAAGCGGCGAGATGGTCATGGGTCGTCGCTCCGGACATCACGAGGACCGAGGCCATGCCGGCGTTCAGGCCCATGGCGACGTCGGTCAATAGCCGGTCGCCGACCATTACTGCCTCGTTGGCGGGGACGCCGAGCCGGTGAAGGAAGGCGTTGGCCATGTGGGCGCTCGGCTTGCCGACAATCGCCTCGGCGCGGCCGCCGGTGCATGCCTCGATGGCCGCGAGCATGGCTGCGCAATCGGGGAGGCCGCCGTCCGGGGTGGGGCAGTACGGGTCTGGGTTCGTGGCCACGATGACGGCGCCGGCGTTGACCGCCTGGTAGGCCCGGGTGAGTTTGTCGTAGTCGAAGGTCCGGTCGAAGGAAACAACAACTACGTCGGTCTCCGCCGGGTTTTCGGTCACGGTGAACCCGGCGCTACGCAGCGAGTCGATGAGTACCGGTTCGCCCACGGCCAGGATCCGTGCTCCCGGATGACGTCCGGTGAGGTACAGGCTGAGGGCGTCGAGCGCGGAGATCACGTCGTCTGCAGTGGCGGGGATGCCGAGTTTGGTCAGTTTCGCTGCGTAGTTTTCGGCGGTTTCGAGGGGTTTGTTGGTTACGAACACCACCCGGGATCCGAAGCCGCGCAGCGTAGCCACGACGGTGTCCGCGCCTTCGATGAGATCGTCACCGAGGTAGAGCGTGCCGTCCAGGTCGAAGGCGTAGCCCCGGTACAGCGGGGTTGTCCCGGTCCGGTCCGCTTCTTCTGTGGCGAGTACTTCAACGGGCATCATTGCCCTCCTTCCGGCTCCTGAGAGCCTCTAATACAATTCTAACGCTAGACGTCTAACGACTCAGGTTTTGAATGCGGTCTCAATGCATTTCTTATGCGGTAGGCGTGCGGCCGCCTGCCGGGCCGGGGGCTGCTGTGGTTGCAGCGGCCCCCGCCAGGCAGTCAGGGCGGCTCAGGCCTGTTTGGTCAGGCTTCGGTCAGGGCATGGTCGGTCAGTGCGAGTTCTTCTTCGGCGGTGTAGTTGCCGACGCGCTTGCGGCCGACGGCGAAGTAGTAGGCCATGAACGCGGCGACCATGATGGCGCCGATGACGAAGGCGAGCGGGAAACTGACCAGGGCTGCGGGGATGAGGATGCCCGCCAGGACCAGGGCGATCCACATCGTGACGCGTCCGCCGCGGGCCTTGTAGGGCCGGTGCAGTTCGGGGCGCTTCTTCCGCAGCACCAGGGCTGCGGCCATCATCAGCATGTAGGACACGGCCGCGACGAGTACCGACAGCGTCACCAGGACCGGGATGGCGTCCGGGAGGATGGTGGCGCCGAGGACGACGAACACGAAGCCGACGACACCGGGTACGACGAGCGAGCCGATCGGGGCGTGGTGCTTGTTGAGCTTGGACAGCGATGCCGGCAGGTAGCCGGCCCGGGACAGCGCGAAGGTCTGGCGCGAGTAGGCGATCACGATTGCGTGGAACGAGGCGACCAGGGCCGCGAGGCTGAAGCTGGCGATCACCGGAACGATCCAGGCCTGGGATCCCACGACGTTGGACAGGGCCACGGTCAGCGGCGCTGCGGCGCCGGGGAAATCGGACCCGCCGACGCCGGCGGCGACCGTGAGGGTGCCGATGCCGACCACGGCCAGGGTGAGGAAGGCCATGACCAGGGCCTTGGGGATGTCCTTGGCCGGGTTCTTGGTCTCTTCGGCGGCCATCGGGAGGCTCTCGATGGCGAAGAAGAACCAGGCAGCCAGCGGCAGGGTGGCCCAGAGTCCGCCGATACCGTTGGGCAGGATGGCCCCGCCGGAGTAGGCATTCAGGTTATCCAGTGACATCTTCGGGGCACCGATGACCATGAAGACAATGAGGCCGATGACCGCGACCGCAGTGAACACGAACTCGATCTTCATCGAGTTCCCGGCGCCCAGCAGGTGGATCACGGTGGAGCCTATGTAGAGCACCGCGGCGCTGACCAGGATCGGTACATCGGGGAAGAGGACCTGCACGTACGCGCCGACGGTCAGCGCCACCGCGACCGGGGCAAAGACGAACTCGAGCAGTACGCTCACCCCGGCCAGGTAGCCCCAGACCCGGCCGAGTGCCGTGCGGACGTAGGCGTAGGCGCCGCCGGCGTGCGGCACGGCCGCGGACAGTTCACCGATCACGGTCGAGAGCCCGGCGTAGAGCAGGCCCATGATCGCGATCGCGATCAGGTAGCCCCAGTAGCCGGTAAGCCCAAGGCCTGCGTTCCACCCGTAGTAGTCGCCGGAGATGACGGCGCCCACGCCGATACCCCACAGCAGTACGGGGCCGGCAACCTTGTGGAGTTTCTTCTTGCCCTCCGCCTGAACGGGGGAAATTGTAGCTGTTTGTGACACGTACCTGCTCCTTTGCGGGTTGTATCGATTTGAAGGGAAAATCCCATGGGTATCCGGCGGCCCGGCGTGCCGGGCTGGTGTGCCGGCAGGGCCGGTACCGGTGGTTGGTAGCCGGTGCCGGGCCGCCGCGGGGGCGGCTGGCCCGGCCTTTCTCATGACGGCCTTGGCTGGTAGTTGCCGGGGGAGCGACGTTGCTCCCCCGGGCCCTCTGGCCTCTGCCCGCCTGCGCGGCTTGTGAATTAAGCATAGCAAGTCGTTAGACGTCTAACAAGTAAAAGTTTTCAAGTATTTTTTGGAACTTGGTTGTGGCGATGGTGGGGCCACCGAGGTCATAGAAATCAGGGATTTTCCGGTGGGACCGCACGGTCCTGCCGGACGATGGCTCACCAGGGCGCGCCGCAATCCCGGGACGCTGTGGTGGTGTCCCGGGAATGCGGCGGGTGGGCGCCTGGGTGTTGCGGCCGGGGGATTAGAGGCCTGCGCCGATCCGTTCTGCCTCGGACAGCGCTGCCAGAACATCCGTCGCGGTCCATGCGCCCGTCAGGTAGGCGAGGTCGGCGATGTTGAAGCGGTTGCGCATGAGGTGGCAGTTGGTGAGCGCCCAGATAACGTCGTCCTCTTTGCTGGCGTTTTCGAGCTCGGAGAACCGGGTGGGCGCGCCGGCGGCGCGAAGTGCCGCGACGATGGCTTCCGGTTCTCCCAGCAGGCCGGAGAGTACCTCGGCGTGGGCCCGCCAGGATTCGACGGCGTCAAGGATTTTCGTTCCGGCGTCGACGGCGCGCAGGTGTTCGAGCTTTTTGGAATAGTCGGACCAGCACTCGTTGCTCGTGGCGCCGGCCTCGTCCATCCAGTCAAAAGCTTCCCGCACCGTGCGCTCGGCGTCGGCTGAATCGGGGAGCCGGAGGGTTCCGATACTTCCTGCGCGGAGCCGCTCGTTCATCTTTCGCCACAGGATCGCGACGATGACGGTCGCGACGCCCACCTGGGCGCCGTGGTGGGCAGTGTCCTTGCCCCGGGCGGCGTTGGCCATGTCGAGCATGTGGCTCACCACGTGTTCCATGCCGGAAGACGGGGAGGTCTGTCCCGCGACGCCCATCGAGAAGCCGCTCAGCGTCACGAACTTGGCCAGCGTGGCCAGGGCTTCGGGGTCGGAGGATCCCACGCCTTCGGCCAGGGCCAGGAGTTCGGTGCCGTAGCGGCGTGTCATGGTTGCGGCTTCGGCGGAGAAGCCGCGGTCCATGTCGACGAGTGAGGACAGGTACCAGTCCGCGGGGGCGGTGAACATGGAGATCATGTCCCCGAGCCCGGAACGGTTTAGCACGGCCGGCGCTCCCTCCAGGACATTGCTGTCCACGACCAGGGCGCTGGGCCAGCCGGAGTGTGCCGTTCGCTTCACGCCGTTGATCAGCAGCACGGACTGGTCGTCGGCGAAGCCATTGACCGAGGCGGCGCTTTGTACGACGACGTGGGGCCGGTCTCCCGCCGCGACCTTGCCAATATCGCAGAGCGTGCCGGAGCCGATGGTGACCACAACATCGGCGCCTGCGCAGCCGGCGGTGGCGTTGCTGACGGTAGGTTCGTCGGCGTGGACGTGGCCGGGGAGGACCACGGTGGTTACGGTGCCGAGGGTTTCCAGGAGGCCGGTGACGGCGGGCTTGAGGTAAGCGCCGGAGCCGGTGGTGTAATCGTCCTCGTCGGTAAGGAGCGCGATGGTGTTGTGTTCCGGCAGGGCGGCGACGATGTCCCGGACGGAGTCCAGCACGTTCGGGCCGATGATGACGTGGTCGAGGCCGACCAACGGGTGGGTGAGGTAGCGGTCGAGATCAGACGAGAGCGTCATGGGATTCCTTCTGGGGGATTGATTCAATTGCATCGAAGAGGGAGCGGTATTCCTGGTACGCCGTTTCAAGAGCCTCGGCGTGGGCTGGTTCGGGGTCGATGGTGGCGGGATCAAGCTCCACCACCGCGTCAACTGCTGATTCGAGGCTGGGGAAAGTGCCTGCGGCAACGGCGGCGAGTAATGCCCCACCCGTTGCGCTGGTCTCTTCGGTCAGCACCTTGGAAATCGACGTGCCGCACAGAGTCGCCTTCGCCGAAAGCCACAGCGCGCTGCGGGCTCCGCCACCAACTACCCGGACCGACTGCGCGAGGCCCATGGCGTCGATTCGGTCGTAGATGTCCCGGAACGCAAAACAGTTCGCCTCGATGATCGCGCGGGCCAGGTCGGCGGAGCCATGGTTCATGGACAGCCCGGAGAACGTTCCCCGCAGGGAGTCGTTCCACCGAGGCGCCATCGATCCGGTCAAGGCCGGGATGAAGCGGACTCCGCGGGCTCCTGGCTGTGATTGCGCTGCAAGGTCAAAGAACTCCTGCTGGCTGATGCCAAGCACGTTTTTGGCGAACCACAGCGTGTTGCCGCCCGAAACGAATCCGGGATTCTCGATCAGGTAGGTGCCGTCGACCGCGTGCGCATGCGTTTCGACGAGTTTTGTCTCGTCGAAGACGGGTACGTTGCTCGAGACGCCGACCGGCTCGGCCGTGCCCAGGATATCGACGACCACACCGGGGCGGACGCCCCCCGCGCCCAGGCATGAGGCGTGGTCATCGCCTGTGCTGACCACGACCGCACACTTGGTCGTCAGGCCCAGCGCGGCGGCGGCCTCCGCGGTCAATGTGCCGGCCACATCGGTGGCCCGGCCAATTTCCGGGAGCTTTGCCCGGTCCAGCCCTGCCGCATCGATGAGTTCATCGCTCCAGTCCCGGGCCACCACGTCATAGAGGAGCGACGAGGATGAATTGGCGTGGTCCTGGATGGAGCGGCCGGTCATCCACGCGACCGCGTAGCCGCCCACCGAAGGCAGCGACGCGGCCAGGGCGTAGACCTCCGGTTCGTTGTCGGCCAGCCACATGAGCTTGGGTCCGGTGTGCGAGGCGTCCAGGTTCAGTCCCGTCCGGGCGAACAGGCGGTCCGGATCGATCGCGCGGCCCAGCCGGGCCACCTGCTCGGTCGCCCGCCGGTCAAGCCAAATAATTGCCGGCCGCAGCGGGCGCATGTCCCAGTCCACCGGAACCACCCCGTCCACCTGGCTCGACAGCCCGATGTGCGTCACCTCCGCCGGGCTTACGCCTGTCTTGGCCAGCACCGCGCGCACGCTCGAGGCGATGCCGTACCGGTAGTGCGCCGGATCCTGCTCCGCCCAGCCGCTGTGCGGGTGCGCCATCGCGTAGCCGGTGTTCGCCGTTGCGACGATGCCACCCTCGGGCGACATGAGCACAGCCTTGGCGCTCTGCGACCCGAGATCACATCCGATTACAAATCCCAATGAAATACTCCTTTGTATCCCAGTGGCCGTCCCCTGAAGCCATTACCGTCTGCACGAGTCGTCAGACGTCTAATAACTAGGTTAGAGGGGAGTTTTGTGATCGTCAACTCATTGATCCGACCGCCCGGACCAGGCCTGCTGCAGGAAGCCGCTCGGCCTGCTCCGCCTGGGACTTGTTTCACGCCTTAGATCCCAGTGGCGGGCGGTTGTGAGTCTTGCCACCGCGGGGCCCCAATGATGTGATGCCGTTAGCCGGTGGCTGGTTGCTCGCCTAGAATTGGGGGAGATGTACGGACTTCGAAGCGCTTGATTTCGGGTTGCGTAGGAAACGAAACACGGAACAGAGCGGCTGCGATTGCGCCAGTGGTCAGCTCGCAACAGGAGGATCCCAGCATGGCTGAGCACAACGACGGCAACCGCGGCGGCAAAGCCCGCGACAACTCCGGCGGAGCCCCTTACCGCGGCACGAGCAACTCGGGCGGCGATCCGCGCGGGTTCCGTTCCAAGGAAGGCCGTGACGGCAAGCCGTACGGTGACCGTGATCGTAAGCCGTATAGCGGTGGTGACCGTAAG
>NZ_JBHVTV010000003.1:14341-437416 GCF_042884475.1 Arthrobacter sp. NPDC058130
CGTAAGCCTTACGGTGATCGTGGTCCGCGTGAGGGTGGAGACCAGCGTGGCTTCGGCGGTGGCGACCGTGATCGTAAGCCGTACAGCGGTGGTGATCGTAAGCCGTACAGCGGTGGTGACCGTAAGCCTTACGGTGATCGTGGTCCGCGTGAGGGTGGAGACCAGCGTGGCTTCGGCGGTGGCGACCGTGATCGTAAGCCGTACAGCGGTGGTGACCGTAAGCCTTATGGTGATCGTGGTCCGCGTGAAGGTGGAGACCAGCGTGGCTTCGGCGGTGGCGACCGTGATCGTAAGCCGTACAGCGGTGGCGACCGTAAGCCCTACGGCGACCGCGCCCCGCGTGAAGGTGGGGGCCAGCGCAGCTACGGCGGCGACAGCCGCCAGTCCTATGGCGACCGAGCCCCGCGTGAAGGTGGGGGCCAGCGCAGCTACGGCGGCGACAGCCGCCAGTCCTATGGCGACCGTAAGCCCTACGGCGACCGCGCCCCGCGTGAGGGTGGGGGCCAGCGCAGCTTTGGCACCGGCGACCGTGACCGTAAGCCCTACGGTGGCGGCGACAACCGCAAGCCGTTCGGCAGCCGCGAGGAGCGTCCTGCTCGCGGCTTCGACCGTGGCGACTCGGGCCCGCGTCAGTACGGGCGCGACCGCCCCGAGGACCGTCCGGTGCGCGTGCCGAATGCCCGCGATCTCCGCAGCGCAAACCGTCCCGACCGGGAGCGTTCGCCCCAGATCGACGAGGACGTCACCGGCAAGGAACTCGACCGCGCCACGCAGCACCAAATCAAGACCCTCGAAGGCACCAGCGCCGAATGGGTGGCACGCCACCTTGTCATGGCAGGCCGGCTCCTGGACGAAGAACCGGAGCTTGCCTTCCAGCATGCCCTGGCAGCCAGCCGCCGCGGTGGACGCCTGGCGTCCGTCCGCGAAGCTGTCGGCCTGACCGCCTACGCGGCCGGCCACTATGGTGAAGCCCTCCGGGAATTCCGCACCTACCGCCGGATCAGCGGATCCAACATGCACCTGCCGGTTATGGCTGACTGCGAGCGGGGTCTCGGCCGACCGGACCGTGCCTTGGATATGGCCCGATCCGAGGAAGCCAAGGATCTCGACGCTCCGGGCAAGGTGGAATTGGCGATCGTGGCAGCCGGTGCCCGCACCGACCTGGGACAGTTCGACGCCGCGGTTTCCGAACTGGAGATCCCGCTGCTGGACATCAACCGCGCCTTCTCCTACAGCCCCCGGTTGTTCCGCGCCTACGCTGATGCGCTGACGGCAGCCGGCCGCGAGGCCGACGCCGACAAGTGGCAGCGGCAGGCCGTCGTGGCCGAAAACGCGCTGGGCCTCGGGGCTGACGAGGACCCTGACATCATCGACCTCGGCTGGGATGAGGAAGAAGAGGCCCGTGAGGAGAGCCGGCAGCGCCGGCTCCGCGAGCAGGAGAATGCCGACACGCACGCGGGAACCGAAGCGGGCGCGCCGCGTGCCGCCGGTGCTGCTGCCGCGGCCGAAGCCACCGGCGCCGCAGCAGCGGCGACCGCCCTGACCGAGATCGACGGCAGCGCCGACGACGCCGAAAGTGACTACTTCGAGTCCGACGACGCCGAGTCCGACCACGACTCGGTGGAAGCCGACGTGCTCGATGAAGCCGACGGAGAAAACGAAGAGGAACCGGAAGCCGAAGCGGACCACGAACCCGTCGACTCCGAGGCTGCCCGGCGTGACCGGGTGGAGGACTAGTCGCATGAGCGATACCGCCCTGATCTCCACGTTTGATGCCCTGCTCTCCGACCTCGACGGCGTAGTCTACGCCGGCCCCCACGCCATTCCCGGGGCCGTGGAATCGCTGCGGCGGCTTGCCGGCGTCGGCGTCGGGCTGGGCTACGTCACCAACAACGCATCCCGTTCCCCGGCGCAGGTAGCGCAGCACCTTCGCGACCTGGGCGCCCCCGCCGAGGACCACCAGGTGGTGAGTTCCTCGCAGGCGGCGGCAGCGCTGCTGGCCTCGATGCTGCCTGCCGGGTCACGCGTGCTGATCACGGGCAGCGCCGCGCTGGCCCAGGAAATTGAGCTGGTAGGCCTGGTTCCCGTCCGCGGCGAGGAGGATAACCCCGTCGCCGTCGTGCAGGGCTTCAGCCCGGACATCGGGTGGAAAGACCTCGCCGAGGCCTCGTACGTCGTGGCCGGCGGCGCCCTCTGGGTCGCAACCAACACGGACTGGTCCATTCCCCAGGGCCGCGGCATTGCCCCGGGTAACGGGACGCTGGTGGCGGCCGTGGCCGCCGCGACCGGCAAGACCCCGATCGTGGCCGGCAAGCCCGAAGCCCCGCTGTTCCATACCGCCGCCAAGCGGTTGTCCGCCGACCGGCCGCTCGTCGTCGGCGACCGCCTTGACACCGACATCCTTGGCGGCAACAACGCCGGCTTCGCCACGGTGGCCGTGCTGACCGGCGTGGACACCCGGGAATCGATCCTCGCCGCCCGGTCCATGGAACGCCCGGATTTCCTCATCAACGATCTGACCGGCCTGTACGCGCCGTACCCTGCCGTTGAGCACGACGCCGGGCGGTACAGCAGCGGCACGGCCTCGGCAATCGTGCGGGGACAGTCCGTCCACATCAGCGGCGACCCCGCCGACCTCGATTCATGGCGTGCCGCCTGTTCGGCGTGGTGGGCCGCGAACCCCGAAACCACCAGCGCGCTGGCTCCGGCCCTCGAGTGGCTCGATCACTAGGCTGGACCTATGACCGAGCTGAACCCAGAGCTGAACCCAGAGCCAAACCAGCCTCACGAGGCGGCTGAGGCTGACGCCCCGAGCGTGGCCGAAGTCGCCTGGCCCGAGCCGGAGCCACAGCAGGTCCAGGACCCGGCCGTCAGCGCCGTGCTGAACCGGCTCGCGGCCGTACAGCAGGCGCCGGTCTCCGGACACGGCGAAGTCTATGCGGGCATGCACGATGCCCTGCTGGAGGCCCTGAACGAGGACGTGGCCGCCCCCTCGGGCTTGGCGCGCCGCATCCATGCTGCCGGGGACGGGGGATCGTGAGCCGGCTGGACCAGGCGCTTGTCAGCCGTGGGCTGGCACGGTCCCGGACGCACGCTGCCCGGCTGATCTCGGAGGGCAAGGTGAGCTCCGGCGGCGAGATCCTCGCCAAGGCCTCACTGCAAATCCCGGATGACGCTGCGCTGGACGTCACGGCCTCGGCCGAGGACGGGTACGTCAGCCGCGCCGGGCACAAGCTGGCAGGGGCGCTGGATGCCTTTCCCGGCGTCGACGTCGCGGGCAAACGATGCCTCGACGCCGGCGCCTCCACCGGCGGGTTCACGGATGTGCTGCTCCGGCGCGGAGCCGCCCACGTGGTGGCCGTAGACGTTGGGCACGGCCAGCTGGTCCCGGAAATCCGGCACGACCCCCGCATTGCCGTCCACGAGGGCCTCAACGTCCGGTACATGACGCCAGGGGAGATCAGCGGACCCGCCGAGTTGACGGTGGCCGACCTGTCCTTCATCTCGCTGACCCTGGTACTGGCGCCGCTTGCCGCCTGCACGGTGCCCGGTGGTGACCTTGTCCTCATGGTCAAACCGCAGTTCGAGATCGGCAAGGACCGGCTGGGCCGGACCGGCGTGGTCACCTCGGAGCGGGAACGCCGGCTCGCCGTGGGCAAGGTGGCTGCTGCCGCCGTGGATGCGGGCCTCGTATTGAAGGGCCTCGCCCAGAGCCCGTTGCCCGGCCAGGACGGCAATGTCGAATACTTCCTGTGGATAAAACGCGCGATGTCGGAAGTCCCGCCTAAGATCGAGGAGCGGGACGCAGCCGTTGCTGCGTTGCTCGGAACAATCTGGCCGAACCACTAGTACCACCAGAAGGCGGAACCCGATGAGCAGGCGTGTCCTCATCCTTGCCCACACAGGGCGCGAGGAGTCCCTCAAGGCTGCCTG
The DNA here is from genome assembly GCF_042884475.1 of Arthrobacter sp. NPDC058130. Lineage (NCBI taxonomy): Bacteria > Bacillati > Actinomycetota > Actinomycetes > Micrococcales > Micrococcaceae > Arthrobacter > Arthrobacter sp. NPDC058130. The sequence continues at coordinate 18,275 of NZ_JBHVTV010000003.1, forward strand.
GGAGGCGTGCGCCCTGCTGCACGAATCCGGTCTGGTCCCCGTGCTGCAAGAGAACGAGCTCGGGGACATGGTCCGGTTCTTCGGCCGGCTGGACCACCCCGTCGAGGTCCTTCACGACCACGTGAAGCTGCCCGAGGTGGAACTCGTCATGGTGCTGGGTGGGGACGGCACCATCCTCCGCGCCGCCGAGCTCGTCCGGGAAGTCGACGTGCCGCTGCTCGGCGTGAACCTCGGCCACGTGGGGTTCCTGGCCGAAAGCGAGCGGGCCGACCTCGCCCAGACCGTCGAGTGGATCGCCAGCCGTGACTACACGGTGGAAGAGCGCATGACGATCGACGTCCAGGTCTGGGTCCGCGGACAGAAGATCTGGCACACCTGGGCCCTCAACGAGGCCGCGATCGAAAAGGCCAACCGGGAACGGATGCTGGAGGTGGTCACGGAAGTCGACGAACGCCCCCTGACCTCATTCGGTTGCGACGGCGTGGTCCTCGCCACGCCCACCGGTTCCACGGCCTACGCGTTCTCAGCCGGCGGCCCCGTGGTGTGGCCCGAGGTCGAGGCCCTCCTGATCGTGCCGATCAGCGCCCATGCCCTCTTCGCCAAACCTCTAGTGGTCTCGCCCCGGTCCCGGCTCGCCGTCGAGATCCTGAACCGGACCGACGCCCAGGGCGTCCTCTGGTGCGACGGCCGCCGCTCGGTGGATCTGCCGCCCGGCGCGCGCGTGGAAGTGACCCGCTCCGCGACGCCCGTGCGGCTGGCCAGGACGCACCAGACCCCCTTCTCCGGCAGGCTGGTGCGCAAGTTCCAGCTCCCCATCCAAGGCTGGCGGGGCCCCATGCCGCAGGCCAAGGCCATCCACACCGGGCCCATCCCGATCATCCGCACGCCCCGCCCCATGCCGCCGCTGCCCTCGCCGCACGACGCAGGACCCGACGACGCAGGACCCGGTGACGGGCCTGATCCATCGCCAGATCCCTCAACCGGGAAGTGAACCATGCTTGAAGAACTGCGTATCCGCGACCTCGGTGTCATCACCGACGCCACCCTGCCGCTGGGCCCGGGCCTCAGCGTCGTGACCGGTGAAACCGGCGCCGGCAAGACCATGGTGGTCACCGCCGTCGGACTGCTCCTCGGCGCCAGGTCCGACGCCGGCGCCGTCCGCAGCGGCGCGAAGAGCGCCTCGGCGGAGGCCGTGCTGAAACTCGACGCCGGACACACCGCCGTTGCCCGCTCCCGGGAGGCCGGGGCCGACGTTGAGGAGTTCGACGGCGGCGCGGAACTGCTGCTTGCCCGCAGCGTCGGAGCCGACGGCCGCAGCCGCGCCTATCTGGGCGGACGGGCCGCGCCCGTCGGCGTGCTGGCCGAAATCGGCGAAACCCTCGTGGTGGTGCATGGCCAGTCGGACCAGATCCGGCTCAAGAGCCCGGTGGCGCAACGCGGCGCCCTGGACAAATTCGCCGGCGAGAGCCTCGCGGGCACACTTTCCGCCTACCAGGACCTCTACGCCCACTGGCATGCCAGCCAGGGCGAGCTGGACGCCCTGCGCAGCGCCGCCCGCGAACGCCTCCGCGAGGCGGAGTCGCTGCAGGTGGCACTGGCCGAGATCGACGCCGTGGACCCGCAGCCGGGGGAGGACGACGCCCTCAAGGCCGAGGCCGTGAAGCTGGCCAACGTCGAAGAACTGCGGATCGCGGCCAGCACCGCCCACCAGGCGCTCATCGCCGAGGACTTCGGCGAAGAAGCCGACGCCACCACCCTGGTGGACGTCGCCAAGCGCACCGTGGAGCACGTCGCCGAACACGACGAGGAGCTGGGGTCAGCCGCGGCGCGCCTGGCCGAGGTCGGCTTCCTGCTCAACGACATCGCCGCGGAGCTCGCCAGCTACCAGGCCGCCCTTGACACGGAGGGCCCGGAACGGCTGGCAGAGATCGAGGACCGCCGGGCCGCGCTGGCCAAGCTTGTGCGCAAGTACGCGCCGAGCATCGACGAGGTGCTGGTCTGGGCCGAGGAAGCCCGGGCCCGGTACGAGGAACTGCAGGACGACTCCACGCGGATCGAATCGCTGGACGCGGAGGTTGCCCGGGCCGAAGCCGAGCTTCGGAAGAAGGCCGCCACGATCACCAAGGCGCGCACCAAGGCCGCGAAGGACCTCTCCGCACGGGTCAGCGCGGAGCTGACGGCGCTGGCCATGGCCGACGCCACCCTGGTCATCAACCTCGAGCCCGCCGGCCAGCTGGGACCGTTCGGGGCGGACGAGATCTCGTTCCTGCTGCAGCCGCACTCCGGTGCTCCGGCCCGGCCGCTGGGCAAAGGCGCCTCGGGTGGTGAACTCTCCCGCGTCATGCTCGCCATCGAAGTGGTCCTTGCCGCCGTCGACCCCGTCCCGACGTTCGTCTTCGACGAGGTCGACGCCGGCGTGGGCGGGCGTGCCGCCGTCGAGATCGGGCGCCGGCTGGCAATGCTGGCCCGGCACGTCCAGGTCCTCGTGGTGACCCACCTGCCGCAGGTGGCCGCGTTCGCGGACCAGCACATCAGGGTCACCAAGACGTCCGTGCGGGGCGCTGACGGCGCCACCGCCACGGGATTCACCTCCAGCGACGTGCAGCTGCTGGACGAGGCCGAGCGGGTCCGCGAGCTGGCCCGCATGCTCGCGGGCCAGGAGGACTCGGAATCGGCGCAGGCCCACGCCCAGGAGCTGCTGGACGACGCCAAACTCCTGCCGCAAATCTAGGCGGAGCCGCCGGGACTTCCACACGGAGTTCCGCAGGTGCTGCTAGGACAACAATCACATCGGGATCCCGCCAAGGAACCCGTGGAAGGCCGAATTGATGATAAGCTCAAACCCCGTGGTGCAGCGATCAAACTCTCGTGTAAATTCCCGGTTCCCGGGCTCGTCCAAGACGACCAAACACATCTTCGTCACCGGTGGTGTAGCGTCCTCGCTCGGTAAGGGACTGACGGCTTCGAGCCTCGGCCACCTCCTGCGGGCACGTGGTCTGTCTGTAACAATGCAAAAGCTCGATCCCTACCTGAACGTGGATCCGGGCACGATGAATCCCTTCCAGCACGGCGAAGTCTTCGTCACCGACGACGGCGCCGAGACGGACCTGGATATCGGCCACTATGAGCGCTTCCTCGATGAAAACCTCGAAGGATCGGCCAACGTCACAACCGGCCAGGTCTACTCGACTGTCATCGCCAAGGAACGCCGTGGCGAATACCTCGGCGACACCGTCCAGGTCATCCCGCACATCACCGATGAGATCAAGCGGCGCATGCGGCTTCCCTCCGAGGGCAAGAACGCCCCGGATGTCATCATCACCGAAATCGGCGGCACGGTGGGCGACATCGAGTCCCAGCCGTTCCTTGAATCCGCCCGCCAGGTCCGCCAGGACATCGGCCGCGGAAACGTCTTCTTCCTCCACGTCTCGCTGGTGCCGTACATCGGCCCCTCGCAGGAGCTGAAGACCAAGCCGACGCAGCACTCCGTTGCCGCGCTCCGCTCCATCGGCATCCAGCCCGAGGCAATCGTGATCCGCTCGGACCGTGATGTGCCCCAGCCCATGCGCGAGAAGATCGGCCGCATGTGCGACGTCGACATCGACGCCGTGATCGGCTGCCCCGACGCCCCGAGCATCTACGACATCCCGAAGACGCTGCACACCCAGGGCCTGGATTCGTACATCGTCCGCGCCCTGGACCTGCCGTTCAAGGACGTCGACTGGACCAGCTGGGACAAGCTGCTCGACGCCGTCCACAACCCGAAGCATGAGGTTGAGATCGCGCTCGTGGGCAAGTACATCGACCTGCCGGACGCCTACCTGTCCGTCACCGAGGCCCTGCGCGCCGGCGGCTTCGCCAACGACACCAAGGTCAAGATCCGCTGGGTCCCCTCGGACGAATGCGAAACCCGCGAGGGTGCCGTGCAGTCCCTGGCCGGCGTCGACGCCATCTGCGTTCCGGGCGGCTTCGGCATCCGCGGTCTCGAAGGCAAACTCGGCGCCCTGAAGTATGCCCGCGAAACCAAGCTCCCGGTCCTGGGCCTGTGCCTGGGCCTGCAGTGCATGGTGATCGAGTACGCCCGCAACGTGGTGGGTCTCGACGGCGCATCCTCGTCCGAGTTCGAGCCGGATTCCAAGTACCCGGTCATCGCAACGATGGAAGAGCAGCTGGACATCGTTGACGGCAAGGGCGACCTCGGCGGCACCATGCGCCTGGGCCTGTACGAGGCCAAGCTCGACGAAGGATCCGTCGTTGCCGAAACCTACGGCGCCACGAACGTCAGCGAACGGCACCGGCACCGCTACGAGGTCAACAACAAGTACCGCGAGCAGATTGCCGCCAAGGGCCTGAGCTTCTCCGGAACCTCGCCCGACGGCAAGCTGGTCGAGTTCGTGGAACTTCCCCGCGACGTCCACCCGTACTACGTGGCCACGCAGGCGCACCCCGAGCTCAGCTCGCGGCCCACGCGCCCGCACCCGCTGTTCGCTGGCCTGATCAAGGCCGCCCTGGGCCACCAGCAGGCTGCCGATGCAGCGCCTGCTGCAAGTGTCAGCACCAGTGAAACGACGGCCGATGCGAAGGCCGATGCCCCGGCCGCTGCGCCCAAGCCCTCGTCGGCAGCAGTGTCCAAGTAATTTCCAACTGAATCAAAGGACGGCGCGATGCCCGGTATGTCTGAGACCCCCAATGCTGCACGGCAGGTTTCGGATGAGCCGAGCCCGCGCCGTCTTTTGTCCTCCCGGAAAGTCTACGAAGGCAGGATCTGGGACGTCGTGAGCGACAGTTTCCAGCTCAACGACGACGGCGACACGCTGGTCCGGGACTACATCGACCACCCCGGAGCGGTGGCCGTTCTCCCGATGAACGACGCCGGCGACGTTTTGCTGCTCCGGCAGTACCGGCACCCCGTCGGCATGGACCTCTGGGAGATCCCCGCCGGGCTGCTCGACGTCGAAGGCGAGGACTTCGTCATCGGCGCCGCCCGCGAGCTGGCCGAGGAAGCGGACCTCGTGGCGGACCGCTGGAACGTGCTGGCGGACTTCTTCAACTCCCCGGGATCCTCCAGCGAAGCCATCCGCATTTATCTGGCCCGCGGCCTGAGCGAGGTGCCCGGACATGAGCGTCACGTCCGCACCGACGAGGAAGCCGAGATCGAACTGCACTGGACGCCGCTGGACGAGGCCGTCCAGGCGGTGCTGGACGGCCGCCTGCACAACCCGTCCGCCGTCGTCGGTGTGCTGGCCGCGGCCGCCGCCCGTGCCGACGGCTTCGAAAGCCTCCGCCCGGCCGACGCGCCTTGGCCCGCCCATCCCAGCCAGCGCCGATGACCGACGCGCTGATCGCCGGTCCGCAGGGGCTGGAGCCGGCAGCTCCCGAACGCCCGCCCGCGCGGCCGCTCTCAGCGATCGACCGCGCAGTAACTGACTACCTGCAGCACATGAGTGTGGAACGCGGACTGGCGGCAAACACTCTCGCCGCCTACCGGCGCGACCTTGCCCGGTACGCGAGCCACCTCGCCCGGTCGGGGCGCCAGCGCCCTGCGGACATCACACGGCATGATGTCACCGGATTCGTCCAAGCGCTCTCCGACGGGTCCGACGGCGGCTCCTCCCTGGGCGTCCGGTCCGCGGCGCGCACCGTCGTGGCAGTGCGCGGCCTCCACAAATTCTGGGCGCTCGAAGGCGTCACGCCCACCGACCCCGCCAGCGATGTCCACCCGCCCATGCCCGGCAAACGGCTGCCCAAGGCCATCAGCGTCGGCGAGGTCATCAGCATCCTCGAGGCGGCCGGCACGGACACGGCAACCGGCCTGCGCGACCGTGCGCTGCTCGAGTTCCTCTATTCCACCGGTGCCCGCATCAGCGAAGCCGTGGGCCTGGATGTTGACGACATCTCCCTGCAGACCTCCCGCGAGGCAGGCGAAGGCGGTGGCCCGGCAATCGTCCGGCTCTTCGGCAAGGGCTCCAAGGAACGCCTCGTCCCGCTGGGGTCCTACGGGGCACGCGCCCTGGACGCCTACCTGGTCCGCGGCAGGCCCCATCTGGCTGCCAAGGGCAAGGGCACTCCGGCGCTGTTCCTGAACGCCCGCGGCGGCAGGATCAGCCGGCAAAGTGCCTGGACCATCCTGAAGGCGGCGGCGGACAAGGCCAACATCACCAAAGACGTGTCACCGCACACCCTGAGGCACTCCTTCGCCACCCACCTGCTGGAAGGCGGCGCCGACGTCCGCGTGGTCCAGGAACTGCTGGGGCATGCCTCGGTGACCACCACACAGGTCTACACCCAGGTGACGGCCGATACGCTGCGGGAGATCTACGCAGCCGCGCACCCACGCGCCCTGGGCTGAATCCGCGCCGCGGCGCGCCTGCTGCCCGGCACCAATGGCCCCCGGGTCCCGGGGCTAGGGTGGATCCATGAACTCGACAGCTGTCACCCTGTGCTTCCTGCTACGCGACGGAGCGGCCGGCCCGCAGGTCCTCCTCGGTACGAAGAAGACCGGGTTCGGCGTCGGAAAGATCGTGGGGCTGGGCGGACACGTGGAGCCGGGGGAGTCCGATGCCGAGGCTGCCTGCCGCGAAGTCTTTGAGGAATCCGGAATTGTGGTCGTGGAGGACGATCTCCGGGTCGCCGGGCTGATCCAATTCGTCTTTCCCGCCCGGCCGGAATGGAACATGTCCACGAGCCTTTTCACCACGCGCCGCTGGGCCGGCGACCCCGTCGAAAGCCACGAAATGATCCCGGAATGGTTCCAGGTGGCTGCCCTGCCGCTGGAGCGCATGTGGCAGGACGCCGAGCACTGGTTGCCGCTGGCATTGGGGGAGGGAACCGTGGAGGCCGTCATCACTTTGAACGATGACAACGAAACCGTGGCCTCTGCGGAATATTCTTTGCGGGGCGTGTAACCCCGAACCGGGAGCCGGAAACAATACAGTTATCCAGCAGTTTCGGACACAACTTACTTGGGGGATGCGTGCTTTCGGAGCGCGAACTGGCATTTATCGCCATTCACAAAGACAGCTACCCGCTGGTCTACAAATTTGTGCGCCGGCGGGTGGAATCGGCCGAACTGGCGGAGGAACTAGCTGCGGATGTTTTCCGGGTGGTGTGGCAGAAATGGGATGATGCACCGCGGACGGATACCGCCTGGCTTTTGACGGTGGCCCGCAACCTGATCGGAAACGCGTACCGCAGCCGGGACCGGCAGCAGGCGTTGCAGGACAAGCTGCGTTTCGCCGCCGTCGTGCGGTTCGGTGACGAATCGGAGAACGTGGCGGTCCAGGATGCCTTGGCCGGTTTGCGAGAAAAGGACCGGGACATCCTCCAGCTCGCCTACTGGGATGAATTGAGCATCGCTGACATCGCGGGCGTGCTGCAGTGCAGCGAGTCCGCCGCCAAGGTCCGGCTGCACCGGGCCCGGGCCGCTTTTCGCAAGCAAATGGCGGTCAGTGCTGAAACGATGACACAGAAGATGGGTGCCTGAGATGGATCCGATCAAGAACATGATTTCCGCGGTGGACCCCGCGCACAACGATCCGTCCGTGCCCGACGGCGAGGCAGCGCTGCGCCGGATGTTCGCCGAGCCCGGCGAGTTCAGCGACAGCCTGCCCCACAATGTCTTCTCCCTGGCGGACCGAAAGCACCGCCGGGCCAGGCTGGCCGGCGTGCTGACGCTTGCCGCGGCGGCCGTCACGGCCGGCGTGCTCGTGGCAACAAACCTCGGTTCCCTCACCACGGCTCCGGCTCCGGCGAGCACCATTAGTCCCACCGCGGTTACTTCACAGACGCCCTCGGCGACGGCCCAGGCGAGCGTGACGCCGTCGCCGACACCAACGGCAACATCCGCTCCGGCCGCCTGGACTACCTTCACTGACGCGACCGGACAGGCCACGTTCGAACTCCCCGCCAGTTGGACCGTCTCCCAGACGCCGAAAACAATTGATGGTGGCTTCTATAACACCGTTGAGGTGAGGAATTCCGGCGGCAAGAAGATATCAACCCTGGCCCTGGTTTACGACGGAGCGGGAGGACCCGTGTGCCCGGTTCCCAAGCCGTTTTCCACCCTCGACTCGGTTGTTCTCGATATCCCGCAAAAGGCGAACAAGCTCAAGGAAAGTCCCAGGGGCCCGTCTGCCTTTGTTTTTCGGATCATCCAAAGTGACAAAGTCTATGGATCCGTGGCCCTGACTGACCTGGATCTGGCTCCGAATACCACCACGTGCGCGTTGTACAACAGCATCTTGGGCCCGGACGATGTGCCTTTCGCACAGTTCGGGGATGCCCTGTGGCTCACCGCTGACGGTGAGGATGCTCCCCTGACCTTTGCCTCCGTTGCCGAGGCCAAGGCCTACATGCAGACACAGGAGTACCAGGACACCAAGCGAATGCTCGTTTCGCTTTCGTTGACGCCAACATCGACGCGTTTCACGAGCGCAGCGGCAGATGCCTCGTTCAATCTGCCCGTCGGATGGACCGCAAAGGAGGTGCCCGCAGGCACTCCGGACGTCCCCGCCTCGGGAATCCAGGTCTCAGACGAGACCGGCAAGAAGGTAGCGAGCTTCTACTACGGTGCGGGCGCTGGCCTCGGAGGGGCTTGCGGTCCGGAGAAGTACAAGGCGACCGAACTGGACACAGAGTCGACGTCCCTGCTGACTGAACAATGGGCCTTCGATGCTGGAGTCCGATTCTCCTACCGGGTGCTTGACCAGACGTCGATCGGGAAGGGCTTCAGCTACCAGGTTGGTCTGGTGGATAAGTCCAGCGGCCAACTGACGGACAGTTGCCTCATGTATTCCGTGGTGAGCGGCGCGCCCAGGGGCTCGCTGACCTTCGCCGACAGGGATTCCAAGGGTCCTGGCGAGCCAGTGTTCAAGAGCCTCGCGGAGGCTAAGGCCTACATGGGGACACCCGAGTACAAGAAGCTCAAGAGCATGATAGTCAGCCTCAGGATGCCGGCATAAGGCTTTCGAGAAGCGGCGGGGTGGCCCCCACATGCAGGGGACCAGCCCGCCGTCACCCGATCACCCTGGACAAAACCATATGACAAGCAATGCATCGGGCTCACCCGTAGCCTGCCGGGGGTACTACCCGCGCTCACAACTTCAATTACCAACAGCACACTGGGGGACTGACATGAATTCGATCAAGCGCAACATCACAGGTGGGGTCCGGAAGGCTGCCACGGCGGCCCTGGCAACGGCCCTGTTGCTCGGCGCCACAGCCTGCGGCCCCTCCGGTGCGGGATCACCGGCCGCCGGGCAGGGCACCGCAGCGGCGCCCTCTGCCACCGCAACGGCCACTTCGACGCCGTCTGCGACGGCATCCACGACGGCGGGCCAGGCGTCGGCAGCCGCCGCCACGACACCAGCGGCGCCGGCGCAGGAAAAGTGGCAGACCTACACGAGCGCCGTCGGGAAGGTCAGCTTCGATTATCCGGAGGGATGGACGGTGGCAACCCCGGCCGGCGCTGGCGCGCCACCGAACGTCGACGTCGACGTGTCGGACGCCGCTGGCATGGTGGTGGCGTCCCTGCACTACGGTCCGTCCGGCACCGGGCTGGGAGGCGCCTGCCAGAACCCCGTACCGTACAGCGTTCTGGACGCGGTGGAGCTGGCATTGCCGTACAACGCTGCCGCGGCCGACACCATTACGCCCCGCTTTGCCTTCCGCGCCCTCCTGGAGGCGGACCGCGTCACCGCCTCGTACGGGATCACGGGCAGTCTGGCCGGCAAGGACGGAAAGTCCTGCATGTTCTACAACGTGGTCAGTGGTCCTGCGGAGTCGCCCGTCTATTCCTTTGCCGACACCGTCCAGGTCAACACCGGCGGTTCGGAGCAGAACGGAAACCGCAAGGGCGCCAAAACCTTCCCCTCGCTGGAAGCGGCGAAGGCGTACATGCAGACCCCGGAGTACGTGAACGCGAAGCGCATGATCACCTCGCTGAAAATCAGCGCCAGCTAGCCGCCACGCCGCCGGCCGAAACCGCGGAAACGCCAACAGACCAACGCGGACCGGTCACCTTTGGGGGTGACCGGTCCGCATTTTCTTTGCGTCGTGCCGTTTGCCTGGCGCCGGTTGTCTAGTGCCGCTTCTACCGCAGTACCGGGACTAGGCCAGGTGCCGTTCCTCGACGCCGTTGTACTCGCTCAACGGACGGATCAGGGAGTTCGAATCCAGCTGCTCCATGATGTGCGCCGTCCAGCCGGTGATGCGGCTGGCAACGAACAGGGGAGTGAACGTGGCGGTGTCGAAGCCCATCAGGTGGTACGTGGGGCCGGTCGGATAGTCGAGGTTCGGCTTGATCCCCTTGGCCTCGTCCATCGCGGTCTCGAGCCCGTTGTAGAGTCCCAGCAGCTCCGGCCGGCCGTAGTGGGCGATCATCTTGTCCAGGGCCGACTTCATGGTGGGCACCCGGGAGTCGCCGTGCTTGTAGACGCGGTGGCCGAAGCCCATGACCTTCTTCTTCTGGGCCAGGGCGTTCTCCATCCAGGCCTTCGCCCGGACATGGGCGTCCTCCAATGACTCCTCCGGCCGGATGCCGATCTCATCGAACGTGTGCATCACGGCCTCGTTCGCGCCACCGTGGAGCGCACCCTTGAGGGCGCCGATGGCCCCGGTCACGGCGGAGTGCAGATCCGCCAGCGTTGAGGTGATCACGCGGGCAGTGAAGGTGGAGGCGTTGAAGGAGTGCTCGGCGTACAAAATCATTGAGACATTGAATGCGTCGACTACCTCGGGGACGGCTTCCTCGCCGAAGGTCATCCAGAGGAAGTTCGCGTCGTAACCGAGATCCTCGCGAGGCTCCACGAGGTCCAGGCCGTGTCGGCGGCGCTGGTCGTAGGCCACGACGGCGGGCATCGCGGCGAACAGGTCAACGGCCTTGGCCAGGTTGGCTTCGCGCGAGGAATCCTCTGCCAACGCGTGCCGGGCCCCCATGACGGACGTGGCTGTCCGGCAGACATCCATGGGGTGCGCGGTGGTGGGCAGCGCATCGATCACCTGTTTGACCACCGGATCCAGCGCCCGGCCGGCACGTTCCCTGGCATTGAACTCGGCCAGCTGATCCTCGGTGGGCAGCTCGCCGTTCCACAAAAGGTAGGCGACCTCTTCGAAGCTGCACTTGGCGGCCAGCTCCTGCACGGGATAGCCCCGGTACAACAGCGAATTGGTGTCCGGGTTGACCTTGGAGACCGCGGTGTAGTCAACCACGACGCCGGCGAGGCCCTTTTTGATGTCCTGATCAGCCATGCTGAAACTCCTTCGTTCCTGACTCCTGTACCGGCACGAGCCGGTGGTTCTGTGCGGGCTTACTTACCTGGGATCTGGAAATTGAACACCCCGGTGTCAAAACGGTTGTAAGCCTCATAGTCAACAAGATCGTACAAACGCGCACGGGTCAGCATGCTCCCAACCTGTGCCTCCTGGGTTCCGTCGGCCTTAATCGATTCCAGAGTACGCTCCGCAGCGCCCATGGCACTACGGAGCAACGTCACCGGATAAATCACCATATTGACGCCGACGCCGGCCAGATCCTCCACGGTGAACAGGGCGCTCTGGCCAAATTCGGTCATGTTGGCCAGGATCGGGACGTCGACGGCGTCGCGGATGGCCTGGAACTCGCTCAGGTCCTTCATCGCCTCGGGGAAAATCGCGTCCGCGCCGGCCTCGACCAGGGCCCTGGCACGGTCCTGCGTGGCCTGCAGCCCGTCGGTGGCCCGGATGTCGGTCCGGGCCATGATCAGGAAGTTCGGGTCGCGCCGGGCATCGGCCGCGGCCCGGATCCGTTTGGTGGCGGTGTCCAGGTCCACCACGTTTTTGCCGTCGAGGTGGCCGCAGCGCTTGGGGTTGAACTGGTCCTCGATGTGGCAGCCGGCCAGGCCTGCGTTCTCGAGTTCCTGGACCGAACGGGCCACGTTCATGGGCTCGCCGAAGCCGGTGTCGGCGTCGACGATTGCCGGCAGGTCCGTCATCCGGGCGATCTGTCCGGCGCGGGTGGCGACCTCGGTGAGCGTGGTCAGTCCGATGTCCGGCAGGCCGAGGTCGTTGGCGAGGACGGCGCCGGAGATGTACACCCCGGCGAAGCCTTTCTCCTCGATCAGCCGGGCCGAGAGCGGGTTGAACGCGCCGGGGAACTGCTGGATCGTGCCGGAGGCCAGGAGCTCCCGGAACCGGATCCGCTTCTGTTCCGGCGTGACCTTCGAGTACAGCATCAGAAGAGTCCCTTCGGTGCGGCGGCGAGGTCGATCACGCCGTCGGCCGCCTTGATGTTCAGCTGGTCCAGCTCGCCGGCGCCGAGCTCGGGCAGCCGCGCGGCCGTGGCGAGGAAGCGCTCGATCTCCTCGTCGTCAACAAGGCCGGCCGCGAGGGTGCGGAACTTGTTGACGTACTGCTCCCGCGCGAACGGCCGGGCGCCGAGCGGATGGGCGTCGGCCACGGCGATCTCGTCGGTGATGACGGTGCCGTCCTTGAGCGTGATCTCCACGGTGCCGCCGAAAGCCTTCTCGGCGATGTCCAGGGAGTGGTAGCGCCGGGTCCATTCCGGGTCCTCCACCGTGGTGACCTTGTGCCAGAGTTCCACGGTGTCCGCACGGCCGGCGCGTTCCGGGGCGTAGGAGTCCACGTGGTGCCAGGTGCCGTCCTGCAGGGCGACGGTGAAGATGTACGGGATGGAGTGGTCCAGGGTTTCCCGGCTGGCCGTGGGATCGTACTTCTGCGGGTCGTTGGCGCCGGAGCCGATCACGTAGTGGGTGTGGTGGCTGGTCTTGATCAGCACGGAGTCGACGTTGGCCGGGTCCGTGACCTCGGGGTGTTCGCCGTGGAGCTTGCGGGCGAGGTCGATCCAGGCCTGCGCCTGGTATTCGGCCGAGTGTTCCTTGGTGTAGGTGTCCAGGATGGCCCGCTTGGCTTCGCCGGGCGTCGGCAGCGGCACCTCGTAGGAGGCGTCCGGGCCGTCCAGCATCCAGGCGATTACGCCGTCTTCGCCTTCGTAGATCGGTACCGGGGAGGTCTGGCCGCGCATGGCACGGTCCGCGGATTCGACGGCCATCTTGCCGGCGAAAGCAGGGGCGTGGGCCTTCCAGGTGGAGATCTCGCCCTTGCGGGACTGCCGGGTGGCGGTGGTGGTGTGCAGGGCCTGGCCGACGGACTGGAAGATGGTCTCGACGTCGAGGCCCAGCAGGGTGCCGATGCCGGCGGCGGCGGAGGGGCCGAGGTGGGCCACGTGGTCGATCTTGTGCTTGTGCAGGCAGATGGCCTTGACCAGGTTGACCTGGATCTCGTAGCCGGTGGCGATGCCGCGGATCAGGTCCTGGCCGCTGGAGCCGACGTGCTGGGCCACGGCCAGGATGGGCGGGATGTTGTCTCCCGGGTGGGAGTAGTCCGCGGCGAGGAAGGTGTCGTGGTAGTCGAGTTCGCGGACCGCGACGCCGTTGGCCCAGGCCGCCCATTCGGGGGAGACGCGTTCCTCGATGCCGAAGACCTTGGCGCCCTTGCCGCCGGTGCTGGGGCCGTGGGTGAGGGCCTGCGCCCGGGCCGCGATGATCGGGGCACGGTTCAGCGACGCGATCGCCACCGAGGCGTTGTCGATGATTCGGTTGATCACCATGTCGGTGACCTCGTCGGTGACCGGCACGGGATCGGCGGCGACCTTGGCGATCTTGTAGGCGAGCTGGTCCTCGCGGCCCAGGTTTTCCTCGCTCTTGTAGACGCGGACGTGGTGTTCCTTAACCATGGTGCTCCTTTTGCTGAGGTGTATGCGTGGCTTTGACGTGGGAAAGGCTGCGGTGCAGGTGAAGCGTGGTGGCGGCCTCCGCCAGCCGCGGGTTGCCGGCGGCGATCGCCTCGGCGATCGCGGCGTGCTCGGCGGCCGCGGCGGTGAGCCGGGCGGCGTCGTCGGCGGCCAGGCGCCGGACGCGCACGAGGTGGACGCGGAGGCTGCGCATGGCCTGGGCGAGGTAGGCATTGGAGATGGCGGCGTCGATGGCCGCGTCCAGCCGGCCCACCAGCCCGTAGTAGTCGTGCAGGGCCGGATCCTGCCCGCCAATCAGTTCCGGTGCCCGGAGCAGTTCGCGCCGAAGCGCATCGAAGGTTTCGGGGTCGCCGCGCTCGGCGGCGAGGGCGGCCGCCTTGCCTTCGAGGGTTTCGCGCAGTTCGAACAGTTCGTCGATGTCGTCCAGGGAGATGTCGGTCACGACGACGCCGCGGCCGCCCGTCGTCGTCAGTCCCTCGGCGGTGAGCCGGCTCAGGGCCTCCCGCAGCGGAGTGCGTGAGACGCCCAGCCGCTCGGACTGTTCCACCTCCGCGAGCACTGTTCCGGGCAGGAGGCGCCACTCGATGATGTCGTCGCGCAGGGCCTCGTAGGCCTTGTCGCTGGCGCGCATCCTGCCTCCTTCGGTGATGGCTTGCCATGGTGGAACAGTCATGCTGGAACATCAACAGTGTATACACGGAGAGCCGTTTTGCCCAGCAAAATCCCCTTCAGGATCAGAAATTGGGCATCTGTGTATACATAACCCTTGTCCGGCCGGCCAGCCTCGGTCTACCATGGGCTGCAACACAACGTCGTGGACAGGATGAATGTCATGGTCACCAAGAGCTACCGGGCCGCCTACGAACGCAGCCTGGATCAACCCGACGAGTTCTGGCTGGAGGCCGCGCGCGGGATCTCCTGGTCGACGCCGCCGCGGCAGGCCCTCGACCCCGGCCGGGCGCCGCTGTACGACTGGTTTCCCGACGGTGTCCTGAACACGTCTTACAACGCCCTGGACCGGCACGTCGCCGACGGCCGGGGTGGGCAGGACGCCCTGATCTACGACTCCGCCATGCTGGGCACGCGGCAGAGCTACACCTATGCGGAACTGACGGAGCTCGTGGCCCGGTTCGCCGGTGTGCTGCGCCGCAGCGGGGTCGGCAAGGGCGACCGCGTGGTGATCTACATGCCGATGATCCCCGAGGCCGCGATCGCGATGCTGGCCACCGCTCGGCTCGGCGCAGTGCACTCGGTGGTCTTCGGCGGCTTCGCCCCCAAGGAGCTCGCCGCCCGGATCCGGGACGCCGCCCCCGCCGCGGTGGTGACGGCGTCCGGTGGCATCGAACCTTCGCGCCGGATCGAATACCTGCCCGCGGTCGCCGAGGCCCTCGACATGGCAGGAGCCCCCGGGACCCCGGTGCTGGTCAAGGCCCGGGAAGGCTTCACCTCCACGGTGGACTCCATGGCGGCCGAACACCCCGAGTGGCTCGACTGGGACGCCGAGATGGCCTCCGCCGAGCCCGCCGCGCCGGTGGACGTCAGCGCGACGGATCCGCTGTACATCCTCTACACCTCGGGCACCACCGGGGCGCCGAAGGGCGTGGTGCGGGACAACGGCGGCCATGCCGTGGCCCTGTCGTGGACGATGGAAAACGTCTACGACGTCGGCCCCGGGGACGTCATGTGGACGGCCTCAGACGTCGGCTGGGTGGTGGGCCACTCCTACATCGTGTACGGGCCGCTGCTGGCCGGCGCCACCACGGTGCTGTATGAAGGAAAGCCGGTGGGAACCCCCGACGCCGGCGCGTTCTGGCGGGTGATCCAGGACCACAAGGTCAACGTGCTGTTCACCGCCCCTACCGCGCTGCGGGCCATCCGGAAAGCGGACCCTGAGGGGCAGCTTGTCGGCAAGTACGACATTTCCAGCCTGCGGACCCTGTTCGCGGCCGGCGAGCGGCTGGACACCGACACCTTCCACTGGGCCTCCCGTGTGCTCGGTGTCCCGGTGGTCGACCACTGGTGGCAGACGGAGACCGGCTGGGCCATCTGCGCCAATCCGCGCGGCCTGGCCGAGCTGCCGATCAAGGCAGGCTCGCCTAGCGTCCCGATGCCCGGGTTCCGGCTCACCATCGTCGACGGCGCGGGCGCTGACGTCGAAGCCGGCACGGAAGGCAACATTGTCCTGGGCCTGCCGTTGCCGCCCGGCACCCTGACCACGCTCTGGCGCAACGACGACCGCTACATCTCCTCCTACCTGCAGGCATTCGAGGGCTACTACGCCACCGGCGACTCCGGCTACCGGGACGCGGACGGCTACGTCTTCGTCATGGGCCGCACCGACGACATCATCAACGTCGCCGGACACCGGCTCTCCACCGGTGCCATGGAACAGGTGATCAGCCAGCACCCGGCGGTCGCCGAATGCGCGGTGGTGGGCCTCGCCGACCCGCTCAAGGGCCAGCGCCCCAGCGGCTACGTGGTCCTCAAATCCGGTGTGGACGTTTCCGAGGACGTGCTGGCCAGGGACCTGATCGCCCTGGTCCGGCGCGACATCGGGGCCGTGGCGGACTTCAAGCACGTCACCGTAGTGGAGGCCCTGCCCAAGACCCGATCCGGGAAGATCCTGCGCAAGACCATGCGCCAGATCGCCGACGGAGACGACTACGTGGTGCCGTCCACCATCGAGGACGCCGGCGTGATTGACCGGCTGCTCGAAACCCTGCGCCCCGCCGGTTCCGAGTAGCAAGGCCCGCGGCCCCAGTCCCGCGTCACGCAGGGCAGGCTTTTGGGCTCCTCCGGGATCCACGACGACGGGAATCCGCCGTCGTGCCGAAATAGCCACGCCGAAACTCTGCGCTGCGTGACGCCAGACGGGGAGCCCGGCCCCGCAGCCGGCGCAGTTTAGGGCCGCGGCCGGGTCCAGCGGTATTCGTTCTCCGGCCGGCCGGGGGCGCCGTAGCGTGCGGCGCGGGAGACTGTTCCGGCGTCGGCGAGGTATTCGAGGTAGCGCCGGGCGGTGACCCGGGACATGCCGAGGGCCTCCATGACTTCACTGGCTGACACGGCCCCGTCCTGCTGCTTGATGTAGTCCTGGACCGATTCGAGCGTGGAGGGGGCCAGGCCCTTGGGCAGCGACACTTCGGACGGGGCGCGCAGGCTGGCGAAGGCCTGGTCCACATCGCTTTGGGACGCCCGGGCCCCCGCGGTGCCGGTCAGGGGCGATGCCAGCTGTTCGCGGAACAGCCGGTAGCTGGCGAGTTTGTCCGCGAACGTTGCGTAGGTGAACGGCTTGATCAGGTATTGGACGACGCCGGTGGCCACCGCGCTGCGGACGATATTCAGTTCGCGCACGGCGGTGATGGCTATGATGTCCGCGAACAGCCCGGCCGCCCGCATCCGGCGTGCGATGTCCAGCCCGTGCAGGTCCGGCAGGTTCATGTCCAGCAGCACCAGTTCCACCGGGTTGCCTGCCGCCGCGAAGTCCGTGAGCAGGCGCAGGGCGGACTGCCCGTCCGGGGCGGAGCCCGCCAGGGTGAAACCGTCCAGCCTTTCGATGTAGGCAGCGTGCGCCGCGGCGGCAATGGGCTCGTCTTCGACGACGAGCACCCGGATGTCGCTCATGGCTGTTCCTCTTTTGTGACCGGTGTTGTGACCGGCAGTGATGTGACCGGCAGGGTGACGCGGAACAACGCCCCGGCCGGGCTGGTGATTGTCATGGTACCGCCCAGTCGCTGCACGGCCTGGCGGACCAGGGCCAGCCCAAGGCCCCGTCCGAAGGGTCCCGGGGTCTTGGTGCTGAAGCCGTGCCGGAAGACATCCTCCACGGCCGCGGGGTCGATCCCGGGGCCGCTGTCTTCCACCGTGATCTCCACGGCGGAGCCGGTGGTCTCCACGCTCAGCTCCACCAGCCGCGGCGCCGGAGATTCGGCTGCGGCGTCGATGGCGTTGTCCAGCAGGTTGCCCAGGATGGCCACGAGGTCCTGCACGGCCAGCCCGGTCACGGCCGTGGAGCCGCCGGCGCTGAGGATCAGTTCGACACCGCGCTCATGCGCCTCGGCTGCCTTGCCCATGATCAGGGCGCCAAGCACTGGTTCCTCGATGGAGCTCACAATGTCATCCGTCAGCCGCTGGCTGAGTTCCAGGTCCTTGGTGGCGAAGTCCAGCGCCTCGGGGGCCCGGCCCAGTTCCATCAGCGAGACGATGGTGTGCAGCCGGTTGGCGTGCTCGTGTGTCTGGGCGCGAAGGGCGTCCGAGAGCGTGCGCATGGTTTCGAGTTCGCTGCCCAGGGACTCGATTTCGGTGCGGTCCCGGATGGTGGCCACTGTTCCATAGACGGCAGCGCCGGTGTCCGTTCCCCGGTGGCGGGCTCCGTCCGACGCCGGTCCCACCGCGGGGCCCTGGTTGACGACGAGGATCCGGGAGCCGGTCAGGTGGATCTCATCCAACGCCGTCCGCCCCGATTCGAAGAGCTCCTTGAGGCTGGGTGCCAGCGGAAGGTCGGCGAGGGAGGGTGCCACATGGCGGCCGCCTCCAGCAGAGCCATCAGCAGCGCCTCCGGCTCGTACGCCGTCGGAGGTCTGTTTCGTCAGCCCGAGCAGGTCGGCGGCCTGATCGTTGTACATCACCACGTTGCCTTTGGGATCGATGAGGATCACGCCTTCACGCACGGAATGCAGCACCGATTCGTAGTAGGCGAAGAGCTGGCCCAGCTGCTCCGGGCCCCAGCCGCGCGTCACGCGGCGCAGGTAGCGCCCGAGCAGCCAGGACGCCGCGGCGCCGCCGGCCAGCAGTGCCAGGGCGATGGCCAGCAGCGCCGGCAGCCTGCCGGAGAGCGCGATGTCCACTGTCCGGACCGTCACGCCCGCGGCCACGAGCGCCCGAACCTTGCCGTCGGCATCCTTGACGGGGGCGATGGTGCGCACCGACGGGCCGAGGGTGCCGGCCATGACCTCCGTGAACACCTGGCCGTTGAGGGCGGCATCGATCGAACCGATATACGGCTTGCCCAGCTCCTCATCCCGCGGATGGGTCCACCGCGTGCGGTCCGGGGCCATGATGGTGACGAAATCCGCGTCGGCATCCTTCATGATCTTCAGGGCATACGGCTGGAGTACGGCCGTGGGGTTGGCGGTGCCCGCAGCCTCCAGGACAAACGGTGCGTCGGCCACGGTGGTGGCAATGCCGGCCATCCGGCGGCCGGCCTCATCGTAAG
This sequence comes from Arthrobacter sp. NPDC058130, assembly GCF_042884475.1. NCBI lineage: Bacteria > Bacillati > Actinomycetota > Actinomycetes > Micrococcales > Micrococcaceae > Arthrobacter > Arthrobacter sp. NPDC058130. The sequence continues at coordinate 37,234 of NZ_JBHVTV010000003.1, forward strand.
CGTGATCGCGTGCATCGACGAAAGTGGCCGTGCCGACGATGGCCGTCAGGGCCACCATGAACAGCAGATGGGACACAAACAGCCTGCGGGCGATGCTCCAGCGGTGGATCATCAACACCTTCCATGACCAATATGAACGCAAGGGTGATGCGCGTCACCTTGTCATCAATGATGGGGGTACACGCAAGAACGGACGCGAGCTGACCACAGCGTGAAGCTCACGGAAGTCCAGCCTATCCAAGGAGAAACACCATGGCCTCTCAACGAGGAGAGTCAGCAGCACTGGCCGCAACCCCGGCCAAGAAGCGCAAGGGACTGGATAAGTCCCACTACCTCTACATTGCAGTCATCGTCGCCGTGGTTGCAGGCGCCGTTGTTGGTCTGCTCTTCCCCGAGGTCGGCAAATCCCTCAAGCCGCTGGGCGACGGCTTCATCAAGCTCATCAAGATGATGATCGCGCCCGTGATCTTCTGCACGATCGTGCTGGGCATCGGCTCCATCGCCAAGGCCGCCACGGTCGGCAAGGTCGGCGGCCTGGCGCTCGGCTACTTCGTGGTCATGTCCACCTTCGCGCTGGCGATCGGCCTCGCGGTGGGCAACCTGATCCACCCGGGCGAGGGCCTCAACCTCGCCCCGTACGATCCGAACAAGAAGGCGGCCGTCGACAGCACCGTTGACTTCCTGCTAGGCATCATCCCGGGCGACATTCCCGTGTTGCCGACCCTCCTCGCCGCGATCCTGGTCGGCTTCGCGCTCCAGAAGATGGGCCCGCAGGGCGCCCCGATCCTCAAGGCAGTAGGCTACGGACAGGCCCTGGTGTTCCGCATCCTCATCATGATCATGTGGCTCGCCCCGGTCGGCGCGTTCGGCGCGATCGCCGCCGTCGTCGGTGCCACCGGTGTCCAGGCCATCTTCAGCATGTTCACGCTGATGGCCGCCTTCTACGTCACCTGCGCCCTGTTCATCGTCGTGATCCTCGGCGGCCTGCTCAAGGTGGTGGCCGGCGTCAGCATCTTCAAGCTCATGAAGTACCTGGGCCGCGAATACCTGCTGATCTTCTCCACCTCTTCCTCCGAGGCCGCACTGCCCCGCCTGATCGCGAAGATGGAACACCTCGGTGTGTCCAAGCCGGTCGTCGGCGTCACGGTCCCCACCGGCTACTCCTTCAACCTGGACGGCACCGCCATCTACCTGACCATGGCCGCCCTGTTCGTCGCCAACGCCATGGGCACGCCCCTGGACCTGGGCGCCCAGATTTCCCTGCTGGTCTTCATGATCATCGCCTCCAAGGGTGCCGCCGGCGTCACCGGTGCCGGCCTGGCCACGCTGGCCGCCGGACTCCAGGCGCATGCGCCCCAGTTGCTCGGCGGCGTGGGCATGATCGTCGGCATCGACCGGTTCATGTCCGAGGCCCGCGCCCTGACCAACTTCACCGGCAACGCCGTGGCCACGGTGCTGATCGGCACCTGGGTCAAGGAGATCGACGGCGGCCGCGTGGACCGTGTCCTCGCCGGGTCCGAGCCGTTCGACGAAGAGACCATGCTCGCCGGCCACACCGGTGTGCAGGACGCCGCCGAAAAGCCCGAACAGCCGGCGCAGCCGGTCCTGGCGAACGCCTGAACTCCAGCCCTGAATCCGGCCTGACCGGACACCACAACGTCCGATGACGCGCAAAGCGCCCGGCAGCCAAGCTGCCGGGCGCTTCGGCGTGCGGGCGCCGGCGTCCGGGTCAGCCCGTCTCGGTCCCGAACCGGGTGACCACCGTCCGGCGCGGCGTCCCGGCGTCGTCGTAGTCCAGCGTGCTGACGCGTACGCCGTACAGTGCGGAGAGCTGCGCGTCGGCGAGGAGCGGCCCGGCCGGACCAGTCACCACACCCTCTGGTCCCATGAGGACCACCGAGTCTGCGAGGAACAGCGCATGGTCCGGGTGATGGGTGCTTACCAGCAATGACATTCCGGTCCGCATGAGTTCCCTCAGGAGCTGCAGGACCCGGACCTGGTTCTTCAGGTCCAGGCCGGTGGACGGCTCATCCAGGACAAGGAGCCGCGAACCGCCTGCGACGGCCCGTGCGATGAGGACGAGTTGCTGCTCGCCTCCGCTCAGGGTCGGAAAGAGCCGGTCGGCCAGGGCGGCGATCCCCACCCGGTCCATGGCTTGCAGGGCGGCGGCCCGGTCCCGGGTGCCGGGGGAGCGGAAGACGCCGATGTGGCGGGCCCTGCCCATGACCACCATGTCCAGGGCCCGATAGCCAAACGTGCTGCTGCGCGCCTGGGGAACATAGCCGGCGGTCTCAGACCTTTCCACCGCACCCTCCCGGACGGCCAGCAGCCCGGCCGCGCAGCGCACCAGTGTCGTCTTGCCGCTGCCGTTCGGTCCCAGGACCGCAGTCACAGTGCCCGGGGGCACCGAGAAGCTGAGGTCCTTGAACACCCAGGTCTGCGGTGTATAGCCAAACCCGGCCCCGCGCAGCTCAAGCACCGTCCCAGATCCTCTCCCGGTTTCGGCGCAACAGCACGAAGAAGACCGGTGCCCCGATCAGGGCGGTGAGGACTCCCAGCGGGATTTCCCCGGCGGTGGCGGTCCGCGCAATGGTGTCGATGGCGATCAGGTAGGCCCCGCCGAGCAGGAAGGAGACCGGCAGCAGGACACGGTGGTCCGGGCCCACCCACATCCGGGTGAGGTGCGGAATGACCAGACCCACCCAACTGATGACGCCGCTGACGGCCACGGCCCCGGCCACCATGAGGGCCACCGCGGCGAGGATCGTCCAGCGCAGGGGCCGCGGCCGGAGCCCCAGGGCGGCGGCGTCGTCGTCGCCGAGGGAGAGCACGTTGACCCGCCACCGCAGCGCCAGCAGGACGACGCAGCCGGCGGCAATCGGAATGAGGGCCACGACCACCTTTGCCCAGGTTGCGGTGGAGACACTTCCCAGCAGCCAGAAGACGATTGCCGGCAGGGTGGTGAACGGGTCCGCCAGATACGTCACAAGGGCCACCAAGGCGGAAAAGAACGAGGCCGTGACGATTCCGCCGAGTACCACCATGAGGATGTGGGCGCCGCCCCGGCCGGAGGTGATGAGGAAGACGATGGCCAGTGCCAGCAGCCCGAAGCCGAACGATCCGCCGATGAGCGCCACCGGACCCAGGCCCAGCAGCAGGGCCAGGGCACCACCGAACGAAGCACCCGATGACACGCCGATGACCTCCGGACTGACGAGGGGATTGCGGAACACAGCCTGCAGCGCTGCCCCGCCGATCGCGAGGCCGCCACCGACCAGCATGGCCAGCAGGACCCTGGGCAACCGGACCAGCAGCACCACGTTTTCTTCGGCCGCGGGAATGCCCGAACCGAAGGGCACGATCCGGGAGGCCAGGATTTGAGCGACATGGGCGAGGGGCACGTTGTAGCGGCCGCTGGCGAGTGCAAGCGCCGACACGGCCGCGAGGACGGCCAACGCGAGCAGGCAGGGTCCGAGCACCTGGCGCAGCCCCGGCCCCCGGCGGCCGCCAGGGTATCCCGTGGTCAGTGGCTGGGCCTCACGAAGCATCGAACTGCCGGTAGTTGGCCGAGGCGCCGTTGGCTTCGGTCCACAGGATCTTGTCCATTTCCGGGGCTGACAGCCGGTAGCGGTACAGGAAATCGAAGCAGTCGGTGGTCTCGTCCCTCAGCGCGGACCGGTCCCCGGACGGGAAACTGATATCGCTGAGCCAGCGCCACATCAGCTGCGACTCCTGGCCGGGAGGATCCCAGCGGTATCCGCCCAGCGGGACCTTGTAAACCCGGTGGGAACGCACGGCGGACACGCTCTGCCACACCGGGTTGCCGTAGAGGTCCGCGGGCATCGCCTCGTCGAAATTCCCGAGCAGGATGACCTCCGGATCCCAGGCCAGGACCTGTTCGACGTCCACCCCCACCATGCCCTTGCCCTGGAGGCCCTGCGGGCCGGTGGCCGGATTGTGGCCGCCGACGAGCTTGATGTAGAAGTCGTTGTAGCTGCCGTTCCCGGCGACCTTGAGCCCGCCGCTGAACCTGTTGAAGTAGATGATGCCCGGGCCGCCGGTGCCTCGGGCGGCGGCCTCGGCCTGGATGGATTTCAGTTTCTCGTCGCTGCGGGCCTTGATCTGCACAGCCCGGTCCGGCCTCCCCAGCAGTGTCGCGAAGAGCGAGGTCCAGGTATCAACATCCTCCTGCGTGCCGGTGTTCGTGATGCCCAGGACTTTCATTCCGGCTTGTTCCAGCGGAGCTGTCAGGTGCGCATCGCTCCACTGGACGACGACGTCGGGGTTCAGCGCCCTGATGCTTTCGACATTGGGCGTGAAGTCGGTGGTGGCGATGTCGTGCGGGATGTTCAGGGCGTCCGGGTACATGGTGCCCATGACACCGTCGCGCATGGCGACCCAGGAGGCGTTGTGCATCCCGGCGAGATGGCTGGTGCCCTGGTCGACAGCGGCGAGCAGGGACGCGGTCGGCATGGGAATGGTCACCACGCGGGTGACCGGGCGGTCGAAACTCAGGACAGTCCCGCGCTGGTCCGTGACCTGGACGGGGCCCGAGGCGGTTCCCGACGTTCCTGGCTGCGGGGTTGACTGCGGCGTCGTGCTGCCCTGGGCGCAGGAAGCAAGAAACAGCGCCCCTCCGCCGTAGAGGGCCGCTGCCAGTACTGATCGTCGGTTGGCTTCGGGGCTGCTCATCGGCCTACCTCCCGGGAAGGACCGCATGCAACGGCCGTCCGCTCCGCGCCGGCAACAGCATTGTCCCGGTACGGCATTTCCTCACAGCATCCGCCGAATGCACAGGGGTGTCAATGCCGGCCACGGGGCATTGTTTGCCGACGGGCGGCGGTGCTAGCCTCGCATTTATCCCCTGTGAAACGAGGCCACGGGATGCAAGTCAACGGGATGCAAGTCAACGGGGCACAACTGTTTGTCCGGTACGCATATCCGCCGAATTCGCGGGGCAGTTGCGGGCCGCCTGACAGCGATGCGCTGTTGCAGTACGGCCAGTCCGGGGTGACCGATGCGGGCCTCCGGGAACTTGCCAAAGGGTTCGCCGGCGCCTGGCCGTACCTGGAGCTGATCGCCGGCGCCACGGGCAACCCGGATCCGCTCGACTACGGCGTGGTCGAGGCGTACTGGGTGGGAAATGCGCTGCTGGATTCCGTGGGGGTGCGCAGCATCGGCAATTCCATGGAGGACCGGTTCCGCGCCCGGACGGGCCATCAGTTTCCGCACCTGATGGAAGGGGTCATTGCCGGCGGCGTACCGCACCACAGCTTCCATGTGCTGGAAATCTATCCGTGGCTGGGACTCCTGCGCGATGACCGCCGCTCATCCACCGCACTGAACGTCCTTGACCAGTGCCGGATCCGATGGGGCGAAGTGGTGGCCGTCGAAGGGGACAATGCCCTCGTGCGCTCGCGGCCCCTGGCCTGGGACGGGATAGCGCTGTCACTCGGCGAACCGGTGATCGAGACAGCCAAGTACGCCGTGGCCGGGACCGGGTTCATCGCCGACCTCGCCGCCGGAGACATGGTGTCCCTCCACTGGGACTGGGTGTGCGACCGCTTGACGCCCGGGCAGCTGCACAGGCTCCAGCACTACTTTGCGCGCCACCTCAAGATCGCCAACTCCGGCGTGGAGCACCGCGGCGCCGCAATTGCGCTCGAATAGCGGGCCCTGGCCTGCAGGCCGGGGCAGCCGGTCCGGGGCAGGGCCTAGGGGACGGTATCCGTGGGGTCCGGGCCGCGTCCCAGGAGCTCAAGTCCCGTCATTGCACGGTCGGCGCCATCCTCGTCCACGCGCTCCAGGGCGAAGCCCATGTGGATCAGCACCCATGTGCCGCTCTCCAGGGGGCCGTCGTCGAGAAGCCCGATGTTGATCTTGCGCTGCACGCCGGCCACGTCCACCAGGGCCAGCTGCCCGTTATAGCCGTCGATCACTTCGATGATCCGGCCCGGTATTCCCAAGCACATCCGCGCTTCCTCCTCAGCCTGCTCCATCCGAACCCGCGCTCGCCGTCTCTGTGTTTCCCGTCTCTGTGTTTCCCGTCTCTGTGTTTCCGGCCGCTGTGCTTCCCGTGTCTGTGCCGCGGGACGCCAGGCGGGACGTGACCAGGGTGCGGACTGCCTCCACGGCTGCCGGGACAGCGCGGGACACGTCCTCGGACAGTTCCATGCCGTCGTCCGTTCGCCCGGCGATGCACCCCACCAGGTAGGTCTCCGGCAGCGATCCGCCCAGGATGCGGAGACGGCGCAGGACAGCCAGCGGATCCATGCCATGCGGATCGAACGCCGGGTTGACCGGCAGGCCGGCCGGCGTCACCGGGCCGCCGCTGTCCAGGTCCTCGGCCCGGATCTTCAGGATCCGGAGGGTCCCGGCGTCCAGGCTCCCGTCCGCCGGTGCCGGCAGAACATCCACGAGCACCAGCGCATCCACTCCGTCCAGGAGATCGTAGGCGAGGTGCAGCCCGCGGACCCCGTAGTCCTCTACCTGCACTTCTTCCGGGGTCCAGCCGGGCAGGCCGGAAACCTCCTCCGCCAGGCGGTGGGCGACAGCTGGCCCAAACCCGTCGTCGCGGAGGAACACGTTCCCCACGCCCGCCACGAGAACCCGGCTCACGCCGTGCCTCACATCCTGCGCATTTGCACGTAACGCTTGATGTCCGGAATTGAACGCAGTCCGACGACGGCTGCGGCCAGGCCCACGGCCAGCAGGAGCACGAAAGTCGTAATGCCCAGACTCTTCATGGTGATGGTTCCTTTCCGTTATCCGGGGCCGGTGCCGCGGCGAGCGGCACGAGTTCCTCGGGGGCGAAATACAGATACCGGCCGTACCATTCCTGCAGGTCGGACGCCGGGTCGGCCTCGAGGACCACCGCGACGTGCGTTCCGCCGTCGACGTCGAAATGGACTCCCGTGACCCGCCCGGCTTTCCCGGCGAAGAAGAGGTCCTGGGCGTCGGCGCGGCGCATCGGAACAACGCGGACCCGGCTACCGCGTGAGACCGGGATGCCGTCGATGAAGACGGTGTCGGATTCCGGATCCACGGCGGCGTCCCGGCCCGGATCCCACCAGGGCGTACCCGCGCCCGTTTCCGCGGCGGGTTCCGCATCGGCGCCGTCGCCCGGGACGGAATATTCGGGGACAGAAAATTCAGCGAAGTCGCCGTATCCGGAGGCCCCGGATCCAGGCGGCAATCCTGCACGCGGGTTCCGCAGGATGCCGTGCAACTGCTGGAGCTCCTCTGCGGTCATGTTTTCGCAGCGTTCGATGATCGCCGCCGCCCGGGCATCGGTGGACCGGGCCTCGGCCTTTTCCTCATCGGTCAGCGTGAGCACCCGCAGGGTCAGGATTTCATCGATCTCGGTGGCATCGAACAGTTCCACGGTGCTCTCCGGAGCCACGGCGGGATGGTCGTACAGGATGATCGGGGACAGGAGCAGGACATCGCGCTGCCCCTCGGGGCCGGCCAGCACGGGCCAGCAGCGGTGCTGGTGGCACGAAGCCGCGGCCGCGGATGCCCACTCGGGCGGATCGATCACCGACAGGAAGTCGGCGTCGCGGACAGCGAGCAGGACATGGGCTCCGATGAACGAGGCCTCGATGGCGGCACGCTTGTCAGTGGTCGCGGCCGCGGAGTTCTCCACCGCGACCCTGAGCCGCCAGAGCGGACCATTGGCTGGCACGTCCGCACCGCCGGCATCGGCTTCCGCCCCCTGTGCCGCCCCCTGCGCCGCTACTTGGGTGGCCTGCAGCCGCAGCTCGCCGCGGAGCTCCCGGCGCCGGCGCACGAGCCGGCCGGCCGTGGCGCCGGCCGTGGCGCTCGCCGGATCCAGCACGGTTTCGATGTCCTCGTTGGCGGGCACGTTGATGGGCGCGGCCACGCCCGCGGCAAGTTCGCCGAGGCTGAACGGCCCGAGCGTGATTTCCTGTTCGGTTGCCTCGTCCCAGCTGAGCCAGCGGGCCGGGCCGGCGGTCAGTTCCTCGACAGGGGTGAAGCGGCCGTCATCCGCCCGCTCGGCGGATCTTGTCTGGAGGTGCAGGAAGCGCAGATGGACCTCAACCGTGGCTGCTGGTCCGGGCTCGAAGAGGCAGTCCGCCGCCATGTCCGGTTCCTCGCCGGCGCCCGATGCTGCCGCGCCTGGCGGCCCGAGCACGCCGAACTGCCAGCGGGCCTGGTTCTTGGCGGACGAGGCGCGGTACGGGTACAGAAGGTACCCCTCGTAGAGGACGGCATCGGCGACGGCGCGTGCCAGGCTGAGGCCGGTGTTCACGGTACCGGGTCACCCGCCCCGGCCAGCAGGCCCTCGATTGCCGTCTCCCAGGAAGTGAGGCCGCGGGCCGCCTTGTACCTGGCCAGGGCCGCCAGGACGTCGCGGTCCAGGCGGATCCATCCCTGGTTCGGGAAGAAGGCGTCCATCAATGAGCGCCAGACCGCCACGGGCAGGGCGTAGTGCGATTCCCGGTCCCAGGGAATCTGCTCGACGCCGAAGCCCGCGGCGCCGCGCGTGAACACCGTCCCGGAGAACAGGAACTCCAACGGAATGCTCCCGTCCCGCAGGGAGTTCAGGTACTTCGCCGCGGAGACCTCGAAATCGAAGGTGCACGGCAACGGCAGGTCAACGTCCACCGTGTCGGCAAACCCCTGGACCAGGACGCTGCTGTGCATCCACATGAAGGGCTTGAGCGTGGTGGGCCACCGCCCGCGGCTGCCGAAGAGTTCCAGCAGGCCGGCTTCCTCCCCGGCGTCGTAACCGCGGCGCTGGGCCAGGATCCGCACCTGGCAGCGCAGCGCCATGGCATGGATGGCGGCGCCGCTTCCCTCCTGGATCCGCAGCCGCGCTGTCAGCTGGGGTGCGGCCGCATAGAGCTCCGGCGCGACGTCCAGCACGCTGAAGTCGAGGTCAACCATGGCGGCCCTCAGTCTCTGCCGCGGCGGCGGGGGCAGGGGCGGCGGCGGGGGCAGGCCTGCTGCGGCTGCTGATCCGGTCGAAGAAACCGGCGAGTTCCTGGCGGGACTCCTGGCCGCCGTCGAAGCCTTTCCACACGCGCCGCAGGCGGCCCACCAGTTCGTAGCACGCATCGATGGGGACCAGATGGCAGTCCGCCCGGTCCCGGTCGGGACCGGGGGAGCGGATGAGCAGGGCCTCCGTGTCCGGGGCGAGGACGCTGATGGCCGGATTGGCTGCCTCGACCGATGCCCAGGCGTCCAGGGGGAGTTCCGATTCCGTGGCGCCAGCCGGACTCGGATAGAAAGCGGCGGTCCGCCCGAGGGCCGAGTTGAAGAAGAAGAATGCCAGCCCCACCGGGATTTCCAACTCGTCCCATTGCGCCTGTCCGAGTTCGAAAGGCTCGAAGGAGAGGTAGCGGTCTGGGACGGAGCGGTAGCGCAGGTGGGCCGATGAGTCCGTGAACAGCAGGTAGCAGGGCCGGCAGGTGCACAGCAGCGACCGGCTCTCCAGGTCCACCACGTGCTGGTGGGCCTCCGCAATGGGCTCCGCACACATCTCGCAGCGCTCGCCGGCCGGCTGGGACGGGCGGGTGGAGGCTATCCGGCGGAGCACGGACAGCGCTGACGCGCTGTTGATCCCGGCGCTGTTGTTCATTGGCACCGCCTCACAGCGGGTCCGCGGTGGTGGGAACCGCCACGGAAGGAATCCCGTCGCGGAGCAGCAGCGGCAGGGGATCCAGATGCAGGGCCTTGTCCTCGAGGCAGGCCCCGGCCTTCCGGACGTCGTAGTGGCTGCGGCAGTGCGGGCATCGCAACAGCCCGCCGCCAGCCGGCGCCGCCAGCGCCCGCTGCAAGGTGGCGCCCGGCATGGAGTGCGTGCAGCGGGGACAGCGGTCGACGAACGCGTAGACGTCCGGGCCGATCCGGCACGTGAGCACCTCCACGCCCGCCACCAGGAAGCCGGCAACACCGCCGGACTCCAAATCGGCCAGGGCCGGAACCGCCTGCCACGTGCCGGAGGCCGGCGAGGCGCCTTCATGCGCCACCCAGTCCGGTGCGCCGCCGTCGGAGGAGCCGCCGTCGGAGGAGCCGCCGTCGTGGCCGCCCAGCCCGTCCAGCCGCGAGCGCAGGGCGCCAACCGGGATGAGGGCAGGAACGGCGGCGGGGGAGGCCTCCTCCACTTCGATGGCGGTCACCTCGGGCGCCGCGGTTTCAATCGCGTCCTCGACGGCGAGCTTGAGCGTGACCGACGACGACGGGCAGCCCTGGCAGCTGCCCAGCAGCCGCAGCCGGACGACGCCTTCCTCGCTGATGCCCAGCAGTTCCACATCCCCGCCGTGCGAGCCGAGATAGGGCCGGACGGAGTCGAGGGCGCCGGCGACCCTCCCGGGCAGGTCCACGGGGTGCAGCCCGTGGATCAGGAGCAGGCCCGAGACCAGCGGATCGGACGCCAGGGACGACACCGTTGCGGGACTGAGCACACCCTGCCGGTCCAGCAGCTGCAGGATTCGCTCCAGTCCGGCTCCGTACAGTTCCGTTACCTGCCGGACCAGTTCCTCGGCCCGGTCCCGGGCCACAGGACCGCCGGAACCCAGCGCATCCAGGAGTGAACTGATCCGTTCACCTGCCGAGCCCAACAGATTCTCCCGGTCCATGGCGGGCTATTCCCCGGTCAGCGACTGCGTGGGGGAGTGCAGCAGATCCAGCGTCTGCCCGTTTCCCAGGTACATGTGGACGCCGCACGGCAGGCAGGGGTCAAAGCTCCGGACGGTGCGCATGATGTCGATGCCCTTGAAATGGTCGCGGTCGTTCTCCTCGAAGATTGGCTGGCCCTGCACCGCGTCCTCGTACGGTCCCGGTGTTCCCTCGGAGTCCCGGGGGCTGGCGTTCCAGGGAGTCGGCGGATAGGGGTGATAGTTGGCGATCTTGCCGTCGCGGATCACCATGTGGTGGGAAAGCACGCCGCGGACGGCCTCGGTGAAGCCGCAACTGATGGCTTCGTCCGGCACCTCAAAGGACTCCCACGTCTTGGTCCGGCCCGCCCGGATCTCTTCGAGGGCTTTCTCGGCGAAGTGCAGTGCAGCGGCGGCCGCGTAGGCCTGGAAGTAGGTCCGCGCACGGTTCCGCTCGATTGTGTTGCTCCACTGCGGGATCTTCCACTCCAGGGTCACAGGGCCCTTCAGCGCAGTCTTGGGCAGCTCGATCTGGACGCTGGTGCCCGTGGACTTGAGGTAGCCGGTATCGACCAGTCCGGCCAGGGCGGTCGACCAGAGCCGGGCGAGCGGGCCGCCGCCGGTATCCAGCGCGAGATTGTTTTGGCCGTCAGACCAGCGCGGCGACATCACCCAGCTGTACTTGTCCTCCAGGTCGCGCTTCTGCGGCCGCGGGTTCGTGTGCTGGTTCCAGGGGTGGCGGCGGTCCACCGGGTTGCCCAGCGGATCGCGGGTGACGAACATTTCCTGGTCACCCCAGTCCTCGTAATACGAGGAGCCCAACATGATCCGGATCCCCAGGTTGATCCGGACCAGGTCCGTGGTCACTAGTTTGCCGTCCACCACGACGCCGGGGGTGACGAACATCTTCCGGCCCCACTCCGTCATGTCCTTGTAGGCGAAATTGCAGAACTCCGGATCCTGGAAGGACCCCCAGCAGCCCAGGAGGGTCCGCCGGAGCCCCACCTGCTCGTAGCCGGGCAAGGCCTCATAGAAGAAATCGAAGAGGTCGTCGTGCATCGGCACAACCTTCTTCATGAACTCCACGTACCGCATGAGCCGGGTGATGTAGTCCGTCATCAGCTGGATTGTGGCCACGGTGCCCACGCCGCCTGGGTAGAGTGTGGAGGGATGGACATGCCGGCCCTCCATCAGGCAGAACATCTCCCGGGTCATCCGGCTCACCTGCAGTGCCTCGCGGTAGAACTCGCCGGTGAAGGGGTTCAACGAGCGCATGATGTCCGCGATGGTGCGGTAGCCGTGCTCGGACGCGTGAGGGGCCGGTGTGTTCTCGGCTTTGGCCAGAACGGACGGGTTGGTTTCGGAGACCATTTTCTCGCAGTAGTCAACGCCGACCAGGTTCTCCTGGAAGATGTTGTGGTCGAACATGTACTCCGCGGCCTCGCCCAGGTTGACGATCCATTCACCGAGGCGCGGGGGCTTCACCCCGTAGGCCATGTTCTGCGCGTAGCAGGAGCAGGTGGCGTGGTTGTCGCCGCAGATCCCGCAGATCCGGCTCGTGATGAAATGGGCGTCCCGGGGGTCCTTGCCGCGCATGAAGATCGAATAGCCGCGGAAAATCGATGACGTGCTGTGGCATTCGACCACTTGGTTGTTCTTGAAATCGACCTTGGTGTAAATGCCGAGGCTGCCGACGATCCTTGTGATCGGGTCCCAGGCCATCTCCACCAGGTTGTCACCGGCGGAACCGCCCGCCGAAGGCATCGGAATCGTCGAAGTCATTGCATTGCCTCTCTGCTTGGCGTCCCTACCAGGTCCGCTTGGCGCCGGTCAGCAGATCATTGCCGGGCTTGCGCCACCGTGGTTCCTGGTCCAGCGTGTGCTTGGTGATGTTCCGCAGTGTCCTGATGGTCTTGGCGTAGGGCATGACCGACGCCGTCGAGAGCTTGCCGCCCGGGGGCTCGTCCATGAACGGCATGAATTTGTCCGGGAATCCGGGCATTGTGCAGCCGATGCAGATGCCGCCCACATTCGGGCAGCCGCCGATCCCGTTCATCCAGCCACGCTTCGGGACGTTGCACTTGACGACGGGTCCCCAGCAGCCGAGTTTGACGATGCACTTGGGGGATCCGTATTCAGTGGCGAAATCGCCCTGCTCGTAGTACCCCGCGCGGTCGCACCCCTCGTGCACCGTCTGGCCGAAGAGCCATTTTGGCCGGAGCGCCTCGTCCAGGGGAATCATCGGGGCCTGTCCGGTGGCCTGGTACAGCAGGTACGTCATGGTCTCTGACAGATTGTCCGGCTGGATGGGGCATCCCGGGACGCACACGATCGGGATGCCGGCCTTGGACCGCCAGTCATACCCGAGGTAGTCGGGCACGCCCATGGCCCCGGTCGGGTTCCCGGCCATGGCATGGATGCCGCCGTAGGTCGCACAGGTCCCCGCCGCGATGATCGCCGTCGCCTTCGGGGCGAGCCGGTCCAACCACTCGCTGGTGGTGATCGGCTGTCCAGTGTCGAGGTTGTTGCCGAACGCCGCCCAGTAGCCGCCCGCCGCGTGCAGCTTCTCATTTGGGATGGACCCTTCGACCACCAGCACGAACGGTTCCAGCTCGCCGCGATCGGCCTTGCGGAACCACTCGAGGAAGTCGTCGGCCCCCTGCTGCGGGCCGCATTCGAAGTCGATCAGAGGCCAGTGCATGGCGATCTTGGGTAGCCCGGGAAGTGCCCCGAGGGCAATCTCCTCGACGCTTGGCTGGGTTGCCGCTGTCAGGGCCACGGAGTCACCGTCGCAGCTGAGTCCGGCGTTGATCCACAGGACATGGATCAAAGTTTCTTCCGCTTTCAATGCAGTAGCTGTAGGCATCGTTGCCTCCTTCGGAGCCGGCCCTGCGGCTGCGGCTCGAATGTTGCGTCAGCAGGTCAAACGCGTAGCCCGCCGGAGCGCGGCGCGCTTTCGGCGGCGGCCGTCGCCAGATGGGTGTTCTTCCGGATCCAGTCCAGCCAGCCATCCATGCCCTCGCCGGTGGTGGCCGACAGGGTCAGGACATCGACGCCGGGATTGAGCTGGCGCGCCTGGCGCACGCAGGAGTCGACGTCGAACTCCACATAGGGGAGCAGGTCTGCTTTGTTGATGATCACCAGGTCGGCAGCCAGGAACATGTGGGGGTATTTTTGCGGCTTATCATCGCCCTCCGTAACTGAAATCACGACCACCCGGGCGGATTCGCCGAGGTCGAACAATGCCGGGCACACCAGGTTGCCCACGTTTTCGATGAAGACTGTTGAGCCGGTCATCGGGTCCAGCGCGTCCAGCGCCCGCTGCAGCATTCCGGCATCCAGATGGCAGCCGGCTCCGGTGTTGACCTGGATCACGGGCCGTCCGGTAGACCGGATCCGGTCGGCGTCCAGTGAGGTCTCCTGGTCCCCTTCGATGACACCGATGGCCAGCTCTCCGGCCAGTTCCCGGATAGTCCGGACCAGGAGCGTGGTCTTGCCGGCCCCCGGGGAACTCATGACATTGAAGGCCCGGATGCCGCGGCCTTCCAGCCATCCCCGGTTTCGTGCGGCCAGGAGGTCGTTCTTGGCGAGAAGATTCTCCTCCAGGGAAATGCGGGTCCGTCCGTCCGGCGTGTGGGTGTGCAAACCGTCCGGGGTTCCGGGACGCTCGGGGTGCTCGTAGCCGTGCCCGTGTGCGTGATCGTGTGGATGCTCATGGCCATGATCATGGGGATGCGGGTGTTCGTGATCGTGGGGATGCGGGTGCTCGTGCGGGGCGGCAAGGGGGTACACCGTTCCGTCGAGGTCGGAAACCCTGGTCCCGGCGTCGTCGCCGCATCCGCACGTCGCACACATGTCTACGCAACCTCCACGGAGGTGACCAGGAGTTCCCGGCCGCTGACGATTTCGACATCGGCACTGCCGCACGGACAGAGCAGAAACATGTCCTCAAGGACGAATTCGTCGTGGCAGCTTCGGCACCTGGCCCGGCCCTCGGACTCATCGATGGTGAGGGCTGCGCCGGCGAGCGGCGTGTCAGCTGAAACGACTTCGAAGCAAAAGCGCACGGCGTCCGGCAGGACACCGCTCAGTGGGCCAATCCGCAGGTTAACGCCCGTGACGTGGCGGTCGCCGGTCCGGTTCAGGACCGCCTCAACAAGACCTTGAGTAATCGCAAGTTCGTGCATGAGCCGTTGCCACCTCGTCGTTTCAATGTAGGCCTGTGGGGTACAAACTTCAATACGCCGCCACCGTGCCCGGCGCCGCAGGTCAGCGCGGCGGCAGCCTCCCTTCGCCGGGCCGGGCTTCGTGGGCGCCGTGCCTGCCCGGAGCCAACCTTCGACCTCAGCCGGAACGTCAAGGCTCAAAGCCCGCCGCCGATGTCAACGTCCGTCGAATACCTTGCCGGGCGCTGTAACCTTGGGAGGAACGCGCTGGGCTCTGAGTCCGGTGGCAGGAATATGAAGCACGACAATCACCGTCATCGAAAGTGTGGATAGATACGTGAGCAGCGAACAGGGTTCAGCAACTCTGGAAGGCATCGAACTCGAGCTGGAAGACGCCGTCATGGGCCCCACCGGGCGGCCCCAACGCGACTTTCCGGAGCCCGCACCGCTGTCCTCCCACGGTCCTGCGCGGGTCATCGCCATGGTCAACCAGAAGGGCGGGGTGGGCAAAACCACGTCCACCATCAACCTCGCCGCGGCCCTGGCCGAATACGGCCGCCGCGTGCTCCTGGTCGACTTCGATCCGCAGGGCGCCCTGTCCGCGGGTCTCGGCACGAATCCGCACGAACTCGACCTCACTGTGTACAACGTGCTGATGGACCGCAAAGTGGACATCCGCGACGCCATCCAGAAGACCGGCGTGGAAAACGTGGATCTGCTCCCGGCCAACATCGACCTCTCCGCCGCCGAGGTGCAGCTGGTCAACGAGGTGGCCCGCGAGCAGGTCCTGGACCGGGCGCTGAAAAAGGTCGAGGACGACTACGACGTCGTCCTGATCGACTGCCAGCCCTCCCTCGGCCTGCTCACCGTCAACGCGCTGACCGCTGCCCACGGCGTCATCATCCCGCTGATCTGCGAATTCTTCGCCCTGCGCGCCGTGGCGCTGCTCGTGGAAACAATCGACAAAGTCCAGGACCGCCTCAATCCGCGCCTGCAGGTCGACGGCGTGCTCGCCACGATGTACGACGCCCGGACCCTGCATGGCCGCGAGGTGATCGCCCGCCTGGTGGAGGCCTTCGGCGACAAGGTCTTCGAAACCGTCATCAAGCGCTCCATCAAGTTCGCCGACGCCACGGTGGCGGCCGAACCCATCACAACCTACGCGGGCAACCACGTCGGTGCCGACGCCTACCGCCGCCTGGCCAAAGAGCTGATCTCGCGCGGCGGCGCGCCCTAGCCACGATCGTGGCAGGCGCCGCCGCTCCGCCAGCAAATCCCGGTGTGCCCGTGGAGCTCGACACGCCCGCTGATTCCGCACAATCCGCGGCGCCGGACGTCCCCTTAGTGCCGGCCGGGAAGAAACCCGGATTCGAAGTGCGGCTGGCGAACTTCACCGGCCCGTTCGACCTCCTGCTCGGCCTGATCTCAAAGCACCAACTGGACATCACCGAGGTGGCGCTGTCCTCGGTCACTGACGAGTTCATCAAATACATCAGGGGCCTGCAGAAGCTGGGGGAGGAATGGGCGCTGGATGAAGCCAGCGAATTCCTGGTCATCGCGGCCACGCTCCTGGACCTCAAGGCGGCCCGGCTGCTGCCGGCAGGCGAGGTCGAGGACGACGAGGACATCGCCCTGCTGGAAGCCCGGGACCTCCTGTTCGCCCGGCTCCTGCAGTACAAGGCCTTCAAGCAGGTGGCCGGCATGATGGGATCGACCCTCGAACTCGAGGCACGGCGGTATCCCCGGCAGGTTGCCTTGGAGGGACACTTCGCCGCCCTGCTTCCGGAACTGCTGTGGCGGCACACCCCGGAGCAGTTCGCCGGCCTGGCCGAGGCGGCCCTCAAGCCCAAGGAAGCAGCCCCCACGGAAGTGGGCCTCGCGCACCTGCACGGTGCGCCCGTGAGCGTCAAGGAACAGGCCGAGCTGCTGGGGAACCGGCTGCGGCTGGGCACACCGCTGACGTTCCGGACGCTGATCGCCGACGCCGAATCCACCTTGGTGGTGGTGGCGCGGTTCCTGGCGCTGCTGGAGCTCTTCCGCGACCGGGCCGTCGGCTTCGACCAGCTCCTGCCGCTGGGCGACCTGACCGTGCACTGGACGGCTGATACCCAGGAGTGGAGCAGCGAAAACCTGAGTGAAGAATACGAGGACCAGCCGTGAACGAACGATTGCCTGACGCGCAGCAGGACGCTGCGCAGGACACTGCGCAGGACCCCGCGCAGCACACCGGACCGGACGTCGCCAGCTTGCCCGGCGGCGCCCGCGCTGCCCTCGAGGCCGTCCTGATGGTGATCGACGAGCCGGCCACGGCCACGGCGCTGGCCGCCGGACTGAACCTGACGGTCGACGTCGTCGAGTCCCTCCTCGCTGAACTGCAGCGTGAGTATAACGGCTATACTGTTAATGCCCCGGATGCGGACGTCGCCAGCCTGGCCGGCGAAATAGTCGGCAAGAAAGTCGGCAACAATGCCGCCCCCCGGGGTTTTGAATTGCGGAATATCGCCGGAGGCTGGCGGATCTATTCCCGCGCGGAGTTTGCCGAGATTGTTGGCGAATTCGTGCTGGAGGGACAAACAGCCAGGCTGACGCAGGCGGCGCTCGAAACGCTCGCCGTCATCGCTTACCGCCAGCCCGTATCAAGGGCGCGGGTGTCTGCAATTCGAGGAGTCAATGTTGACTCCGTCGTACGGACGCTGACGCAGCGGGGGCTGATCGAGGACTCGGGAACTGATCCCGAGTCCGGAGCAATCCTGTACCGCACGACATCGTATTTCCTTGAGCGGATGGGAATTGGCTCCGTGGCTGAATTGCCGCAGCTTTCCCCCCACCTTCCCGGTCTGGAAGGGATCGAGGAATACTACGACGCAGGAAGAATGTAGGCAGTATTGGTGCAGGCACAACGTCTGCGCAACAGTATCCACCGGGCAGAACAATTTGCCCGGCCGGCGGGTGTTGTCGGGAGACAGCGGCCGCAGGCCAACAACGTAAGGACGGGTCATGACACAGGCGGGACGCCAGGGTTCACCACGTAACAGTTCGGGACGCAACAGCGCCGGACAAAACAGCTTCGGAAAAAACCCGGCGCAGGGCGGCTCTGGCCGCGGCGGCGCCGGATACAAGGGCGGCGGAGACCGCTCCTTCAAGCACCCCAAGCCTCGCGAAGAGGCCTTCATCGATCCGGACCTGCAGGGACAGGACGGCGCGCCGTCGGCGGCCCGCAAGGGTTCTGACTGGAAGTCCAAGGCCCCATCGGGCAAGGAAGCAGCCCGCAAGGCCGCCGCGCGCAAGCCCGGCTTCGGCAAGGCTCCCGGCACCCCCGGCGCCCTCAAGCCCAAGCCGCGCACCGGCGCCGCCAAGTCCGCCGGTCCCCGCGCGTTCGGCAGCGAACGCTTCGGCCAGAACCTCGGACCGGTACGCAAGCCCGGCCGCAACCGCGGACCGCGCCGCGAAGTGCCGCAGTCCGAGCTGCACGACGCCGACGGCATCCGCCTCCAGAAGGTCATGGCCTCCGCCGGCGTCGCCTCACGGCGCGTGTGCGAGGAAATGATCGCCGAAGGCCGCGTCGAGGTCGACGGCCAGGTGGTCACCGAGCTCGGCGTCCGCGTCGACCCCAAGACGGCCGTGATCCACGTTGACGGCCTGCGCATCCAGCTGGACGAGAACATGGTCTACATGGTCTTCAACAAGCCCAAGGGCGTTGTCTCCACCATGGAGGACCCGGACGGCCGGCCGTGCATCAGCGACTTCGTCCGCCACCACCACGGCGAACGCCTGTTCCACGTGGGCCGGCTCGACGTCGCCACCGAGGGTCTGCTGCTCCTGACAAACGACGGCGAGCTCGCCAACCGCCTGACGCACCCGTCCTACGAAGTGCCCAAGACCTACCTCGTGCAGGTCCGCGGGCCGTTCCCGCAGGGCGTGGGCGCCGAACTGAAAGCCGGCGTCGAGCTCGAGGACGGCATCGCCTCGGTGGACTCCTTCAAGCTCGTGGACTCCACCCCCGGACACGTGCTGATCGAGGTCGTGCTGCACTCGGGCAAGAACCGGATCGTGCGCCGCTTGTTCGATGCCGTCGGCTTCCCCGTGCTGCGCCTGGTTCGGGTCAAGGTTGGCCCCATCGGGTTGGGCGACCAGCGCCAGGGCAGCATCCGCAACCTGGGTAAGCAGGAAGTCGGCCACCTGCTGGCATCCGTGGGGCTGTAAGCATGTCCGCCTTTCGCACCCAAGGCCGCGGCCACCTGAACGGCCCGGTGGTCGTTGTGGGCTCCGGGCTCCTGGGCACCAGCATCGGGCTGGGGCTGCGGGGGCGCGGGGTCGCCGTGTTCCTCTCGGATCCCTCGCCGACCAACCAGGCCGTCGCCGTCGACATCGGCGCCGGCCTGCCATTGGCGCGCCTCGATCGGGACCAGCCGGAGCTCGTCGTGGTGGCGGCGCCGCCGGATGTCACGGCGGACGTCGTGGCCAAAGCCCTGCAGGACTACCCCGATTCCGTCGTGGTGGACATCGCGAGTGTGAAGGCGGGCGTCCTCGCCGATCTCCGCGGCCGCGGCGCTGACCTGGGCCGCTACGTGGGCACCCACCCCATGGCCGGGCGGGAGAAATCCGGCCCGGTCGCCGCCCGGGGCGAGCTGTTCACGTCCATGCCGTGGGTGGTGTGCCCGGCGGAAGAGACCCTGCCGGAGTCCCTGCGGGTGGCGCGTGCGCTGGCCGGCGATCTGGGCGCCGTCGTGTCCGAGTTCGGCGCCGACGAACACGACGAAGCTGTGGCGCTCGTGTCCCACCTGCCGCAGGTGATGTCCTCGCTCGTGGCCAGCCGCCTGCAGGGCACACCCCTGCACGCGCTGTCCCTGGCCGGAAACGGGCTCCGGGACGTCACCCGGATCGCCGCGAGCGATCCCACGCTCTGGGTCCAGATCCTGGGCGCGAACGCGGACAAGGTGGTGGGGATCCTGCACGGAGTCCGCGAGGACCTCAACCGGCTGATCGGCACCCTGGAGGCCCCCACCGCTCCCGGTGCCCGGCTGGACCTTGCCCAGCTGATCAGCGAGGGCAACGCCGGCCAGTCCCGGATTCCGGGCAAGCACGGCGGACCGCCGCAGGCCTATTCGTGGCTGACGGTCCTGGTGGATGACACGCCCGGACAGATCGCGAAGCTGCTGACCGAGATCGGCGAGATCGGCGTCAACGTGGAGGACCTGCGCCTCGACCACTCTTCGGGACAGAACGTGGGCATGGTGGAAATTTCCGTCCTGCCCAACAAGCACGACCTTTTGATCGAAGCCCTCAACGACCGCGGATGGCGGGTACTTCAGTAATGACTCAAGAACTCATCGAGACAGTGGACATAGTCCGCCCCGGAAAAAGCCTTGTGGTCGCCATCGACGGCCCCTCCGGCTCCGGTAAATCCAGCGTCAGCAAAGAGGTGGCCCGCCGGCTCAAACTGGCCTACCTCGACACCGGCGCAATGTACCGTGCCCTGACCTGGTTCTGCCTGGAGAACGGCACGGACCTGGCCGACGCGTCGGCTGTCGAGACCGCCGCCGAGACCCTCCCGCTGGAAATCAGCACGAGCCCGCTGGAAGAGTACGTCCGCGTCGGCGGGTACGACGTCACTCTCGCCATCCGTGAGCCGACCATTTCCGCTGCGGTCAGCGCTGTTGCCACCACCCTGGGTGCACGGACCGAGCTGATCCGCCGGCAGCGTGAACTGATCGAAAAGCACCACCGCCGCATGGTGGTGGAGGGCCGGGACATCACCACCGTCGTCGCGCCCGGGGCCGAGGTCCGGATGCTGCTGACCGCCAGCGAGGAAGCCCGGCTGCGCCGCCGCGGGATCCAGCTGGGCGGGAGCCAGAACGCCGAGCAACTGGCAGCCCAGGTCACGCACCGCGATGCCAAGGACTCCACCGTGGTGAACTTCACCACGGCAGCCGACGGGGTGGTCACCCTGGACTCTTCGGAGCTGGACTTTGACGAGACGGTTCAGGCCGCCCTGGACATCGTGGACACTGTGATCAACCCCGTGGTCAAGCAGAGCGCCGCCCGGCACCGAGCCGTCCCCGGTGACTGACGGGCGCTCCGCAGCGCCGGTTAGCGTGCAGTCCTCCCTGCCGGGCCGGTGGACGACGGCGTGGAGCCGTCCAGTGGGTTGGCTCCTGGACTACATCGTCTACCGCACCTCGGTCACGGGACGCTCCAACGTCCCGGCCGCCGGCCCCGTGATCTTCGCAGGCAACCACATCAGCTTTCTTGACGGCCCTGTCATGTTCGGCGCGTCGCCGCGGCCCATGCACATCCTGGTCAAGCAGGAGATGTTCGCCGGGCTCCTCGGCCGCGTCCTGGCGGCGTCGGGCCAGCTGCCCGTGGACCGCCGCGGCGGCCGCGCGGGGCTTACTGCGGCCAAGAGCCTGCTCGACGCCGGACGGTGCGTCGGGATTCTGCCCGAAGGCACGCGGGGGAGCGGTGAGGCCGCCGCGATCAACAACGGCGTCGCCTGGCTGGCACTGAACTCCGGCGCCACCGTGGTCCCCGTCGCCATCCTGGGCACCAGAATTGGCGGCGAACCCCTGGACACGGTCCCCGCACCCCGCCGCCGGCTGCATGTCAGCTTCGGCGGGGCCATCAACGTCAGCCGCAGGCCCGGTGAGACCGGCCGTGTTTCAATGGACAGGGCGGGAACCGAAATCCGGGCCGCGCTGGCCCGTCACGTCCAGGACTCGATCCAAAGAACCGGGCAGCGTCTGCCCCTCGCGGAATCCCCGCACGAACGTCATGTAGCAGTAGCCGGGACGCCGGCAGATCACCACCTAAGGAAAGTGCAATGAGCGATACGACTCAAACCTCCGGCAATTTTGGCGCCGGCGAAGACGAATACACGCCCACCGGCACCGACCAGGTGGCTGAAAACCTCGCCGCCCTGGACGACGAGGAGGCGGAGCTCCGCGCGGCGTCCCTTCGCGCCGGCCTGGACGACTATGAGCTGGACGAAGACGACGCCGCCCTGCTGAGCGGCCACTTCGACGACGAAGACTTTGACGGTCCGGTCAAACTGGACCCCGTCCTGGCCATCATCGGCCGGCCCAACGTGGGCAAGTCCACCCTGGTCAACAGGATCCTGGGCCGCCGCGAGGCAGTGGTCGAGGACACCCCCGGCGTCACCCGCGACCGCGTCATGTACTCGGCGCACTGGAACGGCCGCAACTTCACGGTGGTGGACACCGGCGGGTGGGAGCACGATGCCCGCGGCATCCACGCCCGGGTGGCGGAGCAGGCCGAGATGGCAGTGGAACTCGCCGACGCCGTCCTGTTCGTCGTCGACTCCGCCGTAGGCGCAACCGCCACCGACGAGGGCGTCATGAAGATGCTGCGCAAGTCCAAGAAGCCGGTCATCATGGTGGCCAACAAGGTGGACGACTTCGCGCAGGAAGCCGACTCCGCAACCCTGTGGGGCCTGGGCTTCGGTGAGCCGTACCCGGTCTCGGCCCTTCACGGCCGCGGCGTGGCCGACCTCCTGGACCACGTCATGGACACGCTCCCGGAGTTCTCCACGATCGAAGGCCTCGAGCGCTCCGGCGGACCCCGCCGCGTGGCCCTCATTGGCCGCCCGAACGTCGGCAAGTCCTCGCTGCTGAACAAGCTCGCCGGTTCCGAGCGCGTGGTTGTGGACAACACCGCCGGCACCACCCGCGACCCGGTCGATGAATTCATCGAACTCGGCGGACGCACGTGGCGCTTCGTGGACACCGCCGGCATCCGGCGCCGCCAGCACATGGCCCAGGGCGCGGACTTCTATGCGTCCCTGCGGACCCAGAGCGCGCTCGAAAAGGCGGAAGTCGCCGTCGTACTCCTGGCCGTGGATGAAGTGCTCAGCGAGCAGGATGTGCGCATCCTGCAGCTCGCCGTCGAATCCGGCCGCGCCCTGGTGCTCGCCTTCAACAAGTGGGACCTCCTCGACGACGAACGCCGCCGCTACCTGGAACGCGAAATCGAGCAGGACCTGGCCCACGTGGCGTGGGCCCCCCGCGTGAACATCTCGGCAAAGACCGGCTGGCACAAGGACCGGCTGGTTCCGGCCCTGGACGTTGCCCTGGAAAACTGGGACAAGCGCATCCCCACCGGACGGCTCAACGCGTTCCTGGGCGAACTGGTGGCGGCACACCCGCACCCGGTCCGCGGCGGCAAGCAGCCCCGCATCCTGTTCGGCACCCAGGCGTCGAGCCGGCCGCCGAAGTTCGTGCTCTTCACCACCGGTTTCCTGGACCCGGGGTACCGTCGCTTCATCACCCGGCGCCTCCGCGAGACCTTCGGTTTCGAGGGCACGCCGATCGAGGTCAACATGCGTGTGCGCGAAAAGCGTGGCAAGAAACGTTAATTCCGACACACCTAGCCCGTGACAGCATGAAATTGTCACAGGCACCCTCCGGGATCGTGTAAGCTTTTCAAGGTGGTTCGGCCGGACTGCTTGGAAGAAAATCTGGAGAGAAACCAGGACGACTTCCCAGCGGAGAACGGCGGAACCAGCGGGCTGTAGCGCAGCTTGGTAGCGCACTTGACTGGGGGTCAAGGGGTCGCAGGTTCAAATCCTGTCAGCCCGACCATAGAAACAGCAGGTCAGAGGCCGTTTCCGGAGAAATCCGGAGGCGGCCTTTGCTGTTTAACGGCGGCTAGGTGGCAGCGGCGGCATCGGGGAAGGACGCCCGGAGTGCCGCAAGGAGTCGGTCGAAGATCTGATCCTCGCTTCCCATGCCGTCGACGCTCAGGAGGATCCCGCGCCGTGAGCATGCTGCGGCCACCGGCTCAGTCTCGTGGTGGTAGAGCTCCAAGCGGTGCCGGATGACGTCCTCGGTGTCGTCGCTGCGTCCGGCCAGAGTGGCGCGGTGGAGCAAGCGGCGGACTAGTTCGGCGTCGTCAACGCTCAGCTCGAGGGCAGCGTCCAGCCCGTGCCCGTTGGCAGCAAGGATGACGTCGAGTTCAGCCAGTTGCGCCGTGTTTCGGGGATACCCGTCCAGGAGGAACCCGCCCCTGACGTCATCCTGATCCAGGCGCTCACGCACCACGCGGTTCGTCAGGGTGTCGGGCACCAGGTCGCCCGCGTCCAGATGCACAATGACCTCCCGGCCCAGCGGCGTCCGGTTTTTCACGTGGTCGCGGAAAACCTCTCCGGTGGACACCACGGTAATGCCGAGGTGCCGGGACAAACGTTCGGCCTGGGTGCCCTTGCCGCACCCCGGGGGACCCATAATCAGCATTCGCATCTTTGAGACCACTCCCTCGGGCGGCGTTGAAAGGTGTTCTTGTAATCGTGTTCGCCGGAAGGCGCCGGCGCAAGGGGCGGAGACGCCGGCGACTGGTTACGCCCTATTTCAGGAAGCGACTATTTCAGGAAGCGTGATGTCCGGCGGTCGGCCAGGATCTTTCCCTTCGTCTGGCACGTCGGGCAATACTGCAGGGCGGAGTCGGCAAAGGAGACCTCCCGGACCGTGTCGCCGCACACCGGGCACGCTTCGCCGGTCCGGCCGTGGACCCTCATGTGGCTCCGCTTGGTGTCTTTGAGTTCGTTGGGCGGCTTGCCCGTCGCTTCTTCCATGGCCGTTCCCAGAATGCTGTGGATGGCGTCGTAGAGCCGCTGGACTTCCGCCGGGTCCAGGGACTTGGCGATGGCGAACG
This sequence comes from Arthrobacter sp. NPDC058130, assembly GCF_042884475.1. Taxonomy (NCBI): domain Bacteria; kingdom Bacillati; phylum Actinomycetota; class Actinomycetes; order Micrococcales; family Micrococcaceae; genus Arthrobacter; species Arthrobacter sp. NPDC058130. The sequence continues at coordinate 61,688 of NZ_JBHVTV010000003.1, forward strand.
GCGAGGTCCTGGCCGCATGCAGGATCTCGTCGCTGTAGGCATTCCCGATGCCGGCGATCACGCCCTGGCTCCTCAGGACGCCCTTGATCTGCTGGGAACTGGACGCGAGGATCGCCGCGAAAGTGTCGACGTCGAAGCCGGGACTGAACGGATCCGGGCCGAGCGCCGCGATGCCGGGAACGTCGTGCGGATCGCGGACGACGTAAATCGCCAGGCTCTTTTTGGTGCCGGCCTCGGTCAGGTCCATGCCGACCGGGCCGGAAGCGCCGGAAAATGTCAGCCGGGCCGCGATGTGGCCTTTGCCCATTCTCAGTTGTGTGTCCGTGGGGGCGTCGGTGAAGCGGAGCCAGCCGGCCCTCGCCAAATGGAAGACAAAGAACAGCCCGCCGGCTTCCATGCTGACGAACTTGCCGAACCGGCTCACTCCCGTGACCGCCCTGCCCTCAAGGGCTGAGTAGGGAGGATCTGCCGTCTTGAGCACGGCGAACGAGACCGGCTGGATCTTCGCCAGCACTGCTCCGCGCAGGTGTTGGTCCAAAAAGTCCGCCAGGGCTGCAACCTCCGGAAGCTCAGGCATGGCCTAGCCCTTGAGCGTCCGGAGGATCCCGGCGCCCCGGTCGGGATTCCCGACAGTCACCGGCGGTGCATGTTCTGCCATCGCACCATCTTCTCAGATCCCTCCCCGGCCTCTGCCCGATATGCCTATACTTTCAGCGGCGGTTAGAACAAACGACTGCCGCCGCATAGGTGATTGACCCGATGAAAGGCCCGTCATGAGCATCATTCCCGAAGACCTGTCCTACACCGCAGAACACGAATGGGTTTCGGCCCCCAATGCCGACGGGGTTGTGCGCGTGGGCATCACCGATTTTGCCCAGGACGCCCTCGGGGATGTCGTCTACGCCCAGATGCCCGAGGTGGGGACAACCATCAAGGCCAACGATGTGGTCGGCGAGGTCGAATCCACCAAGAGCGTCAGCGACATCTATGCCCCCGTGACGGGCGAGGTCGTGGCCCGGAATGAGGCCCTGGACACCGATTCTGCCCTTATTAACTCCGATCCGTACGGTGACGGCTGGCTGATCGAAATCAGGCTCGCGGAAGCCGACGCGGTCGAGTCCTTGCTCAGTGCATCCGAGTATGAACAGCAGGTAGGCTAAAGACAAAGGTCGTTCGGGCCGGGGTCGCCGGAAGTGTTGTTGGGATAACAAAACAAAGCCGCACCCCGCCGAAGGGCCTCCATACCGGGACTGCGAGGCTTTCCCGGACGGCATGCGTTGTTTGCAGGGGGGACACCTGCAACGAATGAGGAGGACTCAATGTTTGGGCACGAACGGAACGACACCGGTGACGGTTACGGCACGGGTGGAGTGAAGGCTTCGGAGACCACGTCGATCAACCTCACTCCGGTGCGCGACGAACCTAACTTCACGCCGAAGCTTTCGACCGAGGAGCGGGCGGCCGTCGAGGCCCTTCCCTTCGGCTCGGCCCTGCTCGTGGCGCACAGCGGCCCCAACGCCGGTGCGCGGTTCCTGCTGGATTCGGACGTCACGACGGCGGGCCGCCACCCGGACGCCGACATCTTCCTCGACGACGTCACCGTCTCCCGCAGGCACGTTGAATTCCGCCGCACGGCGCGCAGCTTCGAGGTAGTGGACACCGGGAGCCTGAACGGCACCTACGTCAACCACGACCGCGTGGACGCCGTGGAACTGAAGTCCGGCAACGAGGTCCAGATTGGCAAGTTCCGCCTCACCTTCTACCTCAGCCCTGCCCGCGCAGCAGGCAACGTCTGATTCCGGGGTAGTTGCCTGTGGCCACGGCACAAGCGGATCGGCGCGGACCCCAGGTTCTGAACATCGGGGAAGTCCTGGCTCAACTGAGCGACGACTTCCCCAGCATGACGGCGTCAAAAATCCGGTTCCTTGAGGAAAAGGGACTCATCAACCCGAAGCGGACGCCTGCGGGCTACCGGCAGTATTCGGAGAACGACGTCGAACGGCTGCGCTTCGTCCTGGCCCTCCAGCGTGACCAATACCTGCCCTTGAAGGTCATCAAGGACTACCTTGACGCGATCGACCGGGGCGAACGGCCGGAGAACCTGCCGGCCGGCGTCACGGTCTCGCCGCGGATCGTCTCCGACCAGCTCGCCACCGAGCTGCAGGGCCGCACGCGCCGGCTCAGCGAAGAGCAGCTCCGCGCTGAATCCGGGGCAAGCGTCCCGCTGCTGGAATCACTGCTGAGTTACGGCCTGATCGGGCATGTCAACGGCAAGTTCGACGAACATGCCCTGCAGGTGGCGCGCGCCTGCGTCCAGCTGGAGAGCCATGGCCTGGAACCCCGCCACCTGCGGCCGTTCCAGGCGGCCGCCGACCGCGAATTCGGACTCGTGGAACGCGCCGTGGCCACCCTGACCTCCCGCAAGGACGCCGCCTCCCACGCCCGCGCCGCCGAGGCCGCCCGGGAAATCAGCGACCTCTGCCTGTCCCTGCACCAGGCCCTGGTCCACGACCGCATCTCGAGGATGGACATCTGATGATTGAGGTGGAGATTGTCGGCGTGCGGATTGAGTTGCCGTCCAACCAGCCGCTTGTCCTGCTCAAGGAGATCCATGGTGAGCGCCACGTGCCGATCTGGATCGGGACGCCGGAAGCCAGTGCAATCGCCCTGGCCCAGCAGGGAGTCATCCCGCCCCGGCCGATGACCCACGACCTCCTGGTGGACGTGGTGGAGGCCCTCGGCCACACGATCGTCAGCGTCAACATCGTGGCGGTGGAGGACAACATCTTCTACGGGCAGCTGCAGTTCGAAAACGGAACCACCGTGAGCTCCCGGGCCTCGGATGCCCTGGCCCTTGCCCTGCGCGCCAAGTGCCGGATCTGGTGTGCCGACGCCGTCATGGACGAGGCCGGCGTCCGGATCACCGAACACGACGAGGGCGAGGACACGCACCCCGGTCCCGCCGTGGACGAGGAAGGCGAACTGCGCCGCTTCCGCGAGTTCCTCGACGACGTCGAACCCGAAGACTTCGGCGGCTAAACTGCCGCCCGCCACTGGAACCGGGACGGTTGCCGGCATTGCTGGTGCGCCTGTGACAGCAGTGGTTTCTGATACTCCCGGGACCGCTGTGGCAGCGCCAAAGGTTAAAGCCGAGGATGAAAGTTTCGACACGCCCGCACAATAGCCCCAACGTCTTTGACCTTGGGCCCCGGCAGGCCTAACGTCGGAGGTACAAGTTCCCATTGCATACGGTAGCCGCGCAAGTCACACTGGAAAGTGCAGCCTCGGCTGAATTACACGGGTGGAATCATCGTCCTGTGTCATGCAGCTGTTTACATACATTGCTGCCGATGCAACTTACTCAGGGAACTCACGACAAGGAGGGTCCACGTGAGTCCGAAAGGCGAAGCAGGCGAGCTGAAGCAGGCCGCAACGGCCGGCATTGCTGTGCCCGCCAGCGGTGCCCAAGGCCTGCTGTTCACCGAGGATCTTCCCGTTCTGGACGAAGACGCGGGCTACCGCGGCCCCACCGCCTGCAAGGCGGCCGGCATCACTTACCGCCAGCTCGACTACTGGGCGCGCACCGGACTCGTTGAGCCTGCCGTCCGCGGCGCGGCCGGCTCCGGCTCTCAGCGGCTCTACGGCTTCCGCGACATCCTGGTCCTCAAGGTGGTCAAACGGCTCCTGGATACCGGCGTCTCACTGCAGCAGATCCGCACCGCCGTGGAGCACCTGCGGGAGCGCGGCGTCGAGGACCTCGCCCAGATCACGCTCATGAGCGACGGTGCGAGCGTCTACGAATGCACGTCGGCGGATGAAGTGATCGATCTCGTCCAGGGCGGCCAGGGGGTGTTCGGCATCGCCGTAGGCCGTGTTTGGCGCGAGGTGGAAGGAAGCCTCGCCGCTCTTCCCAGCGAACACGCCGCGGACCAGTCCTTTCCCGACGACGAACTGAGCAAGCGCCGCGCAGCCCGCAAGATCGGCTAGCGCCACCCATACAGAACAGACTGAGGCCGCCTCCCAAACAGGGAAGGCGGCCTCAGCCGTTGCGCCGGTGCGGACTCAGCAGTTCCAGTTAGCGCAGGCTGCGGTTGCGGACGGTGCCGGTCTGGGCCAGCCCGTGGGGGTGGAGCAGGTTCTGCAGCAGGGCGTCGAACAGGGCGGCGGCATTCTTGGCCGAGTCCCCGGGCCAGTGGTGGATGGAGTGGGCGGCGCCCTGGATCTGCTGCCAGTTGGCCTGCTCCGGGATGTGCGGGCTCAGGAGCAGATCGCCGAACATGGACTCCATCTCCGAGAGCCGGAACGCGTGCTCGGCTGAGCCGCTGCGCACCCGGTTGGCCACAATGCCGGCGGGGGAGAGATTGGGGGCGAATTCCTGGCGGAACAGCTGGATGGCGCGCATGGTGCGCTCCGTGCCGGCCACCGAGAAGAGCCCGGGCTCGGCCACCAGGGTCACCTTGTCGCTTGCGGACCACGCCATCCGGGTCAGGCCGTTCAGCGACGGGGGGCAATCGACCAGGATCAGGTCATAGTCCTGGGCACCGGCCAGGACGGCCGAGAGCCGGCGGAGGTCGCGGCGGCCCAGGTCGGGCCGGTCGTAGATGCCGGTGTAGGCAGAGCCCACCGCCACGTCCAGGACTGAGGTCGGCGCGCCGGAGAGCGCTGTGCTGTTGGCGCGGCCGTTGGCGCCGTTAGTTCGGGCGTGTTCCACCCAGCCGCTGGGAACCACGTTGTCCGCCAGATGTGCCCGCCGGGGCGACCTCAGCATCCTGCCGATATCGAGCTGATCGTCCGGGCTCACGCCCAGGGCGGTGCTGGCGTCAGCGTGCGGGTCAAGGTCGACGACGAGTGTGGGGATGCCGGCGGCCAATGCCGCCGACGCCAGTCCGGTGGTCACGGATGTCTTGCCGACACCGCCTTTGAGGCTGCTGATGCTCACTACTTGCACTTGAAAAACCAATACCTAACGCCGGTTGCCGAGACGGGGTCGTGCCGGCTCCTGCGTTCTTCGGAGCCGGGGCGTGCATGCGCCACCCACCCACTCATCATATGTTGATGCTCCGGCGAAACCCGTTTCATCCGCCCCCGGGGCGCCAGAACATCATGGAACCGGACAGGCGGGAAAGCTCCAAGGCCGGGGCCCTGCCCATCGCGGCGTCCGTGACGGATAATGCTGTGACGGTGGCCACAATGATTTGTGTTTGCCCGCACAGGTCCTAGACACTGTGAGCACTTACCGATACGCCCGCGATGATGCAGGAGAAGTATGTTTTCTAAGATTCTGGTGGCCAACCGCGGCGAAATCGCGATCCGTGCTTTCCGCGCGGGCTATGAGCTGGGTGCCAAGACTGTCGCTGTGTTTCCCCACGAGGACCGTAACTCAATTCACCGCCAGAAGGCCGATGAGGCGTATCTGATCGGCGAGGAGGGGCACCCGGTCCGGGCGTACCTGGACGTTGACGAGGTGGTGCGCGTAGCCAAGGAGGCCGGGGCGGACGCCATTTACCCCGGCTACGGCTTCCTCTCCGAGAATCCGCGCCTGGCGCGCGCCGCCAAAGAGGCCGGCATTACATTCGTCGGCCCTCCGGCCGAGGTCCTGGAACTCGCGGGCAACAAGGTTGCGGCCCTCGAGGCCGCCCGCAAGGCCGGTGTCCCGGTGCTGAAGTCCAGCCGGCCGTCAAAGGACCTGGACGAACTGATCGCCGCCGCGGATGAAATCGGCTTCCCGATCTTCGCCAAGGCGGTCGCCGGCGGCGGCGGGCGCGGCATGCGCCGCGTCGATACCCGCGAGGCGCTGCCGGAGGCCCTGCAGGCCGCCATGCGCGAAGCCGACGCCGCCTTCGGTGACCCCACGATGTTCCTGGAGCAGGCCGTCCTGCGCCCGCGCCACATCGAGGTCCAGATCCTGGCCGACGCCGAGGGCAACATCATGCACCTCTTCGAGCGCGACTGCTCCATCCAGCGCCGCCACCAGAAAGTCGTCGAGATCGCACCGGCCCCGAACCTCGACGAAGGCATCCGGCAGGCCCTGTACCGCGACGCCGTGAAGTTCGCCAAGGCGCTGAACTACGTCAACGCCGGGACGGTCGAATTCCTCGTTGACACGGTGGGTGAGCGCGCCGGCCAGCACGTCTTCATTGAAATGAACCCGCGCATCCAGGTCGAGCACACGGTCACCGAGGAAGTGACCGACGTCGACCTCGTCCAGGCGCAGCTGCGCATCGCCTCCGGTGAGACGCTCGCCGACCTGGGCCTCTCGCAGGAGACCGTCCAGCTCAAGGGCGCTGCCCTGCAGTGCCGCATCACCACGGAGGACCCGGCCAACGGCTTCCGGCCCGACGTCGGCAAGATCACCGGCTACCGCTCCGCCGGCGGCGCCGGTGTCCGGCTCGACGGCGGCACCGTCTACTCGGGCGCGGAGATCAGCCCGCACTTCGACTCCATGCTGGTCAAACTGACCTGCCGCGGCCGGGACTACCCGACTGCGGTGGCCAGGGCCCGCCGTTCCCTGGCTGAATTCCGCATCCGCGGCGTGTCCACCAACATCTCCTTCCTGCAGGCGGTCCTGGACGACCCCGACTTCGTCGCCGGGGATGTGGCCACCTCGTTCATCGACGAACGGCCGGAGCTGCTGAAGGCGCGGGTCTCGGCGGACCGCGGCACCAAGCTCCTGACCTGGCTCGCCGACGTCACGGTCAACAAGCCCAACGGCGAACTCAAGGTCCACACGGACCCCGCGGACAAGCTCCCGTCCCTCGATGGCGCCACGGCCCGGCCGGGCTCCCGCCAGCGGCTCCAGGAGCTCGGCCCGGAAGGCTTCGCGCGGGCCCTGCGCGCGCAGAACGCCGTCGCCGTCACGGACACCACCTTCCGCGACGCGCACCAGTCGCTGCTCGCCACCCGTGTGCGCACCCGTGACCTCGTGGCGGCCGGCCCGGCCGTATCCAAACTGCTCCCGGAGCTGCTGTCGGTCGAGGCCTGGGGCGGGGCGACCTACGACGTCGCCCTCCGCTTCCTCGGCGAGGACCCGTGGGACCGGCTTGCCGCCCTGCGCAAGGCCCTGCCGAACCTGTGCCTGCAGATGCTGCTCCGCGGCCGCAACACCGTCGGCTACACGCCCTACCCGGAAGAAGTCACGGTGGCGTTCGTCAACGAGGCCGCCGCCACGGGCATCGACATCTTCCGCATCTTCGACGCCCTCAACGACGTCAACCAGATGGCCCCCGCCATCCGGGCCGTCCGCGAGACCGGGACCGCCGTCGCCGAGGTCGCCCTCTGTTACACCGCGGACATGCTGGATCCGGAGGAGACGCTCTACACGCTGGACTACTACCTGGAGCTGGCGCAGAAGATCGTCGACGCCGGGGCGCACATCCTCGCGATCAAGGACATGGCCGGGCTGCTGCGTCCCGCTGCCGCGGCGCGCCTGGTGAGTGCCCTGCGTGAGCGCTTCGACCTGCCCGTCCACCTGCACACCCACGACACCGCCGGCGGCCAGCTGGCCACGCTGCTCGCGGCCGTGGAGGCCGGCGTCGACGCCGTGGATGTGGCCTCGGCCTCCCTGGCCGGAACCACCAGCCAGGTCTCGGCCTCGGCGCTCGTCGCGGCGCTGGCCCACACGCCGCGCGACACCGGGCTCAACCTCGCGAATGTCTGTTCCCTCGAGCCGTACTGGGAAGCCGTCCGCCGGGTCTACGCGCCGTTCGAGTCCGGACTGCCGGGCCCCACGGGCCGGGTCTACCAGCACGAGATCCCCGGCGGCCAGCTCTCCAACCTGCGCCAGCAGGCGATGGCGCTGGGCCTGGGCGAGCGTTTCGAGGCGATCGAGGACATGTACACCGCGGCGGACCGCATCCTCGGCCGCCTGGTCAAGGTGACGCCGTCGTCCAAGGTGGTGGGCGACCTTGCCCTGCACCTCGTGGGCCTCAACGCCGATCCCGCGGACTTCAATGAGAACCCGCAGAAGTACGACGTCCCGGACTCCGTGATCGGCTTCCTCTCCGGCGAGCTCGGCGACCCGCCCGGCGGCTGGCCCGAACCCTTCCGGACCAAGGCCCTCCAGGGCCGCACCGTCAAGGTCCGCGACGTCGAACTCAGCGACGAGGACAGCGCCGCGCTGAAGGGCGACTCCAAGACCCGCCAGCGCACCCTCAACCGACTGCTCTTCGCCGGACCCACCAAGGACTACCAGAAGAGCGTCGAGACCTACGGCAACCTCTCGGTCCTGGACACGCGCGACTACCTCTTCGGGCTGCAGCGCGGCGCGGAGCACGAGATCGAGCTCGAGAAGGGTGTCCGGCTCATCGCCTCGCTTGAGGCCGTCTCCGAGCCGGACGAGAAGGGCATGCGCACCGTCATGTGCACGCTCAATGGCCAGTCCCGGCCCGTGGTGGTCCGCGACCGCTCGGTGGTCAGCAACGTCAAGGCCGCCGAACGTGCCGATACCTCCCAGCCGGGCCAGGTGGCCGCGCCGTTCGCCGGCGCCGTCACGCTGACGGTCAAGACCGGGGACGCCGTCAAGGCCGGTGACACCGTTGCCACGATCGAGGCCATGAAGATGGAGGCGTCCATCACGACGCCGGTGGCCGGCACCGTGGCGCGCCTCGCCGTCGGCGCGATCGAACAAGTCCAGGGCGGGGACCTGCTGCTGGTCGTCGAATAGACACAGTCAAAGCGAAACACGAAGGGCTCCTCCGGCTATTGCTGGAGGAGCCCTTGGCTTTGGTTTTAAGCGGGGGATTTAGGCGGGCGTGGTGCGTTTGGCGCTGTACATTTCCTCGATCACGTCCTCGAAGTCCTTGAGCACCTGCGCGCGCTTGACCTTCATGGAGGGGGTCAGGTGGCCGGAGGCCTCGGTGAAGTCGGCAGGCACGATCCGGAAGGACTTGATCGCCTCGGCCTGGGACACCGACTGGTTGGCGTGGTTGATGAGCTCCTGGACGGCGGCCTTCACCGCCGGGTTCTCGGCAGCCTCGACAAGCGGGGTCGACGCCGGCAGGCCGTGGCGGCCCAGCCAGCCGGGGAGGGCTTCTTCGTCCAGCGTCACAAGGGCGCCGATGAACGGGCGGTTGTCGCCCACCACGAGGACCTGCGAGACGAGCGCGTCCGCCCGGATCTGGTCTTCCAGCAGGGCAGGGACCACGTTCTTGCCACCGGCCGTGACGATGATTTCCTTCTTGCGCCCGGTGATGGTCAGGAACCCCTGCTCGTCCAGCTGGCCGATGTCCCCCGTGCGGAACCAGCCGTCGTCGAACGTCGCGGCGGACAGGTCATCGCGCTTGTAGTAGCCGCGCATGACGCACATGCCCTTGGCGAGGATCTCGCCGTCGTCCGCGATCCTGACGGAGTTGCCGGGAATCGGGGCGCCGACGGTACCGATCCTGATCAGGTCCGGGGTGTTCACGGTGACCGGCGCCGTGGTTTCGGTCAGCCCGTAGCCTTCCAGGATCTGCAGGCCGATGCCCTGGAAGAAGTGGCCCAGGCGTTCACCGAGCGGGCCGCCGCCGGAGACGGCGTGGGAGACGTGCCCGCCCATGGCGGCCCGCAGCTTGCTGTACACGAGCTTGTCGAACAAGGTGTGCTTGAGCTTCAGCACGAGCCCCACCTTGCCCGCCTGCCGCGCCCGGGAGAATTCGATGGCGGTGTCCGCGGCGCGGTGGAAGATGGCGCCCTTGCCGCCGTCCTCGGCCTTGGTCAGGGCGGAGTTGTAGACCTTCTCGAAGACGCGCGGGACGGCCAGGATGAAGGTCGGTTTGTAGCTCTGCAGGTCCGGCAGCAGGTTTTTGATGTCCGGTGTGTGCGCCACAGTGACGCCGGCGGCCACAGCCAGCACCGAGATAAAGCGCGCGAAGACGTGCGCCAATGGCAGGAACATGATGGTCCTGGCCTGCTCGTGCACGATCGTGCCAAGCGACGTGGCCAGGGCGTTCTCGGATAGTTCCACGAAGTTGCCGTGGGTCAGCTCGCAGCCCTTCGGCCGGCCGGTGGTTCCGGAGGTGTAGATGATCGTCGCGACATCGGACAGGGACGCCAGGCTGCGCCGGGCCTCGAGCTCGGCGTCGCTGATGCCGGCTCCCGCCGCACGGACCTCGTCCAGGCTGTCGCCCTCGAGCTGCCACACATGCCGCAGGGCCGTGAGCCCTTCGGAGGTGGCCGCCTGCCGGATGATGTCCTCGTGGTGCGCGGACTCGCCGAACGCGGCCACGGCGCCGGAATCGCCGAGGTTCCAGGCCACCTGCGAGGGGGAGGACGTTTCATAGATCGGGACTGAGACGGCGCCGGCGAACCAGATGGCGAAGTCGATCAGGGCCCATTCGTAACGGGTGCGGGACATGATGCCCACGCGGTCACCGGCGCCCACGCCGCTGGCCATCAGGCCCTTGGCGAGGGCCGTGACGTCGGCCAGGAAATCCGTGGCACGGACGTCCTGCCACTGGCCTGCTGCGTCGAGCCGCGAGAACAGTGAAGGGTTGGAGGCCTTGGCCGCCTGGCGAACCACGAGGTCGGTGACGTTGGTGTCCGGATCGACATTCACCAGGGGCGGGACAATCTTTTCTCGCACGAGAGCTCCTTTGGTATCCATAGGCCCGCAACGGGTACCGCTAAGCCTAGTATGCAGCCCCGGGATGGCGTGTTCTGCGACACCTACTGGCCAGTAACTTTACGGTCGGGGCCGCCGTTCCGCCAGTCAGGAGTGCCGGGGACACCGGCGGCCGGGCCAAGCCGTCGCCTCACGCCGTGGCGTCATGCACCGACTTCATGCTGCTTCACCGGCGCGACTGTGCGGGCCCGGCTAATAGAATGGGGCACCATGCAGACACCAACACCCGGCCGGCAGCCCGGCCTGCGCGGCCGGACCGCTGCCTGGCGGAGCCGGACCCTGGCCGGGGCGGCCGCCGCCGGGCACGACCTTCGTTCGCCGCTGCGGCTGGGCCGCAAGGGCCTGGCGATCGGCGTCGACATCGGTGGAACCAAGGTTGCCGCCGGAGTGGTCGATGCCGAGGGCCGGATCCTCAGCCAGGCGAAACGCTCCACGCCGGGCAACGACCCGCGCGCCGTGGAGCAGGTCATTGTCGAACTGGTCGAAGAACTGGGCGCGGGGCACCGGATCTGGTCGGTCGGAATCGGCGCCGCGGGCTGGATGGACCTCGACGGCGCGACAGTCCTCTTCAGTCCGCACCTGGCCTGGCGCAATGAACCCTTGCGCGATAATCTGCAGCGGCTGCTGCGCCGCCCCGTCCTGCTGACCAACGACGCCGACGCCGCCGCCTGGGCGGAATGGCGCTTCGGCGCCGGGCAGGGGCAGGACCGGCTGGTCTGCATCACCCTGGGCACCGGGATTGGCGGCGCCATGGTGTTGGACGGACGGGTGGAACGCGGCCGCTTCGGGGTGGCGGGGGAGTTCGGCCACCAGATCATCATGCCCGGCGGCCACCGCTGCGAATGTGGCAACCGGGGCTGCTGGGAACAGTACGCGTCCGGCAATGCCCTCGGCCGTGAGGCCCGGGAACTGGCCGCCGCGAATTCCCCAGTGGCCCAGGAACTGCTCAAGGCCGTGGACGGCGACGTGGGACGCATCACGGGCGTGATCGTGACGGAGCTGGCCAAGGCCGGGGACCCGACGTCCCGCGAGCTCCTCGAGGACGTCGGGGAATGGCTGGGCCTTGGCCTGGCAAACCTGGCGGCGGCCCTGGACCCGGGAAAGTTCGTGATCGGCGGCGGACTCTGCGATGCCGGCGAGCTGCTCGTCGCCCCGGCCCGGAAAGCCTTCGCCCGGAACCTCACCGGCCGCGGCTTCAGGCCCGCCGCCGAGATAGAACTGGCGGCCCTCGGACCCAACGCCGGGCTGATCGGCGCCGCCGACCTCTCCCGGGTCAGCAGCCGCATGCACACGTAGGTCGGCAGCAAAGGCAGGCGCCCGGCTGCGGCAGCCGGAAACCCGTGGACCCCGTGACACGTGGACACTGTGACAGCGTGGACTACACGCGCGCCCCGTCGTCGTGCTCGTCCTTCTCGCCCGGGAGCTTCATGATCAGGAACACCACCGACGCCGCAAACACGGTCACGATGCCAAGGATCGCCAGCAGCGGGGCCGACCGCCAGAACATAGCTGCGAGCACCAGCGCAATCGGGCCGCCCACCGCGCCAATCCACGCCAGGACAGTCAGCGGATCCGCCCCCGCCAGGCTGGGCGGCTCCTCCGGGACGAACGCACCGTCGCCGTCGTAGTCGGCCTCATAGTCGCGGGGACCGGGCGCGGTATCCGAAACCTCGTTGCTGCCGGCAGCCGCAGGCTTCCCCGGGGCAGGGGCAAGCCGCTCCTTGGCGGAGAGCTCGATCGGCGCTGTGCCGGCGAGACCCAGCGGGTCAAAATCGCGGAAGGTCCTGGCAGCTGGAGCGCCGGAGCTGCCCGTTCCCCCGGCCGTTCTGTCTGTTGTCTCGTCGGCGCCTGCCCCCATGCCTTCCAGCCTGGCGACGAGATCCAGCCAGACGGCGTTGTCATCGGCGGACAGGGCGTCTGCGGACAAGGCATCGGCGGACAGGGCATCTGCGGATTGTGCGTCCGCGGCGGTGGAATCCGGCGACGCGCCTGTCTGGAACTCGTGGGCCGGGGACTCATTGCCATGGGAGTCCGGGGGCGCGGATTCACCGGAGGGCTGAACGCCTGAAGCGTCCGGGGCGGGGTGCCGGGAATCGGCGGGGTCCGGCTTCGGGGTCTCCGGATCGGGGGTCTCGGGGTCCGGGATGTTGGGATCCGGTTTAGTCATTGGCCGTGTCCTTCCGGCTGGCGCGGGCGGCGTCCGGGCTGGCCGGGGATGCCACGGACCGGACAAAGTCGGCCGTGCCACGGAAGATCTCGGGCGCGTCGTTGTCCATGGTAGCCACGTGGTAGCTGTTTTCCAGCCGGACCACCTCGAGCGGGGCGTTGGTCAACCCGCGGCGCAGGGCCACCATGCTGGACTCGGACACCACGTGATCCACCGTGGAACGGTAGACCCGGACGGGTGCCGTAATGGTGGGCAGCAGCCGAACGGTGTCCTTGAACATCTTGTGGAGCTCGTGCGCGGCGGCCACCGGCGTCCGCGGGTATGCGCCCTCGTCCATGCCCGGTTTGAGGATGTCATTGGCGATCGCGGGGGTGCTCTTGAGGACGAACTTCAAGACGCCGGCCAGCGGGGCGCGCGGATCATCGATAACCAGGCCGGGGTTGACCACCACAACTCCCGCCACGGGCCGGGTGGCCGCGATCCGCAAGGCCAGGGCACCGCCCATGGACAGTCCGGCCACAACCACGACGTCGCATTCTTCGGCAAGCTCGAGGTAGGCCGCATCCAGGGCCGCGTGCCAGTCCTGCCAGCGGGTCCTGGCCAGTTCCTGCCAGCTTGTTCCGTGGCCCGGCAGCAGGGGCAGCCGGACGGCGAACCCGGCAGCGGCCAGTGACAACGCCCAGTCCCGCACACCGTGCGGGCTGCCTGTGAAGCCGTGGGACACCACGACGCCGGTCCGGGGACCGGTTCCCGTGAACGGGCTGCTGAACGGCGTGTGGTCCGGGAGGATGCTCATGGGGTCTCCGAGGGGGCGGGGGGCGGCATGGTGGATCGTGTGTGGGTGGCGTGGGCATGTTGAAGGAAGAAGCGCACCGATTCTTCAAAGAGTAGTGGCGCGTCGGCATCCAGGGTGGCAACGTGCCCGCTGTTCGGCAGGGGAACCACCGTGAGGTCCCGGGATCCGAGCCGCCTGCGCAACAGGGCCAGGGACGACGGCGGGACCACGACGTCCGTGGCGGACTTGAAGACCAGTGCGGGGGCCTGGACGGCCGGCAGCTCCCGCAATGTCGCGGAGAACAGCCGGCGCAGCTGGTGGACGGCGGCCAGCGGCGTGAGGGAGTAGTCGCCGTCGTCGGTGATGGCCGCCGTCGAATTCTCTTCCTGAATCGGAGTGGTGGTGCGCTGGAAGTATTTGAGCAGTCCCACCACCCTGACCCTGCGGTCATAGAAGCTCAGGCCGGGGTTGACTGCGGCCACGCCGGCCACGCTGTGGCGGGCCGCCGTGCGCAGGGCGATGGTGCCGCCCATGGACAGTCCGGCGACATAGCAGGTGCTGGTTCGGGCGGACAGGTCCAGGTAGGCCGTCTCAAAGCCCGTGTACCAGTCCTGCCAGCCGTGCCGGGCGAGGTCCCGCCAGTGGGTGCCGTGCCCGGGCAGGAGTGGCACCGATACCGCGAAGCCCTGGTCGGCAAGATGCCGGGCCCAAGGCAGGATGCTGAGCGGGCTGCCCGTGAAGCCGTGGCAGATGGCCACGCCGGTCCGGGCGTTGGGGCCGTGGCCGGGGTAGCTGAAAGCGGCGGGCGCCGGGGAAGTGCTGCTTTCAGTCATGAGCCCATCGTGTCACCCTTGGCGGCAAAACTCACTAGAGTAAGGTTTCCATTGAAGTCCTGGCCGGACCCGATTTGGACGGCCGGCCAGACGCCTTCCGGAGAGGTCACCGAGTGTTTTATTGGTTCATGAAGACGTTTGTCCTGGGACCAGTGCTGAAGCTGCTGTTCCGGCCCTGGGTCAAGGGCCTCGACAACGTCCCGGCCCAGGGTGCCGCGATCCTGGCCTCGAACCACCTCTCCTTTTCGGATTCCATCTTCATGCCGGTCATGGTGCCGCGTCCGGTGGTCTTCCTGGCGAAATCCGAATACTTCACCGGCACCGGGATCAAGGGCAGGCTGACCGCGGCCTTCTTCCGGCTTACCAACCAGCTCCCCATGGACAGGTCCGGGGGAGCCGCGTCCGCGCAGTCCCTGAACGCGGGCATGGACGTGCTCAAGAGCGGCTCGCTCCTTGGCATCTATCCCGAGGGGACACGCAGCCCCGACGCCCGCCTTTACCGCGGCAAGGTCGGCGTTGCCCGCCTTGCGCTGCAGGCCCGGGTCCCGGTCATCCCGGTGGCAATGATCGGAACGGACAAAGTCCAGCCGATCGGCAAGCGCGTGCCCAACATCCGCCGCATCGGCATGATCTTTGGCGAACCGCTCGACTTCAGCCGCTACTACGGGCTGGAGGATGACCGGCTGGTCCAGCGTTCGGTGACCGACGAGATCATGTATGAACTCATGCGGCTCTCCGGCCAGGAATACGTGGACGAGTACGCCGCCGTCGTGAAGCTCCGCATGGCCGGCAAGGCACAGGAAGCGGCCCCGGAGTTAACATCCGACAAGGCCCCCGCCGGCCCTGATGCGGCGCAGGCAGCAGCTCCCGAAATAAGACCCGACATTGCCCCCGGCGTTGCCGCCAGCCCGGACGCCCCGACGGCGGCCGGGGAGGACAGCCCGGAGGTTCCCGGGACCGCCTGACCGGCGCCACAGCTTCCATATGACGGCAACGGAGGTGTCAATGACATCGCCGGGCCGCCGAACCTCGATGGGGCAACTATCCTTAGAGGGTGACCGAGCTATCTGAGAAACCAGTTTCCCCGCTGACCAGCACCGCCCAGAGCGGAGCCGCCAACTATCCTGGACTGGACAACTGGCGGGAACTCCAGGCCTCGCAGCAGCCCACATGGACGGATCCCTCAGTTTTCGAGGCGTCCGTCAAGGAACTTTCCGTCCTCCCGCCGCTCGTGTTCGCCGGCGAGGTGGACATCCTGCGTGAACGGCTCGCCGCCGCTGCACAGGGCAAGGCGTTCCTGCTCCAAGGCGGCGACTGCGCCGAGACCTTCGAGGCCGCGACGGCGGACAAAATCAGCGCCCGCGTCCGGACCATCCTGCAGATGGCCGTCGTCCTCACTTACGGTGCCGCCATGCCCGTCATCAAGATGGGCCGCATGGCCGGCCAGTTCGCCAAGCCCCGCTCGTCCAACGATGAAACGCGCGACGGCGTCACCCTGCCGGCCTACCGCGGCGACATCGTCAACGGCTACGACTTCACGCCCGAATCCCGCGCCCACGACGCCGGCCGGATGCTGAAGGCGTACCACACCTCCGCCTCGACCCTGAACCTGATCCGCGCCTTCACCCAGGGCGGCTTCGCGGACCTGCGCCTGGTGCACCAGTGGAACAAGGGCTTCACCGAAAACCCCGCCCACGCCCGCTACGAGTCCCTGGCCCGGGACATCGACCGCGCCATCAAGTTCATGTCCTCCTGCGGCGCCGACTTCGAGGCACTCAAGCGCGTGGAGTTCTACGCCAGCCACGAGGCCCTGCTGCTGGACTACGAGCGCGCCCTGACCCGCATCGATTCGCGCACCGGACTGCCCTACGACACCTCGGCGCACTTCCTGTGGATCGGTGAGCGCACCCGCGAGCTGGACCACGCGCACGTTGATTTCCTCTCCCGCGTCCGCAACCCCATCGGCGTGAAGCTCGGCCCGTCGACCAGCGGCGACGACGCGCTGCGCCTGATCGACAAGCTGGATCCGGAACGGGAACCCGGCCGGCTCACCTTCATCACCCGCATGGGCGCCGGTAACATCCGCGAGAAACTGCCCGCGATCGTGGAGCGCGTCACCGCCTCCGGGGCACAGGTCCTGTGGGTCACCGACCCCATGCACGGCAACACGGTCACCTCGCCCAACGGCTACAAGACCCGCAACTTCGACGACGTCATCGACGAGGTCCGCGGATTCTTCGAAGTCCACCACGCGCTCGGCACCGTTCCCGGCGGCCTGCACGTGGAGATGACCGGCGACGACGTCGCCGAGTGCCTCGGCGGAGCAGACCCGATCGACCAGGAAGCCTTCCTGGACCGCTACGAGTCGGTCTGCGATCCGCGCCTGAACCACATGCAGTCGCTCGAAATGGCGTTCCTTGTGGCCGGTGCCCTCGCCAAGCGCTAGGGATTAGCCCCCACAGCAACAGAAAAGCTCCGCCCGGCTGGATTCAGCCGGGCGGAGCTTTTCTGTTCAGTGGGTCGGACTTGAGCGGGTACTGTCTCCGGTCAGACCACGGTCAGCGTGATCAGCGAGCCTTCCGGCACGCTGGTGTTAACCGGATCCTGGGCGCGGACTGTTCCGAAGAATCCGCCCAGGATCTCATCGATCTTGACCTCGAATCCGAGCTCCTCGAGGGCCTGCTTGGCTTCCTTGGCCTGCTTCCCGATGAAACTGGGTACCTCCACGAGCTTCGGGCCCTTCGAGATGGTCAGGGTGACGGTGCCGCCCTTGGTCAGGTTGCCGGAGGCCGGGTCCTGCGCCACCACGGCGCCCTTGGGCACATTCTTGTCATTGACGGGCTCGGGGGCCACCACGGCCTTCAGACCGGCGGCTTCGAGGGCCTTTACAGCGGCGCCCTGGTCCTGGCCGCGGACATCGGGAACCGGAATGGGCTGCGGGCCCTTGGAGACCGTGAGGCCCACGGGCGTCCCGTGCTTGACCGGGTTGCCGCTGCGGGGCGCCTGGGCCAGGACGGTCCCGGCAGGGGCCGATTCATCGAACGTCTCGGTAATCGGGCCCAGCGCCATCTGGGCGCCGTTGAGGGCTGTCTTGGCCTCGTCCAGGGTCTTGCCGGTGAGGTCCGGCAGCGGGAACAGCTCCGGGCCCTTGGACACGGCAAGGGACACGGGCTGGAACTTGCGGATGACCTCGCCGGCGTTCGGTTCCGAGCCGACCACCAGGCCCGGCGAGACGTCGTCGTCAAAGACATCCTTGACGGTGGACTGGAAACCGGCGGTGCGGAGCAAATCCTGGGCCTCGGCAACGGTCTTGTTGGCCACCGGGGGAATGGTCCCGGGCGAGCCCGGACCCATGCCGAAGAACCAGCCGGCGACGGCGGCGAGCAGCGCCGCGGTGACGAGCAGGACGATCCACAGCAGCCCGCGGCGTCGGGGGTTCCCCTCGCGCAGGGTCTTGGTGGGCGTTGCCGCGGCGCGCTGGCGCGCCTTCTCCTCGTCCCGGTCCAGCTTGCGCTGCGTGCGCTTGCTGGGCGGGACCGCGACTTCCGCCGGATCCCCATACCCGGCGGCACCGTCGTAGGCCGTCTCCTCCGGAGTGGACAACGGCCCGTAGGCCGGGCGCCGCGGGGCGTTGGACATCACGGTGGTCGGGTTGCCGCTGGCGCGGGAGATCATCTCGGTGGGCTGGGCGAGGCTGCCGTACATCTCTGTGGGCATTTCCGTGGGCGGCTGAACGAAGGCAGTGTCCTGGGCAGTCTCCTGCGCGTCCGACGCCGGGACGGCGCCGCCGGGCGGCCGGCCCGGCGCTGCTGCCGCCACCGCGGGCAGCGGGCTGCGGACAGCCGCCGGAGGCTGGAGGTCGAGCTCGGCGTCGCTGAGGTTGGTCCTGATGTGCCGGAGTTCTGACAGCAGGGCGCTTCCGTCGACAGGGCGCTTGTCCGGGTCCCTGTCCGTGCACCACTGGACGAGTTCGTCGATCTCCGAGGCCAGCCCGGGCACCGCCAGGGAGGGCGGCTCCACGGTGGCATTGACGTGCTGGTAGGCCACCTGGATGGGCACCTCGCCGTCGAACGGCTGCCGGCCGGTGATCATTTCGTAAAGCATGATGCCGACCGAATAGATGTCGCTGCGGGCGTCCGCCTGTTTGCCCAGGACAAGTTCGGGGGAGAGGTAGGCGACCGTACCGATCAGGGCCCCGGTGCTCGTGGACGTCGAGATGGCGCGGGCCAGGCCGAAGTCGCCGAGCTTGATCCGCCCGTCGTCGGCGATCAGGACGTTCTCCGGCTTGATGTCCCGGTGGATCATCCCGGCGGCGTGCGCGGCGCCCAGTCCTTCGACAACCGGATCGATCAGCGCCAGGGCCAGCCGCGGCGACAGGGCACCCTTGTCATTGAGGACGTCCCGCAGCGTGTGGCCCTTGATGAATTCCATAACCAGATAGGCGAGCCGGCCGTCCTCGCCCTGGTCCAGGACACCCACCACATGGGGGTGGGAGAGCCGGGCGGCGGCTTTGGCCTCGCGCCCCAGCCGGTCGAGGAACTGCGGGTCGTCGGCCAGGTGCGGATGCAGCACTTTGAGCGCGACATCGCGCTCAAGCCGCTGGTCCGTGGCAAGGTACACGGTGGACATCCCACCGCGGGCGAGCCTGGATTGAACCCGGTAGCGGTTGTCCACCAGGTTCCCGACGAGAGCGTCCGACACGTATTCTTGCACCTTACAATCGTAGTCGCTGAACGGAACGGGCCCGGATCACCATGCGATCCGGGCCCGAAACGTCACGCTCCGCCGTGCTGGAACGTGGTGTGGCTGTGCAACTTAGCGGAACAGTGTCCGGTTGGCCTTGATGGCGGCGACGTAGCCCTTGGTGTCCTCGAACATGCCATTCTGGCTGACCGAGTACTGGCCCTGGTAGTAGCCGGCGATCGCCGAGTCCAGGTCAGGGCTCGAACGGACCAGCTGGCGGATGATCGCGATGCCTGCCGTGGCGTTGTCGTACGGGTCCAGGAGGTTCAGCTTGCGGCCCACGAGGTCCGAGGCCCACTCGCCGGAGGACGGAATGACCTGCATGGTGCCGATCGCATTGGCCGGTGACACCGCGCGCTGGTCGAAACCGGACTCCTGGAAGGCAAAGGCCAGGGCGAGGCTGGCGTCCACGCCCATGCGGCGCGCCGTGTCTGCCACGATCGACTTCATCTGTTGGCGGCTGGGGACCGGAGAGGCGTTGAGCAGTGCCTTGTTCTGGTTCGCCGAGCTGACCACCGCGGCCGGGTAGCTGAACCCGAGGAATGTGCTGGGCACGAGGGGCGCCGTTGCGGTCGGCGTGCTCGACGCCGGTGCGATCGTCGACGCACCGGGGATGACGAGCTTCTGGCCCGGGTAGATGATGCTCGACATGGTCAGCCGGTTGGCCGACAGGACGTCCGAGAGCCTGACGTTGTTGCGGGCCGCAATGCCGGAGAGGGTGTCGCCTGCCTTGATGGTGTACGAACCCGAGCTTGCCGGCTTGGGCGCCGACGACGCCGGTGCCGTGGCAACGGGGGCGGAGGGAACCGGGGTGCTGGAACCGCCGCCGACCTTGACCTTCTGGCCGGGATAGATCACCGAGCCCATGCCAAGCCCGTTCCACTTGAAGACCTCGGAGAGCCCGACGCCGTGGCGGGCGGCGATGCCGCTCAGCGTGTCACCCGGCTTCACGACGTAGACCTTGCCGCCGGCAGAGGCAACAGTAACGGGGGCGGACGTGGCCGGAGTGGCTGCCGGTGCCGGCGTCGAACCCGTGAGCTTGATCTTCTGCCCCGGGTAGATGATGGTGTTCGCCTGCAGATTGTTCAGCTTGAGCACGGCGAAGGTGTCCAGGCCGTAGCGGCCGGCAACGGCACTGATGGTATCGCCGCGGGCAATCGTGTACACGGCGGGAACAGCAGACTGCGCGGGCCGCATGGCGCTCGGCAGGGTTGCCGGGACGGAGGCCGCGGGGATCACCGCCGCCTTGAGCGACGTTGCCGTGTCCGCCTTTGCCTGGGCGCGCATGGCGGCCGCGAGCGTGGCCGGCACCGAACGCGTGCGCGATTCGGCCGCGGCAGGCTGGGCGATCGCCAGGGAGGAAAGCACGACGGCGGGAAGCGCCGCCGACGTCGCTGCGATCAGCGGCAGGCTGCGCCCCGGACGGAGCTGTGGCGAACGTGAGGTTGTCATTGGAAAGATCCTCTTCTCAGCGGCAACGCTGCGGTCAGGCCGGTAGAACTGGTGTTACCAGTGTGACAAAAGTTATTTCTGTTACAAATGTGATCTATGTGAATGTCTCATGAATTGGCAATTAGCACAAGAACCCTTTGACATTCTGTAAACCAGTCTCCGGCGGAGTGTCGCCAAAAAGTCCTCCGGCGGAGTCCGGTTTGGGCCCGGGCGGGATTCCGGCCGGGCGGGGCGGGCCATGGCCGCGGCCGTCTTTGCCGCGGCTGCCGACTAGGCGGCGGGGCATCGGCCGTGGCAATCTTTATCCGTGAGTAATGTAGAAAGCCTCGTGGGCGAATGGCTGCCCCTGCCCGATGTCGCACAGCTTATGAATGTATCTATTACCAAGGTCCATGCACTTCTGGACGAGCGTGCGCTGGCGGCTTTGAGAATCGGCGACCGGCGCATCCGGTCCGTGCCTGCGGCTTTCATCCAGGACGGGCACGCAGTGGAAAGCCTCAAGGGCACCATCGTTGTCCTCTCGGACGCCGGATACTCGGACGAAGAACTGATCAACTGGCTCTTTACCCCGGACGAGTCGCTCCGCGGCCGGCCGATCGACGCCCTCCGGGAAGGGCGTAAGACCGAAATCCGCCGCAGGGCGCAGTCGCTGGCCTGGTAGGAGCACGCCGGCGGCGTCAATAAGCCGGCAGCATCCCTATGGCGTGCCATTGCGGGCCGTGTACAGCGCTTATCGCTGTGCACGGCCCGCTGCGTTTTAATGTGCTGGTTGGCCCGCGTGCGGTCCGGGTTTGGCCCCCGGGCCTGGCCTGGTCCGGGCTAGGCGGCGCGACTGACCGTGGCCTCTGCCAGCCTGCGGAGCGCGGTCTTTGGCAGCTCCTCCAGCGGCAGCAGGTCCAGGGCGGCGAAGGCCGCTTTGCCGAATTCCTCGATGAGTACTTCGGTGGCGTTGAGCGCACCGCAGTCCACGATGATCCGCCGGATCTCCTCGATGTCCCCATCGCTGAGATCGGGGCTGCCCAACTTGGCGTCGATGAATTCCGATTCGGCCGCCGATGCCTGGTCCAGGGCGAAGGCCACCAGGACAGTGCGCTTGCCCTCACGGAGATCGTCCCCGGCAGGTTTGCCGGTGGTGACGGGATCGCCGAAGACGCCAAGGACATCGTCCCGCAGCTGGAATGCCTCGCCGAGCGGCAGCGCAAAGGCGGAATAGCCGCGCAGCAGCTCGTCGCCCGCGCCGGCCAGCGCGCCGCCCAGGGCGAGCGGATGTTCGGTGGAGTACTTGGCCGACTTGAACCGGATGATGGACTGGGCCCGGCTGACTGCCCCGGCGCGGTCCCGCCTGGGCCCGGCGACCTCTTCCAGGATGTCCAGGTACTGCCCGGCCATCACTTCGGCCCGCATGAGGTTGAAGATGAGCCGGGCCGGGCTGCCGGAGGCGGCGCGGTGCCCGATCTCGGTGAAGGATTCCTCGCTGAAGGACAGGCAGAGATCGCCGGTCAGGATGGCCGCCGCGTGGCCGAACCGCTCGCTGTCCAGCGCCCAGCCCTGTGCCTCGTGCAGTTCGATGAACCGGCGGTGGACGCTGGGACCGCCCCGCCGCGTATCCGAGCGGTCAATGATGTCGTCGTGGATCAGGGCCGCGGCCTGGAACAGCTCCAGGGCCGAGCCCGCCGTGACCACCTCGGCCGCGCCGGCCTCGCCGCCGGCGCCCCGCCAGCCCCAGTAGCACATGAGGGCCCGCAGGCGCTTTCCGCCCGTGACCAGGTTTGAGATCGAGCCCATGAGCGGATCGATGTCCTGGGAGATCGAGGACATGACGACCTGGCGGCTGGTCAGGAAATCGGTGAGCTTGCCGGCGACGGCGGCCACGAAGGCCGCCTGCTCGAGCCGCAGCTGTTCGCTGAGGCTCACTTGACGGACTCGGCAGCCACGTTCGCACCAATGGTGAAGGTGGACACGCCTGCAGTCGCCATGACGGAGATGTTCACGGTCTCGTTGTCCCCGCGAAGGAAGTCCTTGGAGGGCACGGCGCCCACGGATTCACCGGGCACGGCCTTGAACCCCTGTGCCTCCAGTCCCTTGGTATAGAAGGCCAGCACATCCGCGGCAGGTGCCGTGATGCTGCCGACCAGTGCCACGGTTGCCGGCACGGTGGTCTTGTCAAAGCTGCTGGACACCACCTTGGCTCCGGGCATGAGCGGCAGGAGTGCCTGCGGGAAGCCGGGAACCAGGGCGCCGACCGTGGCCGAGGTGCCGGGCTCCGCGGAAGGGCTGGGAGGCGCCGTGGTGGAGGACTGCGGAGATGCGGCCGAGCCCGACGCCGACGACGTGGCCGGGCTCCCGCTGCCGGCCGGCGTGCAGGCCGCCAAGGCCAATAACGTGCCCGCCGCCGCAATGGCCGCTGCGGCACGTTTGCGCTGTCCAAATACCTTCACAGGGATTTTCCTCCTGGTGTTGACACGGTGTTGACGCGGAATCAGCCTCCAGTTTAGTCAGTCCCCGGGCATAGGATTGAAGACGTGGGGCCGGACGCAGACAATCAGCAGGGAGCACAGACGAATGCGCACGTCTATCCGCCGCCTCTCCAGCCCGTTGCGCGGCTGAGCGGGGAGGCCCTGCTGGAACTCCGGCGCAGCAGCATCATGCACGTTGATATGGACGCGTTCTTTGTCTCGGTCGAATTGCGCAGCCGCCCCGAACTGAAGGGCAGGCCCGTGATTGTGGGCTATCCGGCGGACCGCTCCGTGGTGCTCTCCGCCTCCTACGAGGCCCGGGCTTTCGGCGTCAGATCGGCGATGCCCATGGTTGTCGCGGCACGCATGTGCCCCCAGGCGGTGATCATCGAGCCCCGCCACAAGCTCTACTACGACGTGTCCGGCCAGATCATGGAAATCTTCGGCTCCATCACCGATCTCGTCGAGCCGCTCAGCGTGGACGAGGCGTTCCTGGACGTTGGGGGAGCCATCCGTCGACTCGGTCCGCCCCGTGAGATTGGTGAACTCATCCGGGCCCGCGTCGTCCGGGAACTGGGAATCACGGCGTCGGTGGGCATTGCCGCCAGCAAGTTTGTGGCCAAGATCGCTTCCACCCGGTGCAAGCCGGATGGGTTGCTGCTGATCACCCCGGAGGAAACCGTTCCGTACCTGCACAGCCTGCCCGTCAGTGCGCTGTGGGGAGTGGGCGGCAAGACCGTGGAAGTGCTTGCCAGGCGGGGCATCCGGACAGTGGCGGACGTCGCCGCCTCGCCCCTGCCCTCGCTGCGGAAGCTGCTGGGGGCCTCGGGGGAGCATGTCTACCGGCTTTCCTGGGGGATCGATCCGCGGCCTGTGACGCCGGTCCGGCTGGAAAAGAGCATTGGAGCCGAGGAGACATTCGCCACTGACACTGCGGATGACGCACTGCTGCACCGTGAGCTGCTGCGTCTTTCGCACCGGACGGCGGAACGCCTCCGCAGCGCCGGCCTGCATGCCCGCACCGTGGCGCTCAAGCTGCGCTACGCCGACTTTTCCACCATCACCCGCAGCCGCACTGTGAGCACCCCGATCGACAGCGCCCAGCTCCTTTACGCGGTGGCCGTCCAGCTCCTGGAATCGGTGGGGGATCGGCCCATGACGGTCCGGCTTGTGGGCATCCGGGCCGAACAGCTGGAAGAGGCTGCGGACGCCCCGCTTCAGCTCAGCCTGGACCGCCGTGACGACAACTGGCGGGCCGCTGAACAAGCCCTCGATGCGGTCACCCGGAAATTCGGCAATAAGTCGGTTTTGCCGGCCCGGCTCCTGGATCCCGGGGCGCCCTCGAACGAGCCCGGATAGGGCTTTGGAGAAAGCCGTGACGTCCCGGGCATCCGGGCACGCGACAGGGCCTTAAGACTGTCTTTCAGAACAGGCCGCAACAATCTATCCTTATTAATACCTAGGTTTAGGACTGCTGGGTCGACCATTCGGGCGACCCCGCCGGCTGAAGACCGGCACGGGACTTCTGAATTGCCCCTTTTCACCAACGGCGGTGAATGGGAACCACTTCGGAATCCCGGGCGTTAGGGGATTAGGGCAATGGCCACGTCACGCCCGGACGTTGGCAGAGATGAGGAGGTCGTGATGCCGCTCTCGGAGCACGAACAGAAGTTGCTGGAGCAACTTGAGAAGCAGCTGCATGAGGACGACCCGAAGTTTGCAAGCTCGATGGGATCCGTCCCCGGGCGTTCTTGGTCCACCCGCCACCTCGTCATCGGCGTACTCGCGACTCTCGCGGGCGTGCTGCTGTTGTTAATCGGGGTGTCGATGCAGAACATCTTCGTTGGAGTCCTCGGTTTTGTGGTGATGGGCGCCGGTGTCTACTTCGCCACAATGCGCAGTTCCGCCGTCGGCAAGGCCCGGGCAGCCGGAGGCCGCAAGCAGGGCAAACCCAGGAGCTCGTTCATGAGCAACCTCGAGCAGCGCTGGGACGAGCGGCACGGGGGCGAATCCTGAACCGCTCCGTCACGGCTCCCTAGGCACTCCACTTCCCGCCACCGGTTCGCCGGGGGACGGCGCGAGACCCGCTTCGGCGGGTCTTTCGCCATTTAAACGGCAATTTCCTGGCAACGGCACACCACCGGAACACGAAACGGGGCAGGAAAAACGCTACGCCGGCGAATTCCAGCCCGCCGGCGCCGCCCTGCCGCGTGCATCGACGACGGCGTGCGAGGCAAGCAGCCAAAAACGCTCCACTTTCCCCCACCAATCCCGTTTGCCTGCAAATGCAGGGAAGAAAGGGGATAAACATCCGCAGATTTGTCTAAACATCCCGGGCGTGTCGTTGACTGTGGAGCGATGTGGAGTAATGTGGAGGGCGTAAGAGGGTAGTGGCAACACAGGGGACGTTGGGCTAACTAGAACAGACAGGCGGTGGGCCGTGTTTCTCGGCACACATTCGCCACGTCTGGACGAAAAAGGTCGAATTATCCTCCCCGCAAAGTTCCGCGAGGAACTTGCCAGCGGGCTGGTTCTCACAAGGGGCCAGGAACGTTGCATCTACGTCTTCAGTGAGGCGGAATTCGGCCGGGTTCACGAGCAGATGCGGGAGGCTCCAATTTCCTCCAAGCAAGCACGTGACTACATCCGTGTTTTCCTCTCTGGAGCCTCGGACGAGGTACCTGACAAGCAGGGGCGCGTGACGATTCCGCCGGCGCTCCGGGAATACGCAGGTCTTGGCCGGGAACTCGCCGTTATTGGCGCAGGATCCCGTGCGGAGATCTGGGACGCCCAGGCTTGGAGTGAGTACCTGGCCGAAAAGGAAACCGCCTTCTCGGAAACCGACGACGCCATCCCGGGGATTCTCTGAACCCCCGCTGAACCACCAGCACACAACGTTCCTTGATCGAGATCTCCAGCCGCCCATCCGGCTGCTGTCCTGGCTCACTTCCCCGGAGTCAGGCCGGCGCAGGGTAGGCGCGGATGGGGATCTGGACCAAGGAACGTTGCTTAAGAGCCACAACCAGCAACGCACCTGGCAAAGCGCAATTAGCAAGGTCAACGAAAGGACGAAGGCATGACTGATCCCGACCCGGCGAAGCCTACGTCCGAACGCCATGTACCGGTCCTCAAGGACCGGTGCATCAATTTGTTGGCCCCTGGATTTGAAGCAGCCCGGAGCCGCGGTGAAACCCCCGTGGTGATCGACGCGACCCTCGGCATGGGCGGCCACTCCGAGGCCCTCCTCCAGCGCTTTCCCGATCTTCACCTCATCGGCATCGACCGCGACGAGGAAGCCCTGGCGCTGGCGGGGGAGCGGCTGGGGCCCTTCGCGAACCGGACCGACCTCGTTCACGCCGTCTACGACGAAATCCCGGACGTGCTCGCGGACCTGGGCTTCACTGAAGTCCACGGCGTGCTCATGGACCTCGGCGTTTCCTCCCTCCAGCTGGACGAGCGGGAACGCGGCTTCGCCTACTCCTTTGACGCACCCCTGGACATGCGGATGGACACCAGCCGCGGACAGACGGCAGCCGACGTCGTCAATAACTACAGCGAAGAAGAACTCGTCCGGATCATCCGGAAATGGGGCGAAGAGAAATTCGCCGGCCGCATCGCGAACAGGATCGTGGCCGCGCGGGCCGAAAAGCCCTTCACGACCACCGGCGAACTCGTCGAACAGATCCGGTCCGTGGTGCCCGCCGGCGCCGCCAAATCCGGTGGCCACCCCGCGAAGCGCACCTTCCAGGCGCTCCGGATTGAGGTCAACGAGGAACTGGACGTCCTGGAGCGGGCCATCCCGGCAGCCATTGAGGCCATCGCCCTCGGCGGCCGCGTGGTGGTCATGTCCTACCACTCCCTGGAAGACAAGATCGTCAAGGGCTTCTTCCAGGCCGGATCGAAGTCCTCGGCCCCGCTTGGCTTCCCGGTCGAGCTCGAGGAGCACAAAGCCGAACTCAAAACCCTGACGAAGGGCACCGAGGTACCCACCGCCGCTGAAATCGCCGAAAACCCCCGCGCAGCTTCCGCCCGGCTGCGCGCCGTCGAACGCATCAAAGCCAGGAGAGCAGCATGAGCACCGCAGCCGTCAACAGCTACCCCGTTGCCCAGGGCGCCACTGCCCGTGCCCTGCCAGGCGTCCGTCCCGGCATCGAACAGACCCGGAAGGCACGCACTCCGCTGTCCGTGGTCCGCTCGGTGCCCCGCAAGCGCCGCGCACCGTTCGTGGTCCTCTGCTTCGGTCTCCTGGCGATCGCCCTCATGGCTGTTCTGGTCCTGAACATTTCCGTCTCCTCCGCCCAGTACCAGCTGGTCCAGCTCCGCAGCGAACAGACCACCCTGACCAAGCAGAACCAGGACCTCACCCAGCAGGTCCAGAATTTCGACGCCCCGCAGAACCTCGCGGCCAAGGCGACGGAACTGGGCATGGTGGCTTCCCTCGCCAAGGGCCAGATCGACCTCTCGACCCTCAGCGTGACCGGCAAGGCCAAGCCGGCCGTCAAGGGCGACGCGCCCGGTGCCGTCATCGCCGCGCCGGCCCTCGCCGGAGCGCTCAACGTCGTCCCGCCGGCGTCGGAGAATGAACCGCTCGCCCAGCGCAAAACGACGGAAACGGACACCCCGCAGGCGGCTGCAGAGCCCGCACCCGCGGCGTCCCCTAAAACCCCCAAGGTCCCGGCCGTGGAGCTCCACGGAGGATCGGTTCCGGCCCCCGCACAGAAGACTCCCGGGCAGTAACGTTCACTGACCACCAGCAAGGCAAGCAGCAAGGACTCACCGTGGCGAAGAACTCCGGCAAGGCAAGCAAGGCGAAAGCCCCAAACGCCACCCGGCGGCTCCGCTGGGGACTCGGCATCATGCTGACACTCCTGCTGGTGGTCGGCGGCAAGCTGTTCATGGTCCAGGGGCTGGACGTCGGGGGCATGGCGGAGGCCGCGCTCAACAACCGGCTCACGCCCACTGTGTTGCCCGCCGAGCGCGGCAGCATCCTCGATTCGTCCGGCACGGTCCTGGCCAGCAGCGTCATCCGCTACAACGTGGTAGTGGACCAGACCGTGAACACCAAGACGGATACCTTCCGCCGGCTCGAAACCGTCAACGGCAAGGACGAGCTGGTCAAGGTCACCCGGGACCAGGGCATCTCCGAACTGGCCGGCGTGCTCGGCATGGACCGCGACGCGCTGCGCCAGGCCCTGACCGGAACCCAGCGGTACTACATCGTGGCGAAGAACCTGAAGCCGGACGTCGAGGACCAGGTGTCGAAGCTGCAGATTCCAGGCATTGTCACCGAAGGCACCAGCAAACGCGTCTACCCCAACGGTTCCGTGGCCGGCGGCATCGTCGGGTTCCTCCAGGACGGCACCACCGGGCAGGCGGGCCTCGAGCAGACCCAGGACGAGATCCTCAAGGGAACGCCGGGCAAACGGGTGTTCGAGATCGGCGCGGACGGGCTGCGAATCCCGGTCGGCGTGGATGAGTTGACGCCGGCGATCAACGGCAAGGACATCAAGCTCACGCTGAACTCGGACCTGCAGTATTTTTCCCAGCAGGCCATCCAAAGCCAGAAGGACAAGCTCGGCGCCGAATGGGGCGTGATCGTGGTCTCGGACGCCAAGACCGGCAACATCATCGCCATGGCGGACACCGACGCCCCGGATCCCAATGATCCCGGTAAGGTTCCCGCCGAAGACCGCGGAGTCCGGGCCGTCACCGCCTCCTACGAGCCCGGGTCGGTGGAGAAGATGATCACGGCCGCTGCCGTGATCCAGGAGGGCAAGTCCAGCGCGCTGGACACCTTCACCATCCCACCGACGTACAGCGTCGACGGGCAGACCTTCAGCGACGCGTTCGAGCACGGCACCGAGCACCGGACGCTGGCCGGAATCGTCGGCTACTCCATGAATACCGGCACTGTCATGGTGGGCCAGCGCCTGAGCAAGGACCAGCGCTACAACTGGCTGCGGAAATTCGGCATCGGCGAGGCCCCCGACATCGGACTCCCGGCCGAATCAAAGGGCATCCTGACCCCAGCCGACCAATGGGACGGCCGGCAGCAGTACACCGTCCTCTTCGGCCAGGGCGTCGCGCAATCCACCCTCCAGACCGTCCGGGCGTACCAGAGCATCGCCAACAATGGCGTGATGCTGCAGCCGCGGCTGATCGACAGCTACATCAGCCCGGACGGAACCGAGGAAAAAGTCCCCGCCAAGGACCCGCAGCAGATCGTTTCCAAGGAGACCGCCCAGCAGGTCCGCGACATCCTGGAGAGCGCCGTCACCGAGGGCGAGATCAAGGAAGCTGCGATCGACGGGTACCGGGTAGGCGCCAAGACAGGCACGTCCGAGTCCCCATGCGACGACGGCAAATCCGGCTTCTGCGGCTACACCGCTTCGATCATCGGAATGGCGCCCATGGACGATCCGCGGTTTATTGTTGAGGTGGTCCTGCAACGGCCCAAGGGAAGCATCTACGGAATCACCAACGGACCGGTGTTCCGTTCGGTGATGAGCCAGACGCTGCGCACGTTCAACGTCCAGCCCTCCACCGGCGAACCCGCCCGGCTGCCGCAGTACGCGAAATAGCGTCTGTTCCACCCGGCGCCCGGAAGTCACCAGCCGGCGCCACCCCCCAGTGCCCTTTGCGCCGGAGCACGCCTTCGTGCGTGCTCCAATCCAATAGGCCCGATCCACTAGCACCACAACGGAGATCCACTTGTCAGAGCTCACCGACCCCGATGCTTCCGCGCCGTCCGGCCACGACTCCACCCCGGGCTTCCGGCCCACTGCGGTTGCCGCGGTGCCGCTGGCAGCCATCGGCGAGGCGATCGGCGTCGCCGTTCCCGGGGCCTCCAGCTCCGTTACCGTCACCGGGATCTCCCTGAACTCCCGGTCGATCCGCCCGGGAGACCTCTACGTGGCCCTGCCGGGTGCCACCAGGCACGGAGCCGACTACGCGTCCCAGGCCATCGAGGCGGGCGCCGTCGCCGTCCTGACGGACGACGCCGGGGCGCGCCTGCTGGCCCTCGCCAATGACATCCCGGTCCCCGTTCTCCTGGCCGGGGAGCCGCGCAGCGTCGTCGGCCGGCTGTCCGCCCTCATCTACCAGAGCCGGCCCGCCGGCGCCGCGGCGCCGGCGCTCTTCGGCGTCACAGGCACCAACGGCAAGACCACCACCACCTACTTCATCAATGCCCTCCTGCAGGCGCTCGGCAAGCGGACCGGGCTGATCGGGACCATTGAGATCCTTGCCGGCGGCGAGCCGATCCCGAGCCTGCTGACCACCCCCGAATCCACCGATGTGCACGCCCTGCTCGCGCTCATGCGCGAACGCGGGCTCGATGCCGCCTCCATGGAGGTCTCCTCCCACGCGGTGTCCTTCCACCGCGTGGACGCCGTCGTGTTTGACGTCGCCGGGTTCACCAACCTCACCCAGGACCATCTGGACCTGCACGGGACCATGGAGGAATACTTCCAGACCAAAGCCCGGCTGTTCACGCCGGAACGCGCCCGCGCCGCCGTGGTGACCGTCGATGATGCCTGGGGCCGGAAGCTCGCGACCGCCGCCGAAATCCCCGTTACAACCCTCGCCACGGCCGGACACCCAAGCAGCGGGAACGGTGACGCCGGCCGGCCCGCCGACGGAACCGCCGCCGGAACTGCCGACCAGGCCGCCGACTGGATCGTGGCCACGACGACTCCACGCGGGCTCGGCTCCGACTTCGTGCTCCGGCACCGCGACGGCGCCGAGCTGCGCGTCCATACCGGCCTGCCGGGAAGCTTCAATGTGGCCAACGCTGCGCTGGCCACGGTGATGGTGCTCGCCGGCGGCCACGAGCCTGCCGCCGTGCAGGCCGCCCTCGACGCGGCAGACCCCTTCACCGTTGCCGTGCCTGGCCGGATGCAGCTGGTGTCCACGGCCCCGGCGGCCGTGGTGGACTTCGCGCACAACCCCGACGCCCTGGAACGTGCCCTCGAAGCCGTCCGGTCCCCGGAACCCGGGTCCAAGGTGATCGTCGTTTTCGGCGCCACCGGACAGCGCGACCAGGGCAAGCGCCCCGCCATGGGGGCCATTGCGGCCCGGCTGGCGGACACCGTGATCATCAGCGACGACGACCCCCACGACGAGGATGCGGCGGCCATCCGCGCGGACGTCCTTGCCGGGGCCCTGGCGGCCAAGGACGACGAAGGCCTGGACTGCACGGTCCTGGAGGTCTTCCCGCGCGAGGCCGCCATCCTGAAGGCCGCAGAGCTTGCCGGAGCAGGGGACACCATCCTGGTGGCCGGCCGGGGCCACGAGGTGTGGCAAGAGGTCAAGGGAGTCAACCTGGCACTGGATGACCGGGTGGAACTCCGGAACGCCTTGACAGCACGGGGATTCACCGTTCTCGAAGACCACCGGATAGAGTCCTAAACCGAGATGATTGCACTTACAGCGGCGGAAATCGCCGACATAACCAACGGCCGGCTCGCCGCGGAACCGGGAATTACGCCCGCCTCCGTGGTGACCGACTCCCGCGAGGCCACGGCGGGTTCCCTCTATGTGGCCAAACCGGGGGAGAACGCTGACGGCCACGACTTCGTGGCCGCAGCCTTTGACCGGGGCGCCGTCCTGGCACTGGTCGAGCGCGAAGTCGCGGACGACGCCGGGACGAACTATCCCGCCGTCGTCGTTGAGGACGCTGTCCTCGCCATGGGCGCGCTGGCCGCCGAAGCCGTCCGCCGGATCCGGGCAAACCGTGAGGCTGCCGGCTCCGCATTCACGGTGATCGGCATTACCGGCTCCGCCGGGAAGACCACCACGAAGGACCTGCTGGCCGGCATCTTCAGCGCCGCCGACGCCGAGGGCGCCACGGTTGCGCCGCAGGGGTCCTACAACGGCGAGATCGGCGTCCCGCTCACCGTTTTCAAAGCCGATTTCGACACTCGCTACCTCGTCATCGAGATGGGCGCCACGGGCATCGGCCACATCCGGTACCTTGCGGACATGGTCCGGCCGGAGATCGGCGTGGTCCTCGGCGTCGGCACCGCCCATGCCGGAGAATTCGGCGGCGTCGAGAACATCGCCGTCGCCAAGGGCGAACTCGTGGAGGCCCTCCCGGCCGGCGGCACCGCCGTGCTGAACCTGGACGACTCCCGCGTCGCCGCGATGGCCGCCAGGACCCGGGCCCGCGTGCTCGGCTACACCTCCCGCCCCGCCGGCCCAGGCCAGGACAACGACGGCCGGACGGATGTGGCCCAAGCCAACGTGGTGAGGGCCGTGGACGTGGAACTGAACGCCGCAGGCCACCCGGAATTTGAGCTCTACCTGCCGGGTGAGACCGCCGGGCACCATATCAGCGCCAAGCTGATCGGTGCCCACCACATTGCCAACCTCCTCGCGGCTGCGGCCGCGGCACACGCGGCCGGCATCCCTGGCGCGCAGATCGCGGCCTCGCTCAGCGCGCAGACCGCCGCCAGCCGCTGGCGGATGGAGCGCACGGAGCGTCCCGACGGCGTGACGGTCATCAACGATGCCTACAACGCCAACCCGGAGTCCATGCGGGCCGCGCTGCGGACACTGGCCGAGCTGGGCCGCGGCCGCCGCACGTGGGCGGTCCTGGGCGCCATGCTGGAGCTGGGCCCGGATTCCATCCGCGAGCACATGGCCGTCGGCACCCAGGTGGTGCGGCTCAACATCTCCCGACTGGTGGTGGTGGGCCGGGAAGCCCGGTCGCTGTATGTCTCCGCCGTCAACGAGGGCTCCTGGGGCGACGAATGTGTTTTCGCGGAGACCGCGGACGAGGCCTACGAGCTTCTCCAGGCCGAGCTCCAGCCCGGCGACCTGGTCCTGTTCAAGTCATCGAACGGCATCGGGCTGCGCCATCTGGGGGATCGGATAGCATTACCTCCACAAGCCCCCCAAGACTCTCCCGAGCGACCTGCTGAGGGAAATGCCGCAACAGCCACCGAAGGGAGTGCACAGCTGTGATTGCACTACTGATGGGCGCTGGAATGGCCCTGTTCCTCGCATTCGTGGGCACGCCCCTTTTCATCCGGTTCCTGGTCCGTAAGGGTTACGGGCAATTCATCCGGGATGATGGGCCCACCTCCCACCACACCAAGCGCGGCACGCCCACCATGGGCGGCACCGTTGTGGTCTTGGCGGTCCTTGTCAGCTATGGGCTCACGCACCTGGTCATGTGGATGATGAATCCGCATTCCCCGGGACCGAGCGCCTCCGGCCTGCTCTTGCTGTTCCTCATGGTGGGTATGGGACTGGTGGGATTCCTCGACGACTTCATCAAGATTTCCAAACAGCGCAGCCTGGGCCTGGACGCCAAGGCCAAGCTGATCCTCCAGGCCGCCGTGGGCATCATTTTCGCCGTGCTGGCGCTGCGGTTTCCCAACGAGGACGGCGTCACCCCGGCTTCCACCCAGATCTCGCTGGTGCGCGATATCCCGTGGCTCAACCTGGCCTTCGCCGGGACCGTACTTGGCGCCATCCTCTTCGTGCTCTGGTCCAATCTGATCATCACCGCCGCGACCAACGGCGTGAACCTCACCGACGGCCTCGACGGCCTCGCTGCCGGCGCCTCCGTCATGGTGTTCGGGGCGTACACACTGATGGGCATCTGGCAAAACAACCAGTCCTGCGGGTCCCCGCGGCAGGCCGGCGGCGGCTGCTACCTGGTCCGCGACCCGCTGGACCTGGCCCTGCTGGCCGCCATCCTCAGCGCCGCCCTGGTCGGGTTCCTGTGGTGGAACACCTCGCCCGCGAAGATCTTCATGGGCGACACCGGGTCCCTGGCCATCGGCGGGGCCGTCGCTGCCTTCGCCATCTTGTCCCGCACCGAACTGCTGCTGGCCTTCATCGGCGGCCTCTTCGTCCTCATCACGCTCTCCGTCATCATCCAGGTGGGCTACTTCAAACTCACTAAGGGCAAACGGTTCTTCAAGATGGCACCGCTGCAGCACCATTTCGAACTCAAAGGCTGGGCCGAAGTCACGGTGGTGGTCCGCTTCTGGATACTGTGCGGATTGTTCGTTGCCGCCGGCCTGGGTATCTTCTACGCCGAATGGGTGGTGCTCCTGTGACCGGACCAATCCCCGCCCCGCTCTCCACCTCACCCCGGCTCCAGAATCTCACCACATGGGACTCCGACTGGTCCGGCCTGCGCGTCGTGGTCACCGGCATCGGCGTCTCGGGCTTCGCCGCCGCCGATACCCTCATTGAACTCGGTGCCCGCGTGGTGGTGGTTGACGCCGCCACCAGCGCCAAGGCACTCGCCCAGGCGGACACGCTCCGGATCGTCGGCGCGGCGGACGTCCTGCTGGGCGAGGACGCCGTGGAGTCCGTTCCGAAGGTCGACGGCCACAAGCCCGACCTGGTGGTAACGTCCCCGGGCTGGCGCCCGGACCAGGCCCTGCTCGCCGCCGCGGCGCGGGCGCACATTCCGGTGTGGGGCGACGTCGAGCTCGCCTGGCGGGTCCGCGAACGCAAGGGCCGCAAGACCGCGGACTGGCTGACCATTACCGGCACCAACGGCAAGACCACCACCGTGGGCCTGACCGAGTCCATGCTCCAGGCCGCCGGGCTGAAGGCGATCGCGGTGGGCAACGTCGGGACCCCCATCCTGGACGCCCTGCGCGACCCCGTGGAGTACGACGCTTTCGCAGTGGAACTCTCCAGTTTCCAGCTGCACTGGAGCCACTCGGTCTCACCGGTGGCCAGCGTGTGCCTGAACGTCGCTGAGGACCACGTGGACTGGCATGGTTCCTATGCCTCCTACCTGGCCGACAAAGCCAAGGTCTACGCGAACACGCAGAAGGCCTGCATCTACAACGCCGAGCAGATCGAGACCGAACGCATGGTCGAGGACGCCGACGTCGTGGAAGGCTGCCGGGCAGTGGGCTTCACCACGCTGACGCCGGCCATCAGCATGCTCGGCGTCGTGGAAGGGCTGCTCGTGGACCGCGCGTTCATCGCCGAACGCAAGGACAGCGCGGCCGAACTCGCCTCGATTGCCGATCTGGGGTCGACGGCTCCACGCCACATGGTGGCGAATGCGCTGGCGGCGGCAGCCCTGGTCCGGGCCTACGGCCTGGAAGCGTCGGCGGTCCGCCAGGGCCTGCTGAACTACCTCCCCGGAGACCACCGGATCCAGCCCGTGGCCCGGCATGGGGGGGTCCTCTGGGTCAACGATTCCAAGGCCACCAACCCGCATGCCGCCGCCGCCGCTTTGTCCGCGTTCCAGGACGTGGTGTGGATCGCCGGCGGCTTGTCCAAGGGTGTGAATTACGACTCCCTGATCCAGGAACACGGCAACCGGCTCAAGGCCGTGGTGCTGATCGGCACGGACTCCAGCGATCTGCAGGCCGCGCTGAAGCGACACGCACCGGATGTCCCCGTGATCGAGGCGGCCAAGGGCGAGACTGAAGACGTGCAGACTGCCGGAACGGCCCAAGCCGACGCAGGCCCCTCGCCAATTTTCGGCGAGACTGTGATGGCACAGGCCGTAGCCTCGGCGGCGCAGCTGGCCGCCTCCGGGGACACTGTGCTGCTGGCTCCGGCGGCTGCTTCCATGGATCAGTTCTCTTCCTATGCTCACCGTGGCGATGCCTTCATCGAAGCTGTCCGCGAGCTCGTGGAAGGGCAGGCTCAGACCAGCGAGGAGTAACAATGGTCAGCACGCCCACACGTACGACGGCGGCACGAGCCGCCGCAGGCGGTGCCACCAGCGGCGGGGCCTCCAGTGCCAAGTCCGCCGGGGGCAGGACCGCCGCGCCGTCGGCGCGCAGGCCTGCCGTCACCCCCGCGGCACGCGTGCGTGCGTGGATCCGCAGATTCTGGTCCGCGCTGGAGGGCACCGGCAAGTCCCGCAACGGATCCACCTACTACCTGATCCTGGGCTCCACGCTGGCCCTGACGGCGATCGGCATCATGATGGTTCTCTCCGCCTCGAGCGTGGAAGCCATCGCAGCCGGCGAGTCGCCGTATTCCGCCGCGCTCAAACAGGGTCTATTCGCCGCGATCGGCGTTTTCGCCATGTTTGTCCTCTCCCGCGTCAATGTCGTCTGGCTGCGGCGAATCGCCTGGGGGGTCATGCTCCTGGCGATCGCGCTGCTGGGCCTGGTCCTCCTTGTCGGGCGCAGCACCCTGGGCAACCAGAACTGGATCGACGTCGGCCCGTTCACCTTCCAGCCCTCCGAAGCTGCCAAGCTTGCCCTGGCGCTCTGGATGGCCACGGTGCTTGACCGCAAGGCCAAGCTGCTCCACGAATGGCGCCACGCGTTCATTCCCGTGGTGTTCCCGGGAGCCTTGGCAGTGCTGGGCCTCATCCTCGCCGGCAACGACCTTGGCACGGCGATGATCGTGATGATCATCGTCGCCGCCGCGCTGTTCTTCGCCGGCGTCAGGCTGTACTTGTTCGGCATTGCCGGCGCCGCCCTGGCGGTCGGCACCATGATCCTTGCCGTCACGAGCCCGAACCGGATGTGCCGCATCCTGTCCTGGACCGGCCAGACCTGCGCCGACGGCTCCGACCTGAACTACCAGTCCACCAACGGTTTGTACGGGCTCGCGTCCGGCGGCTGGTTCGGCGTGGGACTGGGCCAGAGCCGGCAAAAGTACAGCTGGATCCCCGAGGCCCACAACGACTTCATCTTCGCGATCATCGGCGAGGAACTCGGCCTGGTCGGGACGCTGGTTGTCCTGGTCCTCTTCGCCATTCTCGGCACCGCCATCTACCGCGTCGTGGTCGCGCAGCACGATGTCTTCCACCGCGTCCTGGCCGGGGCCATCATGGTCTGGCTGCTGGGACAGGCCAGCGTCAACATGGCCGTGGTCACCGGGCTGGCACCAGTGGTGGGCGTCCCGCTGCCCTTCATCTCCTATGGCGGCTCGGCCCTGCTGATGTCACTGTGTGCAATCGGCGTGGTCCTGTCCCTTGCCCGGGCCCAGATGGACCCGGGCATGCAGCCGAAGAAGATGTTCAGGTTTGGGCCCGCCGCTTTCGCGAATTCCGTCCGGAGAACCCGCGCTGCCCGGGCGGCCGCCAAGGCGTCCAGCCAGTCCGCCGACCGCACGCGTTCGAAGAACTCCGCTCCGAACCCGGCCAGGAAATCACCAGCGAACCCGGCCAAAAACCCCCCAAGCAAGAACCCCGCCAAGAACCGTACGAAAGCGTAAACAGCCCTTCATGAACACCGAGTCGCCTTTGTCCGTGGTCCTTGCCGGTGGCGGAACCGCCGGTCACATCAGCCCGCTGCTGGCCATTGCCGGCGCCCTTCGCCAGTCCCGCCCCGCAGTGCAGCTCCTGGCTGTCGGAACCCCCGGAGGGATGGAAACGCGCCTGGTCCCGGCCGCCGGGCTGGAGCTGGCCACCATCAGCCGGGTCCCGCTCCCGCGCAAGCCTTCCGCGGACCTGCTCCGGCTTCCCGGCCGGATGGCCGGTGCCGTGAAGCAGGCGGGCTCCATCCTGGACGAGGCAGGAGCCGACGTCCTGGTAGGAGTGGGCGGCTATGTGTGCACGCCGATGTACCTCGCGGCCCGGCGCCGGAAAATCCCGATCGTGATCCACGAGGCCAACACCCGCCCCGGCCTGGCCAACCGTGTGGGCGCCCGCCTCGGCGCTCACGTCGCCGTCGCCTTCGCCGCGACCAAACTCGGCCGGGCGCGGCACGTGGGCATGCCGATGCGCCCCGAGATTTCCGGCCTTGACCGCGCGGCCGCCCGGGCAGGCGCACGGCAGGCACTCGGACTGGACCCGGAGAAGCCAACGCTGATCGTCACCGGCGGATCCTCGGGCGCCCAGAGCATCAACCTGTCCCTCGCCGCAGCCGTGGGGGTCCTCGCCGACGCCGGCGTGCAGACGCTGCACATCACCGGCCGCGGCAAGTCCGTGCAGGACGCCGACGGCAAGCCGCTCGCCGCGCAGGGCTACCGGCAGGTGGAGTACGTGGACGGCATGGAGACCGTGTACGCCGCGGCGGACCTGCTGCTGGCGCGCGCCGGCGCCGCCACTGTCTGCGAGGTGGCCGCCGTCGGCGTGCCCACCGTCTTTGTACCCCTCCCGATCGGCAACGGCGAGCAGGCGCTGAACGCCGCCGGCCTTGTCGCCGCAGGCGGTGCCCTGATCGTCGACGACAAGGCCTTCTCCGCCGACTGGATCCGCGAGAACATCATTCCCCTCCTGCTGGACACGGACAGGCTGGCCCGGATGGCCGCCAGCTCCGAACAGCTCGGCATCCGGAACGCGGACCGGCGCATGGCCGATCTCATCCTCGACGTCGCGGCCTCGAAGCAGCCCAGCACCAACCAGCAGCGCCCGACACAGCAGCGCCCGACACAGCACGGCACGAACCCGGACGGCAGGAAGCAGTAGAGCCATGACCCAGCCCCAACAAGGCACACGATCCCTGGAGTCCCTGGGCCGCATTCACTTCATCGGCATCGGCGGCGTCGGCATGTCCGCCGTCGCCCGCATCATGGTGGCTCGCGGCATTCCGGTCAGCGGCTCGGACGCCAAGGACCTGCCCGTCATGGCGGACCTCGCAGCCGCCGGCGCACGGATCGCCGTGGGCTATGGACCCGGCAACCTCGGCGACGCCCAGACCGTGGTGGCCGGCTCAGCGATCCGGCCCGACAATCCCGAGCTCGCTGCCGCCCGCGCCGCCGGGCTCCCGGTGCTGCACCGCTCCGAGGCGCTGGCCGCCACGATGGCGGACGACACCGTGGTGGCAGTCGCCGGAACGCACGGCAAGTCCACCACGACCTCGATGATCACGGTGCTGCTCCAGGGCGCCGGACTTGACCCGTCCTTCGCCATCGGAGCGAACGTCCCGGCCCTGGGCGTCAACGCGGCGCACGGCGCCTCCGGGATCTTCGTCGCGGAGGCGGACGAGTCCGACGGCTCCTTCCTGAACTACCGCCCCACAATCGCCGTCGTGACCAACGTCGAGCCGGACCACCTGGACTTCTACGGCACCGCAGACGCCGTCTACGCCTCCTTCGACAGCTTCACGGCACTGCTCCCGGCGGACGGCGTCCTGGTGGCCTGCGCGGACGACCCCGGAGCGCGGGACCTCGCCGAGCGCACACAGGACCGCGGCAACACCCGCGTGGTCCTGTACGGGACGGCTGCCGACGCCGACATCCGGCTGCACGACGCCGGACCTGGCCAGCTGGGGATCTCGACGGCGGCGGGCACGTTCGGCGTCGAACTCCAGGTTCCCGGCCGGCATAACGCGCTGAACGCCGCCGCGGCCTTCGCCGTGGCGCTCGAACTCGGCGTCGCGCCGGACACCGCAGCAGGGGCACTGGCCCACTTCTCCGGTGCCTCGCGCCGTTTCGAGTTCAAGGGGGAAGGACGCGGCGTCCGCGTCTACGACGACTATGCCCACCACCCCACGGAAGTCCGCGCCGCCTTGTCCGCGGCCAGGGCGGTCGCCGGGCAGCACAAAGTGCACGTACTCTTCCAGCCCCACCTGTTTTCCCGGACCCGCGAATTCGCCCGCGAGTTCGCCGAGGCCCTCAACACGGCTGACACGGCCCTGGTCCTGGATATCTACCCTGCCCGGGAAGACCCCATTCCCGGCGTCACCAGCGCGCTGATCGCCGAGCACCTGGGCTCCGGCGGCAGCCTCGTCGGACCCGGGGGGGAAGCCGTGCAGGCACTGCTGGCGGCCGCCGGACCCGGGGACATCGTGCTCACCGCCGGCGCCGGCGACGTCACGGCTTACGGGCCGCTGATCGTCGACGCCCTGACCGTCGAGGCCGCCGGTGCCTAGCACCAGGCGCCCCACCTACCGGGGCGGATCAAGCGCCTCCGGCTCGAACTCCTCCGGCTCGAAATCCTCCGGTTCCGACTCCTCCGGAGGAAGCTCCCGGCCGCCGTCCGGGGGAGCAGGCACGGATGTCATTTCAGCATCCAAGAACGCCACGGACCCGGCGGGCGGCAACGCGAAGCACGCGCAGCACCTGCAGGGCACACCGGACAGCGTCTCCGGCAACGTGCTGTCCTTCCCCGAGCCCAAGGGCAAGCGCCGCAGGCGCATTGTCCTCAGCACCATAGGCATTGTGGCCGTACTGATGGCGGGGATCGTCGCTGCCGCCATTTACTCGCCCGTGTTGGCCCTGCGGACCGTCTCCGTGGCGGGCACCAAGCTGCTCAACCCGGATCAGGTGCAGGCCGCCCTCGCGCCCCTTCAGGGAAAACCCCTGCCCCAGGTCAGCGAGGAGGAGGTTACCGCCCTGTTGAAGCCGCTGGTCCAGGTCAAGGACGTCAGCGTGACGGCGCTCCCGCCCTCGACGCTGCAGGTGCGCGTCACCGAGCGTATTCCGGTGGCGCTGGTCAAGCAGGGCGAAACCTTCCAGCTCGTGGACGTCGACGGCGTCCAGCTCAGCACCACAACGGATGCCGCCTCCGTTGCGCTCCCGGTGATCGACGGCGGCAGCGGGACGCTGCCGAAGGACTTGTTCCAGGCCATCACGGCGGTGCTGGGAGCACTGCCGGCGGATGTGCTGGCCCGGCTCTCCAACGCCTCCGCCGCCTCCGCCGACGCCGTCGAGCTCAAGCTCGTCGACGGGCAGACGATCGTCTGGGGCAACGCGGGGGAGAAGGAGCTCAAGGCACGCGTCCTTTCGGCCCTCCTGAAGGTCCCGGCCGATCCCAAGAACCCGGTGAAGGTCTACGACGTCAGCGTGCCGCGGCACCCTGTCACGCGCTAGCCGGCGGCACTTCCGCGGCGTTCCGGAACACCGGGCGTTGCGGCCGCCGGGGCACCGATCCGGCAGGGCGGCCCGCGGGACTACATACTGGGGCTATTTGCCCGGTATTCGCGCGACACGCGGCGCCGGTTATTGAATGTCCCCGGCATAGGAAATACCGTCACAGACATGAGTTACTTGACATAACTATAACCTTCAAGTCGAAGGTTAAGGTTCCAGCTTCAAGCAGGACTCGAAATGTTTTCGCATTAGTACACGAACAAGGGACACGTAACGTGGCAGCTCCGCAGAATTACTTGGCCGTCATCAAGGTCGTCGGCATCGGCGGCGGTGGCGTGAACGCAGTCAACCGCATGATCGAGGTCGGTCTTCGCGGCGTCGAATTCATCGCCATCAATACCGACGCGCAGGCGTTGCTGATGAGCGATGCCGACGTCAAGCTCGACGTCGGGCGTGAGCTGACCCGTGGACTCGGTGCTGGCGCGAACCCCGAGGTCGGCCGGCAGGCTGCAGAGGACCACGCCGATGAAATCGAAGAGGTCATCCGCGGCGCAGACATGGTCTTCGTCACCGCCGGCGAGGGTGGCGGAACCGGTACCGGCGGCGCTCCCGTCGTGGCCCGCATTGCCCGTTCCCTTGGCGCCCTGACCATCGGCGTCGTGACGCGTCCCTTCACCTTCGAAGGCCGCCGCCGGGCCGGGTCCGCCGAGGCCGGCATCGACGCCCTGCGCGATGAAGTCGACACCCTGATCGTGATCCCTAACGACCGCCTGCTCTCCATCAGCGACCGCAACGTTTCGGTCCTGGATGCCTTCCGTTCCGCCGACCAGGTCCTGCTCTCCGGTGTGCAGGGCATCACGGACCTCATCACGACCCCCGGCCTGATCAACCTCGACTTCGCCGACGTCAAGTCCGTCATGCAGGGTGCCGGTTCCGCGCTGATGGGCATCGGTTCTGCCCGCGGCGAGGACCGGGCCGTCAAGGCCGCGGAACTGGCCATCGCCTCCCCGCTGCTGGAAGCATCGATCGACGGCGCCCACGGTGTCCTGCTGTCCATCCAGGGCGGCTCGGACCTGGGCCTGTTCGAAATCAACGAGGCGGCCCGCCTGGTCCAGGAAGTCGCCCACCCGGAGGCCAACATCATCTTCGGCGCCGTGATCGATGACGCCCTTGGCGACGAGGCCCGCGTCACCGTCATCGCCGCCGGCTTCGACGACGTCAAGGCCACCTCGCCGTCCATGGACCAGTCCCTGCCGGCTGCGCCGCCGCGGCCCGCGTCCGCCGCGCCCGCTCCGGCGCAGGCTCCGGCCTCCGCACCGGTCCAGCCGCTGCACGCCACGGTGGGTGCCGCCGGCTACGGCGGCTGGGGCCAGCAGCGCCCCTCCGCAGTACCGGCCGACTCTGGCTTCGACGTCGACCTGCCGGCCGTCGTGGAACCGGACCTCTCCGGCCGGCACTCCGATGACCTGGATGTCCCGGACTTCCTCAAGTAAACCCTCCGGCAATCCGCCCGGCTTCAGCATGGCACCGCCGTCCGGCGGTGCCATGCTGCTTTGCGCCGGGTTACGGTGGATTGTATGAACGTAGAGATTCCGGACATGTTGATGGCGGTGTTGTGATTGTTTTTTTGGCGGGCTGAAGTCCGGCCGGGCGTGTGGGTGGCTTTCACCGACGTCGGAGCCGGGAACCTGGCGCTGCATGTTGGCGATGACCCCGACGCGGTCCACCGCCGGCGCGCGGAGCTCGACGCGGCTGCCGGGCTTGACGGCCGGACGTTCCGGTACATGAACCAGGTCCACGGCAACGACGTCGCCACCATTGGTGGGAACACTGCGGCTTTGGACACTGCGGCTTTAGACACTGCGGCTTTAGGCACAGTGACTTTGCGCACGGCGGGGGATGTTCCGGCTGCCCCCACGGCCGACGCCCTGGTCTCCCGGACCGAGCCGCTGGCCGTCCTGGTGGCGGACTGCGTGCCGGTGGTGCTGGTCGGCGAGGACCCGGCCGGGACGCCTGTCCTCGGCGTCGTGCACGCCGGGCGGCCCGGTGTGGCCAACGAAGTGGTGCCGGCCGCGGTGGCACGCCTGCGGGAGCTTGGCGCGGACCGCATCAGCGCCTGGGTGGGGCCCTCGGTCTGCGGTCGCTGCTACGAGGTCCCCGAAGGGCTGCGCGCCGACGTTGCCGCGGCCGTGCCCGCAGCGTGGTGCACGACGTCCACCGGCACCCCGGGGCTGGACCTGCCGGCAGGCGTCCGGAGCCAGCTGGAAGCAGCGGGCGTCGGAGTCGAATACTCCGGGGGCTGCACCCTTGAGGACGAGACCCTGTTCTCCTACCGTCGCAACAGCCACACCGGCCGGTTCGCCGGCCTGGCGTGGACGGACTCGACGCACGCGGATCTGGCGCATGGCGATGACTGAGCCCGTGGCGGGACCCGACAGCCGGCAGGACGCACTGGAGGGCCCCCGGCTGACCCAGCTGGAGGTGAATCTCTCGGCCGTCCGCCGCAGGATCGACGCCGCCGTGGCCGCCGCCGGCCGGCAGGAGACACCGCCGCGCCTGATCGTCGTCACCAAGTTCCACCCGGCGCAGGACATTCGGCGGCTGGCGTCGCTCGGCGTCGCCGATGTCGGGGAAAACCGGGATCAGGAGGCGGCGGAGAAAGCGGCCCAGCTCGAGGACCTGGGCCTGAGCTGGCATTTCATCGGCCAGCTCCAAAGCAAGAAGGCCAAGTCCGTGGTGAAGTACGCGCACGCCGTGCATTCGGTGGACCGCGGGGCACTGGTTGCCGCACTCGCCAAAGCGATGGCAGTCGAAAGTGAACGCACCGGGCGTCCGCCCCTGGACTGCTTCATCCAGGTCAGCCTGGACGAGGACGCCGGGGCGCACCGCGGTGGCGCGGCCCCAGGCGAGGTTCCCGAGCTGGCCGAAGAGCTGGCCGGAGCCGCCGGACTGCGGCTCGCGGGCGTCATGGCGGTTGCCCCACTGGGCGCCGATCCTGCGGCCGCCTTCGAGAAGCTGGCGGCCATTTCCGGGCGGCTGAGCGAACAGTATCCGGACGCCACGGGAATATCCGCCGGCATGAGCCAGGACCTCGAGGAGGCCGTCCGCTTTGGGGCGACACACCTGCGCATTGGCTCCGATATTCTCGGTCCCCGTCCGGCCCTGCGGTAAGTTCGACGTATTGGAATGTAATGGCGGGGGTTCCAAGGCTGTCTAGTCATTAAGCGGCCCGCTTACGGACAAGATTAGGAGTCGACCATGGCTGGCGCTCTGCGCAAGACAATGATCTATCTTGGGCTCGCCGAC
Organism: Arthrobacter sp. NPDC058130; assembly: GCF_042884475.1. Taxonomy (NCBI): domain Bacteria; kingdom Bacillati; phylum Actinomycetota; class Actinomycetes; order Micrococcales; family Micrococcaceae; genus Arthrobacter; species Arthrobacter sp. NPDC058130. Next base: position 105,726 of record NZ_JBHVTV010000003.1, read on the forward strand.
GGCGACGAACATTACGAGTCTGAGCACCCCACACCGCACAAGGATGAGGACGAATCCATGGAGCACGACCGCGAGGAACGCCGTGCGCCGGCGCCCGTCCGCGAGGTCCCCCGGGAAGAGCCTCAAGCCGCTGAAGAGGAATATCGCGCACCTGTGACACCCATCAAGCGTGCGGCGTCGAGCCGCGAAGAGACCACCGGACTGCGGCAGATCACCACCATCCACCCGCGGTCCTACAACGACGCCAAACTCATCGGCGAAAGCTTTCGCGACGGCATCCCCGTCATCATGAATGTCACCGACATGGGCGAGGCTGACGCCAAGCGCCTCGTGGACTTCTCCGCCGGGCTTGTTTTCGGCCTCCGTGGCAGCATCGAACGGGTGACGAACAAGGTTTTCCTGCTCTCGCCGTCGTACATCGAAGTCATTGGCGATGACAAGAAGGCCAGCGAGACGACGGCAAGTTTCTTCAACCAAAGCTAGGCCCGAATATTCGGTACGGATGCCAGGCGGGGAGACCTGCCTGGCATCCGTGCGGAATTATCCGTGTTGAAATAGAAGTGACACTTTCCTTAGGACACTTCGGTATCCGGAATGAACATGGAGATATGAGTTAGCTCATGGGAATTGTTTTCGGGCTCGTCTATATCGCTCTGTTGCTTTTTTTCGTGGCATTGATCATCCGCCTGGTCTTCGACTGGGTGCAGATGTTTGCCCGAAGCTGGCGGCCGCGCGGGATGGCACTCGTGGCCGCCCATGCTGTGTATTCGGTCACGGACAAGCCCCTCAAGCTGCTCCGCCGGCTCATCCCGCCGCTGCGTCTGGGTGGAATCTCATTGGACATCGGTTTCCTGCTGCTGTTCGTGGCCGTCAGCGTGGCGATGTGGATCGTCAAGGGCCTGGTGTACGCCCAGCCGATCGCGGCGTAAGCTGCCGCCGAACAGCAGGCGACCTGGGCCTGGGCCCGAACTGAAAGAAAACTCCGGTTTGACACTGCGGTGTTGAATTAGAGGAACCAGACCATATTTAGGTACCGTAGTTTTGACGGCCGGAAGGCCTCCTGACTAACTAGACCAACGAGGTGACCAGATGGCTTTGACGCCAGAAGACGTTGTCAACAAGCGCTTTCAGCCGACCAAGTTCCGCGAGGGCTACGACCAGGACGAGGTTGACGACTTCCTGGACGAGATCGTCGTCGAACTTCGGCGCCTGAACCAGGAGAACGACGAGCTGCGCAAGAAGCTCGCCGAATCCGGCGCCGGCACGCCTGCCAGCTCCGCAGCCGCCGCACCCGTGGTGGAAAAGGTCCCGGCGCCCGTCAAGGCCGAGAAGGAAGACACCGCCAAGGCCGAGGCCGAGGCCAAGGCAAAGGCGGCAGCAGAAGCTGCCAAGAAGAAGGAAGCCGAGCAGGCCGCCAAGGCTGCTCAGGCTGCACAGGCAGTCGAACCGGCACGCAACGCCGCCACCCCGGCCTCCGAGTCCGCCGCCGGCCTGCTGGCCATGGCGCAGCAGATGCACGACAAGCACGTCGCCGACGGCGAGCAGCAGCGCGACAAGATCATCGCCGAAGCCCAGATCGAGGCCAGCAGCCTGGTCAACGACGCGCAGGAGAAGTCCCGCAAGATCCTCGGTGCCCTCGAGCAGCAGCGCTCCGTCCTGGAACGCAAGGTTGAGCAGCTTCGCGGCTTCGAGCGTGACTACCGGTCGCGCCTGAAGGCCTACATCGAAGGCCAGCTCCGTGACCTGGATGCCCGCGGCTCCGTCGCGGCCCCTGAAGTTGGCGAAGCCAGCTAGGGAATTAACCAAGTATTCTGAAAGCCGGTGGCTGGGGACTCCTCGGCCGCCGGCTTTTTCGTTTTCCCTCACTGTATTTTCCCGCACTATGCCGCCACCGGGTCCGCCGGCCGGCACCAGCCGGGCACCCCACCCCAGTCTCCGCACTGGCTCCCGAACGAAAGCCCTATGACTGACGCACCATCACCAGAGCCCCTGCTGCCCGTCGAGGCGGCACAGCCTGTGCACACCCGGCCGCGCCGGGCAAAGCTGCTTGTCCTGTTCGCTGGCTTCGCCGTGTTCGCCTACGTGTTCGACCAGCTGACCAAGCTCTGGGTCACGAGCACCATGACCGAGGGCGAGCGGATCCCCGTCATTCCGCCGCTGCTGCACTGGTACTACATCCGCAACTCCGGGGCTGCGTTCTCGATCGGTGAAAACGTCACCTGGGTGTTCACGATCATCATGGCGGCCGTGTCCGTCGCGATCCTGCTGCAGCTGCGCAAGCTCGGCTCGCTCTGGTGGGCGCTGGCGCTCGGGCTGCTGCTCGGCGGCGCACTCGGCAATCTGACGGACCGGCTCTTCCGCGAGCCGTCCTTCGCGATGGGCCACGTGGTGGACTTCATCCAGCTTCCAAACTTCGCGATCTTCAACATCGCCGACTCGGCGGTCGTCTCCGCCGTCGTGATCATCTGCCTACTGACGCTCCGGGGGATCTCCCTGGACGGCTCTCGCCACTCGAAGGATACGGTGGCCAAGGATGTCTGAAACTACCTCGGGCAGGGCCGCCCCCGCCGGGCACCGGCGCTTCACCGTCCCGGAGGACCTGGCGGGCTCCCGCGTGGACGCAGGCCTGGCCAGACTGATGGACATCTCCCGCTCCCAGGCAGCCACCCTGATCGCCGAGGGCAACGTCACCAGCGATGCCAAGCCCGTGGGGAAGTCGCTCAAGCTCGCCCCCGGCGCCGTGCTCGACGTCGTGGTGCCGGACCGCAGGGACCCCCTGGAAATCGTGGAGGAAGTAGTGGACGACCTGTTGATCCTGCTGGACGATGACGAATTCGTCGTCATCGACAAACCGGTCGGCGTGGCAGCCCACCCCTCACCCGGCTGGGTAGGACCCACCGTGGTCGGTGGCCTCGCCGGTCTCGGTTACCGGATTTCGACGTCGGGCGCACCGGAGCGCGCCGGCATCGTCCACCGGCTCGACGTCGGTACCTCCGGCGTCATGGTGGTCGCCAAGACCGAAAACGCCTACACCGTGCTCAAGCGGGCCTTCAAGGAACGCACCGTGGACAAGGTCTACCACGCCGTCGTCCAGGGCCTTCCCGATCCGCTGGCGGGCACCATCGACGCGCCGATCGGCCGCCACCCGGGCCACGACTGGCGGTTCGCCGTGATCGAGGACGGCCGTGAGTCGGTGACGCACTACGAGGTCCTGGAAGCCTTCGGCAAGGCCTCCCTGGTCGAGGTACACCTGGAAACTGGCCGCACGCACCAGATCCGCGTGCACTTTGCCGCCCTGCGGCACCCCTGCGCCGGCGACCTCACCTACGGGGCCGACCCGCGGCTGGCTGCCACCCTCGGACTGACCCGGCAATGGCTGCACGCCCGGGAACTGTCCTTCGACCATCCGCGGACGGGGGAGCGCGTCACCGTCACGAGCGAGTACCCGCAGGACCTGCAGTACGCGCTTGAGGTCCTGGAGTCAGGGAACGCCTGAGCCGTTGCACGCCGCCGTCGTAGCTCGGCACTAGAATGGTGCGGTGACTTCCAGCAACGACTCGTTTGTCCATCTCCACAACCACACCGAGTACTCGATGCTGGACGGTGCCGCCCGGCTCGGTGAGCTGTTCGACGAAACCCAGCGGCTCGGGATGCCGGCCCTCGCCACGACGGACCACGGCTACCTGTTCGGCGCCTTCGACTTCTGGAAGCGGGCCACCGACCAGGGCATCAGGCCCATCATCGGCGTCGAAGCCTATGTGACTCCCGGGACCGCCCGCACGGACAAGACCCGCGTGCGGTGGGGCGAGGAGCACCAGCGCAAGGATGACATCTCCGGCGGTGGCTCGTACACCCACATGACCCTGCTCAGCTACAACAACGCGGGCATGCGGAACCTCTTCCGGGCCTCATCGATCGCCTCGCTGGACTCGGTCTTCGGCAAATGGCCCCGGCTGGACCGCGAACTGCTGAACACGTACTCGGAAGGGCTCATCGCCACCACCGGCTGCCCTTCCGGTGAGGTCCAGACCCGCCTGCGGCTCGGCCAGTACCGTGAAGCGGTCGAGGCTGCTGCAGAGTTCCGCGACATCTTTGGCGCGGAGAACTACTTCTGCGAACTCATGGACCACGGCCTGGATATCGAGCGGCGCGTCACCGGCGACCTCCTGCGCCTGGCCAAGGACCTGAACCTGCCCCTGGTGGCCACCAATGACCTGCACTACACGCACGAGCACGACGCGAAGGCGCACGAGGCCCTGCTGGCCATCCAGTCCGGTTCCACGCTCCTGGAACCGACCTACGACAACGGCGGCTCGCGCTTTGCCTTCTCCGGCAGCGGCTACTACCTGAAGTCACCGCAGGAAATGCGGGAGCTGTTCCGCGACCACCCCGAGGCGTGCGACAACACGCTGCTGATCGCCGAGCGCTGCGAAGTGTCGTTCAACACCGGCGCCAACTACATGCCACGGTTCCCCTGCCCGGAGGGGGAGGACGAAACGTCCTGGCTGGTCAAGGAGGTCGACAAGGGTCTCCAGTACCGCTATCCCAAGGGCATCCCGGACAACGTCCGCAAGCAAGCCGACTATGAGCTGGAAGTCATCACCTCCATGGGCTTCCCGGGCTACTTCCTGGTGGTGGCCGACTTCATCAACTGGGCCAAGAACAACGGCATCCGGGTGGGCCCCGGACGTGGCTCCGGTGCAGGCTCCATGGTGGCGTACGCCATGCGCATCACCGACCTCGATCCGCTGCACCACGGCCTGATCTTCGAGCGCTTCCTCAACCCCGACCGCGTCTCCATGCCTGACTTCGACGTCGACTTCGATGACCGGCGCCGCTCCGAAGTGATCGACTACGTCACGCGCAAGTACGGCGACGAGCGCGTGGCCATGATCGTCACCTACGGCACCATCAAGACCAAGCAGGCCCTCAAGGACTCTTCGCGCGTGCTGGGCTACCCGTTCAGCATGGGCGAGACGCTGACCAAGGCGCTGCCCCCGGCCGTGATGGCCAAGGACATTCCGCTGGCCGACATCCAGAACCCGCAATCCAAGCGTTACAGCGAGGCAGGGGACTTCCGGCAGCTGATCAGCACGGACCCGGAGGCTGCCAAGGTCTTCGAAACCGCGCTGGGCATCGAAGGCCTGAAGCGGCAATGGGGCGTGCACGCCGCCGGCGTCATCATGTCCTCGGACCCCATCATCGACGTGATTCCGATCATGCGCCGCTTCCAGGACGGCCAGGTCATCACCCAGTTCGACTATCCGACGTCCGAAGGCCTCGGCCTGATCAAGATGGACTTCCTCGGGCTGCGAAACCTGACGATCATTTCCGATGCCCTGGAAAACATCAAAATGAACCGCGGCGTCGACCTGGACCTCGAAACCCTCGAGTTGGATGACACGGCGTCCTACGAGCTGCTGGCCCGCGGCGATACCCTGGGCGTTTTCCAGCTCGACGGCGGCCCCATGCGGTCGCTGCTCAAGCTGATGAAGCCCGACAACTTCGAAGACATCTCCGCCGTGCTGGCCCTGTACCGGCCCGGACCCATGGGCGCCAACGCGCACACCGACTACGCGCTGCGCAAGAACAAGATCCAGGACGTCATCCCGATCCACCCGGAACTCGAGGAACCGCTCGCCGAAATCCTCGGCGGCACCTACGGGCTGATCGTGTACCAGGAGCAGGTTATGGCGGTGGCGCAGAAGCTCGCCGGCTACACCCTGGGCCAGGCCGACATCCTGCGCCGCGCCATGGGCAAGAAGAAGAAATCCGAGCTGGACAAACAGTTCGCCGGCTTCTCCCAGGGCATGCAGGACAACGGCTACTCCATGGAGGCCGTCAAGACCCTGTGGGACATCCTGCTGCCGTTCTCCGACTACGCCTTCAACAAAGCGCACTCAGCCGCGTACGGCGTCATCTCCTACTGGACCGCGTACCTGAAGGCGCACTACGCGCCGGAGTACATGGCGGCCCTGCTCACCAGCGTCGGCGACGACAAGGACAAGTCGGCGATCTACCTCAACGAATGCCGCCGCATGGGCATCACGGTGCTGCCGCCGGACGTCAATGAGTCGGCCCTGAACTTCACCCCTGTTGGCAACGACATCCGCTTCGGCATGGGCGCCATCCGCAACGTCGGCGTGAACGCCGTCGAAGCCATGGTGGCGGCGCGCGAAAAGGAAGGCTCCTACACGTCCTTCAAGGACTACCTCATGAAGGTCCCCGCGGTGGTCTGCAACAAGCGCACCATCGAATCCCTGATCAAGGCCGGCGCCTTCGACTCGCTGGGCCACCACCGGCGCGCCCTGGCCATGATCCATGAAGAGGCGATCGACTCCGTCATCACGCTCAAGCGCAATGAGGCGATCGGCCAGTTCGACCTCTTTGCCGGCTTTGAGGACCAGGAACCCGAGGCCTCGCTCAGCACGGAAATCCCCGACCTGCCGGAATGGGAGAAGAAGGACAAACTGGCGTTCGAGCGCGACATGCTCGGCCTGTACGTCTCAGACCACCCGCTGCAGGGACTGGAAGGTCTCCTGAGCCAGCACGCCGACCGGTCCATCACCTCGATCATTGCCGAAGACGGCCCGCCGGACGGCTCGATCGTGACCATCGCGGGCATGATCACCTCGCTGAGCCGACGGATCGCCAAGGCCAGCGGCAACGCCTACGCCCGCGCCGAAATCGAGGACCTCGCCGGTTCCATGGAGGTCATGTTCTTCGGCCAGGTCTACGGCCCCATTGCCTCTGTACTGGCGGAGGACCTGATCGTGGTGGTCAAGGGCCGCCTGCAACGGCGCGACGACGGGGCCGTCACCTTGAACTGCATGGAACTATCCGTCCCGGACCTCAGCGACAGCCAGAACGGGCCCGTGGTCATCACCATGGCCACGCACAAGGCGACCGAGGCCGTGGTGACGGAGCTCGGCGACGTGCTGCGCACCCACCGCGGAAATTCCGAGGTCAGGCTGCACCTGCAAGGCGACACCCGGGTGGAGGTCATGGGCCTGCCGGTGCATCTGCGGGTCAACCCGAGCCCGTCCCTGTTCGGCGACCTGAAAGTGCTGCTCGGCCCGACGTGCCTGGATAATTAGATTTCGTAGTCGAGCGGAACGGGCTGGCCATACGCCCCGGAGTGGTAGAGCAGGGGAGCGCCGTCGTCGCCGACCTGGCCCTCCACCACCTCGACCACCACGACGGCGTTGTTCTCGAACGAGAGCCGCATCTGGACTTTGCCGATCAGCCAGCCGGCGACGCCTTTGAGCACAGGCACGTCATGGGGTCCGTGTTCCCAGTGGTCGCCGTCGAACCGGTTGCCGGCGCGGGCGAAGCGGTCAGCGAGCTCCTGGTTGTCCAGCCCGAGCATATGGACGCCAATGTAGGTCGTGTTGGCCACGGCCGGCCAGGAACTGGAGGTCCGGGCCATGTTGAACGTGAAGCGCGGCGGCTTGGCGGACAGCGAGGCCACGGACGTTGCAGTGAAACCGAACGGGACGTCGTTGTGGTTGGCGGTGATGATGGCCACGCCCGCGGCGTGCCGGCGGAACATTTCCTTGAACGTTCCCTCGAAGATTCCTTCATCTGTGGCCACTGCGATCCAACTCCCTGCTGCACGTGCGCGTGATACTTCCTACCCCTCCAGCGTATTGCGCAAGGGAATCGACTACGGCATTTTCTTTACTTTTGCCGTCATGTGCTGCCGGGAGGCGTCATTGGCCGGCGAAATCCTTGTTACCGTTTGTTGCATGACACAGCCCGCAGTAGACGGCCCCGTCCACCACGACGGGGAGCCCGCGCAGCCGGTACTGGTCGCGGATCCCGGGCAGCAGCCAGGACCCGGCGGCCGCCCCTGGCGGAAGGCCGCGGCCATCGCGGCCGCAGGCGTCCCGGTGGGGCTGCTCTGGTGGCTTCTGGCGCCGTCGGGCTTGAATCTCCTCACGGGAAACCCGGACCTCGCCGCCGGCACGAACACCGCAACCTGGCTGCCCAGGGACCTGGTGCTGGCCGGACTGTGCCTGCTCGCCGGGTGCATCGCCGGCTCGTTCGTTGCCGGTTCCAAGCACTACCAGCCCGGCCCCGGCACCGTCATCCTGGTGGTCCTCGCCGGTGCCGCCGGCGCGCTCATCGCGTGGGGAACCGGCGTGCTCAGCGCCCAATGGTGGGGAGCGCCGGCGGATACATCAGCCAGCGCAAGTGTCGCCTTCTCACTGCGCTCCTACGCGGTCCTCGCCATCTGGCCGGCGGCGATCGCGCTGGCCATCTTCCTGAACAGCCTCTTCCCGGGCTCCGGCGGCAAGCCCCGCCGCTGACCCGCGCGTTGCCCAGCGGCTGCAAAGCGTCGGCCCGACCGCAGCGTCGACCCGCGTCAAAGCGTCGGCCCGACCGCAGCGTCGACCCGCGTCACAGCGTCGGCCCGCCGCGGCGGGGCACGTAAAATGATCGGGTGAGCCTAACTCCTGACAGCCCCCTGACCCCGATGACCGCCGCCCTCAACTTCCGCACGGTGGACGTGCGCGGCCAGCATCTGTCCCTCGCCGGACTCCGCGCGGCCGTGCCCCGGGCACAGTCGGGCACCATGGCCGACGCCGAGGACAAGGTCCTGGACATCATCTCCGCCGTCCGCGCGCGGGGCATCGGCGCCCTCCGGGAGCTGGCCCTGGCTTTCGACGGCGTCGAACAGAGGCACCCCCGCGTCCCGGCCGAGGCGCTGCGTGCGGCCCTTGAAGGCCTGGATCCCGCCGTTCGCGCGGCACTCGAGGAGTCCATCCGCCGGGCCCGCAGCTTCGCGGACGCCCAGCGCCCGGCCAACATCGACGTCGAACTCGGCGACGGCGCCGTGGTCAGCCAGAACTGGGTGCCGGTGGCGCGCGTCGGGCTCTACGTACCCGGCGGCCTGGCCGTCTACCCGTCCTCGGTGATCATGAACGTGGTCCCGGCCCTGGCCGCAGGCGTCGAGTCGATTGCGCTGGCATCGCCGCCGCAAAAGAACTTCGGCGGCCTTCCGCACCCCACCATCCTGGCGGCGGCCTGCCTCCTGGGCATCGAAGAGGTCTATGCGATCGGCGGGGCGCAGGCCATCGCCGCCTTCGCCTACGGCATCCCGGCCGACGCCTCCGACGGCGGCAACCTCCCCGGGATCGACCCCGTGGATGTCGTGACCGGTCCGGGGAACATCTTCGTGGCCACCGCCAAGCGGCTGGTCAAGGGCGTTGTCGGGATCGACTCCGAGGCCGGCACCACCGAGATCGCCATCCTCGCCGACTCCACCGCCAGCCCCGCCCTCGTGGCCGCCGACCTCATCAGCCAGGCGGAGCACGACCCCAAGGCGGCATCGGTTTTGTTCACCGACTCCGAGGCCCTGGCCGCCGACGTCCGGGTGGAGCTTGAGCGGCAGGCTGCTGCCACCAAGCACTCCAGCCGCGTCCGGGAGGCCCTCTCCGGCCCGCAGTCCGGCGTGGTGCTGGTCGATGACCTCGAGCAGGGCATCGCCGCCTGCGACGCATACGCCGCGGAGCACCTTGAAATCATGACCGCCGATGCCGCCGGGGTGGCAGCGAGGATCCGCAGTGCCGGTGCGATCTTCGTGGGGGACTACAGCCCCGTGAGCCTGGGCGACTACTGCGCCGGGTCCAACCACGTGTTGCCGACCAGCGGCACGGCCGCCTTTTCCTCCGGACTGAACGTGACCACGTTCCTGCGGGCCATCCAGGTGATCAACTACAGCCGTTCCGCGCTGGAGCAGGTCAGCGGCCACATCGTCAGCCTCTCCGGGGCGGAGGATCTGCCGGCGCACGGCGAGGCCGTCACGGTGCGGTTCGCCGCCCGGTAGCAGGTACCAGACCACTACATGTAGTAATTACAGGCTTGTTATTCAGCTACATCTAGTCGTAAACTGGGGTCACAGAGCGGCAGGGTAAGCTCCCTTTTCAGGGATGAGGGCCTTTCGCGGATTGCGACTTTTCAGGGATTGCGACAGGGGAGGAAACGACGTGTATTGCCCGTTCTGCCGGAACCCTGATTCGCGCGTCGTGGACAGCCGGATCGCCGACGACGGCTCCGCCATTCGGCGTCGTCGCCAGTGCCCCGAATGCGGCCGCCGCTTCACCACGGTGGAAACGACCAGCCTGACCGTCATCAAACGCTCGGGTGTCGGCGAGCCGTTCAGCCGCAGCAAGGTCATCAACGGCGTCCGCAAGGCCTGCCAGGGCCGTCCCGTGACGGAAGACGATCTCGCCCTGCTGGCGCAGGAAGTCGAGGAGGCGATCCGGGGCTCCGGCGCCGCCGAGATCGAAGCCCATGAAGTCGGCCTGGCGATCCTCGAGCCGCTCCAGCGGCTCGACGAGGTTGCCTACCTGCGCTTCGCCAGCGTCTACCAGGCCTTCGAATCGCTGGAAGACTTTGAGGCGGCGATATCCCTGCTTCGCCATGAGGCCGAGACCAAGCGGCGGGACGGCAAGAACCCGGACAAGAGTCCGCTTCAGGCGCCGTCGTGATATTCCTGGTTTGACTAGGTCCTAGGTACTAGGTACCAGGTACCAGGAACCACCACAGACTCCGGTGGTGGCAGCGGAGGGGAAGCCGCGGCCACCACCGGCTCCAACCTCACCGCTCCACAAAAAAATTGAGCTATCACTCCTGGTGGTTCTGAGCGTTCAGAACAACCAGGAGTGATAGCTCAATCGGCGCTTTAGGGTTCTACTTGGCCAGCTTGTGCTTCAGCGCGATCTCGATGGCCGCGCCAACGATCCCGGCGTCGTTCTTCAGTTTGGCCGGGACGATCGGCGTGCGCAGCTTCATGTGCGGCAGGTACTCGTCGGCACGCTTGGAGATGCCGCCGCCCACGATGAAGAGTTCGGGGGAGAACAGGAACTCCACGTGGGAGAAGTAGCGCTGCAGCAGCACGCTGTACTGTTCCCAGCTGAGGCCGTCACGTTCACGGGCCACGGCCGAGGCCTTGGTCTCGGCGTCGAAGCCGTCGATCTCCAGGTGGCCGAGTTCGGCGTTGGGAACCAGCTTGCCGTCAAAGATGAAGGCCGAGCCAATGCCGGTGCCCAATGTGATCACCAGAACGGTGCCATCGATCCCTTCGCCGGCACCAAAGCGGGCCTCGGCGAGGCCGGCGGCGTCGGCGTCGTTGATGACCTCCACGGGACGGCCAAGGCGTGCCGTGAGCATGCCATCGATGTCGGCTTCCAGCCATGACTTGTCCACATTGGCGGCCGAGTGGACCACACCGTGCTGGATGATGCCCGGGAAGGTGACGCCCACGGGGCTGTTCGCGTCGGGGGCGTCGGGACGGGCGGAGAGCTCGGCGACAACCTGCGCAACGACTTCGGCCACGGATTCGGGGGTGGAGGGCTGCGGCGTGGGAAAGCGCACGCGGTCGCCGATCAGCTTCCCCTTCTTCAGGTCCACGATCCCGCCCTTGATACCGGTACCGCCGATGTCAATGCCGATCAGAGGGGCGTTCTTCTTCGACTTCTCGTCCTTCTTGGCCAATGTCGTTCCGTTCGTGGCAGGGGCGGGCGGTAGGAGCCGGACGGGGCCGGCGGGGAAGAGCAGGATAATGCAGTGAAATACCGGGTGGTGCGGGGGATCAGGGAAGCGTGAGGACCTCAGCGCCGGTCTCTGTGACGAGCAGGGTGTGCTCGAACTGGGCTGTGCGCTTGTGGTCGCGGGTCACGACCGTCCAGTCATCGGCCCACATGTCCCAGTCAACAGTGCCCAGGGTCAGCATCGGCTCGATCGTGAACACCATACCGGTTTCCATGACGGTGTTGTATGCCGGCGCGGCGTCATAGTGAGGGATGATCAGGCCGGTGTGGAAGGCTTCACCGACGCCGTGGCCGGTAAAGTCGCGGACCACGCCATAGCCGAAGCGCTTTGCGTAGGACTCGATGGCGCGGCCGATCACGTTGATTTCGCGTCCCGGCGCTACGGCCCGGATGGCGCGGTTCAGTGACTCCTGCGTGCGCTCGACCAGGAGGCGCGATTCTTCATCGACATCGCCGACCAGGAAGGTGTAATTGGTATCGCCATGCACACCGCCGATGAAGGCCGTGATGTCAATGTTGAGGATGTCGCCGTCCTGGACCACCGTGCTGTCCGGGATCCCGTGGCAGATGACCTCATTGAGCGAGGAGCAAAGCGACTTCGGAAAGCCCCGGTAGCCGAGAGTGGACGGGTACGCGTTGTGGTCCAGCAGGAACTCGTGGCCCACCCGGTCCAGGTGGTCGGTGGTGACACCGGGCTCGATGTGCTTGCCGACCTCCACGATGGCCTGGGCCGCGATCCTGGCGGCGATCCGGATCTTCTCGATGGTCTCTGCCGACTTGACCTCTGACCCTGTGAACTTTGCCGGACCCGGCTTGCCCACATATTCCGGGCGCGGGATGGACGGCGGCACCGGAAGCTGCGGGCTCAATGTCCCCGGGACAAGCGTGCCGATGGGTGCAGTTGAGGCTAGAGAAGGCATAGATTGATCATATAAGCCCCCGGGCCCCGCCCGGAAAACTGGGCCGGAAAAAGAGCCCGGAAAACAGAGCCGGAAAATATGGCCGCAAACAGCCGCAAAAACAGCTGGAAAACAGCTGGAAAAACTGCCGGAGAATCTGCGGGAAATCAGCGAAGGAGCACCGATGCCCGAATACTGGTACAACGTCAACACGCACGAGATCGAGGAAGACGCGATGTCCGACTGGAGTCAGTTGATCGGACCGTACAAGACCCGTGAGGAAGCCGAACACGCCTTGGAAAAGGTCAAGGCCCGCAATGAGGCGTGGGAAAAGGACGATGACGACTAGCGGGTTCCCCCCGTTCAGCCGGGCTGATACCGCCGGGCTGATACTTCCCGGCCCGTGATTTTCACCCTGTGAGGGTGAGTGCCAGCCGTTTGCCTCCAGCCATACTGAGAAAATGCCGACGAGCGTTACCCGCAACCGCGGTGTCCGATTCACCGACCTGGCGAGACTCGGCGTTGCCTGGGCTGCCTCGACCGTAGCCCTTATTATCACCGGTGCACTGCTTCCTGGTTTCTCGGCAAGCAGTTGGTGGGCCTACGCCGCCGTGGCAGCGGCGGCCGGACTCGTCGGCCTGGTCCTCCGGCCCGCACTGGTGGAGATCTCGGCCAGGGTGGGCTGGACTGGAGTGATTCTCACCGCCCTGATCGGGCAGGCCCTGATCATGTACCTCGCCATCCGTCTGGTGCCCGGTATCGAGTCGACGGTATGGACCGCCATTGCCGCAACCTGGGTCAGCGCCGTCGTGGGTACCCTCATTTCGTGGGCCACGACGGCCGGCACTGATGACGGGCTGATCACCTCGCTGGCCGGACGGGCGCGGCGGCCGGAAACGGTGGGCGATCCGGAGGTTGACGGCGTCCTGTTTGTCCAGCTCGACGGCGTCCCCTTCCCGGTGCTGCAGTGGGCCGTCCAGTCCGGGGCAGTACCGCATATCCGGCGCTGGCTGACATCGGGGGATTACAAGTTCCGCGAATGGACGCCCCAGTTGCCCTGCACCACGCCCGCCAGCCAGCTGGGCATTCTGCACGGCACCGTCGACGGGATCCCCGCCTTCCGGTGGTATGACCGTGAGCTCGGCCGGGTCCTGGTGGCCAACCGTCCGGCAGACGCCCGGGTGATAGAGGAAAGGCACAGTACCGGCCAGGGCCTGCTTTGCGAGGACGGCGTTTCGATTTCGAACCTGTTCACCGGTGACGCCTCACGATCGCTGCTGACCATGAGCCGGGTGGAAGTCCGCCGCGGCTCCACCCAAACCCGCCGCGCGTTCGCCTGGTTCTTTGCCTCGCCGAACGGGTTCATGCGCAGCTTTACCAGGACCGTCGGGGAGATCCTCAAGGAGCGTTGGCAGGCCCGACGGCAGGTCAAACGCAACCTCGACCCGCGTGTTCACCGGGACTGGACCTTCGCCCTGCTGCGGGCGGTCACGAACGCCCTCCTGCGGGACCTGAACACGGCCCTGGTGGCAGAGGAAATGCGTCGGGGGACGAAGTGCATCTATGTCGACTACGTGGACTATGACGAGATCGCCCACCACGCAGGCGTGTTCCGGCCCGAGTCGCTCGCCGCACTGGATGGCCTGGACCGCACCCTGGGATCCCTGGCCCAGCTCGCCGGGTCCGCTCCCCGCCGCTATCGGCTGGTAGTGCTCTCGGACCACGGCCAGTCCCAGGGCGCCCCCTTCGCCGACCGATACGGCCAGTCGCTCGGCGATCTGTGCGAGGAACTCATGCACGAGCACGTTCAGAACATTGACGCATCCGTCGAAGGGCTCGGGCGCGCGGACTCGATCGCCGGTGACATCGCGGCTGGCGGGATGACCGGGAAACTCGCCCTCCGTGCCGACGAGATGCTGACCAGGGCACAGCAGACCTCGGAACAGCAGACCTCGGAACAGCAGACCTCGGAACAGCAGACCTCGAAACAGCAGACGCCGGCGGAGCGGGCTTCGCCGTCAGGCGGCACGGAGGAGGACCCGGTTGTCGTGTTGGGCTCGGGCAATTTGGGCCTGGTCTACGTGCGGGGTGACCGGCGCTGGACCCTCCAAGCCCTGGAGCGGGAGTGGCCGGCCCTGGTTCCCGGACTGGCGGGCCATCCCGGCGTAGGGTTCGTCGCCGGCATCGATGAAGACGGCGAAGAGTGGGCGATCGGGAGCCAGGGGCGCATCAACATCGCAAGCGGTGCCGTGGAGGGCATCGACCCGTTGGCCCCCTTCGGGTCCCACGCGGCGCGGGTGCTCCGCCGCGCGCTGATGCACCCCGAAGCGCCGGATCTGTACGTCAACAGCACGGTTGACCCGGTGACCGACGACGTCGCAGCGTTTGAAGGCCTCGTCGGATCCCACGGCGGCCTGGGCGGGTGGCAGGACCGCGCCATGCTGCTTGGCCCGGCCGATCTCATGGCGGGCCTGCCCGAGCGGATAGAAGGCGCCGATGAGCTTCACCGGGTGCTGGTGGGGATGCTCGAGTCCTGTGGCCAGCGCGCCACGACGGCGTTCCGGGGTTGATCAGGCGCGGGGTCGACCCCGCGCGGCGGGGCCAGTTTCTGCTCCGGTAGATGCCAGGCGGTCGGCTCACGGGGGCGGCAGTACCCACGATTCGCCGGGTGCGAGGACCACCGCCGTGCAGCCAGGGGCCTGCTCCGCCACGGCATCAGCAAACCGGCGCCCGGGCTCCTCGAGCCAGCTCCGGGCGAAGCGTGTGACCAACGGAGGGTGCAGCGTTCCCCAATGCACCGGCACGGCGAATCGTGCGCCGCTCATCGCGACAGCCCGGGCGGCGCTCTCCGGAGTCAGGTGTCCCGCCGAGAGCCTGGGTCCCCACCCCCAGACCGGCACCAGGGCCACGTCGATCGACCCGCCTGCCATGGCGGGGATCGAGGCCATCTTCGGATACAGCCCCGTGTCCCCAGCTATCCAGACTATGCCCGACGGGCCCCGGACCAGCTGGCCGTTGGCGTCGTTGGGGCGGTGCGGCATGGGGCGGCTGTGGTGTTCGGCCGGCACCAAGCGAATTTGGACCCCGGTGCCTACCGGGGTCCAGTCGTCTCCCAAGGGAAGTGCGTGCACCAGCTTCCGACGACGCAGCCAGACGACATTCGCCGGAGCGCTCATCAGCGCCGTCCCGTGCAGCATGCGCAGGGAGCGCAACTCTGCGTGGTCGTGGTGCAGGTGGGAGAGGAGCACCACGTCCGGCCGGCTCCACGCCGTCGGGTCCGGCCGCGGCGCCAGGCGCCGCAACAGCCCCGCATGGGCACGAAGCAACGGATCAGTCAGGATCCGAACCCCGTCGACATCCAGGACCACCGACGAGTGACCCAGCCAGGTGAGTCTCATGACTTCCCTTGCCCCGCCCAGGTCGACGGCCGTGACGGCCCGGGCGGAGGCCCGTTGTCTGTGTCAGGTATCTCTGCCAGGTGTCTCTGTCAGTTGTGCCCGCGTCAGGCCAGGGCCTTTGTTTTAAGGGAATCAAACTCGGTCTGGTTGATGGCTCCGGAATCAAGCAGAGCCTTGGCATCGGCGATCTGGGCGGCTGGACTGGCCGACTTGCCTGCGACCTGCTGGATGTACTGCTGCTGGGCGGCCTGCTGCTCGGCAACGGCCTTCATCGAGCGCTCGGTCATGCTGCGGCCCCGGGCAATCAGGTAGATAAGGGCGCCGAGCCAGGGCACGAATACGAGCAGTATTACCCAGCCGGCTTTGGCCCAGCCGCTGAGCGTGTCGTCGCTGAACATGTCAATCAAGCAGCGGAACCACACCATCAACGCGGCGATCCAGATGAAGAACCAGAAACTCCACAGGAGGACGTTCCAGAAGTTACCCGTGTCCATCGCTACTCCTCTCTAAGTGTCCGCCGGTTTCTGACCCATTCGATTCGTCCACGAATTTGGGTCGGCGGAACAACTGCCCAGGCCCTGTTGCGGACCTTTGATGTCAGAGTGCCCGGACTCCCGGCGCAACGCATCCTCCGGGAAGGATGAGGTATCGCCGCAGGTCACGGATTACACATCAGGAGCGAATGCCTTGCGGGCACCGCCGGTGGCTTAGATGGAGGCCTCGGAGATGGCCCAGGGAGGTGGCCTAGAAGGAGTGCTCCGGGCCGGGGAATTGGCCCGAGCGCACGTCGTCGCCGTAGGCCGCGGCGGCGTTGCTGAGCGAGGTCCGCAGGTCGGCGTACTGCTTGACGAATTTCGCCATCTTTCCGCCACGCAGGCCCGCCATGTCCTGCCACACCAGAACTTGCCCGGTGGTGGCGTTGCCGGCACCGATGCCGACGGTGGGGACCTCGACGGCGGCATCCACGGCGGCCGCCGTGTCGGCGGGAACCATTTCCATCAGCACGCAGAACGCGCCGGCGTCGGCCAGGGCGACGGCGTCGGCGATCAGCCGCTCGGCGTCATCGCCGCGGCCCTGGACCCGGTAGCCGCCCAGGGCGTGCTCGCTCTGCGGGGTGAAGCCGATGTGCGCCATGACCGGGATTCCGGCCTGGACCATGGCCCGGACAGTCTCGGCGTAGAACTTTCCGCCTTCGATCTTGACCGCATGCGCCAGGCCCTCCTTCAGGAACCGCACGCCGGTTGCTACGGCCTGCTGGGCGGAGACCTCGTAGCTGCCGAAGGGAAGGTCTGCCACCACCAGGGCCCGCCTCGCGGAGCGGGCGACGGCCCGGCACAGGGGAAGGAGTTCATCCACCGTCACGGGCAGGCTGGTCTCGTTGCCGAAGACGTTATTGGAGGCAGAATCGCCCACCAGGAGGACCTCGATGCCGGCCTGGTCAAAAATCTCGGCCGTGTACTGGTCATAGGCGGTGAGCATGGCGAAATGCTCGCCGTTGACCTTGGCCTGGTGAAGATGATGGGTGCGGATCCTGGCCGCCGGTTTCCGGGGCGCGTCGGCTGCCCCGCCGGCGGCACTGCCAGCGGTTCCACCGGTGGTTCCACCGTTGGTTCCGGCGGCTCCGGCCGCCGAAGCCGCCGGGCCGTTGCCGTAGGGGGCCGCAAGTTCTGCGGGCGTGCTGGAATCAGAGCTGTTGCTTGTGGCCATGCCAAGAGCGTAGTGCGATATCAAGCGCCGCAGCTACCGGGGGACGGGCCCGGGTCAGTGAATCACGTCACACGGTGGCCCGCGGGGATGGGCAAGCCCGTCCTCCGCAGCGAAATCGTCCGCCTTTGTGTTAACGGTGTGTTACGCGGGGGTCCGGCTTCAGCAATCGGTGGCAATGATTAGTAAAGTGAACGGTGAGCAACCGCGGGGCCCATGAAAGGCCGGGCCTGGGGCGGATGGAAGAACCGGAAAGAGGCCAGAATGGACCGCCAGCAAGAGTTTGTCCTGCGGACGATCGAAGAGCGCGATGTGCGGTTTGTGCGCCTTTGGTTCACCGACGTCGTGGGATCGCTCAAGTCCGTGGCCCTGGCCCCGGCCGAGGTGGAAGGCGCGTTCGAGGAGGGGCTCGGATTCGACGGGTCATCGATCGAAGGCCTGGCCCGCGTCTTTGAATCCGACATGCTCGCCCAGCCGGATCCGGCCACGTTCCAGATCCTGCCGTGGCGCGGTGAGACCGAGGCGACCTCGCGGATGTTCTGCGACATCCTGACGCCCGACGGCGAACCGTCCGCCGCCGACCCGCGCAACGTCCTCAAGCGGACCCTGGCCAAGGCCGCGGACATGGGCTTCACCTGCTACACCCATCCCGAGATCGAGTTCTACCTGCTCAAGTCCCAGGAGCCGGGCCCGGACGGATCGCCGGTCCCCGTGGATGAGGGCGGCTACTTTGACCACGTTCCCGGCGGCGTGGCCCAGGACTTCCGCCGGACCGCCGTGACCATGCTCGAATCTGTGGGCATCTCGGTGGAATTCAGCCACCACGAGGCCGGCCCGGGCCAGAACGAGATCGACCTGCGCTACGCGGACGCCCTGCAGACCGCGGACAACATCATGACCTTCCGGACGGTGATCAAGGAAGTCGCGCTGCAGCAGGGCACCTACGCCACCTTCATGCCCAAGCCCTTCACGGCCCACCCGGGCTCCGGCATGCACACACACTTCTCGCTCTTCGAAGGTGACACCAACGCCTTCTACGAGGCCGGTGCGGAGTTCCAGCTGTCCGAGACGGCGCGTCAGTTCATCGCCGGCATCCTCAAGCACGCACCCGAATTCACGGCCGTCACCAACCAGTTCGTGAACTCGTACAAGCGGCTCTGGGGCGGCGGAGAGGCGCCGAGCTACCTGAGCTGGGGCCACAACAACCGCTCCGCGCTGGTCCGCGTCCCGCTGTACAAGCCCGGCAAGGGCCAGTCCGCACGGATCGAATACCGTGGCATCGATTCGGCCGCCAACCCCTACCTTGCCTACGCCGTACTCCTCGGCGCCGGCCTCAAGGGCATCGAGGAGGGCTACCAGCTCCCCGCGGCGGCGGAGGACGACATCTGGTCGCTGAGCACCGCGGAACGCCGCGCCATGGGTCACGACCCGCTGCCGGCGAGCCTGCACGACGCCATCCGGACCATGGAGGATTCCGAGCTCATGCCGCAGATCCTCGGCGAGCAGGTGTTCGAGCACTTCCTGCGCAACAAGCGTGCGGAGTGGCAGGACTACCGCCTCCAGGTGACGCCCTACGAGCTGCAGCGCAACCTCGGCATTCTGTAGGCTGCCCCCATGAGCCTGGCACGGCGCCTCATTGCCGCCGGCTTCAGTGATCTCGACAAGGGCGAGCGGTTCCTGGCTGCCCGGGAACTGGAGGGGCTCGACCAGGATGCCCTCTTTGCCGGGCTGCAGCTGGCGGCGAACCCGGACACTGCCCTGCAGTCCCTGGTCCGGCTGATCGAGAAGCACCCGGAACTGCGCAAGCTCGCCGTCGCCGGTTTGGAAACCAGCGAACCGCTGTACCGGGTCCTGGGCGCCTCCGAGGCGCTGGGGGAGTTCCTCATCCGCCACCCGGAGCATCTCGACGCCTTTGACGTCAGGGCCAGCCCGGAACCCATGGCCGCGGACGCCGTGGACCTGCGGTCCCGGCTGCTGCAGTCCGTGCGGGCCGATCCGAAGTCCGCCCGGCCGGTGGCGGCCCTCAGTGGACAGGAGGCCTACGCGGCCCTGCGGACCGCCTACCGGCGCGGGCTGGTGGAACTCGCCATCAAGGACCTGTGCGCGGCCGATCCGCTGGACTTCATGCCGGCCGCCGGCGCCGAACTGGCCGACCTCGCCGGCGCCGCGCTCGAGGCGGCCCTCGCCGTGTCCCGGGCCGAGGCAGCGGAGAAGTTCGACGCCGCGGAGGTGGCCGACGTCGGCCTCGCCGTGATCGGCATGGGCAAATGCGGAGCCCGCGAACTGAACTACATTTCCGACGTCGACGTCATCTACGTGATCGATGCCGGGGCGCTGGAAGACGCGCAGGCCATTACGATCGGCACCGTCCTGGCCACCGGGATCTCGCGGGCGATCATGTCCACGAGCCGTGAACCGGGGTTGTGGGAAGTGGACGCGAACCTCCGGCCCGAGGGAAAGTCCGGGCCGCTGGTCCGGACCCTGGCCTCGCATGAAAGCTACTACGCGCGCTGGGCCGAGAGCTGGGAATTCCAGGCGCTCCTGAAGGCCCGGACCATCGCCGGCGACCCCGCCCTGGGGGCGCGCTACGAAGCCGCCGTGTCGCCCCTGATCTGGTCCTCGGCCGGCCGGGAAGGCTTTGTCGAATCCGTCCGCGCCATGCGCCGCCGGGTCACCGAGCACATCCCGGCCGACGAGGAACAGCGGCAGATCAAGCTGGGCCGCGGAGGGCTGCGCGACATCGAGTTCACCGTGCAGTTGCTGCAGCTCGTGCACGGCAAATCCGATGAAACGCTGCGCTGCCGGGACACGACGTCGGCCATCGCAGCGCTGTCCGCCGGCGGGTACATCGGCCGCTCCGACGCCGCGGAGTTTGACCGCGACTACCGCTACCTGCGGCTGCTCGAACACCGGATCCAGCTGTTCCAGCTGCGCCGGACACACCTCATGCCGGTCAAGGACGCGTCGCTGCGCTCCCTCGCCAAGGCCGTCCTGGGGCCCTTCTCCGCCGAGCGGCCCAAGCCGGACGCCCTCGTCGCCGCCTGGCGCAAGACCAAGCGCTCCGTCCGGGAACTCCACGAACGCATTTTCTACCGCCCGCTGCTCAATAGCGTCGCCACCTTGAGCAGCGAAGAGGCGCGCCTGACCCCGGAGGCCGCCCAAGGCCGCCTCGCCGCCCTGGGCTACCTCGATCCCCGCGGCGCCATGCGGCACATCGAGGCCCTCACCGCCGGCGTCAGCCGGCGCGCGGCCCTCCAGCGCCAGCTGCTGCCGATCCTGCTGGACTGGCTGGCCGACGGCGTTGACCCCGACGCCGGGCTGCTCGCCTTCCGGCGCGTCAGCGAGGCCTTGGGCACGACGCACTGGTACCTGGGCATGCTCCGGGATTCGACTGCCGCGGCCGAGCGGCTCTGCCACGTGCTCACCAACTCCCGGCTGATCGCGGACCTGCTGGAGGTTTCGCCCGAGTCCGTGGCGTGGCTCGGCACGGACAAGGACCTGGTGCCGCTCAGCTTCGAATCCCAGTGGCTGGAGATCACCTCGAAAATGTCCCGGCACTCGGACCCCGAGAGCGCCATGCGGCTGATCCGGCTGATCCGGCGCCGGGAAATACTCCGGATCGCCATTGCGGACAGTGAAGGGCTGCTCGACCAGGACCAGGTGGGCGGAGCCCTCGCCGATACCGACCGGGCAGCAGTCCTGGGGGCGCTGCGCGTGGCGGAGACCATCATTACCGCCGAGGAACCGCTGAAAACGCACGTGCTGGTGGTCGCGATGGGGCGGCAGGGCGGCCGGGAGATCGGCTACGGCTCGGACGCCGACGTCATGTACGTGCACCGCGGACTTCCGGGGGTGCCGGAGGAGGAGGCGCAGGCGCAGGCTCTGCAGATCGTGGGCAAGCTCTCAAGCCTGCTGACCCAGCCGCTTAAACCGGCAATCCTGGCCGAACGGGTGCTGGCCGTGGACGCGGACCTGCGCCCCGAAGGCAAGAGCGGGCCCATGGTGCGGTCCCTGGAGTCCTATGCCGAGTACTACCGCCGGTGGTCCCTCGTCTGGGAGGCCCAGGCGCTGCTGCGGGCGCGCCCGATGGCCGGCGACGATGGGCTGGCAGAGGATTTTGTGGCGCTGATCGACACGATCCGGTACCCGGAGTCGTTGTCCGACCAGGACGCGCGGGAGGTCCGGCGGGTCAAGGCCAGGGTCGAGGCCGAGCGCCTGCCGCGCGGGGCCGATCCCGCCCGGCACCTGAAGCTTGGCCGCGGCGGCCTCAGCGACGTCGAATGGCTGGCGCAGCTGCTCCAGCTGCAGCACGCCGGAAAGCACCCGGAGTTGCGGACCACATCCACCGTGGAGGCCCTTGAGGCGGCCGCTGCCCTGGACCTGATGGACGCGGGGGACACCGTCATCCTCCTCCGGGCCTGGCGGCTGGCGAGCCGGATCCGTTCGGCCAACGTCATCTGGACCGGCCGGCCCTCGGACCTGCTGCCGTCCTCGCGCCGCGACCTCGAGGCCGTGGCCCGCTGGTGCGGCTACGGCCAGGGCAACGCCGCGGAGCTGGAAGAGGACTATCTGCGGTTGAGCCGGCGCGCCCGGGCGGTGTTCGAGCGCGTCTTCTACGGCCAGTAGCGCCCCGACGGCGGCCGGCTGGCCACTGACGTGGCCTACTGACACGTGCTGCCGGGCGGTGCTACCTTGGGCGGATGGCCAGGCAACTGTTTGTGAACCTCCCCGTCCGGAATCTCGATACGACTGTTGAGTTCTTCACAGCGTTGGGATTTACCTTCAACCCCGACTTCACCGATGAGAACGCCACCTGCATGATCGTCAACGACGGCGCGTACGTGATGTTGCTGGTCGAGTCCTACTTCAAGACGTTCACCTCGAAGTCCGTCGCCGCCACGGCCGACACGGCAGAGGCCATCATGTCCTTCTCGCTGGAAAGCCGGGAAGCCGTGGACGAGGTCATCCGCACCGCCCTCACCTCCGGGGGCACCGCCTCGGAGGAAGCCCAGGACTACGGCTTCATGTACACCCACAGCTTCCAGGACCCGGACGGCCACCTCTGGGAAGTCTTCTGGATGGACCCGGCCGGCCCGCCCAAGGACGCCGCGCTCTAGCCCCCTTCCGCTGGACGGGAGGCGCCGTCCGCGCGGGTACGCTGGCTACATGTCTGGACATGTTTGGCTGCTGCCCTTGAAGAACCTCGACGGCGACGCCCGGGCCATCAAGCTGGGGGAAATCGCCCTCCTGGAGCTCGGCGAGGGGCAGCAGAGGTTCGTCGGCGAGCCATTGCGGATGATGCTGATCGCGCTCGAAGAAGAGTCCCGGTTCCCGTTCGCCGTGGATGAGAACGGGACCGCCGTCGGCGTGCTGACACTCCAGTCCGGAGCGGCCACCCTTGCCGGCTGGCCCGACGACGGCTCCGCCTGGCTCCTGCGGGGCTTCCTGATCGACCGGCAGCAGCAGGGCAAAGGCCTCGGCACGCTTGCCGCGGACGCCGCAGTGCGGGAGGCAGCCAAACTGACGGCGGGCCAGGGCACTGGCCAGTCCGGCGTCGTACTCTCCGTCAACGAACTGAACCCCGGCGGCCTGGCCGCCTACCGCAAGGCCGGATTCGAGGACCGCGGCCCCTACGAAGGCGGCGACGCCGGCCCGCAACGGATCATGTACCGGGCATTCTGACCAGACCTCAGATTGGCGTCCTTGGGCCGGCCGTACGTGTTTGCCCTAAGACAAAAAGAGTCCGCACGTGCTGCCGTTGCCGAAGCGCTGGCAGCCCGTGCGGACTCTTTGCGGGCTAAAGCTGGTTTAGCCCAGTGGTCTGGCTAGACGCCGTAGTACAGCTCGAACTCGTACGGGTTCGGGCGCAGGGAGAGCGGACGGATCTCGTTCTCGTACTTGTACTCGATCCAGGTGTCGATCAGGTCCTGGGTGAAGACGCCGCCGGCCTGCAGGAACTCGTTGTCCTCGGCCAGTGCCTCCAGGGCCTCCTCGAGCGTGCCCGGAGCCTTGGGGATGTCCTTGGCTTCTTCGGCCGGGAGCTCGTAGAGATCCTTGTCGATCGGAGCCGGGGGTTCGATCCGGTTGCGGATGCCGTCAATGCCGGCCATCAGCTGGGCGGCGAACGCCAGGTACGGGTTGGAGGACGGGTCCGGCGCGCGGAACTCGATGCGCTTGGCCTTCGGGTTGGAGCCCGTGATCGGGATACGGATACCGGCGGAGCGGTTGCCCTGCGAGTAGACCATGTTGACCGGAGCTTCGAAGCCCTTGACCAGGCGGCGGTAGGAGTTCACCGTCGGGTTGGTGAAGGCCAGGACGGCGGAGGAGTGCTTCAGCAGGCCACCGATGTACCAGCGGGCGGTGTCGGACAGGCCGGCGTAGCCCTTCTCGTCGTAGAACAGCGGCTCGCCACCGGTCCACAGCGACTGGTGGCAGTGCATGCCCGAGCCGTTGTCACCGAAGACCGGCTTCGGCATGAACGTCACTGACTTGCCCCAGGCGTCGGCGGTGTTCTTGATGACGTACTTGAACTTCTGCAGGTCATCAGCCGCGTGGGTCAGGGTGGTGAACTTGTAGTTGATTTCAGCCTGGCCGGCGGAGCCGACTTCGTGGTGGCTGCGCTCGACCTCAAGGCCGGCCTCGTCCAGGGCAACACACATGGCGTCGCGCAGGTCGGCCTGCTTGTCGGTGGGGGAGACCGGGAAGTAACCGCCCTTGACGGGGGTCTTGTAGCCGAGGTTTCCGCCCTCTTCCTCGCGGCCGGTGTTCCAGTGTGCTTCCTCGGAGTCGATCTTGTAGAAGCTGCCCTGCGGGGAGGACTGGTACTGGACGTTGTCGAAGACGAAGAATTCGGCCTCGGGGGCGAAGAACGCGGTGTCCGCGATGCCGGTGGAGGCGAGGTACGCTTCGGCCTTCTCGGCCACGCCGCGGGGGTCGCGGTGGTAGGGATCGCCGGTGCGCGGGTTCACGATCGAGAAGTTCAGCGCAAGGGTCTTCTCCATGCGGAACGTGTCGATGAATGCCGTGGTCACATCCGGGATGAGCTGCATGTCAGACTCGGCGATGCCCTGGAAGCCGCGGATCGAAGAGCCGTCGAAAAGCTGGCCGTTGACGAAGAAGTCGGCGTCAACACTCTTGGCCGGCACGTTGAAGTGCTGCTGAACGCCAGGAAGATCGGTGAAGCGGATATCGACGAATTTGATGTCTTCGTCCTTGATGAACTTGAGGACTTCGTCCGCAGTCTTGAACATTATGCTCCTTACGCATATGAAAGATCTGGCCGTCAGGCACATTGGTCCAGCGCAGTCCAACAGCGGGGAAGGCACAAAAACTCCCCCGCTTCGCAGTCGCTAGCAACTGTTACCACCCTAAGGACATGGGATTTCCCAGCAGTGTCCGCATTGTTTCGGGCAGGTTACAGAATGCCCTGACACGTAAACGCTAGCCGCCGGTCCACACTGTGACCTATACGGTCCACAGTGTGACACACTACCGCCCACACTGTGGACGGGCCAGAGCCGATAACATTGGAGTGTGGTTGATCGCAAAGACATCGGTTCATGGCTCACCGGGCCGGACACATCCGGCATCTCCAGGTACCCGGGGGAGCGGCTCGGACTTCCCGAGGCCGGCCCCGGATCGATTGCCCGTGCCGGCCGGCGCATCCTGGCTATCTGCATTGACTGGGCCATCGCGCTGCTGATCAGCAATTTCGCCTTCGCCGGCGATTCCTGGGCCACCCTTGGCGTGTTTGCCATCGAGCAGATCCTGCTGATCGGCACCCTCGGCTACAGCATCGGCCACAGGATCGTGGGCATCCACGTGGTCCGGCTGGGCGGCGGCCCCGCGGGCCCGCTCGCTGCCCTGGTGCGCACCCTACTGCTGTGCCTCGTGATCCCGGCCGTCATCTTCGACCCGGACCAGCGCGGCCTCCACGACAAGGCAATGAATACCGTCCTGGTCCGGATGTAGGTGTTTCGGTGCCCAGCGGCGGAGCCCACCTCCGAAGGCCGTGCAGGACGCGTCCGTTTGCCACGGATGGCCGCTAACCTTCCTCGGTTGGCGGCCATTTGCGTCCAATGGACGCGCCAGGTGTCAGGACGCGGCGAGCCCTCGTCCGTTTGCCTCGGATGGCCGCTAGCCTTCCTCCGTTAGCGGCCATTTGCGTCCAATGGACGCGCCAGGTGTCAGGACGCGGCGAGCCCGCGTCCGTTTGCCACGGATGGCCGCTAACCTTCCTCGGTTGGCGGCCATTTGCGTCCAGTGGACGTGCCAGTCCAGCCGGAACTCGGCCGTACCGCCCACCGGCAACCGTGAGGCCACAGGCATGGCACTCCTACCTGGAAGCCCCAATCCGGAACAGGTGTCTAGACGCCCGCAGTCTCCTGAGCCGGCGTGGAGGCATCCTCACCTGCTCTAACCGTGAGGTGGCCCCGGCGCCCGGCCCAGCGTTCAAACCAGACGGTCGCAAAGGGAAAGACGGCGGACAGGCCTGAGAGCAGGGCAACCCGGAACGGCCAGCGAAGCATCGCCCACAGGCTCAGTGCCGTGACCGCGTAGCCGATGAAGAATGCGCCATGGATCGGGCCGGCTATCTCCACGCCCAGTTCCGTCGTCCGGGTCACCCATTTGAGCACCATGCCGATCAGCAGTGCGGCCCAGCTGAATGCTTCGGCGATCGCGAGTCCGCGGAAGATGCGGATCATGGTGGCGTTGGATGGCAATGTCATGCTGGTGTCTCCTGGTTCCGGGACTCCGGCGTGCGTGGGCCGGGCCGACGTCGGGCAGTAATGGAATCGCCCCGGCTGGCGGCCTGATGCGGCCGTGAACCGGGGCGATTCTGTGTAACTGGCGGTACTGAAGTGCTGGCAGGGCCTAGCGGCCGCGGGCCGCCTTGCGGTCCGGGCGGGCCTTGTAGGGATCGATGCCCTTCGGGATGGGCAGGCGGCCGCCGAGCGAGGAAATACGCTTGGACACCGCGCTGACCTCGGTCTTGGTCAGTTCGCCCTTGAGTTTGTTCATCTTCCGGGCGATCTGGCTCAGCGGCACCTGGCCCTCGCCGCGGCCGCTTTCGATCACGTGGATGGTGACGTTGGGGAGGATACGTGCAAGACGCTTGCGCTCGGCGTCGACCAGCGGCTTGACCCGGGTGCTGGGGCCCTCGCTGACGAGCACGACGCCGGGACGGCCGATGGCGCGGAAGACGGCGTCCTGCGTGCGGGGGTTCACGGCAACGGGCTGGTCTTCGGTGATCCAGCCGCGCTTGAGCGTGCCCAGTGCGGCACCTGAGGCGCCCGGCTGGTCCTCGATCTGAGCGAACGCGGCGCGCTCAGCGCGGCGGGAGAGGATCAGGGTCGCCGCCAGGACGCCCAGCGGGATGCCGATGATCAGGCCAGTGATCCAGTTATCCAGCAGGAAGCCGATCAGGAAGCTGACGGCGACAACGCCCAGGAATGCCAGCAACATGAGCCACGGAACCATGGGATCGTGGCGGCGCGTCATCTGGAAGACCTCGCCGATCTGCTTCAGCCGGCTCGGCTTCTTGGCCTTTGCTTCCTTGGGCTTACGGGAGAAAAGACCGCGCTTCGGAGCATCGGAAGCCGGGCTGGAGTTGCTGGGATCAGGGGAATTCGCCATAGTTCCTTAATTCTACGTGATGGACGGCCAAGGGCCGGCACCAGATTACTCCGGTGCCGGCCCTTGGCTGGAAGCGTGTTCGAACGGGATTCAGGAATGCGCCGCGAGCAGGGAGCTGGCTTCCTGGCGGGTGGTTCCGGAGTCCTGGATGCCGTCGGCGATGTGGGCGAGTTCGGCGGGGATTTCCCGGCCCTTCTTGCGCATCGCGGTGGCCCAGAGCCGGCCGGCGCGGTAGGAGGAGCGGACCAGCGGCCCGGACATGACGCCGAGGAAGCCGATCTCGTCCGCCTCGTTTTGCAGGTCCACGAATTCCTGCGGCTTGACCCAGCGGTCCACCGGCAGGTGCCGTTCGGAGGGGCGGAGGTACTGGGTGATGGTGATCAGGTCGCAGCCGGCCTCGTGCAGGTCCCGGAGGGCCTCGGAGATTTCCTCGCGGGTCTCGCCCATGCCCAGGATCAGGTTGGACTTGGTGACCATGCCGAGCTTGCGGCCTTGGCTGATGACGTCCAGGGAGCGGTCGTAGCGGAACGCCGGGCGGATCCGCTTGAAGATCCGGGGCACGGTCTCGACGTTGTGGGCGAAGACCTCGGGCCGGGAGTCGCAGATCGCCGCGATGTGTTCGGGCTTGCCGGAGAAGTCCGGGATGAGCAGTTCGACGCCGGTGCCCGGGTTCAGTTCGTGGATCTTGCGGACCGTCTCGGCGTAGAGCCAGACGCCCTCATCGGCGAGGTCGTCGCGGGCCACGCCGGTCACGGTGGCGTAGCGCAGGGCCATGGCCTGGACCGAGCGGGCCACCTTGGTGGGCTCGAACATGTCCACCGGGGAGGGCTTGCCGGTGTCGATCTGGCAGAAGTCGCAGCGCCGGGTGCATTCGGAGCCGCCGATCAGGAACGTCGCTTCCTTGTCTTCCCAGCATTCGAAGATGTTCGGGCAGCCGGCCTCCTCACACACCGTGTGGAGGCCCTCCTTCTTCACGAGGTTCTTGAGCTGGACGAACTCGGGGCCCATCTGGACCTTGGCCTTGATCCATTCCGGCTTACGTTCCACCGGTGTGGCCGCGTTTCGCTGCTCAATGCGCAGCATCTTCCGGCCTTCTGGTGCCAGTGTCACAGTAGAGCTCCTTCTGGGGTTGCAACTAGGGCTTGTTCATTGTTGCGCAGTTCTTCGGTGATCCGCGAAACGAGGTCCGCCGGGGTGACGTCCCTGCCAAGTTCCTGGGCGATGGTGGTGACGCCGGCGTCGCTGATGCCGCAGGCAATAATCTGGCCGTAGGGGGCCAGATCGTTGTTGCAGTTGATCGCGAAGCCGTGCATGGTGACGCCCTCGTTGACGCGGATGCCGATGGCCGCGATCTTGCGGTCCGGGCCCTTCTCGTCCTGCTCGATCCAGACGCCTGCACGGCCCTTGATCCGTACGGCATCGATGCCGTAGTCCGCCAGGACAGCAATGATCACGGCTTCCAGGCGCTCCACATAGTCGCGGATGCCGGCCTTGTTCTTCAGCTTGATGATCGGGTAGCCGATGAGCTGGCCCGGGCCGTGCCACGTGAGCTTGCCGCCACGGTCCACCGCCACGACGGGAGTTCCGTCGAAGGGCCGTTCGTGGTCTTCGGTGCGCTTGCCCGCGGTATAGACCGCTGAGTGTTCGAGCAGCAGTACGGTGCTGGGCGCGGTGCCCGCGAGGACTTTCTCATGCAATTCGCGCTGGATGTCCCAGCCGCGGGTGTAATCGATGAAGTCCGGGGCGAGACCCAGCTGTTTGAACTCAAGAGTCATGGCATCAAGCTTAGACCCCGCCGCATCCTCAGCCCGTTTGTGTGCTTAAGCTCTCATGCCTGTGGATAACTTCTGCACGATTTCGCTGGATCGGCTATTCCTTGGGTATGGAAGATCTCCCTGACCCGGGTGGCGCCGCCCCCGAGGTTCCCGGTTACGACGTCGGACGCCTGCTGGGGCGCGGGGGCACAGCCGTCGTGTGGCTGGTGACAGAACGGCGGACAGGACGCGATTTCGCCCTCAAGTGCTTCGACGCCGGGGCTGACACCGCAGGGGAGTCAGCCGGAGAGGCAGGTGGAGAGGTTAGCGGAACCGCGTACCGCGAAACCGAAGACGCCATGCGCCGGGAGGTCCGGATCCTCTCGGTGCTGGATCATGACCACCTACTCCGGGCCCACACGGTGCTGCGCGTTGGCGATCGGCAGTCGGGGCTGGATGGGACGAAAGCCCTGGGGCTGGTGCTGGACTATGCCCCCGGGGGATCGGTCGCTGACGTGGTTGCGGGCCGCGGACGGCTGGGGGCGGGCGAGACGGTGACGGTCCTGACGCCCATTGCCCAGGCCCTTCAGTACCTGCATTCGCATGGTTTCACCCACGGCGACGTCTCGCCCGGCAACGTACTGTTCACGGCGCACGGTAAACCGCTGCTGGCCGATCTGGGTGTAGCGCGGATGGTGGCCGACAACGGGTCGGACCGCATCGCCGGGACGGAGGGGTTCTCCGATCCGGCGCCGGTGGATGCCGTCAGGGCGGGCCTCCAGCCGGAGCGTGACATCTATTCGCTGGCGGCGCTCGGCTGGTATTGCCTGACCGGCAGGACGCCAGCCGCGGGCGCCGGGCGTCCGCCGCTGCCGCTCCTGGTGCCCGACGTGCCCCCGGCGCTGGCTGCCGCGCTGGAAGCCGGACTCGACGAGGACCGGCGAAAAAGGCCCTCGGCCGCCGAATTTGCCGCGGCGGTCTATCGCAGCACCGTGGCGGAGCCCGTGGACCTTTCGGTCACTGCCGATGCGAGTGTGGCTCCGCAATTGTTGACCCGCCGCGCCTTGCCCCGCAGCGCCCGGGAGCGACGGGCCCACTGGTTCCGCCGATGGCTTCGCCGGCCCCTGGTGAGCCAGGCGCCCCTGCAGGAACGTGCAGCCGGGCCGGCACCCGTCGCGGCGCCGCCGGGGGCGCATACCAGGACCCCTGCCGCAACGGCGAGGCACGCTGCAGCCGGCGGGACCGCACGGCACGCTGCCGCTGGTTCCGGCCCGGGCTCGCACCGCGATCCGGGCGCGGACAGCGGACGCGTCCGCGGGCCGGACGCCGAGCCTATCGCCGGGTCCGGTGCCGGCCCCAACTATTGGCCCAGCCTCGGGGACAGTACGGTGCAGCCCGCCGGGGAGGACATCCGGCAGCGGAGCCGGACCGAAACCAGGCCGCCCACGGATCACGTGTCCAGGCCTGGCGCCAATCGCAAGGCCCGTCACGACTCGGCACCCGGCATGCGCCCCGGCACTTTCGAGGCAGGGCGCCGCCGGCGTCGCCGGAAACGCTGGGTCGGCGCCGCAATAGCGGTGACACTGCTCGCCGGGCTCGGCGCGGCGCGGTTGCATCCGGGAAATGGCATCCCGGAGCTGTTCGCCGCACCACCGCCCGCGGCGGCAGCCGGAGCGCCGCCCGCGTCAGCGCCGGGCGTTGCCGGCATCCCGCGCGAGCTGCGGGACAGCCTGGAGTCCGCAGACCCGGGCGAAGCGGTCCGGGGACTGGCCTCGCTCCGCTCACTGGCCTTCAGCACCGGGGATGTGCGCCTGCTGGAGCAGGTGAACGTTCCTGCGTCGGCCGCGGCGGACGCGGATGCCAGGATCGGCGCGCGGCTGGCGGCGGCCGGACATGTCCTTGCCGGCTTCGAGACCACGTTGGCCCGTGTGCAGACTATTGCCGACGGCGGGCCGGACCGGACCGTGGTGGACGTCAGCGCCGTGGCCTCGCCCTACCAGGAACGCGATGCTGCCGGTCACGTGGTGGCTGAGGTCCCCGCCGGGGAGGAGACCAGGCTGCGACTTGTCCTGGCGAGCATTGACGGACGGTGGAGGATTGCGCAGATCCTCGCCGGGGATCCGGCCTCGGGTTAGTCGCTTCCGGCCACCCACGCCGCGGCCTGGCGGAGCGACGCGTGCTGCCAGGCGAAGCCGTTGTCGGCCAGCACTGCCGGTTCCAACCGCTGGCTCGCGAGCAGCAGCTCTTCGGCGAGCTTTCCCATGACCAGCCGCAGCACCGGTGCGGGCACCCGCAGCACTGCCGGCCGATGGAGCGCCCCGGCCAGCTGCGCGATCAGTGAGTTCACGTCCGCAGTTTCGGGGGCACAGACGTTGACCGGGCCGGACAGGGGCGAGGCAAGGAGGAAGGAAAAGGCGCGGCCCACATCCGGCAAGGTGATCCACGGCCAGTATTGCCTGCCGTTGCCCAGCGGGCCGCCAACGCCCAGACGCAGCAGCGGCAACAACCGGCCCAGTGCGCCACCCGAGCGGCTCAGGACCACCCCGGTGCGGGGCGTGACCACGCGGACCCCCTCAGGCGCCTCATGCGCCGCGGCCTCCCAGTCGACACAAATCCGGGCCAGGGTGCCGTTGCCGGCGGGCGCGTTCTCACGAAGAACAGCAGCGCCGGCGCTGCCGTAATAACCGGAGGCCGACTGGCTCAGGAACACCGCAGGCGGCGTGTCCTGCCGGGCCATCGCCGCTGTCAGGGTCTGCGTCGCACCCAGCCGGGAGCTGCGGAGTTCGTTGACACGTGCCCGGGTCCAGGGCCGGTCGCCGATGCCGGCGCCGGAGAGGTTGACCACGGCGTCCGCGCCCTTCAGCGCGGTCTCGTCAATCCGGCCGGCGGCCGGATCCCACTGGAACTCGGCCGGTGATGCGGGGGCACGCCGGACCAGGGCCACGACGTCGTGCCCTTCGCTGCGCAGTGCGCTGGAAAGGGCAGTTCCGATCAGCCCGGAGGCCCCGGCAATGAGGATTCGCATGATCCATCTCACCATGCCCGGCACGGCCGCGAAACCTCCCGGGCCGCACGGGCCGTTGTCGCTATGATCGAACGATGACCCCCTCGAGTTACTTCCGCTTCCCGCATGTCCACGGCGATTTGGTCACCTTCGTGGCCGAGGACGACGTCTGGATTGCACCCGTGGGCGGGGGGCGCGCATGGCGCGTTTCCTCCCTGCAGTTGCCGGCCCGCAACCCCCGCTTCACCCCCGACGGCAAGCGCCTGGTCTGGACGGTCGTCCAGGGAACGGCCCCGGAAGTCGTCACCGCCGACGTCGACGGCGGCGGCTACCGCCAGCTGAGCTACTTCGGCCACAGCTCCACCCGGGTCAAGGGCTTCACGCCCGACGGCGACGTCCTGGTCACCAGCGCGTTCCGCCAGTCAGACAGCCGTCACACCCACGCCTACAGCCTCCCGGTGACCGGTGGCTGGGCGCAGGAGCTGCCCTTCGGCCCGGTCGAATCGGTGGCCTTCGGTCCCGTCGTCGGCGACGAACGCCCCGTGGTGCTCGCGAGCGTCCTGTCGCGTGAGCCGGCCTGGTGGAAGCGCTACCGCGGCGGCGCCGCCGGCAAGCTGTGGATCGACGCCGACGGAAACGGCGAATTCGAGCGGCTCGCGGCCGGGCTGGACGGAAACCTGACGGACCCGCTGTGGGTGAAGGGACGGATCGCGTTCCTGTCCGACCACGAGGGCTATGGAAACCTCTATTCCGTCCTGCCCAACGGCAGCGACCTGCGGCGCCACACGGACCACGAGGACTTCTATGTCCGCCACGCCGCCACCGACGGGGAACGCATTATCTTCGAATCGGCCGGCGAGCTCTGGCTGCTGGCCAGCCTCGACGCGGAGGCCGTCAAACTCGATATCTCGCTGGGGTCCGCCTCGCAAGCACGCCGCCCGGCCCCGCTGAAGCCCTCACGGCACCTCGGCGACGTGGTCCCGGACCACACGGGCACCTCCAGCGCCGTCGAAGCCCATGGAACAGTCCACTGGCTGCGGCACAAGGACGGCCCTTCCCGTGTCCTCGAAGCCGCCCCGGGCGTCCGGGCACGGCTGCCCCGCCCGTTCGGCGAGGCCCGGATCGCCTATGTGGCCGACCACGACGGCGTCGAGGCCCTGTACGTGAAAGCCATTGCGGCGCCGCTGGCCGGCGCAGCTGGTACGGCCTGGGAGGCTCCACAGTCCGCAGGGCAGTCCGCGGCACCGGCCAGCCTGCAGTCCACAGCGCAGTCCACAGGGCAGTCCGAAAACGCCGGCGTGCCCCTGCCGAGGCCGGTGTCCGCCGCCGCACTGACAGGCTCAGGATCAACCGGTTCAGGATCAGCGCCCGCCCCGGCAACCAGCCCCGTGTCCGGCCCCGTCACAGCCGCCGTGCCGGCCACGGCTGGTCATGAGACAGCCGGCGCCGGCCACCAGACCGTGGCCGGTCCGGGCACCGCCGTGCACGCGGCGCCTGCAGCCAGTGAGGTCACCCGGATCGACTTCCCCAAGCCCAGCCGGGCCAGCGCCATCGAAGCCAGCCCCGACGGGCGCTGGCTCGCCGTCGGCACGTCCTTCGGTGACATCTACCTTGCCGACACCCGCGCGGGCACGATGTCGCTGCTGAGCAGCATCGGCGAAGGCAGCATTGAAGGATTCAGCTGGTCCCCGGACTCCGCCTGGCTCGGCTGGTCCGAGCCGGTCACGTCCTTCGGCTCACGCAGCCGTCTCCGGATCACCAGGATCGACGGCGGTGCGGGCGCGGCGATCATCGATGTCACCGACGGCCGGTTCCGCGACGAATCACCCTCATTCACCCCGGATGGCAAATACCTCGCCTTCCTCTCCAACCGCAGTTTCGATCCGGTCTACGACGGCCACTCCTTCGACCTGTCCTTCCCGAGCCCGATCAAGCCTTACCTCGTCGCCCTCGCCGCGGACACCCCGTCGCCCTTTGGCCCGAGCGTAGACCTGCAGGCGGGCGCAGATTCGGACGCAGCCGGAGCCGCGACCGCCGTGGAAGGATCCGCATCCGGGGCACAGTCCGCCGCGAAGCCCGTGCCTACGGTGCGGGTCGATGCCGACGGCCTGGCCCACCGCGTCATCGGGGTCCCGGTGCCGCAGGGCAACTACTCGTCCCTCACCGCCGCCGTCGGGGCCTTGCTGTGGCTCGACAGTGAACTCTCCGGCACCACCGGCGAAGGCCGGGCAAGCCTCGAGGACAAGGGCGCCGCGCCGAGCCTGGTCCGTTACGACCTGGCCAAGCGCCGCTCGTCCACGATCGTGGAGGCCCTGGACAGCTACCGGCTCTCCGGCGACGGAGAAAAGATCGTCTTCATCCAGGACAAGCAGATCCGGGTGGCACCCGCCGGTGCCAAGGCCGACGAGGACTCCGGTCAGCTCGTCAAGGTGGACCTTGGCCGCATCCGGGTGCAGCTGGACCCGCTCAGTGTGTGGGGGCAGGCCTTCGACGAGGCATGGCGGCTCCAGCGCGACTTCTTCTGGACCGAGGACATGGCCGGCCAGGACTGGGAGTCCGTCCACGCCCGCTACCGTCCGGTGGTGGAGCGCCTCGGCTCCCACGACGACCTGGTGGACCTGCTGTGGGAGCTGCACGGCGAGCTGGGCACCTCCCACGCCTATGTCCGCCCCATGGTCGTCGCCGAGAACGGCAGCAGCCCCCAGGGGCGCCTCGGCGCGGATCTGGAGTTCACCGGCGAGGGCTGGGAAATCACCCGCATCCTCGCCGGAGAGTCCTCCGACCCGCTGGCCACCTCGCCGTTGACCCGGCCCGGCGCC
Source organism: Arthrobacter sp. NPDC058130 (assembly GCF_042884475.1). Lineage (NCBI taxonomy): Bacteria > Bacillati > Actinomycetota > Actinomycetes > Micrococcales > Micrococcaceae > Arthrobacter > Arthrobacter sp. NPDC058130. The sequence continues at coordinate 140,498 of NZ_JBHVTV010000003.1, forward strand.
GACGCCAAGCCCGGCGACGTCCTGCTGGCGATCGACGGCGTCGAACTCACCGAATCCCGGACCCCGGCCATGGAGCTCGTCGGGGCGGCCGGCCGCGCCGTGGAACTGACCCTGCGCAACGGTGCCGGACACGGCGCGGCCGCTGGCGCCCAGCGCCGCGTGGCTGTGGTCCCGGTCAAGGACGAGGAGCGCCTGCGCTACCAGGAATGGGTCGCCGGGAACCGCCGGACCGTCCGGGAAGCCTCGAACGGGACGTTCGGCTACCTGCACATCCCGGACATGATGGCCAACGGCTGGGCCCAGCTCCACCGCGACCTCGATACCGAGACGGCCCTGGACGGGCTGATCGTCGACGTCCGGCGCAACCGCGGCGGCCACACCTCACAGCTCGTGGCCGAGCTCATCGGACGCAAGGTCACCGGCTGGAGCATGCCGCGCGGGGAGAAGCCGCGGACGTACCCGCACCACGCACCCCGTGGACCCGTCATCATCCTCACGGACGAGTTCGCCGGTTCCGATGGCGACATCATCACGCAGGTTTCCAAGCTGCGGGGGATCGGGCCCGTCATCGGCACGCGTACCTGGGGCGGCGTCGTCGGGATCGACAACCGCTTCGCCCTGGCCGACGGCACCGGCGTCACCCAGCCGCGCTACGCCACCTGGTTCTCCGGCGGCGTTGGCTGGGGTGTGGAGAACTTCGGCGTCACCCCGGACATCGAGGTGATATTCCCGCCGCACGCGTACGCCGCCGGGACTGACCCGCAACTGGAGTACGGAATCGGGGCGCTGAAGGAAATGATCCAGGAACTGCCCACGGACCGCCCGCCGCTGCGCGAGGGTTACCGCAGGGTCCGGCCAGCACCGCTGCCCAAGCGCCAGCCGGCCGGCCAGGCCTAGACGCGCGACGACGCGGCACCCAAGGCGAAGGCCCCCGCCTTCCTGGACATTCCAGGGAGACGGGGGCCTTTTCCGTATTGCGGACGGAGCTAGGAGGCCAGGGTGGCGTCCAGGGTGATCTCGATGCCGGTCAGGGCGGCGGAGACAGGGCAACCGACCTTGGCTTCCCCGGCCAAGCGCTGGAAGTCGTCCGCGGAAATGCCGGGGACCCGCGCCACGACGGTGAGGTGGCTGCCGGTGATCCCGGTGCCGGGCTGGAACGTCACATCTGCCTTGGTGTTGATTTCCTCGGGCGTGAAGCCAGCCTGGGCCAGACCGTTGCTGAAGGCCATGGAGAAGCAGGCGGAGTGTGCCGCCGCGATGAGCTCCTCGGGGCTGGTCTTGCCTTCGGCGGCTTCGGCGCGCGCCTTCCAGGTGACGTCGAAGTTGCCCAGCCCGGAGCTGTCCAGGTTGGTGTTGCCGGCGCCTGTCATCAGGTCGCCATTCCATACAGTGTGTGCGGTGCGTGTTGTTGCCATGTCCACTCCTCGACGTCGATGTGAATCAGCGATCCGGCCAGGTGCCGGATCCTGCCGTGATCAATCCTAGGGATTCTGTGCGGCCGCCGCACGGGGGTTCCGCTGTCAGAGGATTGTGACCCGGGAGCGGTCCATCCGTACAGTGTCGTCATGGAAATCACCGAAGATGCGCACGCGCCCGCGGCGCACTCAGCGCGCATCGCCACGATCATGGTCAACGCCGTCGACGCCGAACGCCTGGCCCAGTTCTGGGCCGCGCTGCTGGGCACCTCGGTCTCCGCTCGCTTCGACCAGTTCGTCTGGCTCCACCCGGCCGGCCCCGGAGCCCCGCAGCTGGCCTTCCAGCAGGTCGGGCAGCCCACGGAGGGCAGGCGCCGCCTGCACCTGGACATCCACGGGTCCGACCCCTCAGCGCTGCGCGCCCACGCCGAGGCCCTGGGCGCCGCATTCGTGGAGGGCAACGACATAGGCGATTTCCATTGGGACGTCATGCAGGATCCCGAGGGCAATGAGTTCTGCATCGCCGGCGACTGACGGGCCGGCCAGCCGCTTAACGACGACGGCGCCGCACCCCGGACGGGGGTGCGGCGCCACTATCGGAAGTGTCGTCCGGAATTAGTTCCAGAGCGTGGCGACTGCGATGTTGATCAGTGCCATTCCGCCCACCGCGTGTGCCAAGCCCTTGGGGACGGCAGCGCCGGAAGCAGCCTTCCGGTACCCGATCACAGCGGCAACGAGAACAACGATTGCGATCAGCAATTTGACGGCGATCTTGACGTAGTTGACCGGTTCGTGGGTGGCACCCAAGATCCCTACAAGCGCCAGACCGGTCACCAGTTGCGCAATGGCACCATAGAGTTGCACCGGCAGGACAGTGGGCTTCTTGAAGGTGGCGAACCAGCCACCGACGATTGCGGCAGCGCCCAGGATGTGCAGGAAGACCAAGATGTCGATGGCGATTTTCATGTGGACAGTCTAGCCAGAGAATTCTACGCAGCGTAGTAGGACCCGCCGGGGGCCAAGTTCAGAGTGCGGGCCCAGCAAAACGGCGACGGCGGTGCGGAGACTGGTGGCTGTCCACCGGTCCCGCACCGCCGTCGCCGTCGGTGTGGGTCGAGCCTTTGCGCCGGGGCCTAGAGGCCCAGGTCTGCCTCGAACGCGCCCGCTTCGAGGCGTGCCTTCAGCGTCTGCAGGAAGCGTCCCGCGTCGGCGCCGTCCACCAGGCGGTGGTCGTACGTCAGGGAGAGATACATCATGGAGCGGATGGCCAGCGAGTCATCGCCGTTCTCATCAGAGACCACCACGGCGCGCTTGACGATCGCGCCCGTGCCGAGGATGGCAACCTGCGGCTGGTTGATGATCGGGGTGTCGAAGAGGGCGCCCACGGAACCGATGTTGGTGATGCTGAAGGTTCCGCCGGAGAGCTCGTCCGGGCCGATCTTGCCGTTGCGGGTGCGGTCCGCGACGTCGGCGATCTTGCCGGCCAGGCCGGCGAGGTTCAGGTTGCCGGCGTCGGAGATGACCGGGACCAGGAGGCCCTTGTCGGTGTCCACGGCAATCGCCAGGTGCTCGGCGTTGTGGTATGTGATCTCCTGCTTGTCCTCGTCGTAGGAGGCGTTGACCTTCGGGTGCTGCTTCAGGGCTTCGGCGACAGCCTTGGCGATGAAGGGCAGGAAGGTCAGCTTGGAGCCGTTCTGGGCCTGGAAGGAGTTCTTGGCCTTGGCGCGCAGCTTGGCCACCTTGGTCATGTCGACCTCGTGGACCTGCGTCAGCTGGGTGGAGATGTCCAGGGACTCGCGCATGCGGCGGGCGATGACCTGGCGGATGCGCGGGGCCTTCTGGACGGTGCCGCGCAGGGAGGACGCAGCTGCGGCGGGAGCCGGAGCGCCTGCCGCCGGTGCGGCAGCGGCCGGTGCGGCCTTTGCCTCGGCAGCTGCGATGACGTCCTGCTTGCGGATGCGGCCGCCGACGCCGGTGCCGGTCACGGCAGCGATGTCAACGCCCTGCTGGTTGGCCAGCTTGCGGACCAGGGGAGTGACGTAGCCGGACTCTGCCGGGGCGGCGGCTGCTGCCGCCGGCGCGGGAGCTGCCGGAGCGGCAGGGGCGGCCGGTGCTGCTGCCGGCGCCGGGGCGGGTGCTGCGGGAGCCGGGGCGGCGGGAGCTGCTGCCGGCGCGGGGGCTGCCGGAGCTTCCTGCTTCGGGGCTTCCGGAGCCGGTGCGGGTGCTGCTGCCGGTGCCGGGGCGGCGGGGGCTGCAGCGCCGGAACCGATGACGGCCAGGACAGAGCCGACCTCGGCGGTTTCGTCCTCGTTGACGCGGATTTCCAGCAGGGTTCCAGCGACCGGGGACGGGATTTCGGTGTCGACCTTGTCGGTGGAGACCTCGAGCAGCGGCTCGTCGACCTCCACGGTGTCGCCGACGCTCTTCAGCCAGCGGGTGACGGTGCCTTCGGTGACGCTTTCACCCAGGGCCGGCAGCGTGACGTCGTGGCCCTCGCCGGCCGGAGCCGCGGCAGGTGCCTCAGCAGCCGGTGCGGCGGGGGCTTCGGCCTGGGGGGCCGGTGCCTCTTCGGCGGCCGGGGCTGCTGCAGGTGCCTCTTCGGCAGGCGCGGCGGCGGGTGCCCCTGCGGCGGCCGGGGCGGCGTCGCCGGAGCCGATGCGCACCAGCGGTGCGCCAACTTCTGCGGTCTCATCTTCGGCGACGAGGATTTCCTCAATCACGCCGGCGATCGGAGAGGGGATCTCAGTGTCTACTTTGTCGGTGGAGACTTCGAGCAGCGGCTCGTCCACCTCTACCCGGTCACCGACCTGCTTGAGCCAGCGGGTGACGGTTCCTTCGGTGACGCTCTCACCGAGGGCGGGCAAGTTAACGGATTCAGACATATCGTCCCCGTTCTCCTTATTGATCTTTAGTGCGGATGATTGCTGCCTTGGTCGAGCTTAGTGCACCCGGCTTTTCCGGCCGGGTGCACCAAACTCTGAGTTCTTGCGGTGGTGCGGGCGGTGGTGCTTAGCCGTGGAGCGGCTTGCCGGCCAGCGCCAGGTGCGCCTCGCCCAGGGATTCGTTCTGGGTGGGGTGGGCGTGGACCAGCTGGGCCACGTCCTCCGGATAGGCTTCCCAGTTCACGATCAGCTGGGCTTCACCGATCTGCTCGCCCATGCGGGCGCCGATCATGTGGACGCCGACCACGGGGCCGTCCTTCTGGCGGACCAGCTTGACCAGGCCGCTGGTGCCCAGGATGGAGCTCTTGCCGTTGCCGGCAAGGTTGTATTCCTGGGTCTGGATCTGGTCCTCGCCGAACTTCTCCTTGGCGGCCTTCTCGCTGTAGCCGACGGTGGCGATTTCGGGTTCAGAGTAGGTGACCTTGGGGATGTTGACGTCCTCAACGATCACGGGCTTCAGGCCGGCGATTTCTTCGGCGACGAAGATGCCCTGCTGGTAGCCGCGGTGCGCCAGCTGGACACCCGGAACGATGTCGCCGACGGCGAAGATGTTGCCGACGCCGGTGTGCAGGCGCTCGTTGGTGATGACGAAGCCGCGGTCGATCGTGATCCCGGCCTCCTCGTAGCCGAGGTTCGCCGTGACGGGCCCGCGGCCAACGGCGACGAGCAGGAGGTCGGCTTCGAAGGTCTTGCCGTCCACCAGGGTGACCTTGACGCCGTCGTCGTTCTGCTCGACGCCCTGGAAGAAGACGCCGGTGGAGAACTTGATGCCGCGCTTCTTGAAGGCGCGCTCAAAGGCCTTGACGATCGTGGCGTCCTCATTGGGAACCAGCGACGGGAGGCCTTCGACGATGGTGACGTCGACCCCGAAGGACTTCCAGACCGAGGCGAACTCGACGCCGATCACGCCGCCGCCCAGGATGATCGCGCTCTTGGGGATGTAATCCATGGTGAGGGCTTCGTCGGAGGTGATGACCTTGCCGCCGATTTCCAGGCCCGGGAGGGTGCGGGAGTACGAGCCGGTCGCGAGGACAATGTTCTTGCCCTTGTACGCGGTGCCGTTCACGACGACGGTGTCGGTGCCCTGGAGCTTGCCTTCACCCTCAATGACGGTGATGCCCTTCTTGCCCTTGATCAGGCCCTGCAGGCCCTTGAACTTGCCGGCAATGATGCCGTCCTTGTAGGCGTTGACAGCGGTGATGTCGATGCTGTCGAGGGTCACGTTGACGCCGTACTTGGCCGAGTCGCGGGCGTGGTCGGCCAGTTCTGCAGAGTGCAGCAGTGCCTTGGTGGGGATACAGCCGTTGTGGAGGCACGTGCCGCCGAGCTTGCCCTTTTCGATGAGGCCGACGGTGAGGCCGAGCTGGACAGCACGCAGCGCGGTGGCGTAGCCGCCGCTGCCGCCGCCGAGTACCAGGATGTCGAATTCTTGCGCAGTTGCCTGATCGGCCACTAAAACGCTCCCTCGCGTGAACGATGACACGAGAGTACGCATCATCTGGTCTTGGAACTTGCCTGCCGTGATTATGCCAGCGGGCCGGTTCCCTTTCATTTGTGACTACTTCATTTGGGTCTACCGCAGTTCACCTTAGCGAACCACTAATACATGCTCCACCTTGCCAAGGCGTTTGTGGAGCGCTTGTGTCCAGTGTCACGCGGCTTTGTGGCCGGGGCATCACAGCCCCGGTCACAAAGCGCGCGTAAGCCTGGACCGCTGTGCGGCTAGGCCGTCTTGGCGAGGACGTCCTCGACGTAGGCCACCAGGGTGCGGACAGTGCAGCCCGTGCCCTGTTTGTGGTTGTAGCCGTAGGGGCTGCCGTTGTTGAACGACGGGCCGGCGATGTCGATGTGGGCCCACGGGATCTGTTCGCCGTCCTTGCCCTTGCCCACGAACTCGCGCAGGAACACGGCCGCGGTCATCATGCCGCCGTGGCGTTCGCCGATGTTGGCGATGTCCGCGACCTGTGAATCCAGGCTTGCGCGGAGTTCTTCCGGCAGCGGCATCGGCCACACAAGCTCGCCCGCCCGGTCCGCGGCGGCCTTGATGGCGCCGGTAAGGGACTCGGAGCCCATGACGCCGGCGGTGCGGTCGCCCAGGGCGATCAGCTGGGCGCCGGTGAGGGTTGCGACGTCGATGATGGCGTCCGGGAACTCCTGGCTGGCGGCGACGATGCCGTCGGCCATGACCAGGCGGCCCTCGGCGTCGGTGTTGAGGACCTCGACAGTCTTGCCGCCGAACATCGTCAGGACATCGGCCGGACGCTGGGCGGCGCCGGAGGGCATGTTTTCGGCGATGCAGAGCCACGCGGTTGCCTTGACGGGCAGCCCCAGGCCCGCCAGGGCCAGGACGGTGTTAAGGACGACGGCGGCGCCCGCCATGTCGCTCTTCATGTCGCCCATGCCCAGGGCCGGCTTGATGGAGATGCCGCCCGTGTCGAAGGTGATGCCCTTGCCCACGAGGGCGATCTTGGCTGTGGCCTTCGCCGGGGTGTACTCGACCTTCACGAGCCGCGGCTGGCGGGTGGAGCCCTTGCCGACGCCGAGGATGCCGCCGAAGCCCTCCTTCTCGAGGCGCTTCTCGTCCCAGACCGTGACCTTGACGGGCAGGCCCTTGGACAGTTCCTTGGCGGCGTCGGCGAAGGACTCGGGGTAGAGGTGGCTCGGGGGCTGGTTCACGAGCGTGCGGGTCGCGTTGACGGCCGTGCCGATCAGGGACGCCCGGTTCAGGACCGGCTGGAGCGCCTTGTCCGTGGCGAAGTCGGTGCGGATAACGACGTTCTTGACGGGGTCCTTCAGCCCGTCCCGGGAGGAGCGGAACTCGGTGTAGGAGTAGGCGCCCATCGCGGCGCCTTCGGCGACGGCCGCCACCTCGGCGAGGGTCGTCGTCGGAAATGCCAGGGTTACGGTGCTGACGCCGGCCAGCTGGCGGACGGCCGAACCGGCTGCGCGGCGCAGGGCCTCCTCGGAGAGCGGCTGCTTCGCTGAGTCCTTATTCACCGGCAGCTTTCCGACGCCGGCGAGGAGCAGGATAGTGGCGCCGGCTTCAGGCAGGCCGGGCAGGCGGTGGGCCTGGTCGGCCGCGCCGGTGATGCCAAGAACGCTCAGTGATTCCGCCAGGGCCTCCGCGGCCTTGGCCGTCAGCGGATTGTCGAGCAGGACGGGGCCGTCGGGACCCTGTCCGACGCCGATGACGAGGGCGTCGCTGGGGGACTTCTTCAAATCCCCTGCGACTGCACTAAGTTTGACTTCACTATTCTTGACCACGAGGACAGTCCTCAATTCTCTGTGATGGTTCTCGGTGATATTCGGCAGGAACTGCATGTTTGGCGCCCTGCCACTGATCCCGGGGGCGCCGTCGGTCTGGGACACAACCCGGTGTCTGTAAAACAAGCCCTGGGGCCATGTCCGATCGTAGTCTCTTGGCAGTCCGGAAATTCAATCGAATGAGAGCTGGAGCACACCCCGGGCAGGAATTAGCCCGGGTGCCTGGGCGTTGTACAGATAGCGGCGCTGCCGTGCGGTGATCCCGTCTGGGACTGGCCCGCGCGGCAGGAACTGCCTGACTGTGCGGAAATTGCTTGACCAACCGGACGACGGGCCGCGCCCCGCTTTTCCACCGCCGCCATCGTGAAAGGAACACGCCGTGATTGAACGGATTTCCGGCTCTTTGCTGGATCCCCGGTCGCTCTACATCCGTGATGACGCGCTGTTCTCCAGCACCGAACTGCACGGACTCAACCTCGTCATGGGGTTCACCGGCTTCGCCGACGCCGGCCACGTGGTCCGGCAGATCACCGCTGATCGACTACCGGTCCCGGCGCCCGCAGATCAGCTTTGTCGAAGACCACCTGCAGGACTACCAGGCCCCCAGCCTGGCCCTGTACCGCCTGGTCGACGGGCTGGGCAGCCCGTTCCTGCTCCTTGCCGGGTTCGAGCCGGACCTGCAATGGGAGCGCTTCGCGCGCGCCGTCGTCGGCATTGTCGACGAGCTCGACGTCAACCTCGTCACCTGGATCCATTCGATCCCGATGCCCGTGCCCCACACCCGGCCGGTCGGTGTGACCGTGCACGGCAACCGGCCCGAGCTGATCGAGGGAATCTCCGTATGGAAGCCCACAGTGGAGGTTCCGGCTGCCGTGGGCCATATCCTGGAGCTGCGGCTGACGGAGGCGGGCCGGAACGTTGCCGGCTATGTGATCCACGTGCCGCACTACCTGGCCGAAGCCGAGTACCCCACAGCCGCCGTGGCAGGCCTTGAGTACCTGGGCGCGGCAACATCCCTGATGCTGCCGACCGACCGACTGCGCGAAGCCGGCCGCGAGGTGGGCCGGCAGATTGCCGAGCAGATCGAGGCCTCCGAGGAAGTCCAGCAGGTGGTTTCACGGCTGGAGACCCGGTACGACGAAAAGGCCGAGGGGACGGTCCGGCGGTCGCTGCTGGCAGACGAGAACGACCAGATCCCCAACGCCGATGCCCTGGGCGCCGCCGTGGAGGCGTACCTGGCCCGTAAAGATCACGGCGAATAAATACTATTTATGATGGACCGGGCATAATGGGGGAGTGACCTCTCCCCGCGCCTGGCTGATCTGGATCATTGGGATCTTTGCCTATCTTGTCGCGGTCAGCCAGCGCACCTCTTTCGGGGTGGTCGGCCTGGAGGCAACCGAACGCTTCCACGCGACCGCGGCCGAGATCTCCTTCTTCACCGTGCTGCAGCTGCTGGTCTATGCCGCGCTGCAGATTCCCGTAGGCATCCTCGTGGACCGGTTCGGCTCCCGCGCCATGCTCGCCGGCGGCGGTGTCCTGATGGGACTCGGCCAGCTGCAGCTGGCTTTTGCCGACAACATCCCCGGCGGAGTCCTGGGCCGCGTCCTGGTGGGCGCCGGTGACGCCATGACCTTTATTTCCGTGATCCGGCTCATCCCGCTCTGGTTTGCCCCTGCCCGGGTGCCGCTGCTGACACAGCTGACCGGCATGTCCGGACAGCTGGGCCAGCTCTTCAGCGTGGTGCCCTTCGCCATGATCCTGCACGCCGCGGGGTGGACTCCTGCCTTCCTGACGCTCGCCGCGATGTCGGGCCTCGCCGTCGTGCTGGTGATACTCCTGCTCCAGGACCTTCCGCCCGGGCACCCCGCTCCGGAAAAGTCCCAGGGGCTGCGGGCCACGGGCATTTCGCTGGGGCACGCCTGGCGGCAGCCCGGGACCCGGCTTGGGCTGTGGAGCCACTTCACGGTCCAGTTCAGCGGCACGGTCTTTGCCATGACATGGGGCTACCCGTTCCTGATCTCGGCCCAGGGCCTGGACCGGGGAACAGTCTCCGCCCTCATGGCTCTATACGTGGCTGCCGCCATTGCCGCCGGACCCCTGATGGGCCGATTCGTTGCCCGGCACCCGCTGCGGCGCTCCACCATGGTGCTCCTGATTTCCGGGTGCACCGCCGCCGCCTGGGCAGCCGTCCTGCTGTTGCCGGGACGCGCACCGCTCTGGCTCCTCGCCGTTCTGGTGGTCACCCTGGCCGTGGGCGGCCCCGGCTCCATGATTGGCTTCGACTTCGCCCGGACCTTCAACCCGGCCCACCGGCTCGGCACCGCCACCGGGATCGTCAACGTGGGCGGCTTCATCGCCGCGCTCGTCTCCATCTACCTGATTGGGCTGGTGCTCGACCTCCTGCATGCCAGTGGCTTCTCGCAGGGTGAGCTCTACGGCCTGGATTCGTTCCGCGTCGCCCTCAGCGTGCAGTTCGTGCTGCTTGCCGGGGGAGCCGCCGCCATCATCACCACCCGGCGGAAGGTCCGTCGCCAGATGGCTGCCCAGGGAGTCATGGTTCCGCCGCTGCTCAAGACCCTCGCCGCGCAGCGCAGGCTGGTCGTGGAGCGCCGCCGCACGCCCTGAATTCGGCAACCGCAGTCTAGTTATCCACATAGCGCAATCCGGGCCTGCCGCGGGGTTGTGACCGCCGCGAAGCTGGGCCTATGACAGCTCCCGATCACCTGAGAATCACCGGCCCCGAGGACATCCTGGGCTTCATCCCGCATTCCCTTGGCTACTGGCCGGAAAACAGCCTCGTGGCCATGACGCTGCAGGGCAAACGGCTCGGAGCCACGCTGCGCGTCGACTTGCCCGTGCCCGGCGGTGACTGCACTGGCGGAGCCGGTGGAGGCGGCAGTGGTGGAGTGAATGAGCCTTTGGCCAACGGGCGCGGCAGCACCGCCCGCAACCGCCGCTCCGGATCCGGCCGCGGGGATGTGATGGCCGCCTTCGCGCGGAATGTCGTGGGCTACCTGCAGGCGGACGAGGCAGCCGACGGAGCGCTGTTGGCCTTCTTCACTGACGCTGACGCTGACGCTGACGTGACCGGCGACGGAACGGTGTGGGCTGCCCTGCTCAAAGAACTCGAACTTGCCCTCGAAGCAGCCGGGATGCCATTGAGGGACGCGTGGATTATCGGTGCCGAATTCTGGCGCAGCGCGCACTGCAGTGATCCGGAATGCTGTGGCCCTGCCGGCCGCCCGGTCGAGCAGATCAAGAACAGCAGGCTCAACGCCGAGATGGTCTACCGCGGCAGCAGCATAGGCGCAGCCCCCGGCACACGAGGGACTCAAACGCCGCCACTGCCGGTGGACCCGGCGGTGCGCGCGGCTGAGTCAGACTGGGCGGAGCAATTCTCCCCGCGGCGGCGCGACCGGGCACAATTCGACCAGGTGCTCGATGTCTGGACGACGGCCATGCAGGCTGCCACAGTTCGGCAGGATCCCATCGGTGCCGCCTCGGACTCCCTGGCACCGGGGGCGTCAGTCCCCGACGCGGCGGCGCCCGACACCAGCAGCCTCGATTCCAATATCCCCGATGCTGGGGCCGCCGGTGTGCCGCTTGAGCTGTCACCGGAGCTGGCCGGCTACCTGCGGGCCAGCCTGAGCGTACCGTCGTGGCGGGACGCCGTGCTCGTCATGGCGGCCGCCGGGCGGTCAGCGGCCGAACGCGGCGCAGAGGATTTCGGCATGTTCGACGCGGAGGCCTGGTCCGCCGTCCCATCCGGAACCATGCCCGCCCCGCGGCTCCGGCCAACGCCCAGTCCGCTTGCAGGGCCAGAGCACGAATCCGTGTCCGGTCCGACCTCCCGTTCCATCTCTGGTTCCCGGCCTATGCCGCAGCTGCCCCTGCCGGAGGCGGGCGCCGTCCCGCGGTCCGACGCGGTCCCCGGGTACGGGGAGGTCCTGCTCGGCCTGGCGCCGGCGGTCCCGAATTGGGCCCAGATGGTGGGGCTCGAGCGGGTCCTGGAGCAGCTTGGCCGTCTTGGTGACGGGGAGTCCACTGCGGCCGCCGTGACGGCACGGGGCTGGATCGAATGGTGCCGCGGCCGCGGCTCGTACGCCGATGCCCTGTACTGCCAGGCCCTGCAGGAACACCCGGGATACAGGCTGGCGGAACTGCTGGCAGAACTGGGCCGGCGCGGCACGCTGTGCGGCTGGGCGGCCAGACGGGAGGCTGCGTGGCAGAAATTTGCGCCTGACGCGGCATGAGTGCCTGACGGAGCGCGCGAACCCGCCGCAATATGGTGGACCCGGCGTCCCGAAAGGCACTCACAGGGAAAACCGTGAGACAATGGTTGCCGAGACCCGGTTGGGTCCGTGTATCAAGTGCCCTCAATGAACCTTGGAAACAGGGAACATTAAGGCCGCCCCAGCAGTTCTACTAAGTGGCTCTGCTGGCCGTGGTCGCACCTGATGTTGAACACGGACTTGACAGGGTCATAGTGGTGTTGCCCGTATGGTGATTCCGCAGACCGCAGCTAGAAAGGTTTTCAGTGACCCCGTCTTCCGCGAAGAAGGAACCCGCCGACCAGGCCGAAATGTCCCCTGAGGAGAAGAAGGCGGCGACCAGCGCCAAGCGCGCCGCCACGCGCGCAGCCAACAAGGCTGCCGCTTCCGCAGAGGGTGGCGACACCGTAACCGGGGTCGCCAAGCCTGAGCCCAAGAAGCGCGGGCCCAAGCCCGGCGCCAAAGCCGCGGCGGAGGCCGCCGGCAAATCATCTGGCGATGACGATGATGTCGAAGCCGATGAGGATCTCGACGACATCACACCCGACCCCGCCGAACTCGGTGACGAAGTAGAAGGCGAAGAGGTCGCCGGCAAGGCCGCGGCCGCCACAGGCTCCGGCTTCGTATACTCCGATGCCGACGACGACGACGCCCCCGTGCAGCAGGTCATGTCCGCCGGCGCCACCGCCGACCCCGTCAAGGACTACCTGAAGCAGATCGGCAAGGTCGCCCTGCTGAACGCCGAGCAGGAAGTGGACCTGGCCCTGCGGATCGAGGCCGGCCTCTTCGCCGAGGAGAAGATCGCCGCCGACGACGGCACCATGGAGCCGAAGCTCAAGCGCGAACTCGAATTCGTCATCCACGACGGCAAGCGCGCCAAGAACCACCTGCTGGAGGCCAACCTCCGCCTCGTCGTTTCGCTGGCCAAGCGCTACACCGGGCGCGGCATGCTGTTCCTGGACCTGATCCAGGAAGGCAACCTTGGCCTGATCCGTGCGGTCGAGAAGTTCGACTACACCAAGGGCTTCAAGTTCTCCACCTACGCCACCTGGTGGATCCGCCAGGCGATCACCCGCGCCATGGCCGACCAGGCCCGCACCATCCGCATCCCGGTGCACATGGTGGAAGTCATCAACAAGCTGGCCCGCGTCCAGCGCCAGATGCTGCAGGACCTCGGCCGCGAACCCACGCCCGAGGAACTGGCGCTCGAACTCGACATGACGCCGGAAAAGGTCGTCGAGGTCCAGAAGTACGGCCGGGAGCCCATCTCCCTGCACACCCCGCTTGGCGAGGACGGCGACTCCGAGTTCGGCGACCTCATTGAGGACTCCGAAGCCGTGGTTCCGGCGGATGCGGTGAGCTTCACCTTGCTGCAGGAACAGCTGCACTCGGTGCTGGACACCTTGTCCGAGCGCGAAGCCGGCGTGGTCGCCATGCGGTTCGGCCTCACCGACGGACAGCCGAAGACTTTAGACGAGATCGGCAAGGTCTACGGCGTCACGCGTGAGCGCATCCGCCAGATCGAATCCAAGACCATGTCCAAGCTGCGGCACCCGTCGCGCTCACAGGTCCTGCGCGACTACCTGGACTAAGGCCTACGGCCACAGGCCCAATGGCAGTCCACAAGCAACGCGGGGTCACTTCCCGCCCATCTTCCTCGGAAGAATTGGGCCGGAAGCGACCCCGCGTTGCTGTTCCCCGCGTTCCCGCGGCGCAGCGAAAACCCCGGTTAACGAATCAGGGCCCCTCCGGTGTGGAGGGGCCCTGTTGCATTGGTCTGACACTTTTGGTCTGGCACTTTGGTCTATGCGTTGTTTTGGGTCGCCCGGGAACCGTCTGGGGCACCGGGCGGGGGACCGGCGCGGTCTAGTCGACCGGGACCGGAGCCTTCTCGTGAAGGCGGTCAGTCTCATCGTGCCAGTCTGAGCTGAGCGGCTTCAGTGTCGGTTCTACGGCGCGTGCGTGGTGGCCGCAGAAGAGAAGCTCACCGCCGGAGGCGCCGAGAACAACCCGGACATATGCCTGTGCCCCGCAACGATCGCACCGGTCTGCGGCGGTCAGTGTGCGGTCCGCAACTGCTGTTGTCATGTTCGGCCTCCTTAGTAGATCGGTATACCTATATAACCAGCATTCGTGGCCAAACCATGGCAGGGATGGCCCACTTTCGCTGTCCGCGTATCACGTCTCAGTAACGGAGTACTGCCGGAGAGCCCCTGCGGGGAGTGGCACACCGGGGAGGACCTGGACTCCGACTAACCTAGGAAGAGCGTTAAATACTGTGACTGCACGCTTGCGCACACCGCAGGGGCAGTCCCGATCCTGTAAGGAGTTCACGACCCGTGGCACCCAGTTCTGATTACACCGCCCGGCACCTCTCTGTGCTGGAGGGCCTCGAGGCCGTCCGTAAGCGCCCGGGCATGTACATCGGCTCCACGGATTCCCGCGGGCTCATGCACTGCCTCTGGGAAATCATCGACAACTCCGTCGACGAGGCCCTCGCCGGCTTCGGCCACGACATCAAGATCATCCTCCACGCGGACAACTCGGTGGAGATCCACGACGACGGCCGTGGCATCCCCGTGGACGTCGAGCCGAAAACCGGGCTGACCGGCGTTGAGGTGGTCTTCACCAAACTGCACGCCGGTGGAAAGTTTGGCGGTGGCTCCTACACGGCGTCCGGTGGCCTACATGGCGTGGGTGCCTCCGTGGTCAACGCGCTCTCGGCCCGCCTCGACGTCGAGGTGGACCGCGGCGGCAAGACGTACAAGATGTCGTTCCGCCGCGGCGAGCCCGGCCGGTTCAAGGATCCGGGCACCAAGCCGGACCCCGCGACCCTGTTCGAACCCTTCATCGACGGTTCCGTGCTCGACGTCGTCGGCAAGGCCAAGCGCGGCGTCACCGGCACCCGGATCCGCTACTGGGCGGACCGGCAGATTTTCACGCCCGACGCCAAGTTCTCCTACGAGGACCTCGCCGCGCGCGCCCGCCAGACCTCGTTCCTGGTCCCGGGCTTGAAGCTCACGGTCCGGGACGAACGCAAGCTGGCCGGCACACCCGGTGAATCCGGCCCGCATGAGGAGATCTTCCACCACGACGGCGGCATCTCCGAGTTTGTCGACTTCCTCGCCGCCGACCCGCCCATCACGGACATCTGGCGCCTCCACGGTGCCGGGAAGTTCAAGGAAACCGTGCCCGTCCTCGACGAAAAGGGCCACAGCCAGCTCGCGGAGGTCGAGCGCGACTGCGAGGTCGACGTCGCGCTGCGCTGGGGGATCGGCTACGACAGCACGGTCCGCACCTTCGTCAACATCATTTCCACGCCGAAGGGCGGCACCCACCAGTCCGGCTTCGAGCAGGCCCTGCTGAAGACCTTCCGCAAGGCCGTGGAGACCAATGCCCGCAAGCTCAAGGCCGGCAACGACAAGATCGAAAAGGACGACATCTTCGCCGGCCTGACCGCCGTCCTGACCGTCCGGCTGGCCGAGCCGCAGTTCGAGGGCCAGACCAAGGAAATCCTGGGCACCTCGGCGGTGCGGGCCATCGTGGCCAAGGTGGTGGAGCAGGAGATCAACGCGAAGCTGACCTCCGCCAACCGCAACGACAAGGCCCAGTCCGCGCTGCTGCTGGAAAAGGTCGTCAGCGAGATGAAGTCGCGCATCTCGGCCCGCGTCCACAAGGAAACCCAGCGCCGCAAGAATGCGCTGGAAACCTCCTCCATGCCCACCAAGCTCGCCGACTGCCGCACGGACGACGTCGAACGCTCCGAACTGTTCATCGTCGAAGGTGACTCCGCGCTCGGCACCGCCAAACTCGCCAGGTCCTCTGACTTCCAGGCGCTCCTGCCGATCCGCGGCAAGATCCTCAACGTCCAAAAGGCCTCCGTGGGAGACATGCTCTCCAACGCCGAGTGCGCGGCCCTGATCCAGGTGGTGGGGGCCGGCTCCGGCCGGACGTTCGACATCAGCGCGGCCCGCTACGGCAAAGTGATCCTGATGACCGACGCCGACGTCGACGGCGCCCACATCCGGACGCTGCTGCTCACCCTCTTCTTCCGCTACATGCGCCCGATGATCGACGAGGGCCGGGTCTTCGCCGCCGTCCCGCCGCTGCACCGTGTGGAGGTCATCAACGCCGGCCAGAAGGCCAACGAGATGATCTACACCTACTCCGAGGCTGAGCTGCACGTCCTGCTGGCGCGGCTCGCCAAGGAGGGCAAACGCTACAAGGAGCCGATCCAGAGGTACAAGGGCCTCGGTGAGATGGATGCCGAGCAGCTGGCCGAAACCACCATGGACCCGCGCCACAGGACGCTCCGCAAGGTCGGGATCGAGAACGCCAAGCAGGCCGAGGAAACCTTCGACCTGCTCATGGGATCCGACGTGGCGCCGCGCAAGGACTTCATCATTGCAGGCGCCGCAAACCTGGACCGGGAGCGCATCGACGCCTGACCACGGCGGTCCCGGCGGTCCCGGCGGGGTTTCCCGCCGGGAGGCCCGCCGGCGGGCCAAAGCGGCGGCCCGAGGGGGCTGTCCTAGCCGAGCAGGCCGGGAACCAGCAGCAGGGCTGTCGGTACGGCAAGCAGCAGCACGCAGCATGCCAGCACGGCGGCGCGCAGCGGTTCCGACAGCGGCGGCCGGGGTGAGAGAAGGCGGCTGACGCGGGACGCCGTCGTACCGGCCGAGCCGCTGCCCCCGGTGGCGCCGGGCTGGCTGGGGTCGGCGTCGGACAGGCCGGTCTCGCCGAACGCCAGGCGTGCCGCCGGCATGGCCGGGGAACCACTGGCCACAATGGCGATCGCCCTGATGAGCGTGGCCTTGCTCTCCGTCTTGAGCGCGACGTCGTCGGCGAGCATTTCGATCAGGGAGTTCACTGACTCCTGCGCCAGCCGGGTGGTGGGGAGCCACGGCAGGGCCTGGCGCCACGCGGCGAAGGCCCACAGCAGGAGGTGGTGGCGCTGGCTCAGGTGGGCGTTTTCGTGAATCAACACGGCGCGGAGCTCATCGGGTTCCAGCGCGGCCATGAGCCCGTCGGAGAGAACCGTCACGGAGCGTGCGCCACCCGGCAGGCAGTATGCCACGGGCGAGTCGACGTTGAGGACCATGGTTCGCGGGCCGTCGGAGGATGGCGAGGCCAGAAGGTCCAGCAGCTCCCGGTGGCGCCGGCGCTGGCGCTGGATCTTGTAGTAGGTCAGCAGCAAGGTGAAGAGAAGGTGGGCCGTCAGCAGGGCTGCGGCCGAGAGCGCAAAGATGTGCCAGAAGCCCAGATCTGTGGTGGGGGCATTGTTGAAGACCATCCCCGCCAGGGCGCGCAGGCCGGAAAGCAGGTTATTGCCAATCGGTTCGAGCCCGTAGACCAGCATGGCGCCGATCATGGACAGGCCGCCGGCCAGGGCGATCGCCTGCCACAGCAGCATCGCCATGAAGGGGGAGCGCGCCGGCCAGTGGGCACGCGAGAGGAGGATAGGCACCGGCCACGCCAGCACTACCGCAAGGACCGCCAGGAAATATGAGGTCCAGAACATCGGGCGCTAGCTGCGGCCCAACAGCTTGCGCAGGGTTTCTGCCTCGGTGTCCGTGACCGAACCGATGAACCGGGCCAGTACGGCCTCGCGGTCCGGGGCGGAGCCGAGGACTTCGTGCATGAGTTCCGCGGTGTGGTCCGCGCGGCTCGAGACGGCCTGGTACCGGTGCGGGCGCGTGCCGCGTTCGCGTTCCACTAGACCCTTCCGCTCAAGGCGCGAGAGGACGGTCAGTACGGTGGTGACCGCAAGGTCCTTGCCCTCGTGTCCGGCGGTGCCGTCCTGGGACCGGGTGCTTTGTGCGAGGAGGTCCCGCAGCGTGTTGGCGGTCGCAGCTTCTTGGCCTGCCCAGAGCAGGTCCATCACTGCCCGTTCCAGTTCACCGAGACTTGCCATGGCGTACATCCTTCTACGACTGCCGCGCCGGCGTGATGCTGGGGAAATGCTGGTGCCTGCCGGTGCGGTGTATGTGAATACTTGGTTCCAAATTTACCGCTTTTTGCGCATTCTTTCTACATGAAGTAGAACACGGCCGCCCGGCGTGTCGCGCGGTCGTGTTGGGAGCCGGTCGCCGGCCGGCCAGCAGGCCGCGGGCAGGGCTGTTCGGCCATTGCAGGCCGTGACGCGCCGTGGGAGTCTGAGTTACGGGGAAGCGCCGTCGTGTTCTACACTCTGTAGAAGACTTACTTCTACGCCACGTAGAAGTTGCTCGGACCTAGCCAAAAGTAGGGACTGCCTTGGACGCCTTGGAAATCGCACGCTGGCAATTCGGAATCACCACCGTCTACCACTTCATGATGGTGCCGCTCACGATCGGCCTCGGGCTGGTGGTGGCTGTGATCCAGACGCTCTGGTACCGCACCGGCAAACCGGAATATCTGCGCATGACCAAGTTCTGGGGCAAGCTCTTCCTGATCAACTTCATCATGGGCGTCGCCACCGGAATCGTGCAGGAATTCCAGTTCGGCATGGCCTGGAGTGAGTACAGCCGCTTTGTCGGCGACGTGTTCGGCGCCCCGCTGGCCATGGAAGCGCTCCTGGCCTTCTTCGTGGAGTCCACGTTCCTGGGCCTGTGGATCTTTGGCTGGAAGCAACTCAAGCCCGGACTCCACCTGGCCTGCCTCTGGGTTGCCGTGATTGGCTCAGTTTTCTCGGCCTACTTCATCATCGTGGCCAACAGCTGGATGCAGCACCCCGTCGGTGTCGAAATGGTGAACGGCAGGCCGGTCATGACCGACGCGTGGGCCGTCTTCACCAACAACACCGCCCTCGTCGCCGTGCCGCACACCCTCTTCGGTGCCCTCGCCGTCGCCGGGGGGTTCCTCCTCGGAATCGCCTGGTACCACCTGTGGCGGCGCCGCCATGACGGCATCGACACGGTGGGGGCCGACGGCAAGGTCATTCCCGGCGAGGCCGCCACCATCCTCGGCCGGGACCGCAGCGACCACACCGTCTGGATCCGCTCGCTGCGGATCGGCGCCGTCGTGGCCATGATTTCCTTTGCCGGCACCGCCGTCACCGGGGACCTGCAAGGCAAGCTCATGTTCGAGCAGCAGCCCATGAAGATGGCCGCGGCCGAGGCAGCCTGCCACGACGGCACCGGCTTCTCGGTCCTCAGCGTGGGCAACGTCGGCTCCAGGAACTGCGACGACATCGTGGCCGTGGTCGAAGTTCCCGGCATCCTGTCCTTCCTGGCCAAGGGCGACTTCTCCACCGAGGTCAAGGGCGTGAATAGCCTGCTGGGCGAGTATGAGGCCAAGTACGGCACCACGTTGCCGGACAACCCCATCTACGGGGACCGCGCCGGCCAGCAAATCCAGTACGTGCCCGTCATGGAAGTCACCTACTGGGGTTTCCGGATGATGATCGGCTTCGGCGGCGTGGCTGCCCTCGCCGCCCTCCTGGCGCTGTGGGCCACACGCAAGGGAACCGTGCCGGCCTCCCGCGGACTCATGCGCCTGGCGGTCTTCGGCATCCTCGCGCCGTTCGGCGCAAACGCCGCGGGCTGGATCTTCACCGAGATGGGCCGCCAGCCCTTCGTCGTCGCCCCGAACCCGGACCCCAGCGGAGTCGACCAGGTCTTCATGTTCACCGCAGCGGCCGTCTCCCCGGGAGTCTCGGCCGGTGAGATCCTGACCTCCCTCGTGGTCCTGACCTCCATCTATGCGGTGCTGCTGGTGGTGGAGGTCAAGCTCCTGGTCAACTACATCCGCGGCGGCGTGGCCTCGGCCATGCCTGAACTCGCGCACGCACCCAAAGACGAGTCGAAAGACGGCACGCCTCCGGCCGGAACCAGGCCCGACGGCGACGACGTCCTGGCCTTCGCCTACTAGACGACCCCCGGCAACCCGTCCGGCCGGCGACTCCGCCTACCCCGGTAACCCCACAAGAAAAGCGCAGAGGATTCTCAGCATGGAACTTCTACCCACCATCTGGTTCATTGCCATCGCGGTGCTGTGGACCGGCTATCTCTTTCTCGAGGGCTTCGACCTTGGCGTCGGCATGCTGATGAAAGTGTTCGCCCGGAACAACACGGAACGCCGCGTCCTGATCAACACGATTGGCCCGGTCTGGGACGGCAACGAGGTCTGGCTCCTGACCGCCGGGGGTGCCACCTTCGCGGCGTTCCCGCTGTGGTACGCCTCGCTGTTCTCCGCGCTGTACCTGCCGCTGCTGCTGGTCCTGGTGGCGCTGATCTTCCGCGCGGTCGCCTTCGAGTACCGCGGCAAAGTGGACAACCCGCGGTGGCGGACCCGCTGGGACTGGGCCATCGCGGCAGGTTCGTTCGTCGCTGCCTTCGGCGTCGGTGCCGCACTGGCCCTGACCACCACGGGGCTGCCCCTGGACGCCAACGGTGACCGCGAGGGCGGCCCGTTCGCCTGGTTCAGCGGCTATGCGGTGCTGGGTGGTCTCGCCGTCGTCGGGTTCTCCCTCCTGCACGGGCTGGGGTTCCTGGCGTTGAAGACCGACGGCGAAGTCCGCCACCGGGCGCGGGCCTGGTTCGTCCGGTTGCTGCCCGTGCTGTTGCTGCCCATCGCCGGCTGGGCCGTGAGCCTGCAGCTGCTCAGCGGCGAGGCCTGGACCATCGCCGCGGTCGTCGCCGCCGTCGTCGCGGCCGTCCTGGCCTGGAACTTCGCGCGCAAGGGTGCGGAAGGCCGTGCCTTCCTGTCACTGGGGGCGTTCCTCCTGCTTGGCAGCGCCTCAATCTTCGGCGCCGCATTCCCCGTGGTGCTGCCGTCCACGCTGAATCCCGCGTTCAATCTAACGGTCTCCAACGCCTCGTCCTCGGACTACACCCTGGGACTGATGAGCATTGTGGCCTGCTTCGGGCTGCCGCTGGTCCTGGCGTACCAGGCCTGGACCTACTGGGTGTTCCGGCGCCGGGTGAGCGCGGCGCACATTCCCGAAGCCCACAGCTTCCTTCCCGCGATCGCCGCCAAAGCGCTGGCACCTAAGGACTAACTCCCTGATGCGACCCTTCCCCGCCGGCCCGGCGACCCGTTCCGCGCTCTACCTGCTGGGCCTGCTGGCTGCCCTGAAGGCGCTGTCCCTTGTGCTGATGGCCCAGGCTGTGGCATCCATGCTCGCCGGGCTCGTGGCGCATGACCCCGGCTGGGCCGACCAGCTGCTTCTCGGGGTTGCCGGCGCGGTGTTGCGCTCACTGACGGTGTGGGCGCAGTCGGTGGCCTCGCGCCGGGCGGCGCTCGGGGTCAAGGAAGAGCTCCGCTCGCAGCTGCTGGAGCACTCGCTCAGGAACGGAACGCGGCGGGCCGGGCCCACCGACGGCGGCCTCGCCATCCTGGCCACCCGTGGGCTGGATGCCCTGGACAACTACTACACCCAGTTCCTGCCCGCACTGGTGAACTGCGCGGCCATCCCGCTGCTGCTGGGCGCCCGCATCCTGTTCGCCGACTGGATCAGCGCTGTGGTGATTGTGCTGACCGTGCCGCTGGTGCCGCTGTTCATGGTCCTGATCGGGCGGTACACGGAGGAACGGGTCAGGGAAGCCCAGTCCGCACTGGCCAGGCTCTCGGGCCACATGCTCGAACTCGCCAAGGGCCTGCCCGTCCTGGTGGGGCTGGGCCGGGCCACCGCCCAGCGCAAGGCACTGGAGGACATGTCCGAGGAATACCGTTCCCGGACCATGGGGACTTTGCGCACGGCCTTCCTGTCCGCCCTGGCCCTGGAGCTCATCGCCACGATCTCCGTGGCAGTGGTGGCCGTGTTCATCGGCGTCCGGCTGGTTCACGGCGACATGGCGCTGGAGGCAGGCCTGCTGGCCCTCATCCTGGCTCCCGACTGCTACCTGCCGCTCCGGGAGCTTGGCACCGCACACCACGCCAGCGACGAAGGCCGGGCCGCGCTCGCCGAAACAACAGCGGTCCTCGCGGACCCGGGAGCCGCCGCGCTCATCCCCGCACCGTCCGCCGCCGCTGCCGGGGGAGCTGCCGACGGCAGGCCCGCTGCCGGGCCGCCGGCTGTCACCGTGGACGGGCTGAGCGTTCGATTCGGCGGACGCACGGAGGCCGCCGTCGGCCCATTGAGCTTCACCGCCCCGGCGGGCCGGATCACGGCCCTTGACGGCCCCAGCGGCGCCGGCAAGAGCACGGTGCTCGGCGTCCTCGCGGGGACCATCGGGACGGGCACCGGAACCGACGTCTCCGGATGCATCGGAGGACTCACGACGGCGGACGTCGCCTGGGTGCCACAGCACCCCGTCATGGTGGCTTCCACGGTGCTGGATGAGATCCGCCTGTATCTCGGCATTCCCGCCTACGGACGCGACGCCGACGCCCGCACTCGGGCTGGCGCCGAAAGGGTTGCGGCAGCGCAGCGGTGCCTGGCGGCCGTGGCCGCGGGGCACCTGGCCGCCAAGCACCCGGCCGAGCTGAGCCCGGGGGAGCTGCGGCGGGTGGCGCTGGCCCGCGGGCTGGCGCGGATCGAGGCCGGCGCCAGCGTACTGCTCCTGGATGAACCCACCGCCCATCTGGACCGGGGATCGGCCACGACGGTCAATCGTGCCCTCGCCGGACTCCGGGGACACGTCACCGTGCTGCTCGTCGCGCACGACCGGCACACCCGGGACCTTGCCGACACGCTCGTGCCTCTGATGCCGCTGCCCCTGACGCCGCACGGCGGCGGGCAGCACGGCGTCGAGTATCCGGATCGCGTCACGCCCCTGCCGGCAACTGCCGGGGGAGAAACTGGCGTGCAGGCTGCGGCCATCCGGCCGGGTTCCGTCGTGCTTGCTGGAACGTCAGGCTCGAGTCCGGCCCCGGGTCCCGACGCCGCCCCGGACCCGACGCCGTCGCTGTATGCGAGCGAAACCCCGACGCCGAACCGTCCAGCGGCTGCCGCCGCGCCCGCGACCGCCGCGGACTCGGCAGGCGCGGCCGGCCCGGCCGGCTCGGTCACCGCCCAGTTGCGTCGCCTGCTGGCCCCTGTGGCGGGCCGGTTTTCCGCCGCCGGAGCCGTCGGCACGCTGGCTGCCCTGTTCGCCGTCGCCCTTGCCGGCCTGTCCGGCTGGCTGATCATCCGTGCCAGCGAACAGCCGCCCATCCTGTACCTGCTCACCGCGATTGTCGGCGTGCGGTTCTTCGGCATCGGCCGGGCGGGCCTGCGCTACGCCGAGCGGCTGCTGCTGCACGACGCGGTGTTCGCGGCCCTGACCAGGCTCCGGGGCCGGCTGTGGGAGTCGTTGAGCCGCCGGGCCCTGTCCCTGCGCCGGCTCCTGCAGGGCGGCAACGTCCTGGGGACAGTGGTGGACGACGTCGACACTGTGCGGGAGCTGCTGCCCCGCGTCGTGCTGCCGCCCGTGACTGCGGTTGCTGTCGCCTTGGCCGCTGTGGGCGGGATCTGGCTGCTGATTCCCGCTGCGCTGCCCGCCGTGGGCGCGGCAGCGGTGCTGAGCATCGTCGTTGCCCCTGCGCTCGCGTTGGCCGCCGACCGGATGTCTGCCGGCACCGAACAGAGGCTCCGCTCCGGCGTGCTCCGTGACGTGGCCGCTGCCTTGGACGCCCGCGCGGAACTCCAGGCGAACGGCGTGGGCGCCCCCGTGCTTGATGCGATCAGCCGGGCCGATCGGTCCGCGACGGCCGCGTCCCAGCGGTCGGCATGGGCCGAAGGGCTCGGCCAGGCCCTGACCGTGCTGGCCTGCACCGCGGCCGCGCTTGCCACCGCCGTGCTGGCCGCGCCGCTCGCCCTTAGCGGCGCCGTCGAACCGGCGACGGTCGCCGTCGTCGTCCTCGTGCAGCTTGCCCTGGTGGACCCCTACGCGGCGATCACCACGGCCGTGAGGCAATACCCGGCGCTGCGCGCGGTGCTGCGGCGGATCAGCGAGGCAGGGGTCCTCGACTCACGCGCGAATGATGAACCAGAGGGCGACGGCGCCGCTGCCGGCGGGCTGGTGCCTGTGGCTTCGCGGCCCGGAGGTGGGCCCGGAATCGAACTGGTGGACCTCGCCGTGGCGTGGCCTGGCGGCGGCAACGTCTTTACCGGACTCACGGCCGCGGCCGGTCCGGGGCGCTGGCTGGCCGTCACCGGGGCCTCCGGCTCCGGCAAATCGACCCTGCTGGCCGCGATCCTGGGCTTCCTGCCCGCGGCCGGCGGCCACCTGTACCTCAGCGGCCGCGCCGCGTGGTGCCCGCAGGAGGCGCACCTGTTCGACTCGACCATCCGCGGCAACCTTTTGCTGGCCGCGCCGGCCGGGAAGGCTGCGCCGGAGGGGGTCACTGCACCGGCCGGAAGCGAAGAGCAGATGCGCGCGGCCCTGGACGCGGTCGGACTCGGTCCTGTGCTGGCCCGGCTCGAGGACGGCCTGGACACCCGGATCGGCCCGGGCGGGGCGTTCCTCAGCGGCGGGGAGCGTACGCGCCTGGCCGTTGCGCGCACGCTCATGACGGGGGCCGATGTCATCCTGCTCGATGAACCGACGGCGCACCTCGACGCGGAGTCAGGCAGGCTCATGCTCGCCGAACTGCGGGAAGGGCTGCGCGACCGGACCGTTGTCCTTGTCACCCACAACCCGAACGATGTCGACGCCGCTGACACCAGACTGGACCTCGACGCCGTGGCTGCTGCGGTGGCCGCGGGCGCTGCGGGCGACGGGCCGGCGCCCGCAGCCGTGCTGGCGCGGGGGTAGGCCGCCCGTTAGCCTGTTGGCATGACCCGAAACCACGAGCTCCAGCCCCGGCCCGCGCTCGATCCCCGGCTCCTCTGGCGGGCAGCAGAGCACCGCGACCTCGACGCGTGGGCCGGGCTGATCGCCCGGACGGCCGCCGTCGAACAACCCGTCTGGTTTGAACGCCGGGCGGATCTGGAACAGATCCTGGAGTCGAAGAACAACCCGGTAGCGACCAACACCATCCTCGGCTTCGATCCGGAGGGCGTTGCCCGCGCGTACGCCCGGATCACCAAGAACCGCGACGGTGACAAGGCGAACGGCTCGGGCTGCGTCGATCCCGAGTGGCAGGGGAGCGGGATCGGCACCGGACTGCTGGGCTGGATGGAACAGCGGACCAGGGCCCGCTTCGCCGAGGACGCCGGCGCGGCGGACGGCGAAGCGGCGGCGGTCCCGCGCCCGAGATTGCGGCTCTACATGGAGCAGCAGCACGAGCATCAGGCTGCCTTGTTCGCCGGTTCGGGCTACGAAATTATCCGCTACTACAACGAGATGCACCGGCCGCTGAACCAGGCGGTGCCCGAGGCTGTCCTGGACCCCGAACTGGAGCTCGTGACGTTTGGGCCGGCGCTGCATGAGCCGGTGCGGCTGGCGCACAACTCGGCATTCAGGGATCACTGGGGCAGCGAGCCCCGGGACGTGGAAGCATGGGGTTTTGTGGTGAACGATCCACAAGCCCGGCCGGACCTGAGCGGCGTCGTACTTGACCGTTCCACCGGGACGGTGGCCGGTTACCAGCTGGCCACCCACGACGCCGAGGGGGCCCAGACCCGGGGTTTCCGCGAGGGCTACACGGAGCTCCTGGGCGTCCGGCGGGAGTTCCGCGGCCGTGGCATCGCCCAGGTCCTCCTTGCCGACGCCATGCGCCGCTTCGCCGCCGCGGGAATGGATGTGGCCTCACTGGATGTCGATTCGGAAAACCCCACGGGAGCCCTCGCCCTCTACATCAAGATGGGCTATGCGCCGGTCAACCGCAGCATGGCGTGGGACAAGGTTCTCCAGCCGGTGATGCGGTAGGGAGGCGCTCGTAGGGACTGTTTTCAGGGACCGCTAGTTAGGGCGCAAACCTCGCGGTGAAGGTGCCAGTCGCCCCGCGTTAGCCGTCCACATCGTGGAGGTGATGGACGACGTCGTGCAGGAAGTATTGCGCGAAGGTCTGGACAGTGAACACCGAGCCGTTGCTACGGGTCCCCTTTCGGCCCCAATCTTCCTCGGGGACGCGTGCGAAGGACGCGGCAATTTGCTCGCCCTCGGCGGTCAGCTCGACGGCGACCGCGGCTGGGTCGGCGTTGGTGTAGTCCTGCTCGATTGCCGTTTTGTCCTGGTCCCAGTCATCGAACCGGGCGTCGTCCTCGGTCAGCATGAGGGACAGACGGTGATCGAAGAGCGTGAAAACGTCCCGGACGTGGCACCCGTACTCGAGGACGGACCACGTGACCTCATTGGGGCGTTCCGAAGCGTCCGGCCGTCGGAGGGCAGCCCGCCACCGCGGGAGCATGCTCGTGACTATCCCGGGAGCGGTGGCGGGAGTCGCGGCGGAGGCATCGAAACCGCACTCGGGGCAGGGCCGTGAAAGGACCCAGGTCCAGTCCTTGGTATCAGGAGTGATAGGCATTCCTGCAGTGTAGGTGCATTTGTTCCGCCTGGCATCCCGAAAGGTTGCGGCGGCCGATGCCGGGTGCAGTCCTGACGTTTCTTGCGTGCCATGGAACCCGCAGGGAGCGCTGCGCCGATGGGCAGGCACGATCGCCTGCGACGCGGACATCATGCCGCATGACAGAGTGCCGCGTGAAGGTACCGGCTACGCGGCCGGAGGCCGCTGGAATCCGCTGTCGGGCTCACAGGTACTTGGGCGGCGGGAGGAGTATTATTCCTCCCGGGGGGCGGGCCTGGAAAGGGAATAGCCATGCTCAAGGACAAGCAAGTCGGCGCAGTGTTACCGGCAGCGGACATCGCCCGTGCACGGGATTTCTACCGCGATAAGCTCGGGCTCGAACCCGAAAACGCGGACGCCGAGGACAACCTGCAGTACAAATGCGGCGGAGGGACCGGGTTCCTCCTGTACCAGACGCCCAATGCCGGAACAGCCAAGAACACACAGATCGGCTGGCTGGTCGAGGACCTGCCGGCGGCCGTTGCGGAACTCCGCGCCAAGGGAGTCGTCTTCGAGGAATACGATTTCCCGGGCCTAAAAACTGAGAACGGCATCGCCACCACTCCGGACGGAAGCTCCGCCGCGTGGTTCCTGGACACCGAGGGCAACATCCTGAGCCTCAACCACATGTCCTAGCACCAGCGAAGGTGGCCCAGCCGCCAGCAGATTGGTAAGCAAGGCCCCGGGAGTGAGGCTCAAAAAGCCCGGACGCGAAGCCCGGCCGGATCGCGACAGCGATTCCGGCCGGGCTTCGACATGCCTGCGGCTGCGCGTGGTCCTTGCGGCTACGCGTCCGTCCCGGCGGCGGGTTCCTCTGGCCATGCCATGCTTGGTCCAATCGCGTCGATGGCCTGGGACAGCGGGATGCCGGAGCCGTCGCGGCGGCCGTGCTCGCCCGGGAGTGAGCGCGCCACACCGGCCAGGGAGGAAGCCTTGGCCGGACCGTGGCCGGCCCAGCCGAGAAGCAGCGTGTCCTCGCCCTTGAGGAACCGGTGGGCACGCACGCCCGCCGTGGCCCGGCCCTTGCCCGGATATTCCTCCAGCGCGGTGACCTTCGCAGCCCCCGGTGCCGTGCCTGGCAGGGCGCCGTCGGTCCCAGCGATCGTCACGACGACGGCGGCGGCGTCAGCGGGGCTGGCGGTCCCGAAGAACATCACCTGGTCCCCGGCAGCCAGCTTGATGCCGGCCATGCCGCCCGCGGTCCGTCCCTGCGGGCGGACGGCGGAGGCAGCGAAGCGCAGCAGCTGGGCTTGACGCGTGATGAAGACGAGGTCGACGTCGTCGGACCCGGCGGGCGCAACGCCAACAACGGTGTCCTTGTCCTTGAGCGCGATCACTTCCCAGTCCTCGCGGTTCAGCGGATAGTCCGGCTGCACCCGCTTGACCACGCCCTGGACGGTTCCGATCGCCAGGACCTGGTCCAGCGGCGCGAAGGCCACCAGCGTCTCGCCCTTGAGGAGCGTGATGAAGTCCTTGGCCGGTACGCCGCCGGCCATGTTCGGGGTGCCCGAGGTCGGCGGCAGCACCGGCATGTCCATGACCTGCAGGCGCAGCATGCGGCCATGCGAGGTCACGGCCGCGATCTCGCCGCGGGCCGTGGTTTTGACTACGGAGGAGAAAACATCGTGCCGGGTCCGCGGACCGGCCTCGGCCAGGCTGTCCTGGTTTGCCGTGCGGGCGATCTGCCCGGAAACAGTGAGGATGGCCCAGCAAGGATCGTCCGCGATCTCAAGGGCCAGCGGCGCGGCCTTGCCCTTGGCTCCGGTGGCGGCGCCCACGGCGGCTGCCACTGTGGGGGAGACGGCCTCGGATTCCAGCAGCACGGTCCGGCGCGGGGTGCCGTATTTCTCCGCGATCTCGCCGAGCTCATCCGATACCAGGGCGCGGAGCAGCGCGGGGGAGCCCAGGATGGCTTCGAGTTCGGCGATCTCCCGGCGGAGCTCTTCCTGCTCCTTCTCTAGTTCGATCCGGGAATACTTGGTCAGCTGGCGCAGCCGCAGTTCCAGGATGTAGTTGGCCTGGATTTCGGAGAGGTCGTAAATGGACATCAGCCGGGTCCGGGCCGCGGCAACCTCATCGGAGGACCGGATGATCTGGATGACCTCGTCGATGTCCATGATCGCGACCAGGAGGCCCTCGACCAGGTGGAGGCGGTCTTTCTTCTTGCCCAGCCGGAACGCGGTGCGGCGCCGGACGACATTGATCCGGTGGTCCACGTAGACCGAGAGCAGCTGGAGCAACCCAAGGGTCTGCGGCTGGCCGTCCACGAGCGTGACGTTGTTGATGCCGAAGGAGTCCTCCATCGGGGTGAAGCGGTAGAGCTGCTGCAGCACGGCATTGGGGTTGAAACCGTTCTTGAGCTCAATGACCAGGCGGAGGCCGTGCTTGCGGTCCGTGAGGTCCACCACGTCGCTGATGCCGGTGAGCTTCTTGCCGTTGACGGCGACCTTGATCTTCTCGATGACCTTTTCCGGGCCCACCATGTACGGCAGTTCGGTGACCACCAGGCCGGTGCGGCGGGCCGAGAGCTGCTCGATGTCCACCTTTGCCCGGGTCTTGAAGGAGCCGCGGCCTGTGGCGTAGGCGTCCCGGATGCCGTCCAGGCCCACAATCCGGCCGCCCGTGGGCAGGTCCGGTCCCGGGACGAACCTCATGATGTCCTCGAGCGTGGCCTCCGGGTTGTCGATCAGGTGCCGGGCGGCGGAGATGACTTCCACGAGGTTGTGCGGGGCCATATTGGTGGCCATGCCGACGGCGATGCCCGTGGCGCCGTTGACCAGCAGGTTCGGGAACGCGGCCGGCAGCACATCGGGCTGGGTCAGCTGATTGTCGTAGTTGGGAACGAAGTCGACGACGTCCTCGTCGAGGTGGTCCGTGAGGGTCAGGGCTGCGGCCGCCAGCCGGGCCTCCGTGTAGCGGGGGGCCGCGGGACCGTCGTCGAGCGAACCGAAG
This sequence comes from Arthrobacter sp. NPDC058130, assembly GCF_042884475.1. Classification (NCBI taxonomy): domain Bacteria; kingdom Bacillati; phylum Actinomycetota; class Actinomycetes; order Micrococcales; family Micrococcaceae; genus Arthrobacter; species Arthrobacter sp. NPDC058130. The sequence continues at coordinate 169,697 of NZ_JBHVTV010000003.1, forward strand.
TTGCCGTGTCCGTCGATCAGCGGCAGCCGCAGGGAGAAGTCCTGGGCCATGCGCACCATGGCGTCGTAGATCGCGGCGTCGCCGTGCGGGTGCAGCTTGCCCATGACCTCGCCCACCACGCGGGCGCTCTTGACGTGGCCGCGGTCCGGGCGCAGCCCCATGTCGGACATCATGTACAGAATGCGGCGCTGCACGGGCTTCAACCCGTCGCGGGCGTCCGGGAGGGCCCGCGAGTAGATCACCGAATAGGCGTACTCGAGGAACGAGCCTTCCATCTCGGACGTGACATCGATATCAACGATGTTTTCGGTGAAATCCTGGTTTGCTTCCCCTGCCGGGGGCGTGGTTTGGCGGCGTGCCATAAGGCTGGTGGGTCCTTCTGAGGGAGTGCTGAACGGGTACTGCGTAAGTTTATGACTAGGCTAAGCCTATGGTGGATCAGCCCGCGGACGGCGTATATCCGGAATATTGGGAAGCCGATGTTGTCCTGCGCGATGGTGGCACAGCGCATGTCCGGCCCATCCACCCCTCCGATGCCGACGCTGTCCAGGCCTTTCACGTGGGCCAGTCCCAGAAGTCCATCTACATGCGCTTCTTCGCCTTCAAGTCCAAGCTGTCCGCCAAGGAACTCAAGCGCTTCACCGAGGTGGACTTCAAGGACCGGGTGGCCCTCGTGATCACCATCGGCGGCGAGATCCTCGGCATCGGCCGGTATGACCGGCTCGACGACCCGGCGGAGGCCGAGGTCGCCTTCAACATTGCCGACGCCCACCAGGGCCGGGGCATCGGCTCCATCCTGCTCGAACACCTCGCCGCGGCCGCCCGCGAGAACGGGATCCGGAAATTCAGCGCCGAGGTGCTCCCGGAGAACCGCAAGATGCTCATGGTGTTCTCCGATGCCGGCTACGACGTCAAACGCCATTTTGACGACGGCGTGGTCAGCCTTGAGTTCAACATCGACCCCACCGACAAGTCCCGGGCCGTGATGGAATCCCGTGAGCACCGCGCCGAAGCACGCAGCATCCAGGAGCTGCTCGCCCCCGCATCGGTCGCAGTGATCGGCGCCAGCCGCAAATGGGGCAAAGTGGGATACCAGCTCCTCGAACACGTCATCGAAGGCGGGTTCAACGGCCCGGTCTATGCGATCAACCCGGAAGCCCTGGAACTCGCCGGCATGCTCTCCTTCGCCCGGCTCTCCGAGGTCCCCGGCCCGGTCACGCTCGCCATTATTGCGGTCCCGTACGACGAGGTCCCCAAGGTGGTCCAGGAATGCGCGGCCGCCGGGGTGAAGGGGATCGTGGTGGCCACCGCCGGGTACGCGGACGACGGCGAACGCGGCCTCGCCCGCCAGCGCGAACTCGTGCGGCAGGCCCGCGCCAACGGCATGCGCGTGATCGGTCCGGCGTCCCTTGGCATCGTCAACACCAACCCGGCCGTGTCCCTCAACGCCTCGATGGCACCGGCCCTGGCCCGCCGCGGCGGCCTGGGTTTGTTCAGCCAGTCGGCCGCGATCGGTGTCTCCCTCTACGCCGCCTCCAGCCGCCGCCGGGTCGGCCTCTCGACCTTCCTCTCCGCCGGGAACCGCGCTGACGTCTCCGGCAACGACATGATGCAGTACTGGGAGGACGACGCCGACACCACGGCGGTGGGCCTGTACCTGGAATCGATCGGCAATCCGCGCAAGTTCTCCCGGCTGGCCCGCCGCCTGGCCCGGACCAAGCCCGTGATTGTGGCCAAGTCCGACGCCATGGGCCTGAACCTGCCGCCCGGGCATGCCGTCCGCACCACCCAGGCGCCTGCGGAAGCGCTGGACGCCATGATGCGCCAGGCCGGGGTGATCCGGGTCGAGACCATCGAAGAGCTCATGGACGTCGCCCAGATCGTGTCGAGCCAGCCGCTGCCGGGAGGCCCGGGAATCGCGGTCTTCAGCAACTCCCGGGCACTGGGCAAGGTGGTCGCGGACAGCGCCGCCCGGCAGGGGCTCGGAGTGGAACGGATCGTTGGGGACCTTGACCTTGATGCGGGCATGTCCCGGGCACTGCCGGCCCTGCGGCGGAGCCTGCAGGAAATCCTGACTGCCGACACCGTTCATGCGGCGGTGGTGGCGCTGCTTCCGGCGCACGGTCTCACGGTTGAAAAGATCGCCGGTGTGCTGGCTGAATGTTCGGCGGCGGCCGGCAAACCGGTGGTGGCAGCTTTCAGCGGAATCCTTGACCCGTCCATCTATGTCGAGGGCATGGTCGGTGCGGAGGCGGAGCAGCCAGACGGGTCCGTGCCCGCCCCGCCGGTTCCGTGCTACTCCAACCCGGGGGCGGCGGTGGCGGCTTTGGCCGCCGTCGTGCGGTACGCCCAGTGGCTGGACCGGGACCAGGGCCTGTTCGTCGAACCCGAGGGCTGCCACCCGGACGCTGCCCGGGAGGACCTGGAACAGCTGCTGCACAACGTGGGCGGTGAGCAGCTGGTCCGGCTGGACCAGGCCACGGCCGCGCGGCTGCTGGGCCACTACGGCATCCGGGTGGTCCCGTCCGTGGGGTTCGAGACGGCGGAGGAGGCCGTGGCAGCGGCCGGGCCGCTCGGCTGGCCGGTGGCCCTGAAGACCACGGACCCCGCCCTGCGGCACCGGCTGGATCTCGGCGGCGTGCGGCTGGACATCCAGGACGCCGATTCACTGCGGCTCAACGTGCTGCAAATGCGCAAGTCGCTCGAGCGGTACGGCTCTCCGTCCCTGGAAGTGCAGACGATGATGCCTGTGGGGCAGGCGTGCACCTTCCGGGCCATCGAAGACCCGCTGCTGGGGCCGGTGATCTCCTTCGGCCTGGCCGGCGACGCCGTGAACCTGCTCGATGACTGGGCGCACCGTGTGCCGCCGCTCTCCGGCTCCGACGTCCACGACTTCATCCGGGCGCCCCGGGCGTCGCGGAAGCTCTTCGGCTACCAGGGCCTGCCGGCCGTTGATGTCACCGCACTGGAGGATCTCGCCGCCCGCCTCACCAGGCTCAAGGACAACCATCCGGAGATCGCCCTGGTTGACTTCAACCCCGTCCTCGCCGGGCCCGACGGCGCCTCGATCCTTGCCGCCGACGTCAGGATCGCAAACGCCGCCCAACGCACCGACAGCGCACGCCGGGCGATGCGCAGTTAGGCCGGTTGGTCCCCGGCCCCAACCCGCGTTCCGGGCCGGGCAGTTAGCAAGTCCCCAGCCGATCTGTGAAAATGGAGACTATGAGCTCCCAGTCTCCAACACCCAAGCCCCTGGCGACCGCCCCCGGACGCCAGACCGCGCACCACCACGGGCTCCATGACCACAGTGCGCAGGGCCAGAGCCTGGAAGGGTCCCTCCAGCAGGCCGGTTTCTACCCCCGGCTCGTGGCCGACGTCGTAGCCGATGCGCTGGACGGCCGCGACTGCGTGGCCCACCTGGTTCATCTTGAGACCCACTTCGACCGCGCCGAGGTCCGCCGCCACATTACGGTCCTGGTGTTGACCGAGGACATGTTGGTCATCACCCACGTCGACGACCAACAGCTCGATGAAGCCGGCGAACAGACGGTCGCCCAGGTGTCGACTGAGTCCGTCCCGGTGACCCAGATCCGCTCCGTGGTCTTGAGCTATGTCTACGCCCAGCCGCAGGACTACAAGCCCTCTGACCCGGTCCGGGAGCTGACGCTGTCCATTGCCTGGTCCGGCGGCCAGCGCCTCGACATGGGTCCGGCCAGCTGCGGAGATCCGCAGTGCGAGGCCGATCATGGCTACAGCGGCACCATCGCGCAGGAAGACATCGTCCTGCGGATCAGCGCTGAGGCGGACGGTCTGCAGGCCGTGCAGGACGCCAAGCTCTTCGCCCGCGCCCTGCGGGCCGTGAACACCGGCTCCGCGGCCCCGGTCCCGCACAACGGGCCCGGCTTGCCGCCCCGCCCGCGGATGGGCGTGTTCGGAAACCGGCTCAGCCGCGGCCACCAGCGCTGACATGGCCCACGTCCGCCAGCCTGAGACCGCGCAAGATCAGCTGCCAGAACCTGTAGTCACTTCCTCCCCGGCAGCCGCCGGTGTCGCCTCGCCCGTGCCGTTGTCAGCAGGTACGTCCCCGCTGCCGCCCGCCCCGGCGTTCGGACAGCGGTCCATCGCCGAGGTCCTGACCAGCGCCGCGGCAAGCCTGGGAGTCCCGGGCTTCGAGAACAAACTGAACCTTCCGGCCGCCAAGAAGGTGTGCGTGGTGCTGGCCGACGGGCTGGGCCGGAACCTGTTGAAGCAGAAGATCGCCCACACCCCCTTCCTACGCGGAATCCAGCAGGCAAGCCAGGGGCAGGTGCCCGTGTCGCTGGACTCGGCGTTCCCGTCCACCACCGCGGCTTCCCTCGCGAGCTTTGGCACCGGACTCTCGGCCGGCCAGCACGGCATGGTGGGCTATGACGTCCTGGATCCGGACCAGGACCGGGTTGTGAACATGCTTGGGAACTGGGACACCGGCGTGGACCCGCGGACGTGGCAGCCGTTCCCCACCGTCTTCGAACGGGCCGCAGGCCACGTCGAAGTCACCACCGTCAGCCTCCCGCAGTTCAGCACCTCGGCCATGACCGAGGCCGCGCTGCGCGGGGGCCGCTTCATCACCGGAACCACGTCCCACGCCCGGACCGAGTCAGCCGCGGAGGCCATGGCCGGCCCGGGGCCCTCGCTGATGTACTTCTACGTCAATGAGCTCGACAAGGCCGGGCACCGCCACGGCTGCCAGTCACCCCAGTGGGAGCACCAGCTCGAGGAGCTCGATGCCACAGTGCGCCGGTTGAACGCCACCCTGCCGCCGGGCACCACCGTGTTGCTGACTGCAGACCACGGCATGGTCGATGTTCCCGAGTCGCAGCGGATCGACTACTCCGCGGAGCCTGCGCTCCTTGCCGGGGTGCGGCACACCGCCGGGGAGCCGCGGATGGTCCACCTGTATCTCGAGGATGGAAACGACGACGGCGCCCGCGCCCGCCTGCTGGCGAACTGGCGGTCCCGTTTTGGGGACAGGATTTGGGCCTTCACCCGCGGGGAAGCGATCGCGGGCGGGTTGTTCGGCGACGTGCGGGCCGAGGCCTTCCATCGGATCGGCGATGTCATGATCGCGGCGCGGGATTCCCTGGCGCTTTACGACACGCGCAGGGTCAGGCCCACTGCCTTGGAAGTTGTGGGCCAGCACGGGTCCCTGACGAAGGCCGAGCGGGAAGTACCCCTGCTGTGCTTCCAGGCCGACGGCAAGAGGGCGCCCCGGCGCTGATGGTCCGGGCAGGAAGCCCCGGCTAAGCGGCCGTCTTGCTGCCGTTCCCAGAGCAGTGGTGCCCGCAGCCTTATTGGTCGTTCCGGGTTCCGAAGACGATTTCGTCCCAGCTGGGAACGCTTGAGCGCTTCGGCTTGGTTGGCTGGCGTTCGGGCTGGTCGGTGCCGGTTTCATTCCGGCCGGCGGCGTTGGACTCGCGGTGCTGGCGCCGGGACGTTCCGCCGCCGATCAGTTCATCCAGGCCCGGGCTCGCGGTGGGGCCCTTGCCCGCCGGACGCAATTGCGAGGCCGCGATGGTGACTTCCCGCGTCTCGGTGCTGACGCCGTCGTGCAGTTTCAGGGCATCATCTTCCTCCGGGAGGCGCGGTGCGAGCGTCAGCCGGGACATCATGGACGGCCTGCCGTCGCGTCGCCGCGTGAAGGCATCGGTGTCCGACGGCGCGGCCTCCGCGGCCGGAACTTCGGCCTGCGCGGGGTCGGCGTCGGCGGGATCGGAGCCGTCAGTCCCGGCGGTTTCGGAGGCCGATTCCGGTTCCGTCGGCTGCGGATCTTCGGGCGCCTCGGGCACTTCTGCCGGGCGGGGGTGGGCTGCGGGGACTCCCGCGGCCATGAGCATGGCGAGGGCGTCGTCCGCGTCTTCGTCCACTCCAATGCGCTGGCCGCGGCGGGAACGCAGCATGTCCAGCAGCCCGTCGGCGTCCTGTTCCTGGTGGATCCTGTCCTGCTGAAGCAGCATCTGGTGAATGATGCTGTGCTGTCCGGTCGCTGTTCGGGCTGCGGCCTCAGCGTCGGTTTCGAAGTCGAAGGGCCGGTCGGAGACGGCCGTAAGGCGCCGGGTCGGCACGGGGCCTTCGAGCGGCTCAAGCTCGCTCAGCTGCTGGGCCCAGCGGTTGGCATTGTGCAGGGATTTCCGGGCGGGATGGAAGGTCCACATGGCCGGCGGCTCCTCGCCGATGCCGGCCGGACCGCCGGGCTTGGGCTCGAAGCGGGCCACCACGTTCCAGCTGCCGTCGGGACGCCGCCAGGAGTCCCACTCCAGCGTTGATGGCTCGACGCCGTAAGCCCGCAGGCGGTGTTCGACCATGTCGTTGAGGGATGCCGGGTTGTCACCGAACACTGACCGGAAGAGGTCCTGGCCCGGGCCGGGCGAGGCCACTTCCACTTTGCGGGCCTGCTGGGCGATGTACTCGCGTTCGGCGAGGACCGGACCCTCATAGCGCTGGACTTTCTCCAGCGGGATACCGGACAGTTCCGCCACTTCGGCGGCGGTTGCCCCGTTGCGGATCCTGGTCTGGATGTCGCGCGGAGACATGGCAATGGGAGGTGCGGCCGCGCTGGACGTGGTCTTCGCCGCCGTCCGGCTGGCAGCCACCCGAAGTGCTTCATCGATCGGCAGCTGGAACATCTCGCCGCCGGTGCCACTCAACAGGAGATGCTCTCCGTCGTCGTGGACGCCTACAAGCCGTAGATCCTGCATACAAATCCTCCACCCTGGCATTACTAACAATCGAAACTCTGCCACCAGCGGGACACATTTCGGGTTAGGACGGCTGGCGCGCCGTGATTTTCCGCGACATTCCGCGACTTTTCGCCGGTTTTGGCCGCTTCGCGGAAAAGATCGCAGGGAGGGGACCCGTGGGCTCTGGCATTCGGGGGGCGCTTAAGCAAAAATGACCCGACACCGGGCACAAAAACCGCATGTCCGGCGTTGACATCGGTGAACCGCTCCCGGGGGCCCAGGGTTACCATCCTGGTGGGGCCATCCTGGGGCGGCGAACCAACCGAACGAATGCGGAGTGTGAGCAACAAATAATGGCGACCGATTACGATGCGCCGCGTAAGACCGAAGAAGACCTCAGCGAGGATTCCATTGAGGCCCTAAAGGTGCGGCGTACTGAGAAGCCTTCCGCCGTGGTGGATGAAGACGAGTCCGACCTTGCCGAAGGCTACGAACTTCCCGGCGCTGACTTGTCCGGGGAGGAACTGCTGGTCCGTGTCCTGCCCGCCCAGGCAGACGAATTCACCTGTGCCTCGTGCTTCCTGGTCCGCCACCGTTCGCAGATTGCCCGCGAAAAGGACGGCCTCAAGTACTGCAAGGATTGCGAGGGCTAGGCAAGGAACTAGGAGCTGAGCGCGGCGATCAGTTGCTCCGGGTACCGGGTGGATGTGAGCCAGTACGGGGTGCGATCCGAAGGGTCCTCGATCTCGATCCGGACTACCGGATCCACCCAGCCGCGGATACACAGAAACGCCAGCCCATTGAGACGCGTTCCCCGTTCCGCAGTGGCCTCCTTGCCCCGGAAAGCGGTGACCTTGCCCAAGAACCCGCGTTCGATCGTGGCCCTGCCCACCGTCAACGTGGTCCTGGTGACGGTGATCGACGGGGTGGACAGCACCAGCAGCACGCAGATGACGACGAAGATCACGATCGCGGCGGTAATGCCGGCCCAGATGCTGATGGGCGCCAGCATGAGGATCCCAGCGCTGGAGAACAACACCGACACCAGCCAAATCCAGAAGTTCGGCCAGAGCTTCTCGGCGTAAAGGACGGTGGAGCCGCTCGGGGCGCTCTTCGGGGCAGGCGCAGCTGCGCTGGATTCGGGCATAAGGACAGCTTTTCATCTTTAGCTGGGTATTTCATCTCGGGCCAGGGTCCGGTCCCGACCCCGCTTCAAGGCGTCTGCCGCCTCCGCTTGGAACGCCGCTTGAGCGCCGTGTCCGTCCTCCGTGGATGCTGGGGGCTGCATGCGTGAGCGGCCGGCCATGGCTAGGTCGATGTTCCGTGCGGGCGTTAGAGTGAGGGACTGTGACTGAAGAAAACACCGCCGTCGCCACTGCCGCCTCCGCGGCCGGCGACGCAGCCTACGGAACGCCCACTTTGACGGTACAGCTGAAAATGCTCGACGACGGGCTTGAGCCGCCGTCGTATGCGCACCCGGGCGACGCCGGCGCGGACCTTCGCGCCCGCGAGGACGTCGTCCTCGCGCCGGGGGAGCGCCGCCTCGTTCCGACCGGAGTCGCCATTGCGCTCCCGGATGGTTTCGTTGCGCTCATCCACCCCAGGTCGGGCCTGGCCACGAAGCACGGACTGACGGTCGTGAACGCCCCCGGCACTGTGGACGCCGGCTACCGCGGAGAAATCGCGGTGACACTGCTCAATACGGACCGGGACGAGGCGATCGAGCTGCGGCGCGGCGATAGAATTGCACAGATGGTCATTCAGCGCGTGGAGTATGCGAGGTTCCTTCCGGTCGAGGAGCTCGACGGCTCGGTCCGCGGCGGGGGCGGCTTCGGTTCCACCGGCGGTTTCGGCGGACCGGCCTGATTCCGGGTCCTTGGTCGCTGGGGTAATCGGGCGCTGGGTAATCGGGCGCTGGGGCAATCGGGGATTTTCAACGCCGCACACGTTGAATTAACTCAGGCACTGAAGAACACCAGCACTGAAGAACACAAGCACTTAACAGCATCGGCACTTAAGAACATCAGCACGGAAGCAACACCATCACTGCAGCGAGACAGGCACCCAGGCAAGAGCAGCGGCGCGTGAGCGGTGCAGGGAGTATTGAGCAGGCGGCCGCAGGGTAGCGGGCAGCCACGCGGACAGGCGCCAGGACCGCGCAGGCGGCGGCACAGGATCACAACTGAAGGAGACAACCCCCATGGTTTTTGGGCGCGGCAGGAAAGCCAAACAGGAGCAGTCGACAGAGCCCGTCGAGGCCGCGGATGCTGCTATTGACGGCGCCGGGACGCCGGCCGGGAACGACGCCAAAACCGCCGGCCGGGCCGCGACCGGCCCCTTCGACGTCTCGGAAATTGAGAGCCAGGACGGGTATGTGGACCTGGGCGCGCTCCTGATCGCCCCCCGCGAGGGACTCCAGCTTCGCCTGGAAGTTGAAGAGGCGAGCCAGCGCGTCGTCGCCGTCACCATGGACCTGGAGGGTTCCAGCCTGCAGCTGCAGGCCTTCGCCGCCCCCCGATCCGAGGGCCTCTGGGACGAAATCCGCGAACAGATCGGCCAGTCGGTCGGCAGCCAGGGCGGCCAGATCGAGGAGGTCGAGGGCAGCTTCGGCACCGAGCTCGTCGCGAAGCTGCCCGCCGGAGCGGCGGACGGCAGCCAGGGGTACCGCGTGGCCCGCTTCATCGGCGTCGACGGTCCGCGCTGGTTCCTCCGCGGCGTTTTCGGCGGCGAGGCGGCACTGGACCGCGACGCTGCGGCCGGACTCGAAGGGCTGTTCCGGCAGATCGTCGTCGTCCGCGGCGAGAACCCCATGCCGCCGCGTGACTTGCTGCAGCTGCGCCTGCCCAAGGACACCGCCGCCGCACCGTCGCCGCAGGCCGCCCCGGAATTCGGACAGCCCGAACGCGGACCGGAGATAACCCAGATTGGCTGATGCCGCCGGCAAAAAAACGGCCGCCATGTCCGTCCGGGACCTGCCGGACCGCGGGCGGGTGTTGTGCCACGGCTTCATCGAGTCGGTCACGTACGTGCCCGCCAGCCAGGTGGCATCCTTCATCGCGATCCTGATCGATCATGAGGCGCCCCCTCCCGTCACCCGCCTCCTGCCCTTCGGTGCCCAGGGTGGCAAGGCCCAGGGCGGCAAAGGTGCCGGAACCGCCAACAGCCTGCCCGGCAACGGCGTGGCCACGCCCAAGGTGAGTCCAAGTGCGCAGCGCCAGCGGCCGGCAGGGCCCAAGGAGCGGCTGCGCGTCGTGTGGCTGGGCCGGCGCCGGATACCCGGAGTTGACGCCGGCACTGAGCTTCGGCTCGAGGGCATGGTCACCATGCGCGACGGGCTGCCCACGATCTTCAATCCCCGCTACGAAATACTCTCCCGCCAGGAGGAGCAATGACTTTGCCCGAACATCCCGAGCGGGCCCGCCCGGACCTGTCACAACAGGACCTGTCGCAACAGGACCGGTCACAACAGCACACAGGCCAGCCGGAACCGGGGGAAGCCGCGGCGGCAACCCGGGACAGTTCCGCACCTGCAGGTGCCCGGCCGGCTGCGTCCCAGCCCACCAGTTCCCAGGCCATCACTTCCCAGCCGACGGTCGCCCAGTTGGCCGAGGACTATGCCGCTAAGGCCGGCCTGCACCGCTCGAGCAGCGGCAACATTGACGTGCTCAAGAGCGCCGGCGGCATCCAGGGCATCGCAGAGAGCATCCTGCCGGGTCTCGTCTTCCTGATTGCGTTCACCATCGACAGGGAAAACCTGACAGTGGCCGTTATCGCGGCGCTGGCGGTGGCCGCCGTCTTCACCGTGGCCCGGCTGGTCCAGCGCAAGCCGCTGACCCAGGCGCTGGCCGGTTTCATCGGCGTCGGACTCTCCGCATGGCTGGCCACCTCAACGGGCAAGGCAGAGAACTTCTACGTCCTGGGTTTTTTTGCCAACCTCGGCTACATCCTGGCGATGTCCATCTCCGTGGCCGTGCGCTGGCCGATCGCCGGCTTGCTCTTCGGCTTCATCCGCAACGAGGGCCTGGAATGGCGCAAGGACCCGAAGCGGGTCAAGGCGTACTCGATCGGCACGTGGGTGATTGTTGCCGTCCTGGTTCTCCGGCTGGTGGTGCAGGTGCCGCTCTACTTCATGGGGGAGCAGGGCCTCGCTGCCCTGGCCACCACCCGGCTTCTCATGGGAGCCCCGCTCTACATCCTCGGCGTCTGGATTGCCTGGCTGCTGACCCGGCCCGCCCGGGTGCCTGCCGAGGCCAAAGAGGCCAACTAACCCGATGCGCTGCCAGTTGTGGTCGTTCCCAGCCCCTGGGAACGACCACAACTGACAGCGCATCTGTAGGTTAAGGAGGGGTTAGCCTTCGAAGCCGTCGTCCTCGGCCGGCTGGGTGCCGTGGCCGTGCTTGTCCGAGGTCACGGGGTGCTGGTCCTCGAGCGGGGATTCCGGTGCCAGCAGGGCGCGGAGTTCGTCCTCGGCCGCGATCGTGGTCACAAAGAACAGTTCGTCGCCGCCGTCGATCACGTCGTCCCGGCTCGGCGTGATGGGCGCCTGGTCCCGCAGGATCGCCACGAGGGTGGAGTCCTCGGGCCACTGGACATCGCCCACGGTCAGGCCGATCACATGGGAGTCGTGCGGAACCGTGAACTCCACCAGCGATGACACCCCGGTCTGAAGCGTCAGCAGCCGGACGAGGTCACCGATCTCCACCGCCTCCTCCACGAGGGCGGTCATGAGCTGCGGGGTGTTGACCGCGACGTCGACGCCCCAGGAGTCGTCGAACATCCAGTCGTTCTTGGGGTTGTTGACCCGGCCGACGGTCCGCCCGACGCCGAATTCCGTCTTGGCCAGCAGGGAGACCACCAGGTTGACCTTGTCGTCACCGGTGGCGGAGACCACGACGTCGGCGTCCTCAAGTTTGGCGTCCTGCAGCGTGCTCAGCTCGCAGGCATCGCCGACCAGCCAGTGCGCGCCGCGCAGGCCGCTGCGGCCGATGACCTCGGGCTTCTCGTCGATCAGCAGGATTTCGTGCTTGTGGGCCAGCAGCTCGCGGGCGATCGAGGAACCGACGCTTCCGGCACCGACGATGACGACTTTCACTTAGGACTCCTTGGCGGGGGATTTGGCGAGAATGTGGCCGATCTCGGAGCTCCGGTCCACGTTCAGCATGGCGTGGACGGTGTCCCCGTCCTGATAGGACGTGCCGGCAGCGGGCAGCATGCCCTCGCCGAACCGGGTCAGGTACGCGACGCGGATGCCCGCCGCCTTCTCGATCGAGGAGACCGGGTGCCCGATCCAGTCGGGGTTGAGGTCCACTTCGGCGAGGACCAGCCGGCCCGAGGGCTCCCGGTAGTCGCCGGCGATGTGCTGTTCGGGCAGAATGCGGCGCAGCACCTGGTCGGCGCTCCAGCGCACCGCGGCGACCGTGGGAATGCCGAGGCGCTGGTAGATTTCGGCGCGGCCCGGATCATAGATCCTGGCCACCACATGAGGAACGTGGAAGGTCTCCCGCGCCACCCGGGTGGCGAGGATGTTGGAGTTGTCGCCGCTGGAGACGGCGGCGAAGGCGTAGGCTTCCTCGACGCCGGCCCGCTTCATCGTCTCCCGGTCAAACCCGACTCCCGTGACCTTCCGGCCGGAAAACCCTGCCCGGAGCCGCCGGAAGGCGCGGTCGTCCTGGTCGATGATGGCCACGGAATGGCCTGCGTCCTCGAGCGTGTGTGCCAGGGTTGACCCGACACGGCCACAACCCATGATCACGAAGTGCGCCACATGGGCCTCCTGTTGGTTCTTACGTCAGATACTGCGTAAAACTCTACCGGCCACGCGGCGGCGGAAGGCCACGGCCACGGGGGCCCGGGCGAGGTTCCTGTGCGCGCCAACTTCGCCGTCATGACATCGCGTCCGAATCAGACTAGTTTTGTGTGGTGCTGACAATTTTCAATGCCGTGAAGCGGGTGCTGGTAGGCAAGCCCTTCCGGAACGACCGTCTGGCCCACACCCTCTTGCCGAAGCGGATCGCGCTCCCCATTTTCGCCTCGGACGCACTGTCCTCCGTGGCGTATGCGCCGGATGAAATCCTCCTCACGCTGGCCCTGGCCGGTGTAAGTGCCGTGGCCGTCTCGCCGCTGGTCGGGCTCGCCGTCATGGTGGTGCTCTTGACCGTGGTGGCCTCCTACCGCCAGAACGTCCACGCCTACCCCTCCGGCGGCGGCGACTACGAGATCGCCAACGTGAACCTGGGCAAGTATGCGGGCCTGACCGTAGCCTCCGCGCTGCTGGTCGACTATGTGCTGACCGTGGCCGTGTCCATGTCCTCGGCCGCGACCTACCTGACCACCGCTGTGCCTTCCCTGCACGGGCAGCAGGCCGCGATCGCCACTATCGGCGTCGTGATCCTGGCCCTCGTGAACCTGCGCGGCATCCGGGAAGCCGGCAGCGTCTTCGCGGTGCCGACCTACATCTTCATGGCGTCCATCCTGGGCATGACCGCCGTCGGGGTCTTCCAGGCCGTGACCGGGCAGCTGGGGCAGGCGCCGTCGGCGGCGTTCACGATCGTGCCGGAGCCGGGCTTCGACGAAGGACTCGTCGGGCTGGCCGGCGCGTTCCTGCTGCTGCGGGCCTTCTCATCGGGCGCCGCGGCCCTGACCGGCGTCGAGGCCATCAGCAACGGCGTGCCCAACTTCCAGAAGCCCAAGAGCAAGAACGCCGCCACCACGCTGCTGCTGCTCGGTGTGATCGCCTCCGCCATGCTCGCCGGCATCATTTACCTGGCCAACGCCACCAAGGTGCACATCGTGCAGGATCCGGCCACGGAGTTCCTCCTGAACGGCAAGCCGTTGGAGGAGGGCTACATCCAGAACCCGGCCATCAGCCAGATCGCGCAGACCGTCTTCGGCGGGGGGTCCATCCCGTTCTACATCGTGGTGGCCGCCACCGGCGTCATCCTCGTGTTCGCCTCCAACACCGCGTTCAACGGCTTCCCGGTGCTCGGCTCGATCCTGGCGCAGGACGGCTACCTGCCGCGCCAGCTGCGCACCCGTGGGGACCGGCTGGCCTTCAGCAACGGCGTCCTGGCCCTGGCGGCAGGCGCCCTGGTGCTGATCATCGCCTTCGATGCCGACGTCACAAAGCTCATCCAGCTCTACATCGTGGGCGTCTTCATCTCCTTCACCATGAGCCAGCTGGGCATGATCCGGCACTGGGGCCGGGAACTGAAACTCTCCAAGGACCCCGCCGTGCGGCTGCGGATCATCAAGTCCCGGACCATCAACACCGTGGGCTTCGGGATGACCGGCCTGGTCCTGGTGATCGTCCTGATCACCAAATTCTCGCAGGGCGCCTGGATCGCGCTGCTGGCAATGTTCGTGCTGTTCCTGATCATGTGGAGCATCCGGGCGCACTATGACAACGTGGCCAAGGAACTCGCCGTGGACGAGGACTCCTCGCCGCGTGCCCTGCCCACCCGGGTGCACGCCGTGCTGCTCGTCTCGCACGTGCGCAAACCGGTGCTGCGCGCCCTTGCCTACGCCCGGGCCTCACGCCCCTCGCGGCTGGACGCCATCACCGTGGACATCAGCCCGGAGGAGACCGAGGCGACTGTCGCGGACTGGGAGAAACTCGAAATCCCGGTCCCCCTGACCGTGCTTGCCAGCCCGTTCCGCGAAACCGTGACTCCGATCATGGAGTACATCAAGAACATGCGCCGCGATTCGCCCCGCGACCTGATCGTGGTCTACATCCCCGAGTACGTCGTGGGCAAATGGTGGGAGCAGCTGGTCCACAACCAGACCGCGCTGCGCATCAAGACCCGGCTGCACTTCGAGCCCGGGGTCATGGTGGCCAGTGTGCCGTGGCAGCTGAAATCGTCCGAAGAAGCCAAGAACATGCAGGATATCCAATGACCCCCGACACCCGGACCCACACCCACGCCGACCTCGTCGTCGACGTCGGACCCGTCGCCCACGGCGGGCACTGCGTGGCCCGGCATGAGGGACGCGTCGTGTTCGTCCGGCACGGCATTCCCGGCGAGAAGGTCCGGGTCCGGCTCACCGACGACGGCCCGTCCGCCAAATTCTGGCGCGCTGATGTGGTGGAGGTCCTGGAATCCTCCCCGGACCGCGTCCCGCACTTCTGGGACCTCGCGGATTCGGCGCGCTCCTGGTCGCACCGGCATGCACCCGTCGGCGGCGCCGAACTGGGCCATATTTCGCTGCCCCGCCAGCGCAGCCTCAAGGCGGACGTCCTGGCCGAACAGCTCAAGCGGCTGGCCGGCGTCGAACTCCGTGCCGACGTCGAAGCCGTCGGCACGGCTACCGGGACGGGCGTGCCGGCCGGTACCGGCCCCGCGGCCGGCCTCGGTTGGCGGACCCGCGCCGGCTTCGCCGTGACGCCGGCGGGCAAGCTCGGCATGCACGCCCACCGCTCTGACGCCATCCTGCCCGTGCGCGAAATGCCGCTGGCCGTGGACGGCATCAACGCACTCCGGCTCTGGGAAATGGACCTGCAGGGCATCGACCGCATCGAGGTCGCCGCCCCGGCGAACGGCTCCCGGCCGCTCGTGCTGCTCGTGCCCGCCCCGGGAACCCGGTCCAAACGGCTCGGTGTCATCCTGGCCCAATTCCCCGACGACGTCTCGGTGGCCAGCCTGGACCCGGCCACCGGCGAGGTGCTGCAGCTGCGCGGCCGCACCTATGTCCAGGAGACCGCGGCCGGCCACGACTATCGGGTTACCGGCGACGGCTTCTGGCAGATCCACAGGGACGCCCCGGAGACGCTCGTCGGTGCTGTGACCGGGTTCCTGCACGACGGCGGCTACCTCGCGCCGGGTTCGGTGGTGGCGGACCTGTACGCCGGTGCCGGGCTGTTCACGGCACCGCTGGCCGATGCCGTGGGCGTGACCGGATCCGTGCTCTCGGTCGAGGGTGCGCCCGGCACCAGCCGTGATGCACGCAAGAACCTGCACGATGCCACCCAAGTGGAGATCGTCCAGGGCCGCGTGGAGCGGGTGCTGCGGCAGAAACCCCGCAACTTCGATGCCCTGATCCTGGACCCGCCGCGGGCCGGTGCCGGCAAAGCCGTGGTCAAGCAGCTGATCGACGCCGGTCCCCGGGCCGTCGCCTATGTGTCCTGTGACCCGGCGTCGTTTGCCCGGGACCTCGGCTACTTCCGGCAGGGCGGCTGGGGGATGGCCGGTCTGCGTGCCTTCGACCTCTACCCGCACACCCATCACATGGAGACTGTGGCGTTGCTGACTCCCCAGCGGTGATGCCACTAGGATGGGCGTAGTAGTCCGTCGTCGCGCTGCATCAACAATGCCGTTAGTGAATTGCTCTCAATGAATTGGCGTTCATGCAACGGCCGTTCCCTGCGTTCTTACCTGCATCAGTACCACGATGTACTGATGCCTGTATTAGTTAGGCCGACCTAACTAGCTTGGGTCCAGCGGCGCGACAAAGATGAAACTGTTGCGAGAGGAGTCCTGCGATGAGCATTGTGGACAGCTTCGGTTCAAAAGGCAAACTTAATGTAGCCGGAACCGAATACGAAATTTTCCGGTTGAACTCCGTCGAAGGTGCAGAAAACCTTCCGTTCAGCCTCAAGGTATTGCTTGAAAACCTGTTGAGGACCGAGGACGGTGCCAACATCACGGCCGACCACGTCCGTGCGCTTGCAGGCTGGGACCCCAGCTCCGAGCCCGACACCGAGATCCAGTTCACGCCGGCGCGCGTGATCATGCAGGACTTCACCGGCGTGCCCTGCGTCGTTGACCTCGCCACCATGCGTGAGGCCGTCAAGGAGCTCGGCGGTGACCCGAAGCGGGTCAACCCCTTGGCACCGGCCGAAATGGTCATTGACCACTCGGTCCAGATTGACGCCTTCGGCAACTCCGGCGCACTAGAGCGCAACATGGAGATCGAATACCAGCGCAACGGTGAGCGCTACCAGTTCCTGCGCTGGGGCCAGACCGCATTCGACGACTTCAAGGTTGTCCCCCCGGGCACCGGCATCGTGCACCAGGTCAACATCGAGTACCTGGCCCGCACTGTCATGACCCGCGAAGTTGACGGCGTCGTCCGCGCCTACCCGGACACCTGCGTCGGCACCGACTCGCACACCACCATGGTCAACGGCCTGGGCGTGCTCGGCTGGGGCGTCGGCGGCATCGAGGCAGAGGCCGCCATGCTCGGCCAGCCCGTCTCCATGCTCATCCCGCGCGTCGTCGGCTTCAAGCTCACCGGCTCCATCCCGGCCGGCGCCACCGCCACCGACGTCGTCCTCACCATCACCGAGCAGCTGCGCCAGCACGGTGTGGTCGGCAAGTTCGTCGAGTTCTACGGCGAAGGCGTGGCGGCTGTGCCGCTGGCCAACCGCGCCACCATCGGCAACATGAGCCCGGAGTTCGGCTCCACCGCCGCGATGTTCCCGATCGACGACGTCACCCTCGACTACCTGCGCCTCACCGGCCGGTCCGAGGAGAACGTAGCCCTCGTGGAGACCTACGCGAAGGAACAGGGCCTCTGGCACGATCCCTCCCGCGAAATCAAGTTCTCCGAATACCTCGAGCTGGACCTGTCCACGGTTGTCCCGTCGATCTCCGGCCCGAAGCGCCCACAGGACCGCATCATCCTCAGCGAGTCCAAGGCCCAGTTCCGCGAGGACCTGCGCAACTACGTGAAGGAAGACCTCGCCGGCGGAAGCCTGGACGAGGCGATCGACGAAAGCTTCCCGGCTTCGGACGCGCCCTCGTTCACGTCCTCCGCATCGCACCTCAGCGACGTGGCACCGCACGGACACGGCCCGAAGGCCAACGGCCGCCCGTCCAACACGGTCAGCGTCAAGACCGCGGACGGACGCGAGTTCGAGCTGGACCACGGCGCTGTGTCGATCGCCTCGATCACCTCGTGCACCAACACGTCCAACCCGTCCGTGATGCTGGCCGCCGCACTGCTGGCCCGCAACGCCGTCGACAAGGGTCTGACGTCCAAGCCGTGGGTCAAGACCTCCGTGGCTCCCGGTTCCAAGGTAGTCACCGACTACTACAACAAGTCCGGCCTGACCCCGTACCTGGAGAAGCTTGGCTTCTACATCGTGGGCTACGGCTGCGCTACCTGCATCGGCAACTCCGGCCCGCTCGACGCCGAGATCTCCGAGGCCATCCAGGCCAACGACCTCTCCGTCACCGCCGTGCTGTCCGGCAACCGCAACTTCGAAGGCCGGATCAACCCGGACGTGAAGATGAACTACCTGGCCTCCCCGCCGCTGGTCATCGCCTACGCCCTGGCCGGATCCATGGACTTCGACTTCGACACCGACGCCCTGGGCCAGGACGAGGCCGGCAACGACGTCTTCCTGAAGGACATCTGGCCGAACCCGGTCGAGGTCCAGCAGGTCATCGACTCCTCGATCGACAAGGACATGTTTGCCCGCGGCTACGAAGGCGTCTTCGAAGGCGACGAGCGCTGGAAGGCGCTCGACACCCCGGCCGGCGACACCTTCGCCTGGGACGAGAAGTCCACGTACGTCCGCAAGCCCCCGTACTTCGAGGGCATGAAGGCCCAGCCGGAGCCGGTCCAGGACATCACCGGTGCGCGCGTGCTGCTCAAGCTCGGCGACTCCGTGACCACGGACCACATCTCCCCGGCCGGTTCCTTCAAGTCGGACACCCCTGCCGGCCAGTACCTGCTGGCCAACGGTGTGGAGCGCAAGGACTTCAACTCCTACGGCTCACGCCGTGGCAACCACGAGGTCATGATCCGCGGCACGTTCGCGAACATCCGCATCAAGAACCAGCTCCTGGACGGCGTGGAGGGCGGCTTCACCCGCGACTTCAGCCAGGCTGACGGCCCGCAGGCTTACGTCTACGACGCCGCGCAGAACTACCAGGCCGCCGGCACCCCGCTGGTGGTCCTGGCCGGCAAGGAGTACGGCTCCGGTTCGTCCCGTGACTGGGCTGCCAAGGGCACCGCGCTGCTGGGCGTCAAGGCTGTGGTGGCCGAGAGCTACGAGCGCATCCACCGCTCCAACCTGATCGGCATGGGCGTCCTGCCGCTGCAGTACCCGGCCGGCCAGAACGCCGCCAGCCTGGGCCTGACCGGCACGGAAACCTTCGCAGTTGAGGGCGTCACCGCCCTGAACGAAGGCACCACGCCGAAGACCCTCAAGGTCACCGCCACCGCCGAAGACGGTTCCGTCACGTCCTTCGACGCCGTGCTGCGCATCGATACCCCGGGCGAGGCGGACTATTACCGCAACGGCGGGATCCTGCAGTACGTCCTGCGCCAGATCTCCGCGAACTAGCGCAGCTTCCTCCCGCGAGGAGGAATAGCAACAGAGGCCCTGGCCGGTCACTGACCGGCCGGGGCCTTTGCGTACCCGGTTCAGGGACCGCTGCCGGCGTCCGGCGCGGCGGCCCGTCCCGAGGCGTTAGAGTTAAAAGGCATGTCTACCACCCGAAGGAGGGGCCGTTGGGAATCTTGGACACCATCCGGAATCCGCAGGACCTGAGTAAGTTGTCCGAGGCGCAGCTGGAACAGCTGGCAGCCGAAGTCAGGGATTTCCTGATCGGCAACGTCTCCCAAACGGGAGGGCACCTGGGCCCGAACCTCGGCGTCGTCGAGCTCACCATCGCGGTGCACCGGATCTTCGATTCCCCCCGCGACAGCATCGTTTTCGACACAGGGCACCAGTCCTACGTGCACAAGCTCCTCACCGGACGGCAGGACTTCAGCACGCTTCGCCAGCAGGGCGGCCTGTCCGGCTACCCCGACCGCGGAGAGTCCGAGCACGACATCGTCGAAAGCTCACACGCGTCCTCGTCGCTGTCCTGGGCCGACGGCATCTCCCGCGCCCGGCAGCTGACCGGCGACGGCGACCGCTTCGTCGTCGCGGTGGTGGGCGACGGCGCCCTGACCGGCGGCATGGCCTGGGAGGCCATCAACAACATCGCGGCGGACAAGAAGCGCCGGGTGGTGATTGTGGTCAACGACAACGGCCGCTCCTACGCCCCGACCGTCGGCGGGCTCGCCGACCACCTCGCGTCCCTGCGCCCCACGATCGATTCCCTCCGCGCTGCCCCCTCCTACGAGGGCACGCTCGACTGGTGGAAGCGCAAACTGCAGAACGGCGGGCCCGCGGGCCAGTTCACCTACAAGAGCCTGCACGCCATGAAGAAGGGCATCAAGGACTGGTGGGCCCCGCAGGGCATGTTCGAGGACCTCGGCATGAAGTACATCGGTCCCGTCGACGGCCACAACCTCCAGGCCATGGAAAACGCACTCGCCACGGCCCGGAACTACGCCGGCCCCGTGATCGTGCACGCCATGACGGAAAAGGGCCACGGCTACGCCCCGGCCCGCGCCCACGAAGCGGACCAGTTCCATGCCGTGGGGATCATTGATCCGGAGACCGGCGCTCCCACCGAGGCCGGCGGCGCCAAATCCTGGACCGCCGTCTTCGCCGACGAGATCGCCGACATCGCCGACGAACGCAAGGACATCGTCGGCATCACCGGCGCCATGCTGATTCCGGTCGGGCTGCACAAGTTCGCCGCCCGGCACCCGGAGCGGGTGTTCGACGTCGGCATCGCTGAACAGCACGCCCTCACCTCGGCCGCCGGCATGGCGTTCGGGGGACTGCACCCGGTGGTCGCGGTCTACGCGACGTTCCTGAACCGTGCGTTCGACCAGCTGCTGATGGATGTGGCCCTGCACAAGGCCGGCGTCACGATCGTCCTGGACCGGGCCGGCGTCACCGGACCCGACGGCGCGAGCCACCACGGCATGTGGGACATGGCCATGGTCCAGATCGTCCCCGGGCTGCACCTCGCGGCACCCCGCGACGCCACCCGGCTGCGGGAGGAACTGCGCGAGGCCGTGGCCATCGAAGACGCCCCCAGCGTGATCCGCTACTCCAAGGGCAGCGTCGGTGCCGAAGTTGAGGCCATTGAACGCCTCGACGACGGCGCGGACGTGCTGGCCCGCCGCCCCGAGGGCTCCAACGAGAACGACGTCCTGATCGTCAGCGTGGGCGCCATGTCTGAACTGGCATTGGACGTCTCCAGCCGGCTTGGCGCCCAGGGCATCAGTTCCACCGTGGTGGATCCCCGCTGGGTCCTCCCGGTCCGGCGGTCCATCATCGACCTCGCCGCACGCCACCGCCTGGTCATTTGCATCGAGGACGGTGTGCGGGCCGGCGGCGTCGGTTCCCGGATCCGCCAGGAGATGCGTGCAGCAGGCGTGGACACCGCCCTCAACGAGGTCGGCCTCCCGGTGGAGTTCCTCGAACACGGCACCCGCAGCCAGGTGCTCGAACGCGTCGGGATGACCGCCCAGCAGATCACGCACGACGTCGTTGCCCAGGTCCTGGGCACCAAGGTGCCGTTTGCGCGCCCCCTGCCCGGCCAGGAACACCCCAGCACCGGCAGCCTGCCGCTGCTCTAGGCAGCCCATCTGTTGAGCACGATCCGTGCGGCGCCATACCTTCCGGCGCCGGACGGTCCAGGAAGGAACTGGCATATGAGTGGAATTATCAGGGTTTACAAGCGTGACGATGAGGGCATCCTGCAGTTCAGGGAAGCCTGGTTCGACGAGGACTACAGCCAGTTCGTGATGAACCACGGCGTCGTCGGGCACCAGAGCAAGACCGAGGAGACCGACGTCGTGGACGCCGAGGCCGCCGAGCGCCTCATGGACGCGTTCGCTGCGCAGTGCGCCGAGGATGGTTACGCCGAAATCCCGGTGGAGGAGCAATCCTGGGTGGTGGCCCAGTACGCGCTGAAGACCAAAGACGGGACCAGCCGCGACCGTTACCTCGAGGAAAAAGCCAAAGACGCCCTGATCAGCCACCTGGCCTGGCGGGGACTGGGGATTGTGGATCGCAGCGAGTTTTCCGACGCGCGGCTCAACATCTTCTGCCTCACGCCCGACGTCAACAAGACCGTCAACGCCATCAAGGTCTGCATCAGGGGTGAGGACCTCGATTTCACCAAATTAAGCATTGGCGCCGCGCCGTTTGGCGAGGAGACTTTTAAACTCAAGTACTCACCGAAACCGGCCAACAGCTTCACGCTCTAGGCAACACTTGTTTGCGCATTACCGGTAAGGAGCCGGGCACGGCTCACATCAGTTTGGGGGCAACCGACTGGAAGGCAACGCAGTGACGCGAAAACCCTCTCGACCAGGCAGCACGCCACTCCCGGCAGGTCTCGATGCGCCGGCGCGCAAGTCGCTCGCGCACGCGGGGGTGGAAACCCTCGAACATCTCGTGCAGCTTGGCCGGCGCCGGCTTGCCGGCATGCCGGGCGTTTGCCCGCGAACCCTCGCGCAGCTCCAGGACGCCATGGACGAGCACGGGCTGGAACTGCCGGCAGGGTAGCGGCACCGGCCAGCGCACCCGGCCGCTGCCGGGCCCCCGGGCCGCGGAAGTCCCGCCCCGGCGGCGGGCTTGAACGGGACGCCAGCCTGGCCGATATAGGCTGAATCCATGACTGAATACCGCCGCGTGGGAAATTCCGGACTATCCGTCTCGGCCGTGGGGCTTGGCTGCAACAATCTGGGCCGGCCTGGGACCGTAACTGAATCTCAGGAGGGCACGGACGCCGTCGTCCATGCAGCCCTGGATGCCGGGATCACCTTCTTTGACGTCGCCGATACCTACGGCCGGGAACCCGGGCTCAGCGAGTCCATGCTTGGCCAGGCCCTTGGCTCCCGCCGGGACGACGCCGTCATCGGCACCAAGTTCGGCATGGACATGCGCGGCGCCAACGGCGAGGACTTCGGCGCGCGCGGATCCCGCCGCTACATCATCAAGGCAGCGGAAGCCTCGCTGCGCCGGCTCGGCACGGACTGGATCGACCTCTACCAGTTCCACACCCCGGACCCG
This sequence comes from Arthrobacter sp. NPDC058130, assembly GCF_042884475.1. Taxonomy (NCBI): domain Bacteria; kingdom Bacillati; phylum Actinomycetota; class Actinomycetes; order Micrococcales; family Micrococcaceae; genus Arthrobacter; species Arthrobacter sp. NPDC058130. The sequence continues at coordinate 192,287 of NZ_JBHVTV010000003.1, forward strand.
CTGACCCCCATCGACGAGACGCTCGCGGCCCTGGACGAGCTCGTGACGAGCGGCAAGGTCCGCTACATCGGCCACTCCAACCGGGCCGGCTGGCAGCTCGCCGAGGCCGAGTTCGTGGCCCGCGCCCGCGGGGGAGCACGCTTCATCTCCAGCCAGAACCACTACAACCTCCTGGACCGGCGCGCCGAACTCGAGGTCACCCCCGCGGCCGAAGCCTACGGCCTGGGTGTCCTGCCGTACTTCCCGCTCGCCAACGGCCTGCTCACCGGCAAATACTCCAAGGGCGCCGCCCCTGAGGGGTCCCGGCTCAGCCACACGCGCACCAACCTGGTCCACGACGCCGACTGGGAACAGCTGGGTGCCTTCGGCGAGTTCGCCGCCGCACGCGGGCTCAATGAGGTCCAGGTGGCGTTCTCGTGGCTTGCCGCGCAGCCGTCCGTCAGCAGCGTCATCGCCGGCGCCACCACGCCGGAGCAGGTACGCCAAAATGCCGCCGCCGTGGCCTGGATTCCCAGCCATGCCGATCTCGCCGAGCTGGACGACCTCTTCCCGCGCACGCCCAAGGTGGCCCTGTTCTGAACGACCCAGCCCTGAACGCTCCGGCCCTGAGCGGCTTGGCCCTGGGCACCTCCGCGGCGGGTGCTGCCGGCGCGAATTCAATCCTGATGGACCTCGACACCGGGATCGATGACGCCCTGGCCCTGGTCTACCTGCTGTCCCGGCCCGAGGTGCGCCTCCAGGCGATCACCTGCACGGCCGGGAATGTCGGGGCCCGGCAGGTGGCGCTGAACAGCCTGGCCCTGCTCGAGCTGTGCGGCCGCGGGGGTGTGGAGGTGGCCATCGGCGCCGAGGTCCCGCTGGAGATCCCGCTGGTGACCACCGAGGAGACCCACGGGCCGCAGGGGATCGGCTATGCCGAGCTGCCGCCGCCGGCCCAGCAGATCTCGGCGCGGCACGCCGTCGACGTGTGGGTGGAGGAGGTGCGGGCGCACCCGGGGGAGATCACCGGCCTGATTACCGGTCCGCTGACTAACTTCGCCCTGGCACTGCGCCGGGAACCCGAACTCCCGCGGCTGCTCAAGAGACTCGTCATCATGGGCGGGTGCTTCTACTACCAAGGCAACACGACGCCGACAGCGGAGTGGAACACTTCGGTGGACCCCCACGCGGCCAAGGAAGTGTTTGCCGCCTATCGCGGCCTGCCGGAGGACAAACTGCCGATCCTGTGTGCCCTGGAAATGACCGAGCGGATCGAAATGCACCCGGATCACCTGCGCCGCCTCGGCGAGGCTGCCGGTGCGCCGGAGCCTGAACTCGTCCTCCCGGAGCAGCCCGAAGGCCAGCGGAGCGTGTCCGAGAACCCCCTGGTCGCCTGCCTGTCCGATGCCCTGCGCTTCTATATGGAATTCCACCGGCTCTACGACCAGGGCTACGTGGCGCACGTGCACGACGCCTTCGCGGCCTGCGTTGCCGCGGGACGGACGCCGTTCGCCACCCGGCTGGCCACGGTCGACGTCGAAACGGACGCCCCGCTGCTGATCGGCACCACGGTGGCCGACTACCGCGGGCTGTGGGGGCTGCCGCCGAACGCCAGGATTGTCTCCGACAACGTCCCGGAGCGCTGTTTCGACGAGCTGATTTCCTCGGTCGGCGCCCTCGCACGCGCCGTGGGCACGGGGTCAGCGACCTCGAAGTCACCGCCGGCCTGAGGCTGGGCGGGCCGGAGGGAGTTCCCGGGCGTATCAGCTGATCGCTAAGATGGTAGCTGCGCCGAGGTGACATGAGGCGGATCTTGTCGCACCCAGCCAAAGGACCACTCCATGTCACAGCCAGCCCTTACCGTCACCGCCCCTGGACAGGCGGCCGGCCGCGGCCGCCGCCTGCTCGAAATCGCAGGCGCCGCCGCCATCGCCGCCACGTACATCTTCCTGGTGCTGACCCAGCCCGCGGACATCGCCAACGGCCCGGCCAGCTTCTCGGCCCTTGTGGCCCTCGGCGGCTTCCTGCTCGGCGCAGTCCTGCTGATTGTGGCCGTCCTGCCGGTCCTTCCCACCTCCACCCTGGTCCTCATCCCCGTGGCACTGGTCCTGAATGTGGTCCTCGGACAGCTCATGGGCAGCACCGGCCTGCCGTTCTACATCGACGCGATCGGCACCGTCCTGATCGCCGTCCTCGCCGGACCGGCCGCCGGTGCCGCCACGGGAGCGCTGAGCAGCATCGTCTGGTCCTTCTTCAACCCCACCGTCCTGCCCTTCGCCGCCGGCGCCGCCCTCATCGGTTTCCTTGCCGGCATGGCCGCCCGCGCCGGCCTGTTCCGCCGCTTCTACCTCGCCCCCTTCGCCGGCTTCGCCACCGGCATCCTGGCCGGCGTCGTCTCCGCACCGATCGCCGCGTTCGTCTTTGGCGGCACGTCAGGCCTCGGCACCGGGGCGATCGTCAGCGCCTTCCGCGCCATGGGGGACACGCTCCTGGCCGCCATCACCAAGCAGGCGCTGATTTCGGACCCCATGGACAAGGCGATCGTCTTCGCGATCGCAGCGCTGCTCGCCTACGCCCTGCCCCGCCGGACCACCTACCAGTTCCCCTTCGTGCGGCGCTACCGCGTGCTCGCCGGCAAGGCCCCGGCAGCACCGGCAGCGCCGGCAAAGACGGACGCCTGAGCACCGTGACTGCGTGACACTGCGACAGCAACTGCGACACCCCGCTGTGACACCGCTACCATGACCGTCCCTTCCATGACAGTCCCTCCATGACCGTCCCCTCCATGACACAGCGCCTCCACCCCCTCACCGCGCTGACCGCGGCCGCCTGCACCGCCGTCGTCACGACGGCGGCCGCCAGCTGGCCGCTGTCTGTCGCCGTGGCACTCGCCGCGGCGGTCATCGCGGTGCGCCGCGGTGTCGCGGGCCGAGTCCTGCCAGCCGCGGCCGTGATCCTCACGCCACTGTGCCTGTCACTGCTGGTGCTGCACGGCCTGTTCTTCCCCGAAGGCCAGACCGTCCTGGCCCAGTGGGGCCCCGCCCGGGTCACCGCCGAAGGCCTGGCGTTCGCGCTGGAGCTCGGAACCCGGACCACCGCCTGCGTCCTGGTGCTCCTGCTCTTCTCCTTCACCGTGAGCGTTCCCGACCTCGTCTCCGCCCTCGCCGCGCGCAGGATCCCGCCGCAGTTCGGCTTTGTGCTGGCCTCCACCCTCACGCTCCTGCCCGCCGTCGCGGACCGCCTGGACCGGATCCGGCAGGCCCAGGAAACCCGCGGGCTGGTGGTCCGGCGCGGCTTGCTGTCCCGCCTTGGCGCACTCCGCCTGCAGATGGTGCCGCTGGTGCTCGCCCTGATCGACGACGCCGGCAGCCGCGCCCAGGCGCTCGACGCCCGCGGCTTCGGCAGCCCGGGACGCCGGACCAGCTACCGCGAAGTTGCCGACCCGCCCGCCCAGCGGCGGTTCCGGGCTGCTGCCCTGGTGCTCGCAGCAGCCGCCGTCACCGGGCGGATTCTTGCCTCCTGGCCCGCCGGGGCGCCCTCATGACCGCGACCACGCGGACGGCGCTGCGGATCCGGATCGAGGCGTTCACGTTCCACGGCGAGGACACCCCGGTCCTGACCGATGCAGCGATCTCGGTCATCCCCGGGACCCTGACCGCCGTCCTGGGCGGCTCCGGAAGCGGAAAATCCACGCTGGGCAAACTGCTGGCCGGCTGGCTCCGCGCCGGTCTCGCGGGCCAATTCCGCGGCAGCCTGGAACTCGACGGCACCCGGCTGGACTTCCACGGCATGCCCGGGGATCCCCGGATCAACCCCGCCGAATGGTCGCGCCGCGTGGCCTTCGTTCCCCAGGACCCGGCCGCCATGCTCTCCACCGTTCGCGCCACAGTCGCGGAGGAGCTGGCCTTCGGCCTGGAAAACCGCGCGACACCGCGGGCGGACATGCTCCGCGCGGTGGAGCGTACGGCCGCGCGGACGGGACTATCAGACCTGCTGGACCGGGACCCGGCTACGCTCTCCGGGGGAGAGCTGCGCAGGCTCGCCGTGGCCTGCGCCGTCATCGCAGAACCTGACGTACTCATCCTGGACGAGCCGCTGGCATCGCTGGACGCGGCCGGGGCAGCACAGATTGAGGAGCTGGTCCGCAGCCTCTGCCGCACGGGCACCGGCGTCGTCGTGTTGAGCCAGGCGGTGGACCGCCTCGCCGGGGAAGCCACGCACTGGAGCGTGCTCGACGGCGGGACTGTGGTCGCGGCCGGAGCGCCGGCGCAACTGGGCGGCTCGGCCGAACTGGGTCGCACCGGAGTTATCGTCGGACCCGGCGCCGGCGTTGCGGACGCCAGCGTTGGCGGACCCGGCGCTATTGGGCCCGGCGGTGCCGGGCAGGCATCGCTCGAATTGCGGCGGGTAGGGTTCGGCTACGGACAGGGCCCGCGGCGGCGGGGCACCGGTGTGCCGGCATGGGTCCTCCGGGACGTGGACTTCGCCGTGCGGCCGGGCGAGATCGTCGCCGTCACCGGGCCCAACGGCGCCGGCAAATCGACGCTGCTCCGCCACTTCAACGGACTGCTGCGGCCCTCGGAGGGGGAAGTGCTGGTCTGCGGGCGCAGCATCGCCGCCGTGCCGGTGGGAACAGTCGCCGCCTCCATGGGCCTGTTGTTCCAGCACCCCCGGGACCAGCTATTCGAACGGACGGTCCTGCGGGAAGCCGCGTTCGGACTCCGGCAGCTGTTCGGGAAAGCCGAAGCCGTGGGCAAGGCCCGGGCGGCGCTGGCCACGGTAGGCCTATCCGCGATGGAGTCAGTCCACCCGGCCGAACTGTCTGCCTCCAAGCAACGGCTGCTCGCCCTCGCCACGGTCCTGGCCCGCGAACCCGCGGTGTTGGCCCTGGACGAGCCCACCGTTGGGCTGGACCGGCACGGCCTCGAGGCGCTGCAGGGCGCCGTCGTCCGCGCCGCCGAGCGCGGTGCCGCCGTCGTGATGGTCACCCACGACCTGGGCTACGCACGGCAGAACGCGCACCGTGTCCTGGAACTCAAGGGCGGCCGACTGAGGGCACTCTGAACGGGTACCGCTGTTTAGCTTGATCCCACTTTGTCTAATGCCGCTTCTGTCTAATCCCGTTCCACAGACTTGTCACGGCAGACGCCCTCGACAAGATCTGCCAGCTCGTCGACGCCGCGGGAGGCGCGGATCGCACTGCCGATGCGGCTGCTGGCTTCCCTGTACGAGCTGTCGGCCAGGACAGTGCGGACAGCTTTGGCGGCGGCCTCGGGCGTGGCCCGGTTGGTGCGCAGGTTGATTCCGGTGCCGGACCAGGCCACGCGGGCGGATACTTCGGCCTTTTCCTCGGTTTGGCCGGCCACCACCAGCGGGACGCCGTGCCGCAGCGCGAACTGCACGCCGCCGTATCCTCCGTTGGTGACCAGGACGTCGGTCTTGGGAAGCAGTTGGTCATAGGGCAGGTAGGAGGCGACGCGGACGTTCCCGGGCAGCGGGCCGGCGAGGGAGTCCACGGGCCGGCCGCCGGTAGTGACCACCACCAGGACGTCGTCCTGTGCCAGGCCTTCCATTGTGGGGCGGACCAGGTCATCGAATTCCCTGTTGGCGACGGTGCCCTGGGTGACGTGGACGACGGGGCGGCCGGCGTCGAGGTCGGCCCACCATTCGGGAAGCTCGGCTTCGCGTGTCCCGTTCGAAGTGCCCTTGCCGCCCTGCGATACCGGGCCCACAAAGTGCACCGTCTCGGGGAGGTCGGAGCGCGGGTATTCGAAGTCCGCAACGGTGAACTGGGCTACATGGTCCGCGGCGCGCGGCCAGTCCATGAAGAAGGTCGGGAAGGGCGAGCCCGTGGAATCCCTCGAGATTTCATTGGCGTACTTCTGCACCGGGCCGAAGACCACCTTCTCGGTCAGGGCCTGCATGGCCAGGTTCCGCACCCGGCCGGGCCAGCCCGGCATCGGCTCGATCCCCAGCCCGTACGGGGCGGTATCGCGGCTGGCGAGACTGAGCGGGACGATCCCGCAGTTGATGACCGCCGGCCGGTTGCCCGACGGCCCGGCAAGCAGCAACGCCGCACCCATGAACAACGATTCGGCCAGCACAGCATCTACACGGCGTTCTGCGGATGCGGCAAGGATCGCCTGGTACTGGGCCTTGCCCGGGCGCATGAAGATCTCCCGGATATCGAAGCGGATGCCTTTCGGTCCCTTCAGACCGATGCGGCCGGGGAAGGCGGTATCCAGGCTGGTGTCGTCGAAATCCGCCTCCGGTGGCAGCGGGATGAACGTGGCGCCGGTCCGGGATACCTGCCGTTCGAAGCGCTGGCCGGTGAGGAAGCGGACGTCGTGCCCGTGCTCAACCAGGCCGGCGGCGACGGCGAGCATCGGCGTGACGTGGCCGACCAAAGGGCTGGAGCAGACGAGTACCGATGCCATGATGTCTCCTTGTTGGATGAGTACGTTGCATCAGTTTTCATTACTGTGAGACAGTAGTCAATATGGTTATGGAAACTTCCCGTCCGAGGCGCTACCGGTCGGCATTGCGAGAAGAACAGGCCTCCGCCACGCGCCAACGCGTGCTCGAATCGGCCGGCCGCTGCTTCGCGGCGAAAGGATTCACGGCCACGACCCTCGGCGCCATCGCCACGGACGCGGGTGTGTCCGTCGAAACGGTCCAGACCCACGGGCCCAAGAAGCGGCTGCTGCTGGCCGCCCTGGAAATGGCGTCGGTGGGCGTGGACGGCGGCCGGTCGATCCTGGAATCGCCCGAGGCCCAGGCCGTGCTGGCCCAGGAGGATGCCCGCGAGGGACTCCTTGGCCTGGCCGGCTTCGCGGCGGAGCTCAACGGCAGGGTAGGGCGGCTGTGGCAGGCCATGGCGGCTGCCGCGCAGGGCGACCCGGAAATAGCGTCGGCGCATGCGGGATTGCAGGAGCGCATCCGGGCCGACTTCCTGAAAGTTACCGGGTTGCTGCAGCAGCGCGGAGGCCTTCGAACGGATATTCCGCTTGAGGAGGTGGCCTTGACGCTGTGGCTGCTGACGTCGCCCTACCAGCATGAACACCTCGTGGTGCAGGCCGGTTGGGCGCCGCAGCGCTATCTCGCCTGGCTGCAGCGGGTGGTTCTCGAGGCGGCGCTGGCACCGGGAAAATGATCCGAGCGGCACCAAACACGCGCGCCTCTATCCTCAGCACCGCCGCCCGGACCGCAAGGGACATGCAGTCCAGGCGTCGCCCCGCCGTCCGGACCAAAGTCCAGACGGCGGCGCCGACGTCGTTGCCGGGCCCTAGGCCGGATCGGACACGGCCGGATCGGACGCGGCCGGATCGGACGCGGCCGGATTGCACACGGCCGGTGCGGACGCCACCCCGGGCGCCAGGAACTTCCTGCCGTTGGTGCGCTCTGAGGCCCCGACGCGGTCCAGATACGGCGTGATGCCTCCGAGGAACATTGGCCAGCCAGCGCCAAGAATCATACAGAGGTCGATGTCCTCGGGGCCTGCCACGACGCCTTCCTCGAGCATGAGTCCGATTTCCTCCGCCAGCGCGTCCTGCGTCCGTCGCAGCACCTCCTCGCCGGTGGATGGAGTGCTCCCGAAGGACATCAGCGCCAGGGATTCGGCCGGGATGAACGGCTTGCCGCCCGGATCTGACCGCACTGCCCCGTTTTCCGGTGTCCCATTCTGCGCGGCCCAGATGGACTTCACGCCGTTGTCGATCAGCGCCTGGAGGTTCCCTGAGACGGTGAAGCGGTCCGGGAAGGCGGCGTGCAGGGATTCCTGGACGTGCTGCGCGACCGGCAGGCCCACCATGGCGCCGAGGACGAACGGCGTCATGGGCAGGCCCATCGGGCGCAGCGCGTTGTCTGCCACCTCGGCGGGCGTGCCCTCGTCGAAGGCCGCGGTCACCTCGCCCATGAGGCGCAGCAGGACGCGGTTGACCACAAACGCCGGGGCATCCTTGACCAGCACGGCCGACTTCTTGAGCCCCTTCGCGAGCTCGAACGCGGTGGCCAGCACGGCGTCGTCGGTCTTTGGCGCGCGGACGATCTCCAGCAGCGGCATGACTGCCACCGGGTTGAAGAAGTGGAAGCCGACCAGTCGCTCCGGGTGTTCCAGGTCTTCGGCCATGGCGGTGACGGAGAGCGAGGATGTGTTCGTGGCGAGGATGCACTCGGGCGAGACGATCGCCTCGACCTCCTTGAAAACCTGCTTCTTGACATTGAGTTCCTCGAACACGGCCTCGATGACGAAGTCGGCGTCAGCGAAAGCCTCCTTGGAAACAGATCCTGTGACCAGCCCGCGGGTGCGGTTGGCGGCGTCGGGGCTGATCCGTCCCTTCGCCAGCAGCTTGTCCACCTCGGCGTGGACGTAGCCAACACCCTTGTCCACGCGGGCCTGGTCGATGTCCGTCAGCACCACCGGAACCTTGAGCTGGCGGGCGAGTAGCAGGGCCAGCTGGCTCGCCATCAGCCCGGCGCCCACGACGCCGATCTTCGTCACCGGGCGGGCGAGCTTGCGGTCCGGCGCCCCGGCCGGGCGCTTGGCGCGCCGCTGCACGAGGTCCAGGAAAGCATAGACGGTGGAGCGGAACTCGTCGGTCTGCATGAGGTCCGCGAGAGTCTCGCATTCGAGCGCCGCGGACTGCGCCTGGGTGAGGGTGCGGTTGGCGTCCATGACGTCCAGGACCTTCGCCGGCGCCGGCGAGGCGTTGGAGGTCTTGGCCTCCACGAAGGCGCGGCCCTTGGCGATGGCGGCCGCCCAGCGGGCCGCGACGTCGGCGTCGGAAGGGTCGACGGCGTTGGTCCGCTCCGGCGCCACCGCGCCGGCAAGGACTTGGGCCGCCCACGCGACGGACTGTTCGACGAAGTCTGCCGGTTCGAACATCGCATCCGCAACGCCGAGTTCGTAAGCCTGCGGGCCGGTGAGGGTGCGGTTGTTGCTGAGCGGGTTTTCGATCATCACCTTGAGTGCGTTCTCGGGCCCGATGAGCCGGGGCAGGATATAGACCCCGCCCCAGCCCGGGATCAGTCCGATGAATGCCTCGGGCAGGGCCAGCGCGCCGGCTCCGGACGAGACCGTGCGGTAGGTGGACTGCAGCGCGATCTCCAGACCGCCGCCCAGGGCCAGGCCGTTGATGAACGCGAAGCTCGGCACGCCCAGGTTGGCCAGGGTCGAGTACACGTCGTGGCCCAGCTGGGCCATCCACAGGCCCTGCTCGCGTCCGCTGACCGACTTGACGGTGGAGAGGTCGGCGCCGGCCACGAGGAAGTAGGGCTTGCCGGTCACGCCGACGCCGGCAATCTCGCCGCGGGCGGCCCGTTCCCTGAGCCCTTCCAGGACCGTGCCGAGTTCAATCAGGGTGTTCGGACCGAGGGTGGTGGGCTTGGAATGGTCCAGGCCGTTGTCGAGCGTGACCAGCGCGAAGGTGCCGGGGCTCTTCCCGTCGACGGGCGGCAGCTCGATGTCCTGGACATAGGAATGGGTGACCGTCTCGTTCGGGAAGAGATCGGCAAGCTTGCGGAAATCAGCGGCGCTCATGCTGTGGCTCCAGTCTCGGTGGCGGTGGTCCCTGCCGGGTTTGTCTCGGTACCGTAGTCCGCGTGATGCGGGTTCTCCCAGATTACGGTGGCGCCCATGCCCAGTCCGATGCACATGGTGGTCATGCCATAGCGGACTGTGGGGTCCTCCTCGAACTGCCGGGCCAGCTGGTTCATCAGCCGGACCCCGGAGGATGCGAGCGGGTGCCCGACGGCGATCGCGCCGCCGTAGCGGTTGACGCGGGGGTCGTCGTCGGCGATCCCGAAGTGGTCCAGGAAGCTCAGGACCTGAACGGCGAAGGCCTCGTTGATCTCGAAAAGGCCGATGTCCCCGATGCCGAGGCCGGCGTTCTTGAGTGCTTTTTCGGTGGCCGGGACCGGGCCAATGCCCATCACCTCGGGTTCCACGCCGGCGAAGGCGTAGGCGACCAGGCGCATCCTGACCGGCAGTCCGAGTTCCTCGGCGGCGTCGGCGGATGCCAGCAGGGCGGCGGTGGCGCCATCGTTGAGGCCGGCGGCGTTGCCCGCGGTGACCCGGCCGTGGGCGCGGAACGGGGTCTTGAGCGCGGCGAGGTCCCCCAGCGAGGTTCCGGGGCGCGGCGGTTCGTCCACGGTGTTGACGGTCCAGCCCTGGCCCGGCTTCATCGTGGCGACCGGCACCAGGCCGGACTGGATCTGGCCGTTGGCGTAGGCCGCGGCGAGCTTGTCCTGCGAGGCGACGGCGTAGGCGTCGGCGCGGGCCTTGGTGATGGCCGGGAAGCGGTCGTGCAGGTTCTCGGCGGTGTTGCCCATGTTCAAGGCTGCCGGGTCCACGATCCTTTCGGACATGAAGCGCGGGTTGGGGTCCGCCCCGGCGCCCATCGGATGGTTGCCCATGTGTTCCACGCCGCCGGCAATCACGACGTCGTACGCGCCGAAGCCGATGCCGCTCGCCGTCGTGGTCACCGCAGTCATGGCGCCGGCGCACATGCGGTCGATCGCGAAGCCGGGCACGGTCCGGGGGAGTCCGGCCAGCAGGGCGGCCGTGCGGCCGATGGTCAGGCCCTGGTCGCCTGTCTGGGTGGTGGCGGCGATCGCGACCTCGTCGATCCGGTCCGCCGGAAGGGAGGGGTTGCGGCGCATCAGCTCACGGATGCACTTGACCACGAGGTCGTCGGCGCGGGTGCCGGCGTAGATGCCTTTTTCGCCCGCGCGGCCGAAGGGGGTGCGGACGCCGTCGACAAAGACGACCTCGCGCACGGCGCGGGGACCCGCGGTGCGGGGACGCGCGCTGCCGCTTTTTCCGCCGGTGTGGTTTCCGCTACTGGTTTTTCCGCTGGTGCGGGCTTCGCTCACGTGGGGCTCCTCATTGAGACATGGTGCCGGAACCGTGTCTGTGGCAGGGCTTGCCACAGGCAGGAGGGGTCCGGGCGACATCATGAATCATGTTACTCGCCAGTAACATAGCTGGCAAGGAGGAGGGGGAGCGGCCTCGGGCGGACGTCCTAGACCGCGGAACGGGAGGGCGCCTCGGCGGACGCCTTGGGCTCCTTCACGGGCAGCGGCTCGGGGTGCAGAAAGGACTCGGCGATCAGCGGGGCAGTAATTTCGATCTGCCACTGGCGCGCGCCGAGGTTCGCCAGTTCCTCGGCCACGCCTTCCTCGCTGAGCTCTGCCGGCGGACGCCACGCGACCCGGCGCAGGTAGTCCGGAGTGAGCAGGTTTTCCACCGGCAGGTTCAGTTCCTCGGCCCTGGCCTGGAGTTTCGGACGGGCGGTGGCGAGCCTCGCTGCGGCCTCCGGATCGCGGTCCGCCCAGACACGCGGGGGCGGGGGAGCGTTGGTGGGCAGGTGCAGCGGCGGCAGGTCCTCCAGGGCCCGGGCTGTGCTGATGCAGCGCAGCCAGCGGGGCGCTTCGCGCTGGGCGGCGCGGCCGTGGAAGCCCTTGGTGCCAAGGAGTTGGGGGACCGTGGAAGGCATGGCCTTGGCGGCGGCGACCAGGGCGGAATCGGGGATCAGCCGGCCCGGGGCGACGTCGCGCTTCTGGGCCAGGGAATCGCGTTCCAGCCACAACTCCCGGACTGCGGCCAGTTGGCGGCGGTCACGGATCTGGTGCAACCCGGACGTCTTGCGCCACGGATCAACCCGCGGCGGGGCCTGCCCGGCCTCGAGGATGGCGGCGAATTCCTGCTCGGCGTACTCCAGCTTCTCATCCGCCACGAGGAGTTCGATCAGTTCCTCGCGCAGTTCGGTCAGGACTTCGACGTCGAGCGCGGCATAGCGCAGCCACGGTTCGGGCAGCGGGCGCGTGGACCAGTCGGCGGCGGAGTGTTCCTTCGCCAGGCCGAAGCCCAGGAGCTGTTCGATGACGGCGGCGAGGCCCACCCGGGGCAGCCCGGCCAGGCGCGCGGCGAGCTCGGTGTCGAAGAGCTTGTCCGGCCACATACCGAGCTCGGACAGGCAGGGCAGGTCCTGGCTGGCGGCGTGCAGGATCCATTCGACGCCGCGCAGCGCGTCATTGATGATGCTCAGGTCGCCGAACGGTTCGGGGTCGATCAGCCAGGTCCCGGAGCCTTCGCGCCGGATCTGGACAAGGAAGGCGCGCTGGCCGTAGCGGAAACCTGAGGCCCGCTCCGCGTCCACGCCCGCTGGGCCGTGGCCGGCTGCGAGGGCCGCCGCGCAGCGTTCGAGTCCGGACTGCGTTTCAATGACCAGTGGCACGCCGTCGCGGGGAACGTCGAGGTCGATCACTTCAGGGACCAGGCTGTCGAAGCCTTCCACCGTGATATGGGCTGTGGTGTCAGTGGCTTCGGTCGTATTGCGTATGGCGCCGGCCGTGCTGATTTCCGGATTTTGAGGGGTCATGGTCTCTACAGTTTACCGACAACATGGCGTATAAGGCCGTGACCGTGGCGGAACATGCGCCTCATGCGTGTCCGCGGGGGCGGCGGGGAAGGGGGGTGACGCCCTCGGGCAGCGGCGGCAGTCCGGCGAACGTGCAGACCATGTCCGACCACGCCTCGAGGTGCGAGGTGATATCCGGGGTGGCCGGTGTCCAGGAGGCCCGCAGCTCGATGTCGATCGAATCCGGCCGGTCGGACAGGGTGCCAAAGCTCTCCGAAAGCACCCTGGTGGCCGTGCCGCCGGCGGAGCGGTAGGGGGCCTGATGGTTCTCCAGCGCCTCGACGAGCCAGGCCCACGCCACCGATCCGAGGAGCGCATCGTTGCCCATTTCGGGTTCCAGCTGGGCGCGGATGTAAGTGACAATCCTGAACTCCCCGTCCCACACGGCGGAGCCGTCCGGATCGTGGAGCAGGATGAAGCGGCCGGTGGCCAGTTCGACGTCGTCGCTGGCGGATGCCCGTGCCAGGGCTGCGGCGGCCGGGCCGTGGACGGGGCCACTGGCGGGGGCACCGGGGCCGATGACCTCGGCCCCGAGAGCCACGGCGAACGGCGCCAGCCGCGACGGTGCTGGAATTTCATCCAGATGCAGCTCGCTGCGGCAGCGTGCCTGTCGAAGGGTCCCCAGGGCGAAGAGGAAATCTGCCGGGACCTGATCGAGGGAGCTCACCTTGGAAGGTTATGCAACGGCCGTGCCCCTGCCCGGCAGGCTCGCCGCCGGGCAGGGGAAGCCATGCAGGGCTCAGGCGGCCGCGAGCTCGCGCTTGATGGCCGCGATGAAGGAATCAACGTCTTCCTCGGTGGTGTCGAAGGAGCACATCCAGCGGACCTCGCGGGCCGCCTCGTTCCAGTCGTAGAAGCGGAAGGACTGGCGCAGCCGGTCCGCGACGCCGGCAGGCAGGACGGCGAAGACGCCGTTGGACTCGGTCTTCTGGCTCAGTCCGACGCCGGGGATCCCCTCGACGCCGGCGCGCAGCCGGGAGGCCATGGCATTGGCGTGCGAGGCCGACCGCAGCCACAGGTCACCCTCGAGCAGGGCAATGAACTGGGCGGACATGAAGCGCATCTTGGACGCCAGCTGCATGTTCATCTTGCGCAGGTAGACCAGGCCGTGGGCGGCCTCCGGGTTCAGCGCGATGACAACCTCGCCGAAGAGCAGGCCGTTCTTCGTGCCGCCGAAGGACAGGATGTCCACGCCGGCGTCGCGGGTGAAGGCCCGCAGCGGGACGCCGAGGTGGGCTGCGGCGTTGGCCAGCCGGGCGCCGTCCATGTGCAGTTTCATGCCCTTGGCGTGGACATGCTCCGCGATGGCGCGGACCTCGTCCGGGGTGTAGCAGGTGCCAAGCTCGGTGGTCTGGGTAATGGAGACGGCCAGCGGCTGGGCGCGGTGCTCATCGCCCCAACCCCAGGCCTCCTGGTCGATCAGTGCCGGCGTGAGCTTGCCGTCGCCGGTGGGGACCTGCAGCAGCTTGATGCCGCCGATGCGCTCCGGTGCGCCGTTTTCGTCCATGTTGATGTGGGCGGTGGAGGCGCAAATGACGGCACCCCAGCGCGGCAGCAGCGACTGCAGGGACAGGACGTTGGCGCCGGTGCCGTTGAAGACGGGGAAGCACTCGATGCCTTCGCCGAAGTGCTCTTCCATCAGGTGCTGCAGGCGGGCGGTGTACTCGTCTTCGCCGTAGGAGACCTGGTGGCCCTCGTTGGCGGCGGCCAGGGCCGCGAGGACCTCCGGGTGCACGCCGGAATAGTTGTCCGAGGCGAAGCCGCGGACGGACGGATCGTGGAGCCGCACCGCAGTGCTGGCAAGGGCATTTTCAACTGTGCTAGTCATCGCTTTGCTCACGCTTTCAGTCTAAGAGGTTGGGCCGCAGGGGCTAAGTCCGGGCCGCTGAACCCGGGGCGGTTCAGCGGCTCAGGAGCAGCCGCTGCCCGTTCAGCTCGGCCGCCGGGGTGGTGAAGAGTTCGACGGCGGCCGCGGCCAGGTCCTCCACATCGGTGAAGCCGGGGAAGGTACGTTCCGGGGATTTGGCCCGCATTGCCGGGTCAACGAGGGCCTTCACCACGAAGATGGCGGCGGCGCTGTGAAGTTCCGGATTATCCTCAGCGTGGACTCGGTTGAAGCCGTCCGCGACCGCCAGCGTCCAGGCCTCGGCCGCCGCTTTGGCAGCGGCGTAGCTGGCTCCGCCCGCCGTCGGGGCACCCACTGCCGTGGAGGAGACCATGGCGAAGCGTCCGGTGTCAGAGGCGGCAAGGTCGTCGAAGAAGACGCGGGTGACGTTCCGCAGCGTGGTCACCGCGTTGCGTTCCAGGAAGTCCCAGTCGTCGTCGCTCTGGTCCGTGATGCCCTTCGCGCCGCGCCAGCCGCCCACAAGGTGGATGACGCCGTCGACGTTTCCCGCCAGGCCGGATACGGTCGCCTGCAAGGCGCGGACGTCGGCCAGGCTGGCGAGGTCGCAGACGAGCGGCGTGACGCCGCCGCCGGCTTCGGCCGCAGCTGCCTCGATGCGCGCGGCATCCGAGCCGACCGTGAAGACCCTGTGGCCGGCGGCGCGGAGGGCGCGGGCCGTCGCGATTCCCGACGGCCCGCTGCCCCCCGTGACCAGCACGTTCAAAGTGCGTCCGATACTCATCCGGCGTTCATGGCCCGGGTGCCGTCGCCGGACTCTGATCCGGTGTCCGTGCTGATGTCTGACGACCCCGTAATGCCGGCCGTGGATTCGATGACCGGACGCATCTTCTTCTCCAGGGCCTCGTAGAACATGGAGAGCGGGAACTCGTCGTCCAGGACCTGGTCCGTGAGGCCGCGGGGCGGGCCGTCCAGGGGGAGGGCGCCCGGTCCCTTGGCCCAGACCGAGGCCGGGTTGGGCGTGACAGTGCCGGAGATCAGCTCATAGGCGGCGAGCCAGTGGGCCATCTTGGGACGGTCGATCGAGCGCCAGTACAGTTCCTTGATCTTCGCGCCAAGTTCCACCACGACGCCGGCAGCCTCGTCCCAGTCGATGCTGAGTTTGCTGTCGGTCCAGTGCAGGACCCGGTGCTGGTGCATCCAGGCGAAGAGCAGCTGGCCGCCGAGGCCGTCATAGTTGCGGACGCGGGTGCCGGTGATGGCGAAGCGGAAGATGCGGTCGAAGATCACGGCGTACTGGACAAGCTTGGCGTGCCGGCGTGCCTCCGGGTCAGCGTCCTCGTCCTTCTCGATCTTCACGGATTCACGGAAGGCGGTGAGGTCGCAGCGCAGTTCCTCCAGCGAGTACAGGAAGAACGGCATGCGCTGCTTGATCATGAACGGGTCAAAGGGCAGGTCCCCGCGCATGTGGGTGCGGTCGTGGATGAGGTCCCACATGACGAACGTTTCCTGCGTCAGCTCCTGGTCCTCCAGGAGCTGAGCGGCGTCCTCGGGCAGCTGCAGGGAGGTGATCTCGGCTGCGGCGCGCAGGACGCGGCGGAAGCGCGCGGCCTCGCGGTCGGCGAAGATCGCTCCCCACGTGAACGTCGGGGTGTCCCGGACGGCGACGGTCTCGGGGAAGAGCACTGCGGAGTTGGTGTCGTAGCCCGGCGTGAAGTCCAGGAACCGGATCGGCACGAAGAGCTTGTTGGAGTATTCGCCCGTTTCCAGGCCACCGATGAACTCGGGCCAGATGACCTCGATCAGGACGGCCTCGACCAGGCGGCTGCTGCTGCCGTTCTGGGTGTACATCGGGAACACGACCAGGTGCTGGAGTCCGTTGACCCGGTGCTGCTGCGGCTGGAAGGCCTGCAGGGAATCCAGGAAGTCCGGGACGCCGAAGCCGCCGTCAGCCCACCGGCCAAAGTCGGTGACGAGCAGGTCAAGGTACCGGGCGTCGTGCGGGAAGGACGGGGCCAGGGCCGAAATCGCTGCGGTAATGGTTTCGACATGGCCGGCCGCGGCTTCGTGGGCTTCGGCGTCCGGGACGGAACCGTCCTTGACCTGGAGGGTCTGCAGGGCGGTGGCGGCAGCCTTGAGGCGCAGCCATTCCTGGTTGCCGGCAGTGATCGGGGCGGGGGCGGTGAGAGCGGTCGTGGTCATCGTCGACGTCGCCTTTCTGGTTGCTGTGGAGCGTGTCGCTGGATCTAAATCGAGCGTAGCAAGCAAACAGGAGCCCTAATGCAAAATAGCCGTGACCATAAGAAAGACTGTGGCAAGTGATTCTGGGAAGCCGTTCCAGCGGAAGGAAAGTGAGGCCTGCGGGTCCCAGCGGGGACCCGCAGGAACCGGCATCGGCGTCGTCCGCGGGGCTACTGCCCGCGAGGCGGCCGGGCTACTGCCCGGCGTCGTCCGCGGGAACGAGCTTCAGGGAGACCGAGTTGATGCAGTACCGCTGGTCGGTGGGGGTGCCGTAGCCCTCGCCGTCGAACACGTGGCCGAGGTGGGAATCGCAGGTGGCGCAACGGACTTCCACCCGGTCCATGCCCATGGTGCGGTCATGGATGTAGCGCACGGTGCCCTCCGCCAGCGGCGCCCAGAAGGACGGCCAGCCGCAGTGCGAGTCGAACTTTTCGTTGCTGGTGAAGAGTTCGGTGCCGCAGGCCCGGCACTTGTACACGCCCCGGGTGTGGGTGTCCCAGTATTCGCCGGTGTACGGACGCTCGGTGCCGGCCTGGCGGAGTACACGGTACTCCTCTGGGGTCAGTTCCTCGCGCCACTGGGCATCGGTCTTTTCGACCGGCTGTCCGCCCGCGGGCTGTTGTCCGTCCGGCTGCGGTCCGTCCGGCGCAACGGCGGAGTCGGAGGCAGGCTCGGCGGCGGGAACTGCCGGGGGCACGGACTTGGACCTGTTAAAGATGCTCATAGCCTGAATAACGCTCAGGAGTCCCCGATAAATCCCGAACCGGCGTACAGATGCAGGACGGGCAGGCCCAGCTTGTCCTGTGCCTTGGTGGCCCAGTCGGTGTGGAACGTGTCGGCGACAGCGTGCGGGCGGGTGATCACCACAGCCTGTCCCGCGCTGAGCTCCTTGACCTTGGCAACCAGTCCGTCGACGGCTTTGCCTTCGACGACTTCGCCCGTGACGCCGCCGCCCAGGCCGGCCAGCGCGGCCAGCGAGGCGGCCAGGGTGTCGGCGGCTTCGGCCCGCTCCCCGGCGGGATCGGAGTGTGCCGTCAGTTCGCGGAAGGCTTTGGCGATTTCAAGCAGGGAAAGGTTCTCCAGGAAATCCACCACCAGGTGCCGCTCGGTGTTGGCCGGCACCAGGATCAGCAGGGGCGAGTCACCGCCTGCAACCAGGGTTTCAATGTTGACGCGGTCATCCGCACCGAGGGGCTCTTCTGTCAAAATGACGATTGGATCACTCATGACCCCAGCCTAGTCGCGCTCGTGTTGCCCCGCATGCTTGTGCCCGGGCGAGACCGCCGTGTCCGTTCCGGCGCCGTGCCGGCGCAACCTGTTGCCTTAACAGTGGCAATGCCGTGGTTGCGCCGCAGTTCAGTCAGAATGGTGCAATGGCATCCTCCTTGCGCCTCCGCCCGGACCTCCGCCCCGACCTTCGCCGTGCCGCCGGTGCCGCCACTCGCGGAACCGCACGCGGAAAAGCGGTCCCGGTTGCGGCCGCCTCCGGCTCCGCGCCGTCGGGGAGCGCCAAGTGGGCGGTGGGCGGCATCATTGGCGGCAGCGCCGCCGCGGGCGTGCTCGCCGCCGGGTCTTCCGCCCTCGCGCTTTATTTTGCCCGCCGCGTCATCACCCCGGCCAGGTTCCGCGCCGAGGACCAGGAAGTGCTGGCCGTGATCCGCGAGGGGCGGGGGCTGCAGGTCATTCTCGCCGCCACCCCGGATTCAACGGTGGACGGCGTCTATGGGTTCTTTTTCGACGGCGGCCGGGGCCATGCGCGGATCGGCCGGATCCTGTCCTACTCGCCGGCCGAACGCACGGTGCTGCGCGAGGTCGAGCACGTCTACAGCGGAGACATGGCCACCGCCCGGCGCGGCTGGTGGAGCGGGGCGGCATATCCGGACCCCGCGGCAATGGGGTTTCCAGTGGAGGACGTGCTGATCGACGTCGATGCCGGCACGGCGCCGGCTTGGCTGGTCCGTGCCGCCCCGGTGTCGCAGGGCGCAGAATCGCAGGACGCAGGGTCGCAGGGCGTGGGGTCGAACGTCTGGGCGATCATGGTGCACGGGCGGGGCGCCACCCGGCTGGAGGGCCTGCGGGCTATCCGGCCAGCCCGGGAACTGGGCATGTCCAGTCTTCTGATCTCCTACCGGAACGACGGTCTGGCCCCGTCAGCCAGCGACGGGCGCTACGGCCTGGGCTCCACCGAGTGGCGCGACGTTGAGGCTGCCATCGAGTTTGCCCTGCAGCAGGGCGCCCGCGAGGTAGTCCTGTTCGGCTGGTCGATGGGCGGCGCGATCTGCCTCCAGACGGCTGACCTCTCCCGGCATCGCCACCTGATCCGGGCCATGGTCCTGGACGCACCGGTGATCAACTGGGTCAACGTGCTGGCCCACCATGCGGAACTGAACCGGATCCCCTCGTCCGTGGGCCGGTACGGACAACTGATGCTCAGCCACCGCCTGGGCCGGCGGCTGACCGGGCTGGCCGCCCCTGTTGACCTCAAGGCGATGGACTGGGTTTCCCGGGCCGTGGAGCTGCGGACGCCGACGCTCATTGTGCACAGCGTGGACGACGAATACGTGCCGTACGGGCCCTCTGCCGTGCTGGCCGAGAAAAATCCGGAGATGGTCACGTTCGAGCCCTTCGACAGGGCCCTGCACACCAAGGAATGGAACGTGGATCCGGAGCGGTGGGAGCGGCAGGTCACGGCGTGGCTCCGGCAGCAGCTGGCGCCCCGCAGCAACCCCGGCGGCCAGGAGCCAGCGGCCGGGAACGCCGCGCCGAACTAACAGTCCCGCCGAAACGGCAGGCCCCCGAAACGGCAGTCCCGCCGAAACGGCCGGCCCCCGCCGAAACGGCAGAACCCAGCAGTGTTTCGCGCCGGAACTGCCGTGATCTGCCGTCTCGACGCCGGCAGTCGGCAGCCGTCAGGGCAGCGTCAGTCGCGGCGGGTGCCGATCCTTGCGGTGCGGGCAGCCGTGAGGCGAATGAGTTCGGCCGGATCCAGCTCGATGTCCAGGCCGCGCCGTCCGCCCGAAACCAGGATGGTCTGCAGGGCCAGGGCGCTCTCATCCACCACCGTGGGGGAGGACTGGCGCTGCCCGAGCGGTGAGATGCCGCCGAGCACGTAACCGGTCCTTCGCTGCGCCGCGGCAGGGTCCGCCATCTCGGCCTTCTTGCCGCCCAGGGCCGCGGCCATCGCCTTGAGGTCCAGGTTTCCGCTCACGGGAACGACGCCGACGGCGAGCCGGCCGTCGACGTCGACCATCAGGGTCTTGAAGACCCGGGCCGGGTCGACGCCGAGCACATCCGCCGCTTCCAGACCGTAGCTGGCCACCGCCGGGTCATGCTTGTAGGGGTGCGCGACAAAGGGAACCCCGGCGGCGGCGAGTGCTGCGGTGGCCGGAGTTCCCTGTGACGCGTGTTTGCGGGCCATGTTCCTTTGGCTGTCCGGGCGCCTGGGGTCAGGACTGCGCCGGCGACGGCCGGTTTCCGGACGCTACGACTTTCCGCTTGATCCGGCCCAGCATGGCCGTCATGCCGCGCATGCGCAGCGGAGTGATGGCCCGGGTGAGGCCCAGCAGTTCGGGCATGTCGTCCGGGACGGCCAGGATTTCCGCGGCGCTGAGGCCGTCGAGTCCTTCATGGAGCACCCCGGCGAAGCCGCGGGTGGTTGGGGCTTCCTTGGGCGCCTTGAAGTAAAGCCGGACGCGCTCCGGCTCAACGCCGTCGGCCTGTTCGGTCTCGACGGTGAGGAAGAGCGGCGTCTGGCACTCCACTACCTGCTCCAGCAGCTCCGGGTGGTCCCGGAGCCGCTCCGGAAGTTCCGGGAGTCCCTGCGAGAACTCGAGGAGCAGCTGCAGCCGTTCTGCTTCGGTCAGGGCCTGGAAATCGTCAACAATGTCCGCCAGCGAGGCGGGGAGGGCTGAAGTATTCATCATTCCCAGCTTACGCACGCGCGCCGAATGTGTCCCTGTTGCGTCCGGTTTCGACCCATGATGCCCAGTGGCTCCGCGCCCTAGCTGTACTGCGCCGGGACCGCGCCGCGTTCGGCGCCCTTGACGATCGGGACGCGCACGGCGTTGCCCCATTCGGTCCAGGAACCGTCATAGTTCCGGACAGTCTCGAAGCCCAGCAGGTACTTCAGCGCAAACCAGGTGTGGCTGGACCGCTCGCCGATCCGGCAGTACGCCACGACGTCGTCGCCTTCCTTGAGTCCGGCCTCGCCGAGGTAGAGGGCCTCGAGCTCGCCGCGGTTGCGGTAGGTGCCGTCGCCGGCGGCCGCGCGGGCCCAGGGGATGGACGCCGCCGTGGGGATGTGGCCGCCGCGCAGGGCGCCTTCCTCAGGGTAGGCCGGCATGTGGGTCCGCTGGCCGGTGTATTCCTCGGGCGAACGGACATCGATCAGCGGCTTGCCGAAGTGGGCCAGGACGTCATCCTTGAACGCGCGGATCGGGGCGTCGTTGCGCTCCACAACGGGGTAGTCAGCGGGGGAGGGGACGGTGGTTTCAGTGGAGAGCGCCCGGTCCTCGGCGATCCACTTGTCGCGTCCGCCGTCCAGGAGGCGGACGTCCTCGTGGCCGAAGAGCGTGAAAACCCACAGGGCGTAGGCGGCCCACCAGTTGGACTTGTCGCCGTAAATCACCACGGTGCTGTCCCGGGAAATCCCCTTGGCCGCGGCCAAGGCGGCGAAGGCTTCGCCGTCGACGTAATCGCGGGTCACTTCGTCGTTGAGGTCCGTGTGCCAGTCGATTTTGACGGCCCCGGGGATATGGCCGGTCTCGTACACCAGGACGTCTTCGTCGGATTCGACCACCACCAGGTTGCCGCCGTCGAGGGCGCCGGCCTCGATTTCAGTTGCGAGCCATTCGGTGGATACCAGGCGCTCGGGGTGGGCGTAAGCGGCGAATTTCTCGTTCTGTTCAACGGGGTAGGACATTGCGATGGCCTTTCACTGGAACGGTCAGGAGGCCGGGCGCGGAAAGCATGCGCGGCGCCGGGGCCTGTTACAACACTAGTCAGGGGCCGGCGGGAATGCTCCACCCGGTTCACACGGGGAAATGTGGCCTTGCTCACGCCGGCGCCGGGTTCGCGCCAGCGCACGCAGGCCGGCCATTCTTTGCCGGTATTCTTGCTGGGGACAAGAGACCAGCAGAACGGACCACCTTGGTACAGATCGAACAGCTCGCCGCCCGAACGCCGGCAGTTTCCGTGGACGAACTCCTCAATGGGTTCTACCCGTCGCCGCGGTTCGGTGAGGTGTCGTTTTCCAGCTACCGGCCCGATCCCGCCCAGCCCAGCCAGGCCCATGCGGTCCGTGCGCTGGAGCATTTCGCGGCCGGTGTTGGCGCGCGCGACGGCGACGGCCTGTTCAAGCGGCTCTTCGGCAAGAAGGACACGTCCCGGGCCGGCATTTACCTGGACGGCGGTTTCGGTGTGGGCAAGACCCACCTGCTGGCATCGCTGTGGCATGCCGCCCCCGGGCCCAAGGCCTTCGGCACGTTCGTCGAATACACCAACCTCGTCGGTGCGCTGTCCTTCCGCAAGACCGTGGAGGCCCTGAGCCACTACAAGCTCGTGTGCATCGACGAATTTGAGCTCGACGATCCGGGTGACACCGTGCTCATGTCCCGGCTCATGCGCGAACTCGCCGACGCCGGCGTGAAGCTCGCCGCAACCTCGAATACGTTGCCGGGCTCCCTTGGCGACGGGCGCTTCGCCGCCGTCGACTTCGCCCGCGAGATCCAGGTGCTGGCAGACCAGTTTGACGTCGTGCGGATCGACGGCGAGGACTTCCGCCACCGTGGCCTGCCGGCCGCGCCCGCACCGCTGCGCAATGACGACCTGACGCACCAGATGCATGCCGAATTCGACGGCAAGACGGTGGCCCGCGATGAATTCAGCACCCTGATCAACCACCTGGCGGGCGTGCACCCGAGCCGCTACCGCCAGTTGCTGGAGGGGATCGAGGGCGTCGTCTGGAAGAACGTACACACGATCACCGAGCAGGCCGTGGCCCTGCGCTTTGTGGTGCTGGCGGACCGGCTGTACGACAAGGACGTGCCCATCCTTGCCAGCGGTGTGCCGTTCGACCAGCTCTTCACTGAGGAGATGATGACCGGCGGTTACATGAAGAAGTACTTCCGCGCCGTCTCCCGGCTCACCGCGCTGGCCCGCGAGGGCCAAAACCACGAACCTTCGTAGTCCCACAACGGCGCACGGGGCACAAATCAACGCGGAGTCACTTCGCGCCCATCCTGACCTGCAGGATGGGCCGTGAGTGACTCCGCGTTGTTGTTCTAAGGCGTAGTTAAACGCCGAAGGTGCCGGCGCCGCCTCTCGGCGGGACCGGCACCTCGCTGACGTACCTGGGTCAGAGGCCCTGCTGCCGGGGTTCACCGGCTACAGGGGGCTCTTCCGCGACGGGCGGCTGCTCGGCGACAGGAGCCTCGTTGGGCTTGTCGTTTGCGTTGTCCACGAAGTCGGAAGCACCCTTCTGCACTGCATCGACGTTATCGGCGTACTTTCCGCCGGTCTTGGAGTCGACAAAATCGCCGGCCTTCTCGATGCCATCCTTGATGGCTTGTTCGTTGCCACCAATGACTTGCTGAGCCTTGCCCTTCAGATCGTCAAGTAAACCCACGGGCACCTCCCTTCGGTCGCGGAGCCAGATCGCTCCTCCGGCTTCGATAGTAACCGCCGCTGCAGATCGTGCCAAGGGTTGATCCCATTCCCGCAAACGGTGCTGTCAAGAGTCTTGTGGCCCGGTCCGGTTGGGGGCATGAAAAAAGCAGCTCCGGGGAGCTGCTTGATGGTGGGCGATACTGGGATCGAACCAGTGACCTCTTCCGTGTCAGGGAAGCGCGCTACCGCTGCGCCAATCGCCCGCAACCGGAAGGATCCGGAGTGGATTTGTGTGAATCTAATACACAACAGAGCGGACGACGAGATTCGAACTCGCGACATCCACCTTGGCAAGGTGGTGCTCTACCAGCTGAGCTACGTCCGCAATTTATGAAGTCCATGCCGGCTGTGCCGGTGGTGCTGCATCAAGCAAGTTGCCTTGCTTTGGTGGGCGATACTGGGATCGAACCAGTGACCTCTTCCGTGTCAGGGAAGCGCGCTACCGCTGCGCCAATCGCCCCTTGCATCCGGTCGGAACCGGAAACCAGGGTTTTCACCGAGGTGGGTACGGGATTCGAACCCGTGTATACGGCTTTGCAGGCCGCTGCCTCGCCTCTCGGCCAACCCACCGTGTAGGCAGGATTCCGAAGAACCTTTGCCGTGACAGTGTCCTGCGAGCGGACGACGAGATTCGAACTCGCGACATCCACCTTGGCAAGGTGGTGCTCTACCAGCTGAGCTACGTCCGCATTGTTGGAGTGCATTTCCCTGCCGCATTCGGCATTTCCTCGCGTTCCAACGAGTAAGAACTCTATAGGAGGTTCAGGGAATCTACAAATCGAGACCCGCAGGCCCTCCTTCGGGGCGCTTACTTCCTTGAGTTCTAGGGGATTTTGCTAATTACAGGGCTGTAATTAGCGCGACTGTCCCGAGCCGCGGAACAAGTCGCGGCTCAAGGCAGGATCTGGGCGGGCGGCGCCGGGCGGGTAGCCCGGCAGCGTCCGGCAGGCTGTCTTCCGCGCGATCGGCGTCGGGAGGGTTGCATGGGAAGAGTGCACGGGGCCATTGCCCCAGTGAGCGGACCGTAAGCACACGACCTTTGGCACAAGACCTTGGTGCCGGTGAAGGGGGCGGATCCGTGGCGCGGCCCGGGTTCTCCCGGCCCGATTTCTAAAATCCGTCCGGGTGGGCTAGCATTCAATGTCGTTAGGGCGATTGGCGCAGTGGTAGCGCGCTTCGTTCACACCGAAGAGGTCACTGGTTCGAACCCAGTATCGCCCACTAACGTAATGGTCCGTTCCGCTGACTCAGCGGGGCGGGCCATTTTGCTTTTCACCGTTGTCTGACCCCCGTGAAAGAGTCTTCGTATGACCGCTCCACTCCTCGCCCACGCCACTGACTATGGCCGCATGTACGCCCGTTCCACGTCGGCACAGTTCTCCGTCCCCTCCATCACCACGGTGATCGGCCAGCAGCCACATGGCCTGGATGGCTGGTTCGGATACATGGGCGCGAACAGCCTGGCCCAGGATCCCCAGCTCTCCGGCATCCTGGGAAGCCCTGCCAAACTGCGCCAGGCGGTCAGCCGGGCTGCCAAGGCGGCGGAGTCTTACCGGGACGAGGCCGCCAAACGCGGGGACCGGGTCCACAACTACTGCGAGCAAGTTGCGCTGCGTGCGCTCGGCCGGCCGCACCAGATGAAGGAAACACGGGAGACGCTGGCCGCCAACGGTGAGGAAGCCTTCGCGGCACGCTTCGACGAGTGGTGGGAGCTCTTCCAGGTTGAACCCATCGCCCCGGAAATCACGGTGTGGAACAAGACGGTCGGCTACGCCGGCACCCTGGATCTCGTGGCAAAGATCAATGGCAGGACGTGCCTCATCGATTACAAGACGAAGGGCACCAGCCGGGACGGCACCGTCAAGCCGCTGGATGACAAGGTCGTCATGCAGCTCGTCGCCGGCATGAAGGCAGAGGAAAGCCTGGTCGATCCCGTGGCGGGGGAATGGGAGGCCTGGCAGCATGGCGAATCCCCGATCCTCCTGGCCGTGGCAGTGGGCGAGACCGAAGTCCGCCCGCAGCGGGCCAACCCCGATGTCCTGAAACATCACTGGTGGAAATTCTGTGCGCTGCGCCGCGTCTGGGAGATGTCCGCCGACACGGCCACCGCCGGAGCGGCGCTGCTCCCGCTGGCACCTCCCGTGAGGCGCTGATCCGGGAGCAGTGAACCGGCAACTGCAACCAGGCAGCTGCAACTAAACTGGACTGGTTCCCTAGCCGACCACCGTGAGGACAGACTGCACATGGCCATTTTGAATATCCGCATCATCGGGGATCCTGTGTTGCGCACAGTCGCCGATCCCGTGACGGAATTCGGGCCTGAACTGGCAAAGCTCGTCGCCGACATGACCGAAACCATGGAGGATGTCGAGGGCGCAGGCCTGGCCGCACCCCAGATCGGTGTGAGCCTGCGCGTCTTCACCTACCGGATCGGCGGCGTCGAGGGGCACATCATCAACCCCGTGCTGGAAAACAGCGAGGACTTCCAGCCTGACCAGGTCGAGGGATGCCTGTCCATCCCGGGCCTCGGTTTCCCCGTGCGCCGGTATCGCCGTACCCGGGTGACCGGTGTGGACCTCCACGGCAACCCCGTCACCGTGGAAGGCGAGGACATGCTGGCGCGCTGCTTCCAGCATGAGACCGACCACCTGGACGGCATCCTCTACACGGACCGGCTCGAGGGCGATGACCGCAAAGCCGCCCTGCGCGCCATCCGAAATGCCAACTACGACGCCATCACCGAACAGACAACAGCCAAGCGCGCGAAGAGCGTCGGGACGAGCTTTGGCGGGTCCAGCTTCGGGCTCAATCCGTGAGGGTTCTTTTCGCGGGGACCCCGGCCGTCGCCGTGCCCTCTCTGGATGCCCTTGTTGACGCCGGGTTCGACGTCGTCGCTGTCCTCACCCGACCGGACGCCCCGCTGGGCCGCAAACGGGTCCTGACGCCGTCGCCCGTGGCGGCCCGTGCTGCCGAGCTCGGCATCGAGATCATCCACGCCGCCAAAGTGGATGCCGACGTCACGGCCCGCATTGCCGCCGTCGCCCCGGACATTGCCGCGATCGTCGCCTACGGCGGCCTGATTCCCCGTGCAGCCCTCGATGTTCCCCGCCACGGCTGGGTAAACCTGCACTTCTCCCTGCTGCCGGCCTGGCGCGGCGCCGCCCCGGTGCAGCGCGCTGTCATCGCAGGGGACGACGTCACCGGCGCCGTCACTTTCCGCCTTGAGAAGGGGCTCGATACCGGCCCGGTCTTCGGCACGCTCACAGAGACGGTGCACCCCGGCGACACCGCTGGGGCCCTGCTGGAACGACTCTCCCACAGCGGCGCCGTCCTGCTGGCCCAGACCCTGTCCGCCATCGACGCCGGCAAGGCCGCCGCGCTGCCGCAACAGGGCGAGGTAAGCCTGGCACCCAAACTCAGCCTCGAGGACGGCCGGCTCGACTGGCAGCAGCCGGCCCTGGCGATCGGGCGCAGGGCCCGTGGGGTCACCCCGGAGCCCGGTGCCTGGACCTTGCTCGATGGGCAACGGATCAAACTCGAACCGGTGCTTCCCGCCCCGGACTCCGCCGCGCTCCGGCCCGGACAGCTGGCCATGGACGGGAAACGGGTCCTTGTAGGTACGGGGTCGCACCCCGTGGAACTGACCCGGGTCCAGCCCGCGGGCAAGAAAATGATGGCCGCCGCTGACTGGGCGCGTGGGCAGGCAACCCTTGAAAGCGTGGTATTCGAATGAGCGAGTCCGGGACGAGCGGCAGCAGCCGAGGCGGTGGCGCTCAGCGCGGCGCCGGGCAGGGCGGTGGCCAAGGCGGCCAGGGCGCCCGCGGCGGCAGCCGGCGAAACGCCCAGGGCCGGGAACGCAACCGCGGCCCGCAGCGCGGCTTCACCGAGAACGCACCGTCACAGCGCACCCGCCGCGCCGATCCAGCCCGGCTTGTTGCCTTCGAAGTGCTCCGCGCCGTGGCGTCTGAGGACGCCTACGCGAACCTGGTGCTGCCGGCCCGGATCCGGCACCACGGGCTGGACAAGCGCGACGCCGGTTTCGCCACCGAGCTCAGCTACGGCGCCCTCCGCGGCCAGGGCACGTACGACGCGATCCTGTCCCGCTGCGTGGACCGGCCGCTGGACGAACTCGATCCGGCCATCCTCGACGCGCTCCGGATCGGCGTTCATCAGCTGCTCGCCATGCGCGTGCCCGCCCACGCCGCCCTGGACCAGACTGTGGGCCTGGCCCGCGCCGTGATCGGCGCCGGCCCCTCCGCCCTCATCAACGCCGTGCTGCGCAAGGTTTCCGCGCACACCCTCGAAGAGTGGCTCGACCTGCTGCTCAGCACCGAGACCGATGCCACCAAGATCGCGTCCATCCGCTATGCCCACCCGGAATGGATCGTCCGCGCGCTCCGCCAGTCGCTCGTGGCCCACGGCCGGTCCGTTGCTGAGATTGACGCGCTCCTCGAAGCCGACAACGCCGCACCCGTGGTGAACCTTGTGGCACTGCCCGGCGTCGGCAGCCTGGATGAGGCCCTGGAAGGCGGGGCCACCCCGGGTGAACTCGTCGAGGGATCCGCGCTCTCCAGCGGCGGGGACCTCGGCAGGCTCGCCTCGGTCCGCGACGGGAGCACCCGTGTCCAGGACGTCGGGTCGCAGCTCGTGGCCCGCGCCATGGCCGCCGTCGACTTCCGCCCGGACCACGCACCGGACGACGCACCGGACAGCGGCGGGGAACCGGAGGCGGACAGCGGAAGCGTGGGGGAGCGCTGGCTGGATCTCTGTGCGGGCCCCGGCGGCAAGGCCGCGCTGCTCGGAGCCCTCGCCCGGCAGCGCGGTGCGCACCTGCTGGCCAACGAGTTCGCCCCGCACCGCGCCAAACTGGTCCGCCAAGCCCTGTCCGCGGTCCCGCGGGACGCCTGGGACGTCAGGACCGGCGACGGCCGTGACCTCGGCGCCGAGCAGCCGGAATCCTTCGACCGCGTCCTCGTTGACGTCCCGTGCACCGGCCTGGGCGCCCTGCGCCGGCGGCCGGAGTCACGCTGGCGGCGCACGCCCAAAGACCTCGTGGATCTTGGCCCGCTGCAGCGCCAGCTGCTCAACTCCGCGATCGACGCCGTCAAGCCCGGCGGCGTGGTGGCCTACGTGACCTGCTCGCCGCACCCGGCGGAGACCACCGCCGTCGTCAGTGATGTCCTGCGCAAGCGCGAGGACCTCGAACTCCTCGACGCCGGCGCCGTGCTGGACAGCGTCAGCCTCACCGGCCACCTCGAGGCCGGAAACGGGCTCACCGCCCAGCTTTGGCCGCACGTGCACCACACGGACGCAATGTTCCTGGCGCTCATTCACAAGAAGCCCTGAGTTTCACCGATACTGGGGCACTGACAGCTGGGCATGACCCAGCTAGTTACGAACCAGCCAAGTACGAACCGGCTAAGTACAAACAAGAAGGACATCCATGGCCCAGTGCTGCATAAACCCGAGCATCCTTTCGGCGGACTTCGTCAACCTTGAAGCCGAACTGCACCGCATCAGCAGTGCCGATGCGGTGCATGTGGACGTCATGGATAACCACTTTGTGCCCAACCTGACCATCGGGTTGCCCGTAGTGCAGCGCATCCAGGCCGTCAGCCCGGTGCCGCTGGACGCCCACCTGATGATCGCCGACGCGGACCGCTGGGCGCCGGGCTTCGCCGACGCCGGCGTGGCCTCGGTGACGTTCCACGCCGAAGCCTCGATCGCGCCCATCAAACTTGCGCGGGAACTGCGCGCCCGCGGCGCGAAGGCCGGCATGGCGCTGCGTCCGGGCACCCCCGTGGAGCCCTACCTGGACATGCTCTCCGAACTGGACCTGCTGTTGATCATGACGGTGGAGCCGGGCTTCGGCGGGCAGTCCTTCCTGGACCTGACCCTGCCAAAGATCCGCCGGGCCCGCGCCGCCATTGACGGCTCCGGCGTCGCGGTGGCGCTGCAGGTCGACGGCGGCATCACCGAGGAGACGATCGTGCGCGCTGCTGACGCCGGGGCGAACGTCTTCGTCGCCGGATCGGCCGTTTACGGTGCAGCGGACCCCGCGGACGCGATCGAACGGCTCCGCGCGGCCGGGAGCCGCTGAGGGCGCGGCTGTCCCGGCAGGGAGTTGCCGCCCAGATGACTCAGACCGTAATGTCCGGGACCGGGAATAGCCGGGGACCGGCCCGGGTTGTGTCAGAATAGCAACACACATACGTGCTCCGGGGTCGGTGTAAGTCCGAACCGGCGGTTACAGTCCGCGACCCGCGCGCCAGCGCCTTCCCTCGGGAAGGTTGCCGGCAAACGGTTGAATCGGTGAAATTCCGATACCGACAGTTAAAGTCTGGATGAGAGAAGCACGTACAGCTGTTACGGCGGTGCCCAGAAGGCACCGCATAATTGTGCTGTCGTATACCCCCGGAGCCATCGCGGTTCTTGAGGGAAGGAACGACATACACATGGACTTTCTGCGATGGCTCTTCGAAGCACAGATCCCGGTAGGCGGATCTGTCCTGATTCTTCGCGAAGTGCTTGGCAACATCTTTGGGCTCGCCGGGGCCCTGGGCGGCATGCGCCGCCGGGTCTGGGCCTGGCCCGTCGGCATCGCCGGCAATCTCCTGCTCCTGACAGTCTTCCTCGGGAATGTCTTCGGCTCGGCAACGCCGGCCACCCTGTGGGGCCAGGCCGGTCGCCAGGTCATGTTCATCGGCGTCGCCGTCTACGGCTGGTACCGCTGGCGGCAGGCCGCACACGCGAGCGGCGCCGCGGAAGCCATCGCGCCGCGCTGGGCCAGCAACAGGACCCGGCTGCTGCTGGCGGCATCGCTGGTGGCCGGCACCATGGCGTTGACGCCGCTCTTCGATTCGCTCGGCTCCTACCCGCCCGTGTGGGCCGACGCGTGGACCTTCATGGGCTCCCTGCTCGCCACCTACGGGATGGCGCGCGGCTGGACGGAGTTCTGGCTCATCTGGGTTGCCGTCGACATCGTCGGCGTCCCCCTGCTCTTCAGCGCCGGGTACTTCGCCAGCGCCTTCATGTACCTGTTCTACGGCTTCTTCACACTGGCCGGGTTCTTTGTCTGGTGGCGCGCGGCCCGGGTCACAGCAGCGTCCGGCAAGGCAGTTGCCGACGCAGCAGTCTCCGGCCGGGCAGCCTCCGAAGACGCGGCCCCCGACCTGGCGGTCAGGGCATGAGCGGCGGACAGTTCACCGCGACGGCCGCTATCGGCGGGTTCGACGCCGGCGCCCCCTTCAGCGCTGCCGAAAATGCTGCGATGCAGGCTGCCCTCGCCGCCGCGGCGCAGGGCCCGCGGGGCGCCAATCCACTCGTGGGCGCCGTCATCGTCGGGCCCGACGGAACGCACCTCGCCACCGGGTACCACCGCGGAGCCGGGACTGCGCACGCCGAAGCTGACGCCATCGCCCAGGCGAAGGCGGCGGGCCTGGACCTCCGCGGCGCCGCGATCGTGGTGACCCTGGAACCCTGCAACCACTGCGGCCGCACCGGCCCCTGCGCCCAGGCAATCATCGACGCCGGCATCACCGACGTCATCTACGCTGTCGACGACCCCCACGATCCTGCCGCCGGCGGCGCCGTGACGCTGCGCACTGCGGGCGTCCGGGTCCGCTCCGGGCTGGCCGCCGACGCCGCGCTGGACCTGAACCGGCGCTGGTTCGACGCCGTCGACGCCAAGCGGCCCTTCGTCACCCTGCACATCGCGCAGACCCTCGACGGCCGCATCGCCGCCAGCGACGGCACCAGCCAGTGGATCTCCAGCCCGGAATCGCTCGCCGACAATCACGCCCTGCGGGGCAGGATTGACGCGATCCTGGTGGGCACCCAGACGGTCCTCGTCGACAACCCCCGGCTTACCGCCCGGAACGCCGATGGTGAGGCAGCCGGCAAGCAGCCGCTGCGCGCCGTCATGGGGTACCGGGGGATTCCCAAGGACGCGGCCATCCACGGGGCGGACGGCAACGTCCTGCACCTGGCCACCCGCGACGCGCGCGAGGCTCTGGATCAGTTGTTCGACAGCGGCGTCAGGCACCTCATGGTGGAGGGCGGCTCCCGGATCCTGAGCGCGTTCCTGGCGGCCGGCCTGGTCGATGAGCTCATCGTCTATCTGGCGCCGACACTGCTTGGCTCCGGCACCGCGGCCCTGGAGGACCTCGGCATAGCCACCCTGGCCGACGCCCAACACTGGGAATGGGACCCGGCCACCGGGGGTGCCGTCCAGGCCCTCGGCCGCGACCTCCGGCTGCATCTTCGCCCGGCCAAGACTGCCCCGCCGGACGCCCCGGCTGCCCCGGCTGCCGCGGCCCGCCCGGCCGCCACTTCTACCTCATCCGATACAACCCCGCACCGCACCGGCGCGGACACCGCCGCAGGAGGCAATTGATGTTTACCGGAATTATCGCCGAGCAGGGAAAGGTGCTCTCCGTTGAGCGCAACGGGGACAGCGCCACCGTTCGGCTCCACGCGCCCGGCACCACGGACGGCCTCGCCCTGGGCGGTTCGATCGCAGTCAACGGCGTCTGCCTCACCGCCACCCAGATCGACGGCAGGGACTTCAGCGTCGACGTCATGGGCGAGACCCTGGACCGCAGCACCATCGGAGAACTCGTTTCGGGCGATCCGGTCAACCTGGAACGCTGCGTGCCCGCCGGCGGGCGGCTGGACGGCCACGTGGTCCAGGGGCATGTCGACGGCGTCGGCCAGCTCTTGGAGCGCGAGGGACTCGGCAACTGGGACCGGCTCCGGTTCGGCGTGCCGGCCGGGCTGGCCCGGTACATCGCCGAAAAGGGTTCCATCGCCGTCGACGGCGTCTCACTTACCGTCACGACCGTCAGCCCGGCCAACGATCCTGCGCCATGGTTTGAAGTGGGGCTGATCCCCACCACCCTGGCCGAGACCGGCCTGGGCCAGAAGGCCGTCGGCGGCCACGTCAACCTCGAAGTTGACGTCCTGGCCAAGTACACCGAGCGCCTGCTGTCCTTTGCCGGCGGAACCGGCTCGGCCGCGCACCGGGCCCCCGACGCTGCCGGAGAAGCAGCAGCAGTACCGGCAAACGAAGCCGCCCTCACGGACGGGGCCGCGAAATGAGCCGGGTCAAAGACCAGCCCGGCCATGACCTGGCTGAAGAGCTCCGCGCCGCCGCTCAGGGCACCGTTGGAGGTGCTGACCGCGTAGGTTTGGACCCGATCGAGGACGCCATCCGCGCCATGGCGGCCGGGCGCCCGGTCCTGGTGGTGGACAACGAGGACCGCGAGAACGAAGGCGACATCATCTTCGCCGCCGAGCACGCGACCCCGGCGCTGATGGGCTGGACGGTCCGCTACAGCTCCGGCGTGATCTGTGTCCCGCTCGACGCCGACCGCGCCGACGCCCTGGCCCTGCCGCCGATGGTGGCAGTCAACGAGGACGCCAAGGGCACCGCCTACACCGTGTCCTGCGACGCCGCGGTGGGTGTCAGCACCGGAATTTCCGCCACGGACCGCGCTTTGACGGCACGGATCCTGGCTGACCCGCAAAGCCAGCCCAATTCATTGACCCGTCCCGGGCATGTTTTTCCCCTCCGCGCCGTTAAGGGGGGAGTGCGGGAACGTCCCGGCCACACTGAGGCGGCCGTGGACCTGTGCCGGCTGGCGGGCCTGGAGCCCGTGGGAGTGATAGCAGAGCTGGTGTACGACAACGGAGAAATGATGCGGCTGGACGGATTGCGTGGCTTCGCCATCGAGCATGGCTGCCCCCTGATTTCGATTGCGGATCTGGTGGCATACCTCGAGGCGGGGCAGCACGGCAGCCACTCAACGGACCCCGTCTGATGGAGGAGAAATAGTGACGACTTCGGAGACTCGAGAAGAGACGCCCATGGCGCGTCAGCCGCATCCGGTCAGCGCAGGACCCATCGTCCAGCTGCCCACCGCCTTTGGCGATTTCGTGGCGCAGGCCTGGACCGACCTGGCCACGGGCGCCGAACACCTGGCGGTCAGTTCGCCGATGCCCCCGGCTGACGGCCAGGCCCCGCTGGTCCGCCTCCATTCGGAGTGCCTCACCGGCGACGTGTTCGGTTCCTACCGCTGCGATTGCGGCGAGCAGCTGGCCTATGCCCTCGAGCTGATCAACGAGCTCGGCGGCACGCTGCTGTACCTGCGCGGCCAGGAGGGCCGCGGGATCGGCCTGGCAAACAAGATGAAGGCCTACGCCCTGCAGGAGGCCGGGTTTGACACCGTGGAGGCCAACGAGCAGCTGGGGCTGCCCGTCGACGCGCGCTGCTACAAGGCCGCGGCGCAGATCCTCGCAGAGATGGGCCTCCATGAGATCCGGCTCCTGAGCAACAACCCGGACAAGCAGGACCGGCTCGCCCAGGCGGGGGTCAAAGTGGTGGAGATGGTCCCCACGGAGGTTCCCTCCCGGGAACAGAACATCCGCTACCTGCAGACCAAGAAGGACCGGATGGACCACCGTCTGGTCCTGGACGTCGAACCCGCGCCGGCCGCCGGAATGGCCGGATTCGAGCCTGACCACGACTGACCGGCCGGCCCCCGGGCCGTCCCACCCACCAGACCCAACAGCAAGGAATACCCTATGAGCGGCCACGGCGCCCCCCAGATCGACCTCAGCACCTTCAAGCCCGAGGCAACCTCGCAGCTCAAACTGGCCATCGTGGCCGCGAGCTGGCACACCCAGATCATGGACGGCCTGCTCGACGGCGCCCTGCGCGCCGCGAAGGACGCCGGCATCAGCGAACCGACGGTCCTGCGCGTGCCCGGCACCTTTGAGCTCCCCGTCGCGGCGGCCCGGCTGGCGCCGCACTTCGACGCCGTCGTGGCGCTCGGCGTCGTCATTCGCGGCGGCACGCCGCACTTCGAATACGTCTGCGAGGCAGCCACCCTGGGCCTGACCGAGGTCAGCGTCCGCACCGGCGTCCCCGTCGGCTTCGGCGTGCTGACCTGCGATACCGAACAGCAGGGGATCGACCGGGCCGGCCTGCCGGGTTCCACCGAGGACAAGGGGCACGAGGCCGTTACCGCCGCCCTGGCCACGGCCGTGACCCTCAAGCAGTTCGGCTGAGCCTCCAGGTTCCAGCCACAGCCGGCGCGGCGGCCACCCTTGGCGGCCCGCGCCGGCTGCGTTTTTGTGGAGTGCCTCACATCCGCTCCGTCATGCAACGGCCCGGCAGGGGTTCCCGCGCCGGGAGCAAGTAGGCTTGGGGCGTGAAGAATTTCGAGTCGCTGTTCGCAGAACTGAGTGAAAAGGCAGCCGTCCGCCCGGAAGGCTCCCGCACCGTCGCCGAACTGGATTCCGGAGTCCACGGCATCGGCAAGAAGGTCGTGGAGGAAGCAGCCGAGGTCTGGATGGCTGCCGAGTATGAATCCGATGAAGCCGCAGCCGAGGAAATTTCGCAGCTGCTGTACCACCTGCAGGTTCTGATGCTCGCCAAAGGACTCACCCTGGAAGACGTCTACAAGCATCTGTAGCCGCGCCAGCACCGGAAACCGCCATAACTTCCCTGGCGAATCCCGTGCACCGCGTGGCCGATGTGCCCCCACAGAGACTTCCACACCCAAGAGAGAACTTTCCAATGCTTAGAGTTGCCGTCCCGAACAAGGGATCCCTGTCCGAAGCCGCCTCCGCCATGCTCGCCGAAGCCGGCTACCGCCAGCGCCGCGACAGCCGCGAGCTGGTCATGATGGACCCGGACAACGACATCGAGTTCTTCTTCCTCCGCCCCCGCGACATCGCCGTGTATGTCGGCCAGGGAACGCTCGACGTCGGCATCACCGGCCGCGATCTGCTGCTTGACGCGGAGGTCGAGGCCGAGGAACTGATGCCGCTGGGTTTCGCTGCCTCCACTTTCCGTTTCGCCGGCCCGGTGGGCGACTTCGCCAGCGTCGAGGAGCTGGAAGGCAAACGCCTCGCCACGAGCTACGACGGCCTCCTGCGCGGTTACCTGGCCGAACGCGGAGTCAAAGCCAAAGTCGTCCGGCTTGACGGCGCCGTGGAATCCTCTGTCCGGCTCGGCGTCGCGGACGCGATTGCCGACGTCGTCGAAACCGGCAACACGCTCAAGGCGGCCGGCATGGAGATCTTCGGCGAGCCGATCCTGCAGTCCGAGGCCGTCCTGATCCGCCGCACCGGACAAGGCGGGGCGGCTAACGGGACCGCGAAGGAGATCGAGGTACTGATCCGCCGGCTCCAGGGCGTCCTGGTGGCCCGGCAGTACGTGCTGATGGACTACGACATCCGCAAGGAACTCGTGGAACAGGCCGCCGGACTGACGCCGGGCCTGGAATCGCCCACCGTCTCGCCGCTGCGCGATTCGGACTGGGTGGCCGTCCGCTCCATGGTCCCCAAGCGGGAAACCAACCGGATCATGGACGAGCTCTACGACCTCGGTGCCCGCGCCATCCTGGTCAGCAGCATCCACGCCTGCCGCATCTGAGCCTCCACCCGCCTCCCTCCAGCAACAAACATCAGGAGAAGTCATG
Organism: Arthrobacter sp. NPDC058130; assembly: GCF_042884475.1. Classification (NCBI taxonomy): domain Bacteria; kingdom Bacillati; phylum Actinomycetota; class Actinomycetes; order Micrococcales; family Micrococcaceae; genus Arthrobacter; species Arthrobacter sp. NPDC058130. The sequence continues at coordinate 227,923 of NZ_JBHVTV010000003.1, forward strand.
ACTGTTGCCGTGCGCGTCATCCCGTGCCTCGACGTCGATGCCGGCCGCGTGGTCAAGGGCATCAACTTTGAGGGCCTCCGCGACGCCGGGGATCCGGTGGAACTGGCGCACCGCTACGACAACAGCGGCGCCGACGAGCTGACCTTCCTGGACGTCACCGCGTCCTCCGGCAACCGGGAAACCACGTTCGACGTCGTCCGCCGCACCGCCGAGGAAGTCTTCATCCCGCTGACGGTCGGCGGCGGCGTCCGCGGCGTGGCCGAGGTGGACAAACTCCTGCGCTGCGGCGCGGACAAGGCCGCCATCAACACCGCGGCCGTGGCCCGGCCGGATGTGATCGACGAGATCACCCGGCACTTTGGTTCGCAGGTCCTGGTGCTGTCCCTCGACGCGAGGCGCACGCGCCCGGGCTCAGAGCCCACGCCGTCGGGCTTTGAAGTGACCACGCACGGCGGACGGCAGGGGACCGGCATCGACGCCATCGCGTGGGCAAAGGAGGCGGCCGACCGCGGCGTGGGCGAAATCCTGCTCAACTCGATCGACGCCGACGGCACCAAGGACGGCTTTGACCTGGAACTGATCCGCCTGGCCCGGGCCGGGGTCAAAGTCCCGCTCATCGCCTCCGGCGGCGCCGGCAAACCCGAGCACTTCCCGCCGGCCGTGGCAGCAGGCGCCGACGCCGTCCTCGCGGCCTCCGTCTTCCACTTTGGCCCCCTCGACATGATCGCCCAGGTCAAGGCCGCGATCCGCGAGGCCGGCTTCGAGGTCCGCTGATCCCCATCCGCTTAAAGCAACGCGGGGTTACCTAGCGCCCATCCCGGAGGGGATTATGGGCGCTAAGTAACCCCGCGTTGCTTGGTTTAGGGCCCGACTTACATGGTTTAGAGGCCGACTTCGGCGGACTGCAGGAGCGCGACGGCGTCCGGCTGGCCTTCGAAGGTTACGAGCGCGTGGCGGGTGCGGCCGTGCGCGTGCATGAGGAGTTCGCCCGGCTCGCCGACAATGGCCACGGACACGGGGGCGCGTTTGGCCACATGCCGCGGACCCGACGGGCTTACCAGCACAATGCCCAGGTCCACGCCGCGGTACAGGATGGCTGCCCGCTTGACCAGCTCATCCCACAGGGCGTCCGAGTACTCCTGGTCGAGGGCGCGCGGGGCCCAGCGGTCCACGGCCCGGCGGATGTCCTCGGTGTGCACAAAGTATTCGATCAGGTTGGAGCTCTCGTCCAGGGCCTTGATCCGCAGCGGCGACAACGCAGGGGGACCGGCACGGAATTCGTTGACCAACTTGGCGTAGTCCTCGGGGGTCTTCAGGGTGCCCGCGAGTTGGGCCGTCGCCTGGTCCGAGGCCTTGGACAGTCGTTTGAACATGAGGCCCAGCCCGACGGCGATTTTACGCTCGCGGAGGTACAAGTGCGCGGCAAGATCGCGGGTGCGCCAACCCGCGCAGAGCGTGGCGGCATCAGGACCGGCCGCCAGCAGGGTTTCGGCCAGGACTTCTCGGGATGGTTCGACGAAATGCATCACTTGTGAAACTAGCACGAGACGGCCGCGCGTGGGCACAGGAATCGCCGCCATGACGCCGCCACGACAGTGTCCAGGCGCATCATGGGGCGGGTGAACGCGGCAGGCAGCCCCATAGGCGCGCCAGTGTTAAGCGGCGGGCGGACCCGAAGGCCGGCGCCCTGCCCGGAGGCACTAGACTTGATCTGATGTCTGAGCAGCCCGCACCCGCCCCCAGCCCCGCCACCAGCGCCGCGACCGTCAATGAAAATGCCATTGATGGCAGCCCCGCCGACGGGAGCCCCCTTCCGGCCGGACTGGCCGACGCCCTCAAACGCGACAGCGCCGGCCTGGTGGCCGCGATCGTCCAGCAGTTCGACACCCACGAGGTGCTGATGCTGGGCTGGATGGACGACGAGGCGCTACACCGCACCATGACCACCGGACGCGTGACCTTCTATTCGCGCTCCCGCCAGGAGTACTGGCGCAAGGGCGACACCTCCGGGCACGTGCAGTGGGTCAAGTCGCTCGCCATGGACTGCGACGGCGACGCCCTGCTGGTCCGGGTCGACCAGGTGGGCGCGGCCTGCCACACCGGGTCCCGGACCTGCTTCGACGGCCGCGAGCTCGACGCCGTCGTCGGCCACGGAGGCTAGGCGCCCGGCCAGCACGATAAGCAGGACGACAAGCAGGAAGACAGACCCAGGAGACACGCACAGCGCTCCGGCGCTTCCACAAGCTTCACGAACCGGACCCAGGCAGGATCCATCACCGGATCCGGTGGCAGGTCCCCCTAAAGAACAGGCGGAAAGCACAGCCATGCAGGACCTTGGAATCATCAGCCCCGGCCTCGAAGAGTTCCGTGAACTCGCGGGCCACAGCCGCGTCATCCCCGTCCGGCTCAAGGTGCTGGCTGACGCCGAAACCCCGATTGGGCTCTACCGCAAGCTCGCCCAGGGCCAGCCCGGGACGTTCCTGATGGAGTCCGCCGCGGTCGGCGGATCCTGGTCCCGCTACTCCTTCATCGGCTCCCGCTCCCGCGCCACCCTGACCACCAAGGACGGCAACGCGCACTGGCTGGGCCAGCCCCCGGTCGGCGTGCCGCTGGACGGCAACCCGGTGGACGCCATCCGTGACACCGTGGCGGCCCTGCGCACGGAGCGCTTCGACGGGCTCCCGCCGTTCACGTCCGGCCTGGTCGGCTTCCTGGGCTGGGAAACCGTCCGGCACTGGGAGAAACTGACCAGCCCGCCGGAGGACGACCTCGAGCTGCCGGAAATGGCCCTCAACCTCGTCACGGACATGGCGGTCCACGACAACATGGACGGCACCGTCCTGCTGATCGCCAACGCCATCAACTTCGACAACAGCACCGAACGCGTCGACGAGGCCTGGCATGACGCCGTCGCGCGCGTGAAAGCCCTGCTGGAAAAGATCAGCCGCCCCGTGGAGCAGCCGGTCTCTGTGCTGGAGACCGCCGCCCTGGACTTCGCGTCGAGCGTGCAGGAACGCTGGGACGAATCCGAGTACCTGGCCGCCCTGGACCGCGGCAAGGAGGCGATTGTGGACGGCGAGGTCTTCCAGGTGGTCATCTCCCGGCGCTTCGAAATGGAATGCGGCGCCGACCCCCTCGACGTCTACCGGGTCCTGCGGAACACCAACCCCAGCCCCTACATGTACCTCTTCAGCTTCGAGGACGCCGCGGGCCGCGAGTATACGATCGTCGGCTCCTCGCCGGAGGCCCTCGTCACCGTGACCGGGGACGAGGTCATCACCCACCCCATCGCCGGCTCACGGCCGCGCGGCAAGACGGTGGAGGCGGACAAGGCCCTGGCCGAGGAACTGCTGGCGGACCAGAAGGAACGCGCCGAGCACCTGATGCTGGTCGATCTGTCCCGCAACGACCTCTCCAAGGTCTGCGTCGCAGGTTCTGTCGACGTCACCCAGTTCATGGAAGTGGAACGCTTCAGCCACATCATGCACCTGGTGTCCACGGTGGTCGGCGAGTTGGCCCCGGCCGCCAAGGCCTACGACGTCCTCAAGGCCACGTTCCCGGCCGGCACCCTTTCCGGTGCCCCGAAGCCGCGGGCCCTGCGCCTCCTGGACGAGCTGGAACCGCACCGGCGCGGCATCTACGGCGGCGTGGTCGGGTACCTGGACTTCGCCGGGGACATGGACATGGCGATCGCGATCCGTTCGGCCCTGCTCCGGGAAGGACGCGCCTACGTCCAGGCCGGCGGCGGGATCGTGGCCGATTCGGTCAACCCCACCGAGGCCCAGGAAACCGTCAACAAGGCCGCCGCCCCGCTCCGCGCCGTGCACACCGCCAGTTCACTGCACAACATCAGCGCCGACGCCGTCACCGACTCAGCGGCCGACGCCGGGGCGGACAGCTGATGGGGGAGCCGGAAGCCACTGCCAAAAACACAGTGAAGACCACCACGCGCCCCGCCGTCCCTGGCTGGGCCCGCAAGTCCACCCTGGTGCTGGTGATCGCCGCCCTGGCGCTGGCCGTGTTCGGGACCACTACGCAGACCTGGCTCACCGTGCACCTGGACCCCACGCAGCTCGGCGCGGCCGTGGCCAGCCAGGACGGCCTGCAGGTCCAGGGCAGCAAGGCCGCGACCACCGTGACGGCCCTGGCGCTCGTTGCCCTCGCCGGCGGCCTCGCGGCCTCCATCGCCGGCCGGGTGGCCCGCTGGGTCATCACGGCGATCATCCTCCTCGCGGCCGCGGGCATCGTGACCGCGGCAGCCGTCGTGCTGGCGGACCCGCTGTCCGCAGCACAGGGATCGATCGCGGCCGCCACCGGGATCAGCGGCAGCAGCGTTCAGGTGGACGTGACGGTGTTCCCCGTGCTCGCCGTCGTCGCCGGCGCCCTGCTGGGGCTCAGCGCCCTGACGATCGTGCCGGCCGGCCGCTACTGGAAGAGCCGCACCAAATATGACGCGGCTGCCGCCGGGACCGGGGCTCCGGACGGCCCCGCGGATGAGATTGACAGCTGGGACCGCCTGTCCCGCGGTGACGACCCCACCTGAACCGATGCCGCGGCCAGCAACCGTGCCAGCAACCCGGCCAGCAACGCTGGAAAACTACACCGCCAAAAAATGGCAGAATGTAAGCAGTATTTATCCTGAGGAGATTTCAATGAGCAAAGCCACTGTTTCCGCATCCACGTCCGCTGCGCCGAAGGGCGTCTACGACGACGTCGATCACAGCGAAGCGCCGGGTCACGGCAACAGCCCGGCCGCGTGGACCTGCGTGATCGTGATGCTGGTAGGCGCCCTCATTGCGTCCATCGCGTTCGTCATCGCCAACACCCCGATCTTCGTCGCAGGCGCGGCGATCATGGTGATCGGCCTGCTTGCCGGCTGGGCCATGCGCAAGGCCGGCTACGGCGTCGGCGGCAGCAAGCTGAAGAACTCCGGCCACTGAGCGTGAGCGTTCTCGACGACATCAACGCCGGTGTCAGGGAGGATATGCAGGCGCGCCAGCGTCTGGTCACGCTCGCGGAACTGAAGGAGCGCGCCGCCGCGGCGGCGCCCGCCCGTGACGCCTGGGCCGCCCTGGGCGGAGCCTCAAGCACCCGGGACCAGCTCAAGGTCATTGCCGAGGTCAAGCGCCGCAGCCCGTCCAAGGGCCGGCTCGCGGACATCGCCGATCCCGCCTCCCTCGCCGCGCAGTACGCCGACGGCGGGGCCGCCGTGATCAGCGTCCTGACCGAGGAGCGCCGCTTCGGCGGCTCGCTGGCCGACCTCGACGCCGTCCGGGCCGCAGTGGATATTCCGCTGCTGCGCAAGGACTTCATGATTGACGAGTACCAGATCTGGGAGGCCCGGGCCCACGGTGCCGACCTGATCCTGCTGATCGTGGCCTCGCTCTCGGACGCCCAGCTGCGCGAGTTCACGGCCCTCAGCCGCGAGCTCGGCATGAACGTGCTGGTGGAGACACACACGGCCGAGGAGATCGAGCGCGCAGTCGCCGCGGACGCCCGGATCATCGGCGTCAACGTGCGCAACCTCAAGACGCTCGACGTCGACCGTTCCGTCTTCGCGGAGCTGGCCGGCGGCATTCCCGCCGGCGCGCTTGTGGTCGCCGAGTCGGGTGTGCGCGACGTCGAGGACGTCAGGCACTACGCGGCCCGCGGTGCCAACGCCGTCCTGGTCGGCGAGGCGCTGGTCAGTGACGCGACGCCCCGGGAGCGGATCGCAGAATTCATGGCTGCCGGCGCAACGGCAATCGCCGCCCGCGCCTGAGGCCTGCCGGTCCGGGCGCCTGCGTCTGGACCCACAGCGGTACCGGGCCCGCAATTGCCCGGACAATGAGCGGATCTCGTCTGCAGATCCCCAAAGCTAGCAGTGGAACAGGATGGTGAGACTGATGGTCGATGCGCCAGCAGCCGGCTCTGACGAAAGTGCCGTGGACGCGTTCCTGCAGGGCGGCCGCCCCCAGGAGCGGCCCGGGCAGGGCGAACAGTCCCTGCGGCACGCCCCGGGGCCCTACTTCGGGAACTACGGCGGCCGGTGGATGCCCGAGTCGCTCATCGCGGCCCTGGACGAGCTTGAGGACACCTTCGAGAAGGCCAAAGCCGATCCCGAGTTCATCGCCCAGATCGCCGACCTGAACAAGAACTACTCGGGCCGGCCGTCGCTGCTGACCGAGGCCAAGCGCTTCGCCGAGCACGCCGGCGGGGTGCGGGTCTTCCTCAAACGCGAGGACCTGAACCACACCGGCTCGCACAAGATCAACAACGTCCTGGGCCAGGCGCTGCTCGCCAAGCGGATGGGCAAGACCCGGGTCATCGCCGAAACCGGCGCCGGACAGCACGGCGTGGCCAGCGCCACCGCGGCTGCCCTGCTCGGCCTGGAATGCGTTGTCTACATGGGCGCCGAGGACTGCCGCCGGCAGGCCCTCAACGTGGCCCGGATGGAACTCCTCGGCGCCACGGTGATCCCGGTGACCAACGGGTCCCAGACGCTCAAAGACGCCATCAACGAGGCCCTGCGCGACTGGGTCGCGAACGTGGGCAACACGCACTACCTGCTGGGCACCGCCGCCGGCGCGCACCCGTTCCCGGCGCTGGTCCGCTACTTCCACGAGGTGATCGGCGAGGAGGCCCGGGCGCAGATCCTGGACCAGACCGGCCGGCTCCCGGATGCCGTCTGCGCCTGCATCGGCGGCGGCTCCAACGCGATCGGCATCTTCCACGGCTTCCTCGATGACCCCTCGGTCCGGATCTACGGCTTCGAGGCCGGCGGCGACGGCGTCGAAACCGGACGCCACGCGGCCACCATCACACTGGGCAAACCGGGCGTGCTGCACGGCGCGCGGTCCTACCTCATGCAGGACGACGACGGCCAGACCATCGAGTCGCACTCCATCTCGGCGGGCCTGGACTACCCGGGCGTCGGCCCCGAGCACTCCTACCTCTCCGACATCGGCCGGGTCAGCTACGAGCCCATCACGGACAGCGAAGCCATGGAGGCCTTCCGTCTCCTGTGCCGCACCGAGGGCATCATCCCGGCCATCGAATCCGCGCACGCCCTCGCCGGCGCCATCAAGGTGGGGCAGCGGCTCGCCGCAGAATCCGCCGCAGGCAAGGCCGGAGGCAAGGCCGGAGGCAAGGCCGGAGGCGAGGCCGCAGGCAAAGCGTCAGACAAGATTGTCATCGTGAACCTCTCCGGCCGCGGCGACAAGGACGTGGCGACCGCCGCGGAGTGGTTCGACCTGCTGGACAAGAACTCACCCGAGTCCGAAATTGCGAAAGAGGGGGAACAGCTGTGAGCACCGCGAACGATGTCAACCAGACAGCCGCCCAGTCCAGCAGCAAGTCGGCAGCGGCCATTGACCGCGCCCGCGCCCAGGGCCGCGCAGCCCTGATCGGCTACCTGCCCGCCGGCTACCCGAGCGTCCAGGACACAATTGCCGCCGGCATCGCCCTTGCCGAGAACAGCGCCGACCTCATCGAAATCGGCATCCCGTACTCGGACCCGGTCATGGACGGCCAGGTCATCCAGGCAGCCACCACGGAGGCCCTTGCGAAGGGTTTCCACGTGCGCGAGGTCTTCGACGTCGTCCGCGGCATCACGAGCAAGACCGACGCGGCGGTCCTGGTGATGACGTATTGGAACCCGGTGATGCGGATGGGCGTGGACGAGTTCTCCCGCCGCCTGGCCGAGGCCGGGGGAGCCGGGCTGATCACTCCCGACCTCATCCCCGACGAGGCCGCCGAGTGGTTCGCCGCCTCGGACAAGTACGGACTGGACCGGGTGTTCCTCGTGGCCCCGTCCTCCTCCCCGGAACGCATGAAGCGCACCGTCGATGCGAGCCGCGGCTTCGTGTACGCCGTCTCCATCATGGGCGTCACCGGCGCCCGGGGATCGGTCAGTGCCGCGGCCAAGGGGGTCGTCACCGCCGCGCACGCCGCGGGCGCCGAACGTGTCTGCGTGGGCCTCGGCGTCTCCAACGCTGATCAGGTCCGCGAGATCGCCGAATACGCCGACGGCGTGATTGTGGGCACCGCCCTCGTCGCGGCCATCCGGGACGGCGGCGTGGATGCTGTAGCCTCCTTGACGAAAGACCTCAGCACCGGCCTTACCAAGGAAGAAGCGTAAGCAATGCAGTCAGTCCTCCACGCGGCGGCGATGATTCCCGCGAGCATTCCGAGCCCTAGCTGGTCCGGATTCGACATCCCGCTGCCGTGGGGGGCCCTGCGCATCCACGCCTACGCCCTGTGCATCCTCGCCGGCATCATTGCCGGCCTGTGGCTGACCTCAGTCCGCTGGGCGCGCCGCGGCGCACCTGAGGGCAGTGTCTGGGACATTGCCATTTGGGCCATCCCGTTCGGCATCATCGGCGGGCGGCTCTACCACGTGTTTTCCTCGCCTGACGCTTACTTCGGCCCCGGCTTTGACGGCACGGGGGACCTGTCCCTGATTCCGCAGATCCAGCGCGGCGGCCTCGGCATCTGGGGCGCCGTTGTGCTGGGCGCCGTCGGTGCCTGGATCGGCTGCCGGCGTGCCGGGGTGAAGCTGAGCGCGTTCCTGGACGCGGCAGCCCCCGGGCTGCTGCTCGCCCAGGCGATCGGCCGGTGGGGCAACTACTTCAACCAGGAGCTCTTCGGCGGCCCCACCACGCTGCCGTGGGGGCTGCAGATCGATCCCAACAGCCCCAACTTCCCGGCCGGCATGCCCGCGGACACGCTCTTCCACCCGACGTTCCTCTACGAGTCGCTGTGGAACCTGGCGGGCGTCCTGATCCTGCTGGCCTTGGACCGGAGATTCAGCTTCCGCCGAGGCCGCCTGTTCTGCCTCTACGCCATGTACTACACCCTGGGCCGCGTCTGGATCGAAGCCATGCGGATCGACGACGCCGAGCAGATCAGCCTCTTCGGGATCACCACCAGGCTCAACGTCTGGACCAGTATCTTTGTCTTTGCCGGCGCCCTGCTCGCCTTCATCATCCTGGGCCTGCGCAAGCGCTCGGAGCCGGACACCGTGTTCCTGGCCGGACGCGAACCGGCGGAGACCAAGGCCGTGGACGAGACGGCGGAGCCAAAGGCTGAGGAGTCGGCGGAGCCCAAGCCGGCGGAGCCCAAGCCGGCGGAACCCAAGCCGGCGGAGCCCAAGGCCGCGGAGAAGACTGCGGAGCCCAAGGCAGCGGAGCCCAAAACGGGCACCGAAACAGCCGCCGTCGGCCCTGATGAGGCCGCGGCGACGGACGCCGAAAAGGGGGAGCGCGCCACCGTCCCCGCGGACGCGGCAGCCATCCGCCATTTGGACACGGCTGTCTCAGATAGTGAATCCCGTGATAATGTCCGGAATAACCAAAGCGGGCCAGTTCCCGCATCCTCGGATGCGGGCAAAGACTCCACCGGCGGCACCATGCCCGCCACCGGAGTTCCGGCAGCCGGAGTATTCGGCCGCCAGGGAACTGGAACCGCGCCGGAGGCTGAGGGCACCAAGTAGCTCAGCGCCGGACCTCGGGTTGCGGAGCCACCGCTCGCAGGGCCCGACTCCACAGCGTCGTGGCAAGAGGGATTGCAGCGGACAGCAGATACGCGCTGTCCAAGCAAGCCCGGGCCAGCACCTGCGTAACTGTTAGTACAGGAGGCCGGGCTGGCCTACAATTCCAGTTAGAAAAACACTCTGTAGCGCCCGTCACACCGGCGTGCTGAGTGGGGCCAATGTTGTCCCTCCCATACGCACGATCAGGAGGAAGGACGTCTCCAATGACCCAAACTCGTCACAGCCCCAGCTGGTCCGTTCCGGACCAGCCCACGGCCGCCACGTCACCCTTCAGCAGGTTCGCCGCGATTCCGGCCGCTGCCGGTCTTTACAACCCGGAGAATGAGAAGGACGCCTGCGGCCTGGCCATCATCGCCACGCTCCGCGGCGAGCCCGGCTATGACATCGTCGACGCCGCCCTGACCGCCCTGCGCAACCTCGAGCACCGCGGTGCCGTGGGAGCCGATGAAGGTACCGGCGACGGCGCCGGCCTCCTCATGCAGGTCCCGGACGAATTCTTCCGCGCAGTCACCGACTTCGAACTCCCGGCGCCCGGCCAGTACGTCGTGGGAACTGCCTTCCTGCCCGCCGAGCAGCGCGAATCCGACGCCGCCCGCGCCGGCATCGAAGGCCTCGCCGCGGACGAGGGCCTGACCGTTCTCGGCTGGCGCGAGGTCCCGATCGTCGCCGACCTGGTCGGCGCAATGGCCCGGGCCTGCATGCCGCACTTCTCGCAGCCCTTCTTCGCCTCCAGCACCGGCGAAACCCTCGAGCGCAACGAGCTCGACTCCCGCGCCTGGCGGATCCGCAAGCGCGCCCAAAACAAGTTCGGCGTGTACTTCCCGTCGCTGTCCTCCCGGACCATCGTCTACAAGGGCATGCTCACCACCGCGCAGCTGGAGCCGTTCTACCCGGACCTTTCGGACAAGCGCTTCAAGACCAAGCTCGCGATCGTCCACTCGCGCTTCTCCACCAACACCTTCCCGTCCTGGCCCCTGGCGCAGCCGTTCCGCACCATCGCGCACAACGGCGAGATCAACACCGTCAAGGGCAACCGCAACTGGATGCGCGCACGGCAGTCGCAGCTGTCCAGCCCGCTGCTGGGGGACTCGCCGGAAGAGCTGTTCCCCATCTGCACGCCGGGCGCCTCCGACTCGGCATCCTTTGATGAGGTCGCGGAGCTGCTCTGGCTCTCCGGCCGGCCCATCACGCACTCAATCATGATGATGATCCCGGAGGCGTGGGAAAACCACGCCACCATGGATCCGGCGCGCCGCGCCTTCTACGAATACCACTCCATGCTCATGGAGCCGTGGGACGGCCCTGCCGCCGTGTCCTTCACCGACGGCAACCTTGTCGGCGCCACCCTGGACCGCAACGGCCTGCGCCCGGGCCGGTACTGGATCACCGAAGACGGGCTTGTCGTCTTCGCCTCCGAGGTCGGCGTGATCGACGTCGAACCCTCCAAGGTGGTCAAGAAGGGCCGCGTCTCCCCGGGCAAGATGTTCCTGGTGGACACCGGGGCCGGCCGGATCATTGACGACGCCGAGGTCAAGGCCGAGGTCGCCGCCGCGAACCCGTGGGCCGAATGGCTCAAGGACAACCTGATCGACCTCAAGGACCTCCCCGAGCGCGAGCACGTGGTCCACACCGCCGCCTCGGTCAACATCCGCCAGCGCACCTTCGGCTACACCACCGAGGAACTGAAGATCCTCCTCGGCCCGATGGCCCGCACCGGTGCCGAACCGCTCGGCGCCATGGGCTCGGACACGCCCGTGGCCGTGCTGTCCAAGCGGCCCCGGCTGCTCTTCGACTACTTCGTGCAGTCGTTCGCCCAGGTCACCAACCCGCCGCTGGACGCCATCCGTGAAGAGCTCGTCACCTCCCTGATGTGCGCGATCGGCCCGAACGGGAACCTGCTGGACACCAAGCAGGTCCGGCAGCCGCAGGTCTCGCTGCCGTTCCCGGTGATCAACAACGACCAGCTGGCCAAGATCGCGAACATCGAGAGCGCCGACGGCGACAGGGTCGCCATGAAGGTCCGCGGACTGTACCGCCCCGAAGGCGGGGAGCACGCCCTCCGCGCCCGGCTCACGGAGATCTGCGAGCAGGTCTCCGGCGCCATCAACCGCGGCGTGCAGTACGTCGTGCTCTCGGACCGCGACTCGAACGCCCAGTGGGCGCCGATCCCGTCGCTGCTGCTGGTCAGCGCCGTCCACCACCACCTGCTGCGCAGCGCCAACCGGACCAAGACCGCGCTCGTGGTGGAGGCCGGCGACGTCCGCGAGACGCACCACGTCGCCGTGCTCATCGGCTACGGTGCCTCCGCCGTGAACCCGTACCTGGCCATGGAATCCGTGGAACAGCTCATCGCCACCGGCGACGTCGTGGGGGTCACCCCGCATGACGGTGTCTACAACCTGATCAAGGGCCTCGGCAAGGGTGTCCTGAAGATCATGTCCAAGATGGGCATCTCCACTGTGGCCTCCTACACCGGCGCCCAGACCTTCGAGGCACTCGGCCTCGGCCAGGAGCTCGTGGACGAGTACTTCTCCGGCACGCACTCCCAGCTCGGCGGCGTCGGCCTCGATGTCATTGCCGCCGAAGTCCTGGCACGGCACCGCATGGCCTACCCCGAGAACGGCATCGAACTGCCGCACCAGCCCCTGCTGGGCGGCGGCGAGTACCAGTGGCGCCGCGACGGCGAACCCCACCTGTTCAACCCGGAAACCGTCTTCCGGCTGCAGCACGCCACGCGTGAACGCCGCTACGACATCTTTAAGGCCTACACCCGGGGCGTGGACGACCAGTCCGAGAACCTTATGACCCTGCGCGGGCTGCTGAAGTTCAAGCCCGGCCTGCGTCCCGCCGTGCCGCTCGAGGAAGTGGAGCCCGTCTCCAGCATCGTCAAGCGCTTCTCCACCGGCGCCATGAGCTACGGCTCCATCTCGAAGGAAGCGCACGAGACCCTCGCGATCGCCATGAACCGGCTGGGCGGCAAGTCCAACACCGGTGAAGGCGGCGAGGACGTGGACCGCCTGCTCGATCCCACCCGCCGTTCCGCAGTCAAGCAGATCGCCTCCGGCCGCTTCGGCGTCACGAGCCTGTACCTGTCCAACGCGGATGACATCCAGATCAAGATGGCGCAGGGTGCCAAGCCCGGCGAAGGCGGCCAGCTGATGGCGCAGAAGGTCTACCCCTGGGTGGCCCGCACGCGGCACTCCACCCCCGGCGTCGGCCTCATTTCGCCGCCCCCGCACCACGACATCTACTCGATCGAGGACCTCGCGCAGCTGATCTACGATGCCAAGCGCGCCAACCCCTCGGCCCGGGTGCACGTCAAGCTCGTCTCCGAGGTCGGGATCGGCACCGTGGCGGCCGGCGTCACCAAGGCGAAGGCCGACGTCGTCCTGGTTTCCGGGCACGACGGCGGTACCGGCGCCTCGCCGCTGAACTCGCTCAAGCACGCCGGTGTCCCGTGGGAGCTCGGCCTCGCCGAGACGCAGCAGACGCTCATGCTCAACGGCCTGCGCGATCGTGTGGTGGTGCAGGTGGACGGCCAGCTCAAGACCGGCCGCGACGTCGTGATCGCCGCGCTGCTTGGCGGCGAGGAGTTTGGTTTCGCCACCGCCCCGCTGGTGGTCTCCGGCTGCATCATGATGCGCGTCTGCCACCTGGACACCTGCCCGGTGGGCGTCGCCACCCAGAACCCCGAGCTGCGCTCCCGGTTCAACGGCAAGCCCGAATTCGTGGTCAACTTCTTCGAATTCCTCGCCGAGGAAGTCCGCGAAATCCTCGCGGAGCTGGGTTTCCGCAGCATCGAGGAGGCGATCGGCCACGCCGAAATGCTCGACTCCCGTGACGCGATCAGCCACTGGAAGGCCGAAGGTCTGGACCTGGACCCGATCCTGCACGGCCTCGAGTTCGACGACGACGCCCCGCTGCGCAACCTCACCGGCCAGAACCACGAGCTCGACAAGCACTTCGACCAGCGCCTGATCACCATGGCCGCCGAGGCGCTGACCGACCGCACCCCGGTGAAGATCTCGGTGGACGTCATCAACACGGACCGCTCCGTCGGCACCATGCTGGGCCACGTCGTCACCAAGACCTTCAGCACCGACACGCTGGCCACGGACACCATTGACATCACGCTCAATGGCACCGCGGGCCAGTCGCTCGGAGCCTTCCTGCCTGCCGGCATCACGCTGCGCATGTACGGCGACTCCAACGACTACGTCGGCAAGGGACTCTCCGGCGGCCGCATCATCGTCCGGCCGGACCGCACCAACGTCTTCCCCGCCGAACGCAACGTCATTGCCGGCAACGTGATCGGCTACGGCGCCACCAGCGGCGAGCTGTTCCTGCGCGGCCAGGTGGGCGAACGCTTCCTGGTCCGCAACTCCGGCGCCACGGCCGTCGTCGAAGGCATCGGCGACCACGGCTGCGAGTATATGACCGGCGGCCAGACGCTCATCATCGGCCGCACCGGCCGCAACTTCGGCGCCGGCATGTCCGGAGGCACGGCTTATGTGCTGGACCTGCAGACCGAACGCGTCAACAAGCAGGCCCTCGAGTCCGGCGAGCTGCAGCTGCGCGAGCTCGACGCCGAGGACCGCGACATCGTCCATGGGCTGCTCGTCAAGCACGTCGAGGAAACCGAATCGCTGAACGCGGCACGGCTCCTTGAGAACTTCGACGACACCGCAGCCCGCATCACCAAGGTGCTGCCGCGCGATTACGCGGCCGTCCTGCAAACCCGTCTTGACGCCATCGAAGAGGGCCTGGACCCCGACGGCGAAGAAGTTTGGTCTCGAATCCTGGAGGTGACCGGTGGCTGATCCACGCGGATTTCTGAAAGTACGTCAGCGTGAAACCCAGCCGCGCCGTCCCGTTCCGGTCCGCATCATGGACTGGAAAGAGGTCTACGAGGCCCAGGAGAAGGGTGTCCTGAAGAGCCAGGCCGGCCGCTGCATGGACTGCGGCGTGCCCTTCTGCCACCAGGGCTGCCCGCTGGGCAACCTCATCCCGGAATGGAACGACCTCGTCTGGCGGGACAAGGGCGAGGAAGCGATGGAGCGGCTGCATGCCACCAACAACTTCCCCGAGTGGACCGGCCGGCTGTGCCCGGCCCCCTGCGAGGCCTCCTGCGTGCTGGGCATCAACCAGCCCGCGGTGACCATCAAGCAGGTCGAGGTTTCGATCGTGGACCAGGCCTTCGAGAACGGCTGGGTCAACCCGCTGCCCCCGGCGCGACTGACCGGCAAGACGGTCGCCGTTGTCGGTTCCGGCCCCGCCGGGCTCGCCGTCGCTCAGCAGTTGACCCGCGTGGGCCACACTGTGGCCGTCTACGAGCGCGACGACAAGATCGGCGGACTCCTGCGCTACGGGATCCCCGACTTCAAGATGGAAAAAGAGCAGGTGGACCGCCGGCTGGAGCAGATGAAGGCCGAAGGCACCCGGTTCCGCACCGGCGTGGCCGTCGGCACCGACGTGACCTGGGAGCAGCTGCGCCGCCGGTACGACGCCGTCGTGATCGCCACCGGCGCCACCGTCCCGCGTGACCTGCCGATCCCGGGCCGCGAGCTCGAGGGCGTCCACTTCGCCATGGACTACCTCGTGCCGGCCAACCGCGTGGTGGCGGGGGAGACCGTGGAAAACCAGATCAACGCAGCGGGCAAGCACGTCGTCATCCTCGGCGGCGGCGACACCGGCGCGGACTGCCTCGGCACCGCGCACCGGCACCAGGCCGCCTCCGTGACCACGCTCGCGATCGGCAAGCAGCCGCCAGTCGAGCGTGCCGGGCACCAGCCATGGCCGACGTTCCCCACCCTGTTCGAGGTCGCCAGCGCCCACGAGGAAGGCGGCGAACGCACGTACCTCGCCTCCACCGTGGAGTTCGTCGGCGAAAACGGCAAGCTCACCGGCGTCAAGGTGGCCGAGACGGAATTCGTCGACGGCAAGCGTCTCCCGAAGGCCGGCACCGAGCGGATCATTCCGGCGGACCTCGTCTTCCTGTCCCTGGGCTTCACCGGCGCCGAGCCGGCCGGGATCACCGACCAGGTCCAGGCCGACTTCGACGGCCGCGGCAACGTGGCCCGTGACGGCTACTACATGACCAACACCGAGGGCATCTTCGTCGCCGGCGACGCCGGCCGCGGCCAGTCACTCATCGTCTGGGCCATCGCCGAAGGGCGCGCCTGCGCCGCGGCAGTGGATAAATTCCTGATGGGCAGCACCATCCTGCCGGCACCCGTGGCGCCGACCGACCGTGCGATGGCTGTTTTGTAGACCACCAGGACACGGGTTCTTCAGGTCATCTGGGATTCATCCTCGCTTCAACTTCATCCATGCAACAGACCACTAGGGTAGGTATATGAGACGCGCTAAAATCGTGGCCACGTTCGGACCGGCAATCGCAAGCTTCGACAACACGCTTGCCGTGCTGGAAGCCGGCGTCGACGTGGCACGCATGAACATGAGCCACGGCGATTACTCCGTGCACGACAACACCTACGAGAACGTCCGCAAGGCAGCGGCACAGCTCGGCAAGGCCGTGGCGATCATGGCCGACCTGCAGGGCCCGAAGATCCGCCTGGGCCGCTTCGTTGACGGACCGCACCTGCTGGCGGTCGGCGACACGTTCACGATCACCACCGAGGACGTTCCGGGCACCAAGGACATCTGCTCCACGACGCTGAAGAGCCTCACCGAGGACGTCAACCCCGGCGACGCCCTGCTGATCGACGACGGCAAGGTCGCCCTCCGCGCGATCGACGTCGACGACGTCAAGGTGGTTGCCCAGGTGATTGTTGGCGGCTACGTCTCCAACAACAAGGGCATCAACCTGCCCGGCGTTGCTGTCAACGTCCCGGCACTGAGCGAAAAGGACGAGGACGATCTGCGCTGGGCCATGCGCCGCGGTGTGGACATGGTTGCCTTGTCCTTCGTCCGGGACGCCTCCGACATCACCCGCGTCCACGAGATCATGGACGAAGAAGGCCGGCGTGTGCCGGTGATCGCCAAGATCGAGAAGCCACAGGCCGTGGACCAGCTGCACGAGATCATCGACGCCTTCGACGCCATCATGGTGGCCCGTGGCGACCTCGGTGTGGAACTTCCCCTCGAGGAAGTGCCGATCGTGCAGAAGCGTGCCATTGAACTGGCCCGCCGCTGGGCCAAGCCGGTCATCGTGGCCACACAGGTCCTGGAGTCCATGATCGAGAACCCGCGCCCCACGCGCGCCGAGGCCTCCGACTGCGCCAACGCCGTTCTCGACGGCGCCGACGCGGTCATGCTCTCCGGCGAGACCAGCGTGGGCAAGTACCCGATCGAGACCGTCAAGACCATGGCCCGGATCATCGAGTCCACCGAAGAGCACGGCCTGGAGCGCGTGCCCCCGCTGGGCACCAAGCCCAAGACCCGCGGCGGTGCCATCACCCGCGCCGCCGTCGAGATCGCCGACCAGCTGGAGGCGAAGTACATCTGTGCCTTCACCCAGTCCGGTGACTCCGCACGCCGCCTCTCCCGCCTGCGCCCGGTCAAGCCGGTCTTCGCCTTCACCCCGGTGGAGCACGTCTGGAACCAGCTGGCACTCACGTGGGGCATCCAGCCCGTCCTGGTCCCCACGGTGGGCCACACGGATGAGATGACAGCCCAGGTTGACCGCAGCCTGCTCGAGCTCGACGTCGTCGAGGACGGCGACCTGGTGGTCATTGCCGCCGGTTCGCCTCCCGGAAAGGCAGGTTCCACAAACCTGCTGAAGGTCCACAAGGTGGGTGACCTCGCCGACATCGGCACCCAGGGCGAAGCCCCCGTGGCCAAGGACAAGCTCGGCCCGTGGCCGGAAAAGAAGAAGAAGAACCGGGCCCAGGCCTAGTTCTCACGGACTAGTTCCGAACGTTTGAACGCAAAAGGGAGGATCCCCGCCGGTGGCGGGGATCCTCCCTTTTGCTTGGTGCTTGCGCTTTGCTGCCTCTGGCCGCTGCATGCGGCCAGCGGCGCTAGTTGACCTGGTTGATGATGGTCTCGGCGACCTCGCGCATGCTCAGGCGGCGGTCCATCGAGGTCTTCTGGATCCAGCGGAAGGCTTCCGGCTCCGTCAGGCCCATCTTGGTGGTCAGGAGGCTCTTGGCGCGCTCCACGAGTTTGCGGGTGGCGAACTGCTCCTGCAGGTCGGTGACCTCGCTCTCGAGGGCCTTGATCTCCTCGTGGCGGGACAGCGCGATCTCCAACGCCGGGATGAGGTCTGCCGGGGTGAAGGGCTTGACCACGTACGCCATGGCGCCGGCATCGCGGGCCCGCTCCACCAGTTCCTTCTGGCTGAAGGCGGTGAGCAGGACCACGGGGGCGATCCGGGCCTTGACGATCTTTTCTGCGGCCGAGATGCCGTCCATGACGGGCATCTTGACGTCCATCAGGACCAGGTCAGGCTTGAGCTCCTCGGCAAGCTGCACGGCCTTTTCGCCGTTGTCCGCCTCGCCGACGACGTCGTAGCCTTCGCCGCGCAGGATCTCGATGATGTCCAGGCGGATGAGGGTCTCATCCTCGGCGACAACAACGCGGCGCGCCGGCTGGGAAGTGGGGGATGACTCCGTCTGTTCTGACACGGGAACTCCTTGGAAAGGTACGGCGGGAACTCCACCATCATAGGTTTTGTCCGCCAATGTACTTGGACCGGTTTGGTTCGATGCGGCGTCACTGGCGCGATTCTGGAATTCAGCCTATCTGCATGTAGAGTAATTTCGCGCACTGGAAGCGATCGCGTTGCTCACAGCACTGTGGTTGAGTGATTGTTACACCGGTGTACTCCGCGCCCGAGTGGCGGAATTGGCAGACGCGCCGCACTCAAAATGCGGTATCGAAAGGTGTGTGGGTTCGAGTCCCACCTCGGGCACGACATATTCCCTCGTCAGAGGCGATTTTGCTTTGACGTGTTGACAAAGCTTGTGGTCGCGTCAGCTGACGGGTTGGTTCGCGAGCTGTGGCCTGGCCGCCGCGGGGGCCTATTCAGGTGTGTGGGTGACGGGTTCAAGTCCCTGGCTGGTGGGCCCTCCGCCTGCTCTGTGCTGGGTTTATGGGCTTCCTCGTTCCGGTTCTGTCGGGTTGGTCGCGGGTGCTTTCACACCTGTTCATGGTTCCTGGTGATGGGAACGACATGACGAACGTAGGCTTTAGTCCGGAACGTCCTGAAAGGCCCTTTCGGGACTCCCGGGAGCTGCCGGTGCCTCGTTTGTCCTGCCAAAGGGGGTGTTGACACTGTCAACACTTAGGTCCGCCTCTCGCCGAGTTTGAGCGCTCCCAGGTCAGGGAACGCCAGCGCGAGGGAATCACCTGGCCAGGCAACGCGGAGTCTACAAGGGCCGAAGGCCAACCTTGGGCCCGGAGTTGGCAGCCGAGCTGGCCCGGCGGGCTGCGGCCGGCACTCCGAAATCCCAGCTCGCCCGCGACTACGGCCTTAGCCGAGAAACGGTGTACCAGTACCTGCGGCGGACGCCTGCAGCGCCGGCCCAACCGCCATCTCCGACGATGGATCAGCCGCAGGCAGCGCGGGCACGGACTACCCAACACGTCGACGATCGTGGGGCGGCGGTCCTCGAATATTGACGCGCTCTGAAGGACGCGCTCTGAAAGGCGCTCCCGCGGGTCGTGTTGTTGGTCAGCTCTGGCGATGAAACACTCTCGCCATGAGTCCTCTGTTTGAACGGAAGAAATTCTCGCCGCCAGCGGCTGAGGTTTCCATGCACTACGTATCTGCCGCTACCGCGATCAATGCCTCGCGGCGGCAGGTCTGGGATTTCATCAAGCCACCAGAGAACAGCGTTCTCGTGCATCCTGAGATTGTGCGCGGCTTCCGATCACCCGGGGTAGAGGGCGCTGGCGAGATTCAGGTCTTTATCTCGATGCGCGATGGAGCGGAGCATGTTTCGGCCCTGGAAGTCATGGAAGAGATTCCGGAGGAATTGGCCATCACCAGGACCTTGGGCAATGAGGATCCAGCAGCGCGCGGGAGGACCTCCTTGCGAGTCGGCGACGATGGAGCGACGGTCCTCGAACATGGACAGTACTTCACTCTGCCGACCGAAGCAGCACACTTCTACCAGTATGAACAGCACTACAAGCTCTTCTGCCGACAATACGTTGAACGGGTGAAAGCATTTCTCGAGCACCGGCCCGGCCAGCCATGCGACTAAGCACGCCAGTCTTTCCAATGCACCCCATCAAAGGTCCCCTTCCTCAGACGACGAGAAGCCGCCGGTGCCCACCTGTGACCCACCTCTGATTTTGATCGCCGTTTGGCGGTTTACTCACCCGATTGAGGAATCCCCAACTGGGGGCTGGGTTTGTGCTCGTTTTCCGATGGCTGCCCCTCCGGTTCGCTTCAATCCACGCCGTGAGGGTGGGTGGTCGACTATCGGCGATTCCCCACCTCGTGATGCCAGTACCGGCTGTCCTCGCTACCAACGCGCAAAACGGCGTCGGGCTGCAGAGGTGCGGGCCACAACTGAAGAAGATAGGCATCGACCGGTCCCTCGGAGAACTCACCGTCCCGTCCCTGGTCCCGGCCGTTGGCGCTGGCCCGCAACCGGTAGCTGCCCGGTGGGATCCCTTTCAGAGCTCCGCCGGTCTCGCCCGCCCAGGCAGACCACCGCATCTCGTGTCCCTCGGGGAGGACGAAAGACACCTCGACAACGTCCTCCCCGGGCGCATCGTCGTCCATCGGTGGTGCATCCATAAGGACGATGCGGACGGGTGACCCGCCTGACCGGCGGGCGAGGTTAACGTACACCCCGTTCGGGTCGGATGCCCCGACCAATCCGTTGACCTGACCAGCGAAGAAGCGGTCGAAGTCTCCATCGAAACCACCCGTCTCGGTCCAGACGAGGTCGAATTGTCCGTAGTCGGTGTCGATAATTTGGTCCATCTGCACTCGTTCCACAGCATTACGATACCGCCGCGCCGGAAACCGCCGCTTCGTGCCAGACAGCCGCCACTGAGCTGCTGCATATGGCATGCGTTTCGCGACACATAGGTTTCGAGACACCGCGTCGGCCTAGGCGAAGGAATCGCCCGCCCGGAAGGGGATCCTTTACCGGACGGACGCAGCGGGGAAAGGATTCCGACTACGGTGCTCGATTGCAGTCGCGCCGTTGTTTATCAGTCAGCCGCCTTGATAAGTTGGGCCCAAATCCGCTTTCGATGAGTTTGGTGGGGTCATGGGTGACTGGATCAGGTACCAAGAGTATGGCCTCACCAGGAACGGTCGGACCGGCTGAAAACGGCGGCCGAGGCATTCGTCAACAGCAATCTCAACGTGTGGCCACCAGACTCGATGATCGACCAGTGGGCCGACAAAGTCGCCGATCAGGTCTTTCCCCGTCCCACTGGCACATCCCCCTCGAAAATCTTGAACTGGCTGGTTGAACCGTCCCGGGAATCATGCCGCCGTTTTGTTGGCGGCGTCGTGCGAGGAGGCCCGTTGCCCTTATCCCGTGCGTTCCCATGGTTTTGAGGGACGCAGAGTTGTCCTGCCGAGGCCCATGAGCCACACACGGTCGCCCGCCGGCTCGCGGACCCGGGAGCCTGTGATCCTTGGGCCAAATCGCTGCCTGTTGATTTCTGGGGCGCGAGCAGCTGCCCATGGGCGGCCAACGGAACGGGCATTTCGTGTCCGTCGGTGGGCAGGTGAGATGGCCAGGCATGGGCAACCCCTTGGCCGCCCGCGGGCAATTCCTGATGGCCGCTGACACCGGAAATTTACAGGTCGTCAGTTGGTCGCATGGGGCAGCCGTGAATATGTGGGCTGCGTTTCGAGATAGACGAGCCCGCCAGTGGCGTATACGGTCGTGGGCACGCCGGCCCCGGCGGCGGATCGGGTATTTTTTGCCGCTGCAGTGCGGGTCATGTATCCGGCGAGAGAAACGGCGCGCTCCGGTGTCCTCAGGAGACCCTCCGCAGTGTTGCACTCATGGCAGAGGTAACCACGTACACATTGACCGCACGATTTCACCGACGGACAGCAGGCATGATCATGGTCGATCATCAACCTGACGCCGCTCCGGCGGCACGAGCCGCACTCCGGAGTATCTGACCCTTGCAGGGCCAGCAACTCCTTGACGGTGGTCCCGTGGGCGTGGGCGTTCTTGCAGGGCTTGCACCGGACAGTCCAGAACTTCCCGTCAATGCCTGTGCGATGGAACTCGCTTTCCGAAAGCCACATCTCACAACCCATGCACCACCTTTCTTCGGGGTGGTCGCTCTCGCATTTCCGGCAGGTGGGGCTCTTCTGCTTTCCGCCGCGAAAGTTCCAAGTGGTGAGCTCTTCATTGCAGGACACGCAGGTAATGGGCGGCAGTCCCCTGGCATTGGACACCTTTTCCGATTCGGCAAGGATGCAGCGGTTACTGATGCCGATGGGCCTGTTGACCTGGGGGAAGAGTTCGCGGTCATGGGGTTCGTTGTGGTAATCGCACCAGCCGAGATCGGGGTGCGCTTCCCGGCAGGCATGACAAGTCGATGGCGTTTGGCCTCTGGACGACAGCGGATGCCGCATCTCTTCAATCGGCTTCTTTCCGCCGCACCAGACGCAGACTTTGACGGACTGGACCAACTTCTTTCGTCGCCTGGGCCGGCGACCTGCCACGTTTGGCGTGGCAGCGGCGGCCGTATCAATTGGTTCTGCTGCCTCCATCTCGGCCGGGAACAGCGTGAGCTGGATGGGCGCGGTCTTCGCGGCCTCAATGTCACTGTTCGCTGATGTCCTACTCCGGCGTGGCAAGCGTCTCATGGATGAAAAATTATCACGATTTCAGTAAGAGTCAAGCCAATGTCTTGACGTGTGGATGGTTTAGATGTATATACACGACTTTCCTTTCGGCTATTCAGCCGCCTTAGCGAACTCCTAGGTCGTGTTTAGATGCAAGAGCTTTCCCTAAGCGACATGGAACGGGAAGTGCGGGGCGCGCAGGCTCCCGTGGAAGCCCGTACGCACTGTGTTTCAGCAATTTCCGGGCTGCCCGGGATGTGTGCCGTGCATACGAACTCGGCGCATGATGGGACACGTACGAAAAAGCGTATACTCCGGCTCTGGTTACCTTTGAGATCTTGATACCAGGGTGCCGCCGACGCCGAACATCGCATACGCCCCGATCGGGATCAGCAGCAGCCATTCGCGGATGGATCCGGCATGGCCCAGGACCGGGATGGTCATGTAGCCGTTGGAGTGCCAGCACTGCTTGATGAACGGGAGGCTGGCGATCGCCTTCGGCGGCTTGATCGCGAACGGCCACGCCAGGTTGCAGCCCTCGGTGGTCATCATGTCCCCGAGGATGTGCACGATGACGCCCAGGCCCATGGCGACCGGGAACCAGCCCTGTTCCTGGGGTGCGAAAAAGGTGATGAAGACGCCCATCGCTAGGCCGACCGCCCATGGGGACTTCCGCATTGAGTCCGGGATGATTTTCAGCGCCTTCGCGGCGAACGCGACCAGCAGGACGGAGAGGATGCCGGCGCCGGGGTAGATGGTGCCGAAGTGCTCGACGTGCATGGTCCAGAGCCCGGCGAGCCAGGCGATGAAGACGAATGCGGCGATTCCGACAACCGAGTGGGTGCCGTGGCGGTGGCCGCCGGCGAGCTTGCCGATTCCGGCGCACATGACGTTGGACAGCGGCGGCAGCGAGTGGGCGATGGTGGCGTTGTGGTGGTCCGCGTCCGGGACCATCGCGGCCCCGGCGACGACGAGGGCGCCGGTGACGACACCGATCGGGCTGACATCCCAGAGCCCGAGGCCGAGGTCCATGCCGTGCGGCAGGAACGGGGCCTTGGCGGCGAGCAGTGTCAGGTCCACGTGGATCTGGGTGGTCAGGCCAACCCAGGCGGCGGCGCCGCAGGCTGCGTGGTGGGCTCCCATCATGGCGGGGTGTCCTCTCGATCGGGGGAAGTCGTCTTCTGGACCGAATGTGTGCGGCTGCGTGAAGAAGATTCCCCGGCGCCGGTCCGCCCCTGAGCATGCGTAGAGGCGGCCCAGACGGGGCTATTGTGTCCGAACAGCGTGCGAGCCGTTACTGTGAGACCATGTCGAAGAGAGCGGTGCCACTTATGGTCCTGGTCGGGACCCTCCTTGCAGTGGCGTTATCCGGCTGCGCGGGCCCGGCTGAGGCTGCCGGTCTGTCGGCGGCAGACAAGGAGGCACTGGATAACCCGCTGTTCAGTGCCGAGCTGGTGGTGTACGGCATCTGCCCTCCGACCACGACGAAGTTCGATGACGACGCCACCCGGTGCGCGGCCGTCCTGTACCGGACCGGTGTCAACATCGCCAAGGTCCACAGCCTGGTCCGGCAGCGTGGCGTCCACGACGACGTGCTCGATGGCGCCGCGCAGGAGATCGGCAGCATGACCGATGTTTGCGACGGCCTCAAACCGTCGGGAGAAATCCGTGCGTGCCTGAACACCGCCGAGAAGGTCAAGACGAATGCAGTGACCTATGTGAAGACGCTCCGAGCCAAACTGGACGCCGTCAAATAGTCCCTGCCCGGCAAGACCTCGGCCCTAGCGCATGCGCGCCTGGATGTCCCTGATCGAAGCGGTGAGGGCTCTCGCGCCGGCAAGAACCTCGGTGACGTCGCGGACGCCGGCGGC
Organism: Arthrobacter sp. NPDC058130; assembly: GCF_042884475.1. NCBI lineage: Bacteria > Bacillati > Actinomycetota > Actinomycetes > Micrococcales > Micrococcaceae > Arthrobacter > Arthrobacter sp. NPDC058130. The sequence continues at coordinate 252,071 of NZ_JBHVTV010000003.1, forward strand.
CTCCAGCGCGTCCCGGACCGGTGTCTAGGCCGGCGTGTCAGCAGCCGCGCCGGGGCAACCGGCAGGACCCGGTCGCGGCGGAACGGCAGCTCGGAAGGCTAGCGAGCCGCGGGCAGGGTCACCATCGGCGCGGTGTGCCCGAACGTGCGGCTTCACTACACCGAGCCTGGTTCGAAGCGACGTCGTATCGAGGAACGCTCCGTAGACGTGCGGCGGGTGTGTCAAACGTTCACACGGCTTGAGTCCTGAACGTTTGTAACCCTTGGCAAGGGGCCTTCTTAATGGACATAGCCGTAAAGACAGGGACTGCCCCCGGTTTTGTTGACTCCGTGACCTAGCGAGCCTGTGCTCGTGGAAGGATGTTGACCATGCCCACGGCTTATGGGGCGGAGTTCCGCCAGGATGTTATTGATGTGGCCCGCAAGGGCGAGGCGCCGCTGGCGCAGATTGCGAAGGATTTCGGGCTTTCGGTCACGACGCTGAAGCGCTGGATTGCCATCGCCGAACGTAAAGAATCCGGGGCCGGCCCCGCGGCCACGGAGTCGGCTGAGATGCGGGAGCTGAAGAAGCGGAACCGCCTGTTGGAGCAGGAGAATGAGATTCTCCGCCGGGCGGCTGCCTATCTGGCCAGGGACATCAACCCAAAATGATCTACCCGCTGGTCACGGATCTTGCCGCCGACGGTGTTCCCGTGGCGGTGACCTGCAGGGTGTTGAAGTTCAGCAAGCAAGGCTATTACCGGTGGCGGGCCAGTCCGGTGACGGAACGGGACTGGATCGATGCGCACCTGGTCAACGCCGCCCGGGACATCCACGCCGATGACCCGGCATTCGGGTACCGTTTCATCGCCGACGAGCTCCCGGAGAAGGGCATCACGGCAGGTGAGAACAGGGTCCAGCGCCTGTGCAGGGACCACGGCATCTGGTAGGTGTTCTCGAAGAAGCGTGGCCTGAACCGTAGACCCGGGCCGCCGGTCCACGACTACCTGGTCGAGCGGGACTTCACCTCCGCGGCGCCGAACGAGCTGTGGCTGACGGACATCACCGAGCACCCGACTGCAGAGGGCAAGCTCCACCTCTGCGCGGTGAAGGATGTCTATTCCGGATGGATCGTCGGCTACTCGATGGACGCCCGGATGAAGTCCTCGCTTGCCGTCGCCGCACTGGAGAACGCGGTTCGGGCACGCTGCCCGGAAGGGACAGTGGTGCACTCGGATCGAGGGTCCCAGTTCCGGTCACGCCGGTTCGTCGAATCACTGCGGCACCACCGGCTCACCGGATCGATGGGCAGGGTCGGTGCGTGCGCGGACAACGCCGCGATGGAATCGTTCTTCTCGCTGCTGCAGAAGAATGTCCTGGACCGTCAGCGGTGGCTCACCAGGCAGGAACTCCGGCTGGCCATCACAACCTGGATCGAGAGAACCTACCACCGCCGGAGACGGCAAAGACGGCTGGGCAAACTCACGCCCATCGAATATGAAACAATCAACCGGACCGCGCTCACAGCGGCCTAAGACCCCGAGTCAACAGAAGCCGGGGCAGTCCCACACGAACATGATTCGGACTGGGTTCGCCCCATAGTTTGAGACCAAGCACGTCCCCGAGGGAAGGAGAAATAGGTGCCCAAAGTCAAGGTCGGGCACCCTGGTTGGCTGGGCGTGGATGGATTCGTGGCGAAAGCCCGATCGGTCCATGGTGACAAATACCGCTACAACTTTGTGGAGTATGTCAACAGCACAACTAAGGTCAGTATTGACTGTCCAGAGCACGGACCCTTCGAACAGCGGCCCAGCCAGCATCTAGCCGGAAGCGGCTGCAGCGCCTGTGGGGGAGTGAAGAGGCACACTACGGCCAGTTTCATCGTCAGTGCCAGGGAAGTCCATGGTGTGAAGTACAACTACGATCTGGTCGCCTATACGGGCAACAAGATGAAAGTGAAGATCACGTGCCCGCGGCACGGAGTCTTCGAACAAACACCAAACAACCACCTCAGGGGCAACGGATGCGCTGACTGCGTTGGGCGCCGGAAATGGGACACGCCAGCCTTTATCGGGAGGCGAGGCTAGTGCACGGGGATAGGTACGGCTACGAGGATGTGGAGTACGTCAGTATCGATTCCAAAGTGAGCATCCGCTGCTCCGACCATGGAATCTTCATGCAGGTGGCTTATGACCATTTGTCAGGTCACGGATGCGCCATGTGCTCTGGTAACCAACCACTAGGGACTACTGGATTTATAGCTCGCGCCCGGGAGGTCCACGGGGATCAGTACCGCTACAACCGCGTCGTGTATGTCAACAACCGCACGGGCGTCACCATTACCTGCGACGTCCACGGCGACTTTCAGCAAGCGCCCGATAGTCATCTGCAAGGCAGCGGCTGCATTGATTGCGTCGGGGTGCGGAAGCACACCGCAGAGACGTTCACAGTGCGTGCCCGGGAAATCCACGGTGCGAAGTATGAATATGACCTGGTCGAATATGTGGACAGCAAAACCAAGGTGAGCATCGTTTGCGCTGAACACGGCGCTTTCAAGCAGACACCCAACAATCACATGAACGGCAGTGGATGTCCTGCGTGCGCCGGCCGGCTACGACGGGACACAGACGCCTTCATACGTCTCGCATCCGAGGTGCACGAAGGCCGCTACGGCTACGAGGATGTCGTATACACAACCAGCGGTGAACCCGTGAAAATCCGATGCTCCGAACATGGTGTCTTCGAGCAGGTGGCCTACACTCACCTGACCGGAGCCGGTTGCCGACATTGCGCCGGAAACGTACTAATCGGGACATCAGTGTTCATCACTCGGGCCCGGGCTCGGCACGGCGACCGGTATGACTACCATCTCGTCGACTACACGGGCACTGCAAAGCACGTGGACATCGTCTGCAAACAACACGGCGTATTCAGGCAGATAGCCAACAACCACCTCGATGGTCAAGGCTGCCGGGATTGCTCCGGCCTGACGCCCCTCGGGACTGCCGAATTCATCCGACGGGCCCAGGATGTTCATGGAGACAAGTACGACTACCAGCTGGTGGAGTACGTGAATATGACGACCAAGGTGACAATTCGATGCCCGGAAAAACACAGCTTCGAGCAGTCGCCAGGAAATCACCTGTCCGGGGGTGGGTGCTGGGCATGCTCCGGGCGTATGCGCCACACCAACGAAACGTTCGCTGCCCGTGCCGTGGAAGTGCACGGCCAAAAGTACGGATATGCCCTCGTGGAATACATTGACACCGAGACCCGTGTCACGATCACCTGCCCCAAGCACGGTGACTTCCAGCAGACGCCCCACAGCCATCTGAGCGGTTCCGGATGCCTCAGCTGCCGCCTGAGCGGTTCCGGATGCCTCAGCTGCCGCGTCATCACGTTCACTGCGACGAAGCCTGAACGCACCATTGCCGGGCTCCTGGAGGCTGCAGGCATCCCGTTCACCGCACAATGGCGAAACCCGACTTTGCGCCACAAGGGACTTCTGAGGTTCGATTTCATGCTTCCCGACGATGAAGTGCTTATCGAATACGACGGACCCTTCCACCACAGTCCCCAGTACTGGCGCTATCCGACTGAAACCGAGGCCGAAGAAGCCCACGAGAACCAGCGCATTCGGGACCTCATCAAAGATCAGTGGGCTATGGAAAACGGCTGGAGGCTTCTGAGACTGGCGGACCCTGCCACCATCGAGCATGATCTCCGGGATGCCGGCGTACTTCGCCAACAGCACGAACATATGGCCTCCGGTGCTGATATTTGACCGACAGCAGGCGAGGCGGCGCCGTGGAGAGCCTGAGAGGTCGCTTCGGCAGCCTGAGATGAGGCCAAAGGGACTCAGAACGCATGGGCCCAGCCCTGCCGCACACATAGCGCCAATGCCCCCCCTCTACCGCCGCTGAGACGACGACGATGGACATCAAGGTTGCGGCGTTTCTGAAGGCTAGCGTCCTGCTGACCTTCGGCAACCTGATCGAGGCCGCTTGGGCCGCGCCAGCTGGCCGCCAGCGGGGACCGCTACGCGCACCAGGTGATCTTCCGGATCGACAACTCGGTGCAGCGGGACGTTGAAGATGACGAGGCTGCCGCGCTGAGGATCGAACCGGATGAATTCAACCTCGGCATCACCGAACTGGGGCCGCAGGGCATTTAGACTTCGACCCCGGAGGTCATCGGTTTGGCTGCCCGCCCGAGCATCAAAGCGGCCTTCGAGCAGAATCCTGATGCAGGGAACTACCTGGAGTTCAGGGTCATCGACAAGGAAGACCACCACAGGTACCTCCCGACATTCTGCCGTTCCGCACAGCAGACTCCGCACGAACTCCGAATGAAGGCAGCGCAGGAGCTGTAGGACGCGCGCGGTCGCATCCACCGCCAGCACCCCGCTGCCATTTACGATCTTGTCGGCAAGTCTCGCAAGGGCGGGACGACCCCTACGAGGCGGTCATCAAGGTGGACCTGGACGCCGTTTGGCCGCTAGGTTTTCCCTACACCGAGGTCTAAGGACTCACCGGGGGGCACGGTCCTGGCCATAATGAAGGCCCTCAGTGCCTCCGGCTCCAGCAGGATGCCTTTCTTCGTCGCCCAGTTGACGTTTCACCCCGCCGCTCTCGTCGTGGATGGAAACCCGGGCCAGAGACACCTCTAGCGAGTGCAGCGCATACGAGTCCTTGATTGCGTCGTAAAGCGCCCGCTGCTTCCACCGGGAAGGGCCCTGGGGTCCGAGAACGCCTTCCTCATCGGAGCCGCCGAACATGCTGTCGGAGGAGTTGACCCACTTCCCACCGTGTCTTCCGGCGCGCAGACACATGCCCTCCATCGCCGTGGCGTAGTCGCCGTACAAGGTGGACCAGGGCAGGTGGGCGATCCACGGCGTGGCGAGTGAAAGGGTCCGGTACCTGTTGAAAATGCAGGTCCTCATCAAACTCGATGAGGACTTGGTCAACCTGCATGTCCCATCCTCGAGGCGCAAGGGCTGCCTGGTAGGACGGCACGCCGCCCAATTCTCGGAAAATCACCAGCAGCATGCCCGCGACTGTCGCGGGAAGCGCCTCGAGAGTCGGCCAGGGGACCCCGGCCTTCTTCGGCTTCCACACCACGTTGTAGCCAGCGTTCTCCAGCCACCGTTTGAAGGACCTCGCCCGGGTTTCGTTGGTCCCCATTGCTGCATTCTAACCGGCGGTCGGGACAGGAACCCGCGGCTCCGCACACATGGGCGACCTTGACAGCCTCGACGAAACCTACATGCTCAAGCACCCCGTCCTCCACCACCCGCATCAGGCGCCTGGGCACTCCCCGTCAGGCTGCCCCGGGCCGGGAATGCTCAGTCCAAGCCCAGAGCAGGCAGTGAGTCAACGATCCGGTTGGTCGCCAGGCTGAGCGCCACAATGTGGCTTATCAGGTCGACGATGTAGCGGGGCTGCTCGTGCTCCCTCGACCAGTCGTCCGGGTCGTTCATGATCCCCGACGCCTTGTCCGTCTTGACCTGGTACCGCTCCAGGATCCAGTCCAGCGCCGAGCGGGAGCCCAGCATGCATACCCACAGCGATCGCAACCCCTTGCCTGGGGAGAGAGGATGTGCCGGGCGGCCCTGTTACTCGCAACCGACGCCGTCGTGGTCACGGTCTAAGTGGCTGCCGTATCCAGGCTCACCGGAGTACACCGGGGCGGCTCCTGCGGCGCGGGCTTCAGCGCAGTTGCTATAGGACCCGTTCGATTGCCTTTTCTTCGTTGGCTGGCCGGGCGCGAACTGTTGAATTTGGTTGAAGGGCTGGGCCTGATCAGCTTTCTTGGGCAGGATCGCGAGCGACGCAAGGAATAGGACTAAGCAGGCTCCGACAATCATCATGCCCTTCTTGAAGGCGTCAAAATCGAAGTCCATTACCCTCCAACCCGCTCCGGTCTGGAACTCATGGGCTAGCCCATGCCGAACAAGAATGTTCCGACCACAAAGACCGCCGTCATTGCCATCCCCGTGGCCATGGCTGCCCCAAACAGCCCTTCTCCGGTCGAAGAAGCTTCGCTGTCGCCGCTCTTGGTAGTGAACTTGATAAAAGCAATCGCGAAAACAACTCCACCAACAACAAGTGCCAACGTGGTCAACATCTTTCGTCCCCCTAATATCCGAATCCATGAGAACCATAGAGCAGTTGACCCCATTTTTGTTCTTTTTCGCGTAGCATGACGCGCTAGCGGTCCGCGGCAGGCAGCGGGCCCTCCTTCATTACACAGCGCCTGATGGGACACAAACGAAAAAGCGTGTACCTAGTGGACGTATCCGCCAGCTTTCTTCAGGGCTGCGTCGTCGGTTGGCCGGCCACAACGCAAGAATCCGACTCCACGTCGTGTCTACACGGTCGCCTGGGACCTCGGCGGCATCGGCGCCGGAGAACTGGCCGGTATCCGGCGCGGCCTGCAGGCCCTTGAACCTGTACCCGGTCCTACGTGTCTCAAGGCGCACTCGCACCGTCCTGACCGATAGAGGACTGCACTGGACCTCCTGGAGCGCTCGCGGATGGAGAAAGCGCTCTCTCCGGGGAGGGCGCCGACTCGATACACGAATACCGCCGCATTCTCGACTACGCCCGGGGCATCGACAACAGCTACGGATAGGTCCGCGGACACGAGGGCCCGGGAACGATCATGGTCCGGGACCCTCTGCCGAGGGGGAAGGGACCACCAACCCGGAACTGTCATTTCGTTAGCACGTGCCGTGCAACGGGCCACGGAAAGCCACAGATTAACTCCACGTCGAACGCCTAGACTTCCCCCGTGAGGCACCGGACACTGATGGGCGGGCCCCGCACCCCGGCTGCCGGGGTGAATGCGACGGGCGCTGCCGGAACGGAGGGGACATGAAACGCCAGTTCCGTGCCGGCCTGGCAGCCGCGCTCGTGGCCGTGCTCAGCGCGTGCGCGGGAGGGACCCAGCAGGCCTCGTCGACCGTTGCCGCCGCTCCGCCAACGCCGACCGCCACTGCGGCCCCGACGCCCAGTCCGACCCCGACGCCCAGCCCGGCACCTTCCCGGACGCACGTGTCCCGGCCGGTGCCGGACGTGACCGGCAAGACGTTCACCGAGGCCTACAAGATCCTTACGGACGCGGAATTCTATGGCTACCCCTATGACACGGACAGCTTGAAGCTGATCCGCACGACCCCCGATAAGTCCCTCGTCGTCGTCTCCACCAGCCCGACCGCCGGCACCGTCACGAGCACCACGGACATCCAGATCAACCTCGGCCGCGCCGGGGAGAACGGAAAGGCCGCGGGGCCGGCCCGATCCAGGTACGAGTTCGACTGCGGCTATGACGGGGACATCTACCACTCGCTGAAAGAGGTGTGGGCCAGCAAGTACTATGCCGGCTCGGATACTTGCTCGATCCGATATGACGGCGAGTTGTCCTACGATAAGCCGCCGATACTGCCCGAGGAACAGAAGGTCGTGGACCTCGTGGCGGCGAATGGCGGCAGCGTCAGGGTCGCGCCGATCGAGACGTTCGATGCCGTGCTGCGGCTGTGCATCAGGCTCGACCCGAATTACACCGAGCAGTCCTGGGACCGTACGGATCAGAAGAAGGCGGAGGCCAAAGCTGCCCTCGCGATCTGCCCGGATGCCCCGCACGCCACCGTCCTACGCGACGTCCAGAACCTCATTAAGGTCGACGACGGGACGCACGTCGTCGGGCAGGACATGGTACCGGGCACCTACCGGACCGAGCCCGCCGTCAAGGACTGCTACTGGGCGCGGAGCAACGGCGGAGGGGACATCATCGCCAACAACTTCATCGGGTTCGCGCACGCCGGCGTCACCGTCACCGTGTACGGCGGGGAGGGGTTCGAGTCCCAGCGATGCGGCCTGTGGACGAAGATCGGCTGACCGTCACGGCAGGGCGCGGCTTTCGTCGGTGACGGACCCGGCACATATGGTTGGGGTGTCCGTCCCCGGCCACCGCCGGGGACGTCATCACCGCATCCAGCGCCACTGAAATTTGGGGGACATGAACCGCTATCTCTCTGCCGTCCTGGCAGCTACTCTCATTGCCGGCCTCACCGCGTGCGGGGGAGGGGCGCAGGTCGCCCCGTCCACCATCACCGCCTCCGCAGCCACGGCGGCGGCCTCTGCCGCGCCCGTCCGCACCGCCCGTGCCGTCCCCGACGTGGCCGGGAAAACGTTCACGGAGGCCCGGAAGGCCCTCAGTGCAGAGGGGTTCGTCGCATCCATCGCCGGCAAGAACGGCACGTCCTGGACCGGCGGTGTGGATGACACCGTCACGGCTGTTTCCACTGTGCCGGCCGCCGGGACTGTAACGGTGGCCACAGCCGTCACCGTCACCGTCAACCTCACCCAGGATGAGTACCTGACGGCCGCCGCAAAGCCCAAGCCGACCGGGCTGGCCGCCACCTTGCCCTCGAAGTTCCCCGGCTACCCGCTCATCGTCCACGGCTCGAAACTCGACTACCGGGTTGCCAGCTGGTTCGAGGGCAAGCTCGTCGACGATCAGGTTGTCGCCCTGATCCCCGGGGTCTACACCCCGTATAACCCACACGTGAAAGACCTTCTGGCCTACTACGAGCTCGGCGGGGACGGCGACTCCATCATGCGCAAGCAGTACATGCCGGAGACCGGCGGTGCCGGCTGGCCCGGCGTACTGCCTGGCCCTGAAGAACCGAAATAAGGACAGCCGCTCCGGCCGGCACGGGTGCTTTCTGGATGCTCATACTTGCCTGTTTGTGGCTGACCGGCCAAACGCGCAATATCTGGGAAAGATTTTCTTTCGAGCCCTGCCATTCAGCCGCGCTTGGTCGTCCGGGTCTCCCTCGGAATTGTCTCCGACCGCGGGCGAGGTCGCCGGCATCGGTCGGGTCCTCGAGCAGCGGCCGCCGCACCGGGGCCTGGATCCGGTCCATTTTCACGGCGGGGGTTTCGATGATGGTGACCAGGTTTTTGACGTCGAATTGGTCGGCCAGGATCATTTCGTACGCGGCGCTCATCTGGCGGTGCTGGGCGACGGCGGAGTCGAGGTCGGACCAGAAAATGCCGGCGGCGAGGATGCTGTCGATGCTCCTGAGTCTTATGTGTGCGGAGCACGGGCCGGGTCATTCCGGCAAACGGGGCAGGACCGACCAGGTCAGGAAGGATTCGGCCAGCCCGGCGGCGCTGAATGCTTCGACTTCCCTGCCCGGTGCGCCTCCAGCGACAGGTGCATGCCCAGTGGCATCCCGTACCGGCAGGTCGCCGGCGAGTATGTGTTGCGGTCGGCGTCGTCGAACTCGATGTTCTCCCCGTAGGCGGAGTGCAATTCGATCAGGTCAGTGACCGCTCGAGTCACGGTGTTCGGCTCAGTCATGGGACCTACGTGTGGGGCAGGGGCCAATTCCGTCACCAACCTGCGTCCTGATCGGGCGCCGGCCTTGCGCCGGTTAGGATCACGGAGGTCGGTCAATCCTGCGGCCATCACTTGCACCTATGGGGGATCCATGACACTGCCCGAAATGCCCAACCACGCGCCAACGCAGGCGGCGGCGGCCACGGACCGCAAACCGGTCAGCAAGACACTTATGATCGCGGGTGCCGGCTTCCTGGTCGGCGCGATGCTCGGAGTCGCCGGCACCGCCATTTCCATCAGCGCCATCAACGACGCCAATGCCAAGGCCGCCGCCAAAGCGGAAGCTGACGCTCAGGCCGCGGCCTCGAAAATCCGTCCTCTCAAGGAGGCTGCCGCCGGATGCGACATCATCGGCGAGACCGGAGCGAAGCTCGGCGACGGCGACCACAGCCTCGCCCTCGACTCGAAAGGCAACGAGGATTACGCCGGCCTGCCCATGGAGAAGATCGACTGCGTCCTGAACAACCTCCATGTTCCCGACTTCATCCGCGCCGAGATGGGTAAGACCCGGGCACTGGACGGCACTCAACGCGAATCGTGGGACAAGTTCAGTGTCTCCTGGACCTACCACCCCGACGAGGGCCTCACCATCGGACTCGTTGAAAAATAGCCTTACCGGACCTGCTGGGCGGTGAGCCTGTCGGCATCGCTAGCGTTGCCTGCGGCTGTCCCGTGATGAGTATGGCCAGGTAGCCGGCCAAGGCATCGCGGGGCGTGAACACCTGCTCGGCGATCTTTATGCACCGGCCCGACGGTGATCTTGTTGGCGAGGTCGATGATCTCCTGGTCGGCGGCGACTGCGTTGTATGAAAGCTGAGCCACGGCCTGCGGCTGGAAAGAGCACAAAGGACCCGGGTCCGCGTTTACGGCCAATGTACTGAATAAGCTAGCCCGATGGGACACGTACGAAAAGACGTGCACTAGGTAATTTCCCGGGAACTCCCGTGGAATTCACGGCTAGCCCTCCCACCAACGAAGGCTTCGAGTCATCCGCTCCTGCTGTCTGGCAGCTTGGCTACGCGCCCTGGGTTGCAGACGAGCCGCCTACCGGTTCCGGGTTTCCGGATCAGGAAGTCAGCGAACAGCGCATAAGATCGTTCCATGACCAGCAACACCACCAGCCGGGAAGTGCGCCTGCGCGAGACCGACCGCCTCCTCAAGCGTGGCCTTGGATATACGGACATCGCGGAGTATCTCGGCGTCAAAAAGCGGACTGTTGAGGAATACGCGGCCGAACTCCGGAGGTCACCGCTCCCGGAGGAGTCTGACGTCTTCAGTCTGGTCATTTACCAGAACCCGGAGTACGTGTCCGCGCTGCTGCAACAGCTCTTCGCGATCGGCCTTCCCGTCGAAGAGTTCGCGGAAACCGTAAACACCGCCATGAGGAAGAGCGCCGCCGAGGCCGGCGCCCAAGTCAGCGGCGGGTTCAAATCGGCGATTCCCTTCATGAAGACGGGCGCCTCCGCGGACGTAAACGGCCATGTGAAGGGGTCGATGGGTGGCGAGGACAAGGGCGAGCAGCGGCATCACCAGAAGTTCTCGTTCACGCAGGCCAACTACCTCCACAACGTGCGCCAGGCCTTGTATGACAGGGAGCTCATCCAGTGTGTGACCGGGCCCAGGAGCCTTGATGACGTTGAAGTAGGGACCTTCGTAGAGTTCTCAGCTTCGTTCCAGGCCAATGAAATCAACAGCATCCTGGACCTAGCGACTCCAGAACTCGTGGCCGCCATCGTGAGGCACCAGCACAAGAAGGAAGCGTTGAAGATCTTCAATTTCCAGGAAGGACACGACGCCAGACAGGCGTACGCCATGAAGATAGAAATCGAAGCGAATGCCAAGGCAGATCTCGCATCAGCCGCGACGATCGCCGTTCGGCAGGATTTCCGCAACGAGACCACACGCGAGTATTTCGGCACGATCATCGGATCCGAGGACGGCGAAGACGTAACGGCAGTCACCATCTGCGACACCGAGTATTTCCTTAACCAGGACAAGGACCGGATCCTCGACGGAACCTTCAAGGTACTCGGCAAGGTGACGCAGGTTAGCTACGACGATCTGTCCATCCTCAGCAGGAACAAGTTCCTGAACCGCATGCAGCAGCCAATGATCGACGAGCTTTCGAAGCACCTGAAGGCGGCTTCGGCGGCCGGACAATTCGACGCCACCCTGACCCTGGCTCTGGAGGCCCCGATCATCAAGGTCATTCCGATAGCAATATACCTGTAGCGGGTTGGGCGTCTTCTGCGAACGGGGCGCCCCGGACGGCCGCACTGCTAAGGGGGAGATTTGAGGCTGGAATGGCAGAGTGGCGCCCCTACAGCCCGTTGGCATTGGATTTGATCGCTCCGGTGGCATACCGAGTCGTTCGGTGTCATCCCTGACACGACGGATCGAACCGCGCCAAGCCTGACGCGACGTCGACGCGCATCAAGGCGCGCCCGAATATGTCCCGCTCGGGAGGCAGGTCCTCGAGATACCTGCTTTGCCAGCAGACATGACACCGCCGGTGGGTGCATTGCGCCTTCATGCGCTCACCCATCTAGCGCCTTAGGCTTCACCGCCGCAACTGGTGTACGAGGAGTCCGCTATCCCGTTTCCGCTTCCAAGAAGATCGCCAGCTCCGCGTCAGTTGGTTCTCGGAGTTCGACCGGAATTATTGCCGTGGCTGCGGCGAGGTAGTCATTAATAGACGTCTGGCCGTCAAGTTGAGTGGGTGGCTGGTGCTCGGCATTGGGGTGCATGATGACCTTTCGGTTGGTATTCAAGAGCGCCGTAACCGTGGGGACGGACAGTGGTTCCGCGAGCCCTTCTGGTCACCCGACCCGTCCTAGGAAAGTGCGGGCTTCGGGGGTTTACGGATATGCCTTGTGACGAGTCGCCAGCGCGCCGTTCAGTCCTGGTCGTCCAAGTCCCACTTTTGTCCTGGCTCTCGTTCGACGGCGGCCATCCAGTCTTTGACGCCGGCGACCGGAACGGCAGGTCAGGGACTGGCGGGTCGTGTAGTCCATGTCTTTCTCTTGACGGGGCGTTCACCTCATCTGTGTGCGGCCGGACGCAAAGATGCCCGCCCCGGAGTGCGGAGCGGGCATCGAAGATGAGGCGGCTACAGGGTCGGGGCAACTGTGTCCAGACCGTGCTGCCAGAACAGGCTATCGGCTTCCTCGACGAGCTTCGTCACGGACCGCAGGCTGTCACGGCTGACCGGCCCGGCGAGCAGACCGGCGGCCTTCGCGACCAGGGCACGGACTTCGTCTTCGGCGCCGGCGAGCCGGGACGCCTCGGTGGGGATCTTGAATGCCGTCGGGTCCAGGACGGTGACCTTCGGGGTCTCGCGGATCATTCGGATCGAATTGGTGTCCCCGCGCTTCTGCGCGAACTCGACGGCGGAGTCGACGGCGTGGTCGTATTCAGTGACCGGGAACCGGCGCCCCGCCATGCCCCGGTCGAAGAAGGACAGCTCGAGGTAGGTTCCGCCGTGGTTTCCACCCAGCCCCATCGTCATGATGGTGTAGTGCGGCTCCTCAGCGGACTTCCATACGTTGCCGTCAACGATCAGGATGCCGTCGAATTGCTTCTTCGCCTCGACCATTGCTTCGAACGAGCCGTTCTCGTAGCTGGTGTGCTTGACCGCTGCCGGGAATCTTGCGGAGCCCGCAACCACCGGGTTCTCCCCGTCCAGCACGGCCGTGTAGAGCTGGCCGTTGAAGCAGCGCATTGGTACGTCCCCGCCGCGGGCGGTGCCCAGGTAGCCGCGGTCATCCGGGACAATCGCCACCACCGGGGCGTCATCGGAGCTGACGGCCGGGATGTCGATGTGGTGCGTGAAAGACTCCGGGACCGGGCGTGCTTTCCGGCAACGCGGCGGAATCCGGTACGGGCGGTAGGCGACATCGGCGGTGATGATGATGAACGATTCGGTGGTCATGGCACCAATGTGTGCGGACCCACCGACAGCGCTACCCGTTGGAGGACCCTGCCTTGCGTCCGAAGAAGCCGCGAACGACCTCACCTGCCGGCGGAACCTCTTAGGGCATGCCGCCGGAGTTTAGGTAGTTCTCATGGTCTTGACCGGCCGCGCGCATGTCTTCTTCGGTCACGAACCCCTGGTCGGCGAGAAGGATGGGGCGATATGATTTTGGTCCGTTAGTGCAGCGCACGTCGTCGTGCCAATTCTCGTTCATGGTCGGGTCGTAGAAACATGACCACCTCTTGCCGAAGATTTTCTCCCGCGACTCTTCGTCCGCCTCTTCGATCTCCTGGTCGGTGGGCACGTAGCCATCAGCATAATGTTTGACTGGCGGACGAGAGGCTTGAACGGGCGGACGCGAGGCTTGGACGGACGGACGAGAGGCGCTAGTCGGTCGATCTACCTTAGACGCCCCACTCAGGCCGTGCTGGCCGAAGATCAACCATGCGCCCATGCCGAGCACCACTATGCCGACGCACCAAGCGAGGACGCGGATGCTGGGGTCGGCCAACGCCCCGCTACGGTCCTTGGGTTTCGTCGTCATTTTCCCTCCTGTCGATAGAGTAGCGCACGGTCTGATGGCACGAGCCTCGCCCGATTCCACCACCATCTGGACCTTTGTGCCGTCCCGCCACACCCGGCAGCATCCGACTCGTTTGTGCTTTCGTCGCTGCGTTCCATGGGCGTCATGTGCGGACCCACCGACAGCGCTAACCGGAGCTATTGCCCGGTGACGAGATCGGCGAAGATGTCGTCGTCCATGTACCCCATGTCTTCGGCCAGGGCGGCGAAGAACCCCACCCAGCTGCGCGCGGCATCACGGGCATCGATCAGCCCGGCATCGTCCAACTGGCAAGCCTCCAGCCACTTCTCGCGCGCCAGCATGCGCAAACACCGGTACCGCGGGACGTCCGCGTCCGCTACACAGAGCTCCTGCTCCTCTTGCTGCAGCACCCAGTACAGCCACCCGCCGCTCGCATACGACTGAGCCCGTGCGTGGTTGCCAACGACGTTCTTCCTGGGCCGCTCAAGGATCATCGCCACCTTTTCGGCAAAGGCTGCCTCCGCCCGGTTGGGATGGTCCTCGAAGAGGACTGAATCCACCTCGGGCCACCAGTCGACATGCCAGTTGCGGTGCTGGCGGAAGCGGGACTCGGGGTCGACGGTCATGCCGACGTAGAGCAGGGACTCGGATTTGTCGTAGAGCCGGTAGACCGTAGTCGGGCGGGCGGCGAGCATGGCTGATACCGGTGACATAGTCCCAACCTAGCCCCGGCGGTGAGCTCCAGCTAGAGGCCCGCACACATAACAGCGGAAACCGTCATCAACCCCTGGAGCCCTATCCATGTCTGCCAAAGCCGGAAGCAAAGCGATCGTCGCCGCGCTCGGCGCCAACCTGTCCATCGCCATCCTGAAGGTGGTCGCGTTCGTCCTGACCGGATCCGCGTCCATGCTCGCCGAGGCGATCCACTCCGCCGCCGACTCGGTGAACCAGATGCTGCTCATGTTCGGCGGCAAGCGGGCCCGCCGCAAGGCCACGACGGAGCACCCTTTCGGCTACGGCCGGGAACGCTACATCTACGCCTTCGTCGTCTCGATTGTCATCTTCACGCTCGGCGGCCTGTTCGCCCTGAATGAGGCCATCGAGAAGTTCCAGCACCCGCACGCCCTCGACATGACCTGGGCCTGGGTTCCGCTGGCCGTCCTGGTCGGTTCGATCGCCCTGGAGGGCTATTCGTTCACCACCGCGATCCGTGAATCGAACACCACCCGCGGCAAGAACACCTGGGCGCAGTTCATTCGCACCGCCAAGGCCCCGGAGCTGCCCGTCGTCCTGCTGGAAGATTCCGCGGCCCTGACCGGCCTGGTCTTCGCCCTGTTCGGCGTCGGGATGACCGTCATCACCGGCAACGGCCTCTGGGATGCCGCCGGCACCGCCCTGATCGGCCTGCTGCTGGTCGCCGTCTCCGTTGTCCTGGTCGTCGAAACCAAGTCCATGCTCATCGGCGAAGCCGCCGACCCGACCGACGTCGACGCGATCGCCGCGGCCCTGATCGGCCCCGGCGTGGAGCGCGTCATCCACCTCAAGACCATGCACCTGGCTCCCGAGGAACTCCTCGTGGCCGCCAAGATCGCCGTCGCGGAGACCGCCAGCGGCGAGGAGATCACCGAGGCCATCGACGCTGCCCAGAAGCGCGTCCGCGCTGTCGTGCCGATCGCGACCATGATGTACCTGGAACCGGACATCTACTCGGCCACCGGCAACCGCAGCCAGCGCGAACCGGTCAACATCGGCCACCTCTAGGCCCGGACAGTGAAAGGCCGCTCCGTTGTCGGGGCGGCCTCTTCTGTGCTTAGAAGCTGGCTCCCGGGGAGGTTGGGGCTATGACAGACGGCAGACGGCCTTGCCGGAGCTCCACAGTAGGATTTCGTTGCCACATCCTAGAGGCGTGATGGGGGTGGTTTCCCCTGACCAGGTGGGCTCGATACGACCCATTGCTTGGGTCCCGTCGTGAGGGCCTCAGCGAGAGCCGGGTAGATGGCTTCGTCTTCCAGTGTGGCGGCGGCGTCAAGGCCGTACATATACGCTGAGACAGTTCCCGCCACTGGCAGCATGGTGCCTCTGTTTCCCTGCAGTTTTCCGAAGTCTGCGGTACCGAATGCGACGGCGCACCAGTCTCCGGGCGGCCCGAACTGCGCATCCGACTTATAGGCGATGTCGAATCCTATTTCGCTATATCCGGGCTGCCCAGTCGCCCTGAGAGTGCATACCGGCGAACTCGCCGGATAGAAACCGTAGAGGGTGGGGCAGTGACCTTTGCTGAGCATGCAGACGTTGGACAGCTCATTCGGCACTGGTAGGTTGTGGCCCGGGGTGGTGTTCACGAGGGTTATGCCGCCCAATACGGATGGGACCCATTTGACGTTTGCTTGTCCTGGCTTCGCGCTAGCGGTGTCTTCTGTCACAGCGCTGGCCCCTACAACTATCTGGATTTTGAGATCGTATGTGTATTTATCCTGGTCGGTGACGGAGGCAGTCGTGTCAACCACAAGGAGTGGAACGGTCGTTGTCGAGCCGCCATTGGTGCTTGGTGCAGCCTGAACCGTTGGTGTTGTTGCCGGGGTTGAGGGTGGCGGTGTCGCGCTCCCCGATCCCGTGGGCTGGGTTACAGATCCGCTCCCTGGCGAACCACAGCTGGAAGAAGCGAAGGCGACCAGCAAGACTACGGCGCAAGTGTAGAAATGACGTCTTGTTCGACTTGTCGGGCCTTGGACATTCGAATGGCTGCTTGGCACGGTTTCTCGTGAGCCCATAACGGTGTCTCCTTGGGACATTCCGAAAGTGCAGCCCCAGCCGGCACCGATGACATGAATAATCGTCTGAACGTTGGCCCCGGCGGCGGAGCGAATGGCATCGATAGCGAAGCCCACGTCGCCATGCCAGTCACCGAAGATGGCCAGCGGCCGCGAATCTGTCATCCCACCACCCTAGACGTCAACCGGCACAGCCCCCGCGACGCGAAGAGACTCCTCCTGACCGGGCACTCACTTCTATGCGTTGATCAATGCGGCATTCAGGAAGCCAAGGGCCCGACGTCGCAGGGCCGACGCGGCTCAGCTGTGCAGCTCCTCCACGGCCCTGGCCGCGGTCTGGATGCTTGCCCAGCCGCGCCGTCCGGCGGCGGCAGTCCGTTCGTCGAGCCCGGCGCCGTTGTTCTGCAGGATGGCGACCAGGGTGGCATCGACGATGTCTTCGCGGAGTTCGGCCAGCCACGCGGCCCGGATGTTCGGCATCACCGGAACCCGCGCGTGGGCGGTGAGGTAGTGCCCGCCGATCATGGCGACGGCGATGCAGCCGATGCCGACGAGGACGAGTTTGAGCAGGTCGTTCGGGTCGGTGGCGACCAGGTAGGTCGGCAGGGCGATGAGCCCGACCAGGAGGATGGCCCGCAGGATGAAGACCTCCCGGGCGCTGCCGGATGCCCGGCGCCGGCGCAGGGTCGGGGCCAGGCGCTTGTCCCGTACCGCTTGGGCTTTCAGCCGCCACTGCCGCTGGCTGCCCAGGTGCAGTTTGACCAGGGCGCGGGCCGCCGCCAGCTCCTCCGGATGGTTCTTCCGCAGGGCCGTGACAAGCGGGTCGGGCCGGTCCGCCCAGGCACTGGTGAGCCGGCGGTCGATGGCCGCGGCCATGTCGTCCAGGCCAAGCCGGGCGGCGCCTTCGGCGGCTTCCTCCACGCGCAGCGTGGCCGGGGCGGTCTCGTCAGGCATATAGCCGTCGGAGCGGGAGCCGTAGCGCGGCGTTCCGTCGTCGAGCCGGTATTCGTTAGTCATGGTTCCCCCAAGGCTTGAAAAGTGCAGGTGGCGCCGCAGCCCACCGGGCGGGACGGCAGCTCTGCCGGCCCGGAACCCATTGTGCGGTGCGGACGCCCGCATGACGGTCACGGGCCCGTTTGTTGCGGCGGCTCAGGCGGCCGCGTGCTGCCGGGCCGGGGCCGGGAACCGGACGTCCGGGCTGGTCCGTTCGGCGTAGGCTGCGGCGCCCAGGGCCGGGCCCGCGTAGGCGTTCACGAGCTCCGGGGCGCCGGTGACGTGAACGAACAGGTCCCGGACCCAGGCGGGGGCGGCCAGGATGCTGAAGTGCGGGTTGGCGACGTCGTTACGGTACTGGCGGGAGAGCCGCTTCTTCTTGCCGTTGCCGAGCAGGTCCACGCGCAGGACCGTGAAGGGGGCGTCCTCGGTGGTCGCGCTGATCCGGATGATGGCCAGGTCCGCGGTGAACGGCCGGCCCTTGGCCGTGTCCCCGACTTTGTGGGTCGGGGCCAGGTTGACCGTCCATTCCCGGAACCGGCCGGTGGCCGCGGCGGCAGCCAGGGTGGCGGGGCTTGAGGTCTTCGTCAGCAGGCTAGTCATCGAACTCGTCCTCCTCATCGTCATCGGGCAGGGTCGGGCCGGCGACCAGGGACAGGGCCGCCCAGGCCGGGTGGTCGGAAAGGTCGGCGACGTGGACCTGGACGTCTTCGCCGCTGAGCCGGGACAGGGCCCTTGCGTCGGCAAGGCGCTCGGCGATCACTTCCGCGTGCTGGCGGAGGATGGTCATGAACGCTGCCTCGGCGCCGGGGCCGGCCGGGTTGTCGGCGTTGTTGACGGTGAACTCGACACGCTCACCGTGGGCGTCGAAGCCCACGATCAGGGAGACGTCCAGGCAGCTGCCGAAAGATGAGGCCACGTTCTCGAGGATAGACACCACCCCTTCGGCGGTGATGACGGGGGCATTGCTCATAGGTAAAACTCTTTCGCTTCGTCGGGTCACTGTGCTGCCCATGTGTGCGGCGGACTGGCCGTAACTTCCCGGTTCAGGCTCCGGCCGGTGCTAATCTGTGACGGCCCGCAGCCGCGGCCCGATACCTTTCCGTGGGGGAATACATGACCGACCCGAACACTCCGCCTCAGTATGGCCAGCAGGTACCGCCGCCCTACGCGCAGCAGTCGCAGCAGTACGGCCCCGGACCGAATCAGCCGGGTCCCGGGCAGTTCGCCAGCCCCCGTTCGGGCCGCCGCCGGGCCCCTGGAAAGCGACGCCGCCGGCACCCAAACCGAAGGGCCGCTTCGGGCCGTCGTTCTGGATTGTCGGCGGTGTGCTGGCCCTGGTCCTGCTGCTCAACGCCCTTGCCGGACAGGGCGAAGGCGTCCTGGTCATCACCGGCCTCGTGGCGCTCTTCACGGCGCTGTACTCCCTAGTGTTCAAGCGCCGGTCCTGGCTGGGTCTGCCCCATCAGGGGATCGCCACTGCGGTCCTCGTTGCCGGCCTTGCCTGCGCCATGCTCGGCATCATTGCCAGCATCGCCAGTGTCGGCCGGTCAAGCACCACGCAGGCCGCACCGGCTCCCGCACCGGCGCCCACGGTCACGGTCACGGCAACACCGACCACCAATGCTCAGGCGGACGCCGACACCGCCGCGAAGCTGAAGGCGCGCGAGGACGCCGTTGCCGCCCGCGAAGCTGCGGTCACGGCCAAGGAAACTCCGGCCAACGTCATCGGCCAAGGCACCTGGACGGTCGGAAAAGACATGCCGCCGGGCACCTACCGGACCACCAAGGCCGTGATCGGGGATTGCTCCTGGAAGATTACCCGGACCGGCAGCAACGGCAAGGACTATATCGCCTACGACTACTTCGTGAAGGGCGGGTTCCCGCAGGTGCAGCTGGTCGAGGGCCAGACCTTTGACACTGACGGCTGCGGGGACTGGGCCAAGCAGTAACGCCGCGCGGGTCCGCACACAGTCAGGCATGACCAAGTCCACCGTCCCGCTTCCGCCGCGTCAGCCCAAGGGCATTCCGACCGGCGGCGAGTACGCCGCGTACGCCCATGCCGAAGGTGACCTCACGCTGGGCCCGGCCGCCGGGGACGTCATCCCGGACCTGATCGACCTGACCCCGGAGACCCGGGAAGTGCTGGATGCCTTGCGGGCCGCCGGCGGCCGGCCGCTGATTGTCGGCGGCGCCGTCCGCGACGGGCTGCTGTCCCGCACCCAGGACGTCACGGTGGACTCCATGGACGTCGACATCGAGGTGTACGGGCTCTCCAAGAAAGACGTCTGGCTGGCGCTGCCGGGCCAGGCGCAGGAGTTCGGCCAGAGCTTCGGGGTCTTCAACACCACCCTCAACGGCCA
The DNA here is from genome assembly GCF_042884475.1 of Arthrobacter sp. NPDC058130. Classification (NCBI taxonomy): domain Bacteria; kingdom Bacillati; phylum Actinomycetota; class Actinomycetes; order Micrococcales; family Micrococcaceae; genus Arthrobacter; species Arthrobacter sp. NPDC058130. Next base: position 272,101 of record NZ_JBHVTV010000003.1, read on the forward strand.
GGACTTCGACGTCGCCATGCCGCGCCGGGACAACAAGACCGGCGACGGCCACCGCGTCTTCGTCGTCGAAACCGACCCGGAGATGAGCTTCGAGGACGCTTTCGCCCGACGCGATTTCACCATGAACGCGATGGGCTGGGACGCCTTTACCGGCGAACTCATCGACCCCCTGGGCGGCCGCGCCGATCTCGAGGCTGGCATCCTCCGCCACCCGAGCGACCACTTCAGCGAGGACCCGATTCGTGTTCTAAGAGGCGTCCAGTTCGCCGGCCGCTTCGGCATGGCGTTTGCCCCGGAGACGGCGGAGCTGTGCCGGGAGATGGCGCCGACGTTCCACCAGCTGCACAAGGACGGCGTCTGGAAGCAGTTCCGCAAGCTCACCATCGAAGGCACCCACATCTCCAAGGCGCTGGAGGCGCTGCACGCCGCCGGCTGGGAAGACCACTTCCCGGGCCTGGCCGCGACCCGCGGCGTCCCCCAGGACCTCACCTGGCACCCCGAAGGCGACGTCAACATCCACCTCGGCCTGGCCGGGGACCAGGCGGCAGCCATCGCCCGCCGCGACGGCCTCGACGAGGAGGAGACCTCCATCCTGGTCCTGGCCGCGATCACGCACGACTTTGGCAAGGCCCGCTCCACGAGGATCGACGCCGACGGCCGGATCACCTCCGGCGGGCACGCCGAAACCGGCGTCGAACCGGCCCGGGACTTCCTGGAACGGATCGGCGCGCCCGGCCGGTACGCCGAGAAGATTCTCCCGCTGATCGACCGGCATATGTGCCACACGCCCGGCGGTGACGTGGAGATCAGCGACTCCGCCGTCCGGCGCCTGCTGCGCCGGCTCGACCACGCCGGGGGAGGCCCGACCCTGCAGACCTGGGCGCGCCTGGTCGAAGCCGACAAGGCCGGCCGGGGACCCGGCGCCCGCCGGGGCCGGGACTACCTGCCGGACTGGCTCGCCGCAGCCGACCGGCTCGGGAATGAACGGGCCGTCACCACGACCCTGCTCAAGGGCCCTCACCTGGCCGACGCCGGGGTCCCGCGCGGGCGGCTGTGGGTCCACATCGTGGCCATGAGCACCGAAGCACAGGACGACGGGGCGTTCAGCGACGAGGCCGGCGTGAAGGCCTGGCTCGCGGCGAACCAGAAGACCCTGGTGGCGGAAGCAACCCGCCGGCACGCCGAAGCCCAGGCCAAATGGCTGAAAGACAAGGCGGAGAAAGCTGCCGCACAAAAGGAACGCCAGCGGGCCGAGAAGGCCGCGGCGCAGGCTGCCAAAGAGGCGGCCCGGAACCTGGCATAGCGGCGCGCCGTCTCTTCTGCCCAGCAGAAAGGCCCCCGGGCCGGGAACGAAGGTCACCCGGCGGTCGTTAGACGACTCGGTGCGTCGGGGACAGCCGGTGCGTGATGAGGCCGCTAAGGTGCTGTTCAGGCAGTGCCGGCGCCAGTCTGTGGGGAGACAATGGCTGATACATCAAAAGAAACGGTGTTCCGCTTCGCCGCGCCCATCGTGGGGACCGAGGACCCGCGGGAGGTCTGGGAACCGGGCCGAATGACCACCAAGGGGTGCCACAGCCTGTGGCCGCCCGAGATCTACCCTGACCCTGTCATCGAGGCCGTCCAGCCGCCGTTCGACCGAGGCTCCTGGCCGGACCTGTACTAGCCGATGAGCTTATCGGCCGTCATGCGGGCCGGGGCGCCCGAGAGGTTCTGCTCCGAGGCAAAGGCCCTGACCTCCGGGGGGTGTCGTTCGTCCGAGGCGTTCATCGAGCGTACGTGCAACCTGGCGGCGGCAACAAGGCGGCGGTGAGATGGAGCCGATCCGTTGCCGGCCGTGGATTTACCGATGCCGCCCATCGCCTAGGAGGCGTGGCGTGAAGGCTTCGCGGCCGCGAGGTCCTCGACCCACTCCGGGGTGACTTTGCCGAGCCGACGGTCGGTAACCAAGCGCAGCTGGGCGGCGGCGATCTCCATCGCCAGCTCGTCCTCATCGACCACCTCGGGGGCTTCGACCTCGGGGGAGGCGGCCGCGTGGGCGCCGTGGCGGGAAGGGTGGGTTGCCGTGCTCATCGTGGTCCTCCTTCGGGCGTGCCGGACTGATCGTTCTCCCCATTGTCCCGCGGTCCGGGTTCACCGTCCACCCCTGGCTCCTGCTCGCCGGCCGGCGAGACGACGATCAATGCGCCGTCGGCGATGCTGACACGCCGCACCGTGGGTCCGCCCCGGAAACGCTGCGGTTCTTCATGCCCTCCTGTATGCGGCTAGCCTACGAGAGGTGCCACGGTCGGAAAACTACGCATGTTCGATGGCAGGCGATGGGAATGCAGCAGCAGCGACCAGACCCTCATGGCATGCCGCCACTATTTCCCAATCCTCAGTCTCACCTAGCAGAAAGGGTCGCAAATGCCTGGCAAAGAGCGTTACCCAATGTCGCCCTATCCTCTACATCTTCAGAACCTGGGTGCGGTGCAGTCAGGTCACGAGTTTGACGAAGCCACCGCAGAGGCCCTCGCTGTGGCACCCCTGGAAGTCGAGAGGGCATATGGCAGGGCATCGATAGCCGGCCTCCAACTACACCATGTGCTTACCGACGTTGCCCTGGCGGTGACTGACGACTCCGTCGGAAAAATTCTGAGACTAACCTCGGGGCAACTACGCACTAAGATCCTCGAGTCGGCAGACAAGGTTGCTTACACGGGGCTGAGGCCATATCTCCAATCTTGGGATGTCTTCCTGGGCCAGCAATCGATAAAGTATCGCAACCACGTTGTGCACTCACAGCTATGGAGTGTAAACAGCCAAGACGTCATTGGGCGTATTGAGGGGGAGACCTACACCGTCTGGACGAGACAGGGGCTGCTTGCAGCCACGACCAGGATTGTTCTCTCCACCCGCCTGCTCAGCCAGATATTTTGGGACGTCATCATCACGGACTACGACGGGGTAGTTCGCAAAGATGTCGCCCCGCACTTTTTCTATGCCAGGCAAATTCCGCTGATGTCAGATCTCCAGATACTCCTGGACATGTCCGCGCCAGAATTGCCGCCCAGAACTCCGCAACCGGCTTGATCGCTAGGCCGGTGAGACTTGCCCGGTCGTCCTCACACATGGGGCGATGAGAGCATCGGCACCGGCCGGCGCCAGTCCTGGAGGAGTACCGAGCAATGCGCGCGATCAGCTGGATCAGCTTTGACCACACCGTCCCCGTTCCGGTTCTTGCCGAGGGCACTCTGATTTCCCGTGACGACATCAAGCTGTTGCTCACCGACGAGTTCAACCTTTTCAAGTGGGAGAAGGACGGTGTCCGGGTCCAGTACCGCTACGACCATGGCACCATCTGGGATGACGCCGAGGCCGACCTGCTGGAGCGGGTCGAGGTTGAAGGCGTGGAGTTCTTCCGCATCGGCACCGCACCGTTCGAGTCCAATGACGACACCGAGCAGATGCTCGAGCTCGGCTACCGCGCGGCCTTCATCCCCGGAAGCGGCATCGTCGTTGAAAACCCTGACACCCCGGTGACGCTGGCCGCGGACCGGATCTGGGAGGACCTGGCCCGCTGCTTCGGCATCTACGCCCCGCAGCGCCTCAACTCCTGGGACGAGTACGCCGGCCAGGTCCCGAACTTGGAGCGGGTGTTCGCCCTCGCCGGGGTGGAGCGGCACGAGAAGCAGAAGATGGCGCTGGTGGCGTCCCGGGTGGGCGGCTGGCTCGCGGACCGGGCCCAGCACGCCGACACCACGAACACCGCCCGCGCGGACGAGCTCGGCGTCGGGGACGTCCTGGAAGCCGTCGACGTCCACTGGTGGTCCCACTCGCCCCAGCGCGTCACCTACATGGTTGCCGCCATCGAACCGGCCGCCGACGAGAAGCTGACCATCACGTTCGTCTCCGGCCATGACCGCGCTCGGGTCCTCACCGTCCCGGCTGACCGCCGCTTCCTGAAAGCACAACAGTGACACCGTTGACCGTCATTCGGCTCAAGCCCGATACCTCGGGTCCTGTCGTCTACAAGCCGTTCAGCGAATCGGACGACTTCACCGAGGACTGGTGGGTTGGCGACATCTACGGGTTCGAGCCGACCCAGCACCTTTACTCCTTCTTCGTCGGTCAAGACGAGGTGGCCCGCGTCGAGATTGAAATCCAGGACTTCATCAACGAGGAATACGAACAGCCCGCGCACCCGGGCCCGTACGCCGTCATCCATTTCTTGGAGGTTTCTGGTGACTATCGCCGCAAAGGCTACGGGACGGAGGCCGTCCAAATGCTCGCCGAACGCTACGCGGGCACCCCGCCGGTGGCGTTTTCTGCAGAGGCCGATGATTTCTGGGGTTCCCTGGGGTGGGAGCGGTATGAGCACGCAACGGAGCCGTACCGCCACAACAGCATGTTCGTCGGAGGCGCGTAATCGCCAGTCCCGGTAGCAGCGCCCGGGCACATGTAATCTGTCTCCGATACCACTGCCCATGATGGGGGAACCTTTGACCGAGAACGTCCCGCCGGTACCGCCGGCACCCGAGCACCCGTACGCCAACTGGCCCCAGCCAGGGCAAGGCAGTTACCCGTCGCACGGCCCTTACGGCCCCGTCCCTGGCAACGAGCCACCGTACGGCCCGCCGCAGCCGTACACCCCGCCGGGTTACGTGCAACAGTCCTACCCGCCGCAGCAGGCCCCGTATCCGCACCCGAGCCACCAGGCGCAGTACCCGTACCCGCCGCAGTTCTACGGGCAGTCCAGCTGGGGCGCGACGGTCAAGAAGACCGGGGTCCGGACCGCCGCCGGCGTGCTGACCCTTGTCATGAGCTCCTGGACGCTCCTGTGTGCCTTCTCGGGCTTCGGAAACGGACTGAACGGCATGGCGACCCTGCTGTTTTTGCTGGCCCTGGCCGGGTTGACCGCGGGCATCCTGGTTCTGACCCTGCGGCGCAACAGGGGCGTCCAGATCTTCGCGCTCGTCTGCTCCGGCGCGGCTGCCTTCCTCGCGCTCATCGCCCCCTCTGCAGACTACTACGGCCCCGTTCTTCCGATGACTCTGCTGCCGCTGGCCGCCGCCGCCACGATACTCTCCGGCATCAGCCTGTCCCGGGGAAACCCCGGCGCCTGACCCTTCAGCCCCGAAGGCCCCGCATCGTTGATCATGCGGGGCCTTCCTGCTCCCTGGCTGGATTACTGATGGACGTCCATCAGAAGCGGTCAGTAGAGCCGGATCGTTGGCTCTGAGTGGCCGTAGGCGGCAAAGCTGCCCCGGTTGGACGGAATGACGCCGTATGGGTGCTGCCGTAGTAAAGGTGGTCCATTTTTCCCGCTACGGAACGGGCCGGACCTCAAGCGTGAAGACGTCCGGTTCGCTCCGGGACGCGCTCACGATCCCGACGATGTAGTTGTAGTGCCCGGCCGTCCCTGTTCCGGTGCATACCGGGACGGTGCCGCTCTCATTGGGCTTCCGCTGACACGTCCCGTCGATCTCTAGTGTGAGGCCGGCGGGCGCCACAACCGCCCGGAGGTCGGCAGCGGCCAATTTCATTCCGGAGTCCCACTGCCGGGCGATGCTGGGGCACGGGTTTGTGTCTAGGCAAAGGAACCGTTCGCCCCGGACGATGTCCACTGTTTTCTTCCAATCGGACGGAACCGCGAGGCGGTCGACACGCGACACTATGTCGGCGGTGACTCTGTCCTCGGCAGCGCGGACTAGAAAGCAAGCGGCTGCAGCGATCAACGCCACAACTCCAATGATGATCCCGGTGCGTCGTCTCACTGTGTTCCCCCCAAGAACTTCAGTGCAGGCACCGCCTCTCCCGGCGGGCGCTGAGTGCATAGTATCTGCCGCCAGGCCCGTTGTCTGCCGAGACCAATCGCCTGTGCCGCACACATGACCGCCACGAAGAGATTTCAGGTCCATGTCCGCACCCGCCTCGATGTAGGAGACGGCAGGATAGAGAACTCCCACGTTGAGGCTCTCAGCGCGTTCAACGAGTCGCTGGCGCCCCCGTTCGATTCCGGCGCCTGCCGCATGATCGAGACGAGTGACAACGTCGCCTCCGGAACCACCTTCGGCACCGTGGACCGCAAGAACGCACCATCCCTCGTCGGCGTGAAGGGACCAGAAGGCCGTCTCTATTTTGGCCGCCGATTTCGAGACCCGCGCCCGCGAAGCGGGACACGAGGCCGAAGCCTCCGTCGTATCCAAGTCGGTCACCCGCGCCCAGGGCGGCCGGGCCGCGCACTCGGCGCGCATCCCCGCGGCCGCACACATGCAGCCATGACCAAGAATGTAGAGAACCGCAATCGAGTCCAGCCCGGCGTCAAGAGCGGCGGCCAGTTCGCTCCCGAACGGCACGCCGAAGCCGCCGGCGTCACCCTAACCACCGACCCGTCACCGCTGGACTGGACAAGGCCGCCACAGTCCGGCGGCGCACCCAAAGCCATCGACTACTAGGCCCGCTCGACCACGCATGGGAAGCCCCGGCACCGGGTCGTGGTGCCGGGCTTTCCGGCCAGTGTTACGGCTCCCGCGCCGGAACCGCGGCAGCGTCCCCGACCCAGACTTCAGGTCTGCCTACACTGACCCCGGCGAGCCGTTCTGTCCGCATCAGCAGGCCCGCTGTTCCGTCGCACCCGCACATCAGGAGAACACTTGAGTTCCGAAACACCCCTCAGCCAGCCACCCCGCACCGAGACCCCGGCCGGCTTTGCGCAGCCGCAGTACCCGGTCCATGGTCCTGCGCCCAAGGCCTCCGGGCTCCGAGTGGCCACCGGCGTCGTTGCCCTGGTCATCGCTCCCTTTGCCGTGCTCCTCGTGGGCGTCCGGCTGTTCGCCAGGCACATGGGCCCCAGCACCCCGTTCCTCGGGTGGATGAACTTCCTCCTCCTGGTGGGGGCCGTCGGCTGCCTCGTGACCGGGATTGTCATCCTGGCCAAGCAGCGCAAGAGGGGCGGGACGACCCCGTGGCTGGTCGGGTCTTTCGCCGGGCTGATCGTCCTGGGCTGCCTGGGCCTGAACACGGTCCTGGCCAACGGCACCCCGGGCGGCCAGGCCATCCTGATCCCCTGCGCCCTGGCCGTGGCCGTCCTGGCTGCCCTGGTGATCATCCTCGAAAAGCGCCGGCGCTGACGGCGGAGGGGCCGAACCCCGGCCGTTAGCCACCTGCCCACACGAAGCCCCGGCAACGGGTTACGGGCAGGAGCTTTCCGGCGTTCTGGAGCCGCCCCACAGACGGGACCCACGACTCCCCAGGAACCACCGTCGGCCTGGTCGCGTGCGCGGCCGCGAAACTGGACCGCCCGGACCCGGCCCGGGAGCTCTGCGTCTCGCAGCTTTTCCGGAAGGCCTCCGCGTACGCCGAGGCGACCTGCGACCGCTGGTACATCCTCTCCGCCAAGCACGGCCTTGTCCACCCCGATACGATCATCGAACCGTACGACGTGAGGCTTGGCGCCAGGACTCCCGGGGCGCCGCCCGTCCACGGTTGGGCCGCCCGTGTCCGGGACCAGCTGGCGGCCGAATTCGCCGGCCTGGAGGGAGTGACGATCGTCGCCCTGGCCGGGGAGCAGTACCGCACAGCCCTGCAGGACGTCCCGTGGCCGGTCGAGGTACCGATGAAAGGCCTCGGCATCGGACAACAGTTGGGATGGCTGACTCGGCAGCTTGCCGCTGGCCGGCGGGCCGCAGCTTCCCGCCCCTAGCCGCGATGTTCGAAATATCCAACAGTTAGACACTTTTCTGAAATGTTTGAAATATAGAACAGAAGGCACAGAATCAGATATGATCGATATATGGAACATTCCTCGGTGACCCCGTTCTACCGGGCGGTTGATGCCACTTCCCTCGGCCGGTCCATAAGTGACGCGCGGAAGGAGGCGGGGATGACTCAGGAAGAGCTGGCAGCCAGTCTTGGCGTGACGCGCGGCACGATCGTCCGGCTCGAACACGGCGGGGCCGTCTCCATGGTTGTTGCCATGGGAGCCATCCGGCTTGTCGGTCGTGATGTCGCCCTGGTACCCCGCTTTTCCCGGCTGCAGGTCAATCCGTGAGCCGGCAGCAGTCCCTCGACGTGTTTCTGCACGGGCGGCCTATCGGGGTGCTGTCCGGAAGGGCCCTGCGTCTGGCGTTCCAGTATGACCGGGAGATCGTCGCCGAGTACGGGGCCTCGTCGATCCTGTTGTCCCTGTCGTTGCCGGTGACGTCGAAGAGGCTGGACGGCACTTCCGTGTTCAACTACTTCGACGGCCTCCTGCCAGAGGGGCAGGTCCGCTCCCACCTGGCAGCGGAGAACAAGGTCCCTAACCCCGACGCCCTCGGCCTCCTCTCTGTCCTGGGCGCCGACTGCGCCGGGGCGGTCCAGGCCCTCCCGCACGGGGCCTCTCCGGAGGAACCTGCCGCGGTGATCGCCATGCCCGAGGACCAGGTCGTTGACCTCGTCGAGGGTCTGCCGACCTGGGATCTGCCGGATGACTTCGCGATCACGGCCTCCCTCGGCGGTGTGCAGTCCAAGGTGCTGCTGAGCCGGCACGGCGACGGATGGGCGTGGCCCGGCCACGGAGTGGCATCCACCCACATCATCAAGCCCGAGCCGCTGGACTCGCCGGTTCCGCACCTGCTGGCCTCCGAGGACTGGGCGCTGAAAGTGGCTGCCGAGGCGGGGCTGCCGGCCGCGGCCTCCCGCCTGGAGACCTTTGGGTCACGCCAGGCAATTGTCGTGACCCGTTACGACCGCACGGCCGACGGCGACCGGATCCACCAGGAGGATTTCACCCAGGCCCTTGCCCTGGGCAGCGAGGCCAAGTACGAGGGCGCCACCACGCCGCCTTCCCGGCTCACCAGGCTGGTTGCCGCAGCGGCTCCGCACACCCGTGACGAGCGGGAATTCCGAAGGGCGCTGCTCCGCGCCGTGACGTTCAACCTCCTGATCGGCAACGGCGATGCCCACTCGAAAAACTACTCGATACTGATCCGTGACGGCGGCGAGGTGCTGCTCGCCCCGCTCTACGATGTAGCACCCACCCTGCTGCTGTACCCGCGAAGCAACAACGCCGGGCACGCCGTGGCCGGGCAGGTGCGGCTCAACTACCTCACGCTCGATCACCTGGTCCGGGAAGCCACCGCGTGGGGCATGGACCCGGACGACGCGCGGCAGTGCGCGGAGGCCGCGCTGGAGTCGGTCGCCGCGGCTGCGGCGGTAATCCCGGCCCATGAAGAGATCGCGTTCCTCAGCGACCTTGTGCCGGCCCGCGCCTCGGACCTGCTCGGCGGCCGCACGGCGCGCCGGGCGCTTAACTGATGGCCGACGCCCCGATGACAGACGGACTGTCCCCGCGCGAGCACGTCTCGTTCACCTACGACGACAGTTGGATGTCTGCCGCGGAAACCTTCGAAATCTCTCCTGAACTTCCGCTGCGGCGGGGTACCCCGGAACCCCACCCAGAGCCGGGTGCTGTTCGGGTCCTTCCAGGATGCCGCCCCGGATGACTGAGGCAGGACGCTCCTGTTCGAAGAAATGCGCCAGCAGGCCCGCGCCCGATCGATGCCGATCGCCAGGACTTCCTTCATTGCCAGGTGCTGGGGCGTCTCACCGCCGTTCTCGACACCGCAACCGGTGGTCGTCAGGTTCAGCATCCTGCAGGTCTTCTCGCCGAACGCGGGTCCGGAGAAGTACTGGTCAGGACGGTTCTTCTTCGGTTTGGGTTGTGCTCCAATAGGTCGTGAAGTGAGTGGCTCCTCTTCTCGGGTGGGCAGCGGTGAAATCCGAGTCGGTGGCATGGGCGACGTCCGGGAACGGCCAGCCATCGATCACGGCCGGGTCCTGGTCGCTGAGCCAGGCCCGGAGACGTTCCAAGACTGCCTGCGTTGCATGGTCAACACGTTCTTCCATCGCACTAATAAGTTCGGCGAAGCGTTGGGCCACGGCTAATGGCATTTGATGGGTGATAGTGATGCCAACGACATTGACGCCCCGCCCCTGAGCATCCCGGATCGCAATAGGCAGCGGCATGACCAGGTTCGATTGCGAGTGCGCGACGGTGGTGTTGCGGTATTTCCGTATGGTGTCGTGTACAGGCTGAAGGGGGTCCGGAACCGCGGTGACCTCTGGCATTTTGTCGAGGCGAGTTCGGACGTTTGAGTGGATGAAGGGCCGGACGTATGCCGACACGGCTTGCGATGTGAGCGGCATCCACAGCTCTGAATCTTGGCCCGCGGTGAGGGCACATGTCAGGGCATGCGACGCTTCCGACAGGTCATTCGCGTGGCTGGTCAGTTCCACTAGCAGCCGTGTATCGGCCATGTCGGGCAGAACCGACATTGACGGCTGACGGAGTGCTGGGGGCGCTGCCCGGTTATGACCTGGGGCGCCGAACGTGGATTCGGTCGGCATCAGGCGGCGTCCAGCTTGGCGGGGCGCTCCGCGATCCTGCTCCCGTCGCGGCGCGCCCCGGCACACTCTGATGGCTGCCCAGCCCTCCAGTGCTTCAGGGCTGTTCGTCTATTCTGCGGTTGCGTGCGCTGATGAAGGCGTTGCTGTTTCCCAAATATTCGAGGTATTCATCCTTGTCCTTCGGTACGGCGTCCCGTGTGCTGAAGTCGCCGATCGGATGGAGGAAGGACCGGACGTGCTGACCGTCCAACTCGAGGAGATCCTCCAGCAGAAAGAACTTGACGTATTCGGGGAAGGTTCTGAACAGTGCGAAGAAGTCCGCGTATCTGGCCAGGGCGCCCGCGAGGGGGTTCGGCAGCTCACCAGAATAGTGGCGGCGGATGCACTCCAAGGTCAGGTCGGGGCGGTCGGCGATCCGCGGGTGGAATCCGCGCGCACCGTTGATGGTCATCTTCCTGTCGATCCTGTTGCCGGGGAACACGATGGTGCTTCCGGCCGTGTAGCCCCCGTACTTAGGCAGGGCATCATCCGGGATCGTACGTATGACGCGCGCCGCCTTGTCTCGCAGCCTGGTGGTGAAGGCCTCGCTGGCGAGGAAGAAGACACCCCGGTCGGACCGGTGCACGAGATAGCCGCCGGGTTCGCGTCTCATATCGAAGCGTCCGCCGACGGGCAGCTCCTTGCCCCACAGCAGCTGCTGGTACTTGTGCAGTGTCGGGCTGAATCTATCAGGGTCCTTGCGCCCCGGAGTATCTGAGTGGAAGTCGAATGTGGTGTCAACGCCTGCAACCATTCAGTGTGCCCCTCGTGCTCGACGCGTCTCCGCGGTGATGGCATTCGCCTCACGTGCGGTTAGTCGATCACAGAACGGAGCGGAGTTCTACTGTGGCGCCTCCGTGTCGTAGCTGCCGGCTGGCCGCCAGCGGATCCCATTCCGCCACTTCAGCGAATTCTTCAGCACGAGCTGCGCCCACAGGCCGTACCGAGGCCCGGAAGATCATGGTCGCCATTGAGGCAAGGCCGAGCTTGTAGGGTGAGGAACGAAGGCATTTGAAATGCGCTGGGCTGCTTCATCGCGGGCTCCGGCAGCTCGGGGGAGCGGGTGATGGGAGGATCATGATTTCGTTTGAACAGGCGAAGGCAACCGCCTACGAGACCCTCGCCCCGACTTGGGAGAAAGGGAACTGTGGCGACTACACCATCGCCGACTATGGCTTCGAGGACGAGACGGCATGGCTTCTCATCGACGGCGGAAGCAAGCTGGTCATCGATGGAGACTACTCTTGCGAGCCGGTCGGGCGCGGAAGCACCTTCGTGGACAAGACGACCGGGGAAATCTTCTTCCTGACCTATCTGGAGGCCCCTGACCGTTTCGACGCGATGACCCCGGTCGGCGTCCACCCTGACGAGGCCCCATAAGTCGTTCCGGTTATTGGGTGACCGTGTCGGCGTGACGATGGGCAACCCTCCATTCTCCGTCTTCGTGCCGGTAGATCTGGGTGGCCCGCAGGACGTAGCTTCGGGGTTCCCCATCCACTGAGGTGGAGATGTGTTCAAGGCCGGCCGTGTAGGCGATGCTGCCTTGCACGTCGGAGGCGAGCAGCTCGAAACGGTATGAGGTGCAGTTGGAGAACTGCGCTTCGAGGTTGGTGAACAGGACGTCGAGCTCCCGCTGACCGAAGACGTTGCGCCAGGCGCCCAGGATGCTGACCGGTTCATTGAGGGACCAGATTGCCCGACGCGGGCCCGCGTCGCCGTTGTGCAGTGCCAGTTCCGCCTCGTACAGCGAGGATCTCACCCAGGCCAGGAAAACGTCAGAGTCAGCCACGGGGCCAGTATGCTCCTGGCGTGCGGTGGTGGCGCCCCCACAAGAGATGGCACCGAAATGACGTGTTATGCATCAGAACTTTCAAGTTCCAGCCGCGCTTGATCTAGCGTCAGGCGGTATTCTTCAGCTTCAGGGTCTTCAATCCACTCCACGATGTCAGCCTCGTGAGACTTCAGCGCTTCCAGGACCTGGTGCGGAGTGACACGGAAGAATTCACGGCGTCGATTGATTCTATTGATCCGGTGCGCGTCGAAATGCTGGTGCAGCCTGTTCTCCAGGCTGACCGCGTCCATCGAGAAGATCATGGCGTGTACGTCGTAGCGGAAAGGCACTGAGGCGCTGCTGAGTTCGCGCACTCGGTCCATCGGTTCAAGACGTCTGGTCAGTCCTATCTTTACGACGCCCTCACCGAAGCTGCCGATGTTGGAGATGACGTAGACGTAACCGACGCGGATATTGGCGGATCTTTCTTCGATAGCGGCGATCCGGCCCTTGGTTTCTTCTATCAGGCCCTCGAACCGCTCGACTCCTTCGACGTCACCTTGGCGCTGCATGGTTGCCAGCATGTTCAGGTAGTGATCGAGCTCCTTTTCCAGGCCATCCAGAGCGACCTCGTATTCGGCCTGAGCCCTAGCTTCCTCCCGCTGCCGATCACGCGCGTCTTGGGCTTCGGCTCGGTCAATAGCTTTGGCGGCCAGGTGCTCCCAGACCAGCTGTGACTCTTTCAGCTTGAGCTTGACGTAGTCATCGGAGAGCATGACTCCGATCGGCATCGTGGCCTCATGCAGTTTTGTCCAGCTCCGCCTAATGCGATCGCCGGCAGCGGTGAGGCTGGACATCGAACGCATTGCTCGGGTAGCCGCCTCACATTCAGCATTGAAAATGCCAAGCACCATCGTGGTTATGTTCTGCCGTAGGTGCTTCCTAATAGGACTGTCAAAGCCGCTGTTGATGTCAAAGAATGCCGCCAGCTTAGTATCGGTTGAAAGGGCGAGCCCGTCCCTGACCATGTGCTTGGCTTGTGCGCGGACTTCTTTGAGCGCCTCTGCGATCTTCGCTGATCCGTCGGCGACAGTCGGGAAGTCCCACAGGTTGATCTCGTGCAGGAAGTTTTCATGTTCGACTTCTGCACGCTCCTGGCGGAGCTCACGTATCTGTCGCTCCAAGTCAGACCGCTTTTGGCCTAGTTCCTCGCATGCAGCCACCGCCTTCTGGATCTGTGACTGACGTTCGATGAGTTCGTCGTCCGCCTGCAGCCTCTGCGCCTCGCCCGGGAACGGCAGCGGTCCCCAATGATCCAGGGCCGTGAGCCGGGCCCGTCCCCTCCAGCGCTGGCCATCGAAGTACCGCATAACGCTTGGATCGTCCGTGGCATGCCACCCGATCATTTGCTTCTTGCCGCCAAAAAGGCCCACGCTCATTCTCCCAGGTTTCTAGCCACGGTCTGTCCCAAGAACTATAGGTAAGAACCGTGCCGTGAGCATGTAGCCCATGCCTCAATTCAGAGAGGCCGGTACGGGCCAGATGGTTCTGGCTACATCTGGCTGATGCCTCAGAGGAGCCCCGCCCCAGCTAACACATTGTGGAAGGGCTTATGCGAGACGGCGGTGGGGTCTCACGAACTATAGGTTGTAACACTGCCCTGTTGGGAATGGCTACTGGTTCCTGAACGCGCACCTTTCCGTCTCATGAAGCCGGTTCAGGTTGTTGTCTCACGTTACCTCAAGGCAAATGGCTACGCTCTTTCTGGTACTTCGGCTCACTCCACGGATTCCACAGATTCATGGGAACGCAAACCAGGTATGCCGCACACATGATCGCCATGAATACGACTTCGGTGCATAGAAATGTTGGCAGCCTGCCTGCGACGACGATGAGGACAAACAGGTCCCTCATTTATCGGCAGCCAAAGCCCTCTCGGAGGGAAGGCAGCCGGAGAGCCCGTGACAGAGGCCGCACATTCAAGAACCGCGTTAGGGACCCAGTGAAGGAACCTGTTCTAAGTGTTCCGACGTCAGGACACGGATGATGGACGACGGCGACTTCGACTCCACGGTGGAGCAGATCGCCAAGGCCGCCGAAGCCATTCGAGACGTGCCCGGCGGCGTGGACCCGGACGTCTTGATCGATGAACTCTATCTGGGGGCCGTGGCCGCCAGTCTGGAGTCCAAGTACGTGGCGGACGCTGCACAGTGGGCGAACGACTACCAAGTGCGGATTCTCCTCTACAGGGCCATGGGCAGGAGTCTGCAAGACACCCCGATGCTGACTTTTCGGCGGATGCTCCGGCGACGGTGGCTGACCCGGTTCCTCTATGGCGCTCACCCCGATCAGCCGGACCCTAGGAATGCAAACATCTTGCTAATTGGACCTCTGGAAGAACTTGCCACAAACTCGGCGACGAACGGATCTACATCGCCTGACCCGCAACTCATTTCGGACCGTCGAACAACGTGGTCGTGTTCGGGACGCGGGTTCAAAGGGACAAAAAGGAGGTGTTGACAGTGTCAACACTTTTGGCTTCGGATCGGGTCGTACATCGGCCGGATCGGGCCGGATTCGGCATGTTTTCGCGGGTTCCCTGTGTTTGCAAGGGCTGGAATGCAGTTCGAGTCCCACCTTGGGCACGCATTCCCCCTCGTCAGAGGGGGAATTTGCTTTAACGTGTGTACAAAGCTGGTGGGGCGTCCTCTGACGCTTGGTGCGCGGTCTGTGGCCTGGCCGCCGCGGTGGCCTTTTCAGGTGTGTGGGTGGCGGGGTTAGTTCCCTGGCTGGTGGGCGCTCCGCCTGCTGAGGTGGGGATATGCGCTTCCTCGTTTCGGTTTTGTTGAGTGGGCCCGGGGTGGCCTGCACGTATTCATGGGGCTGGGGTGCGGGTACGACATGATGAAACCGAATTTGGTGCGGAACGATTCTTGGAAGGCCGTTCCCGGGCTCTGGGGGTCTGGCGCGCAAGTTTGTCCTGCCAAAGGCGGTGTTGACACTGTCAACACTCACGTCTGCTTTTATCGGGCGCTGGTAGCCGGCATTCGAGCGTCAGGTTGGGGTAGAAGGGTTCCTAGCGAGAGTGTCAAAAAAGGAAGAAACTGAGCCCGATCTGACGCGCTGACCACCCCTGCCTGACGTCAGGTTGGGTATGCCCAAGCGGACGATGACAAACTCGAGACCCCCAGGGGCCCCGCTTCAGCTAGCGCGGCGTGAGGTCGTCCGTAATCGGGAAGGAGATGCTCACTGATCATGGACGCCGGGTCCGGCGTTTCCGTGTGGGTTTGTTCGTCGGTGGTGGGCATATTCCCTCTCGATCTTGATCTTCGACACACGGACTCCCGGCGGAAGACGTCAGCCCACATCTGTTTGTTGACTACTATTTGCCGGCTCGGGGATCACCTCTCCTGCATCATCACGGCCGATCCTGGCGTACACGTCGGGGCGGCGCTTGCGGTAGACGGCGGCCATGACCATCCCGGCCGCGACGATTCCGAGGATGACAGCCAGCAGGAGCCAGGTGAGTCCGCCGTCGGTGCCGGTGAGCAGTCCGAAGTTCAGGGTGGAGAGGACGAGCGCGACGGCGAGGAAGACGAATGCAATTCCGCTGCCGATGGCCGGCCAGAGGGCCTTGCGTCGGCCCGTCCGGTCGCGGGCGAGGAAGACGGTGATGGCCAGGGCAGCGATCACGATCAGGATGGTGAACGAGAATGCGTAGATGCCCGAGAGCCTTGCGTACGCGGTGTTTCCGTCGATTCCGGCGAAGAGCATGATGCCGACTGCGGCAAGAATGCTGACGGCGACAGAAGCGCGGTAGGGCGAACCGTGCCGCTCGTGGACGCGGCCCAGTGACTTGATCAGGACCCCGTCGGCGCCGAGGTTGAACAGGTAGCGGGAAACGATGTTGTGGCTGGCGATCGCGAGGGCGAAGGAGCTTGTGATCAGAAGCCCCGTAGCTGCGTAGTACGCTGCGCTGCCGGTGAACTGCTGGACGCTAGCGCTGGAGGCTCCTACGACATTTTGGTTCAGGACATCGATGATGGCGTGTGCACCGTATGAGTTGATGAACACCCATGCGGTCAGCGAGTACAGAATTGCCAGGATGGCCACAACGGCGTAGGTGGCGCGGGGGACAGTCTTCTCCGGGCGCTTAACCTCGTCCCGGAAGATCACGGTCGCTTCGAATCCGCCGTAGAGGCCGATTCCGAAGAGAAAGGCGATGCTGATGGACCCGCTGAAGAAGTTCTGGGGCTGGAAGCTGTCGAGCCCGAGCCCGTGGGCGCCGCCCTTCGCTATGACTGAAATGTCGTAAGCGAGCATGAGGGCTAGTTCAAGCGCCAGGAAGACCGTGAGAATGCGCGCCGAGAAGTCGATGTTAAGATAGCCGAGGATCGAGACGATGATGTACATGACACCGCCGTAAAGCCACCAAGGCAGGTCGGGACCGGCGAGGACATCGCGGACGAGGGACTGGCTCGCCACGCCGCCGAGGGCGTATGCCGAGATGTTAGCCGAGTAGTAGCAGATGATAGCTGCGTACCCGGTCCCAAGCCCGACGATTTTTCCGAGACCTGCGGACGCGTATGTGTAGAACCCGCCCGGCTTGGGCAGACGAAGCCCCATTGCGACCAGACCAGCCGCGAAAAGGGCTGCAACAACC
The DNA here is from genome assembly GCF_042884475.1 of Arthrobacter sp. NPDC058130. Taxonomy (NCBI): domain Bacteria; kingdom Bacillati; phylum Actinomycetota; class Actinomycetes; order Micrococcales; family Micrococcaceae; genus Arthrobacter; species Arthrobacter sp. NPDC058130. The sequence goes on from NZ_JBHVTV010000003.1 coordinate 288,942, forward strand.
CCGCAGAGGAGAAACATCGCTGGTGTCCCCACCCCGTTGCCCAGGAGGATCGCCACAGGAATGAAGCCGAGGAACACAACCATTGGGCCGTTGTAGGCCAGAACCGTGAAGACCAGGTTCACGAAGCCGATGTGGCCCTTGAGGTGAGAATCGGCCCGTGGCGGGAGATCCAGGCCGGGCTCGGACTGTGATTTGGACATTTGCGGGAACGCTCCTGTTGCTGGGGTGGGCAGAAGGAAGGGCCCATCGCTCTTTGCTTGCAGGGGCGTAGTTCTGCTCCCGCCTCGACGTTGAGACCTTTGCATATATAGACGGTAGGTCTCACTCCGTTCGGCAGCCATTGGCGGTTGTCTGAATCAGGTCTGCGGCGATCGGTATGTGACCAGTTCTCGTCTGGTCCTGGCCCGTATGGGAGGCTCCGTCGGGAAGAGCGGACCATTGGGGCGAGTGAGGCCATCACGTAGAACGAGGACGGTCTGGCAGGGGCAGTGTCAGTAGTCGCGGCCGCATGCAGCGTGGACCGCCAGCGTGCGGTCGCCGTCGCCGCACGGCCAGCGAAAACGTGTTTACCGAACGCGTTGAGTGGTCTTAGCCGTACCAGAGCTGAGAACGCGTAGCCACAGTCACTTCGGCCTATCTACCGCACACGCGTGGTGGTTGGGTCTGATTCGACTGTGGGAGACGGCCAGGTCACCCTGCCCGCCTCCCACTCATGACGTTGCCAGTCGGTTTGGGGACTAATCGACGCTCGTGATCATGACGTGCTTGATTTGGGAGTATTCGTCTATGGAATGGGCGGACAGTTCCTTGCCGTAGCCAGACTCTCCGAATCCGCCGAATGGCATCTCGGGAACGGTGGAGAGATGTCCGTTGACCCAGACGGTGCCGAAGTTCAGATCTCGCATGAATCGCATCGTCCGCTGAAGGTTGGTGGTCCAGATACTGGCTGACAGCCCGTAGGGGACATCATTCGCCATCTTCAGCATGTCTTCGTCAGTCGAGGCCTTCTGGATGGTGACGACCGGGCCAAATACTTCCTTCTGCACGAGCTCGTCGCTCTGGTCTACGTCCGTCACCACGGTGAGAGGGACGAAATAGCCGGGCCGGTCCAGCCTCTTGCCGCCGGTGCGTACCCGCGCAGTGGTTGTCTTGGCGCGCTCGAGGAATCCGAGGACGCGTTCGAGTTGGCGTTCCGAGACGAGAGGACCGAACTGTGTGCTCGGGTCGGACGGGTCTCCAACAACGCCATCGCCGACGTGTTCGAGGAATCGTTCGACAAAGGTGTCGTAGACCTTTTCGTGGACGATGATCCGGGAGGCTGCGGTGCAGTCTTGGCCGCTATTGGCAAAGGCGGCCATGGAGAGCTGCTGGGCCGTGTATTCGAGGTTGGCATCGTCGAATACCAGCACGGGCGCTTTGCCGCCGAGCTCGAGGTGGACCCGCTTGAGGGTGTCCGAAGCGGATTTGGCTATCTTCTTTCCGGTCCCGCCGTCTCCTGTGAGGGAGACCATGCCTACGTTGGGGTGAGCGACAATGGCGGCGCCGGTTGTTCCGTCGCCAAGTACGATGTTCAGAACGCCCGGAGGGAAGATGGCCTCGGCCATTTTTGCCAGGGCTACTGTGGTTACGGGAGTAATCTCAGAGGGCTTGAGCACGACCGTGTTTCCCGCTGCCAGCGCCGGTCCGATCTTCCATACGGCCTCAAGGAGCGGATAGTTCCATGGGGTGATAAGGCCTACAACGCCCATGGGCTGGCGAAGGACGAGGGAAGTGCTGCCCCGTTCGTATTCGGCCGTGCCGATGCCGTCACTTACCCGGGCTGCGCCGGCGTAAAAGCGGAGCAGGTCGGCGATCAGCGGGATTTCCTCCCGTGCATTGACGATAGGTTTGCCCACATTGCGGGACTCGAGCCAGGCGAGATCGTCGGCGGCGTCGTCGATCTTGTCGGCGAGCTTGAGCAGGTACTGCCCCCTTTCCTTGGGTGTGGTCAGGCGCCAGTCCTGGAATGCCGTCCGGGCAGCTACGACGGCTTGGTCGACGACTTCAGGGGAGGCGATGGGGGCTTGAGATGCTTCCTCCCCTGTGCTGGGGTCGATGATTGAAAAGGACCTGGCGGAATTGTCATCGAGCCAATGACCGTTGACGAAATGCCGCAGTTGGACGTCCCTGAGGGTTGCTTCTGCCGTCATCGGTTGTCTTCCTTAATGAGGTCGGCTGCCTTGGCGCCGACCATAATGACTGTCATGTTGGGGTTCACACTGACGAGTTCGGGGAAGATCGAGGCATCGGCCACGCGCAGGCCTTTGATGCCGCGCACGCGGAGCCGGGCATCGACAACAGCAGTGGGGTCGTTTGCTGCGCCCATCTTGCAGGTTGCGCTGGGGTGATAGACCGTGTTGGAGTAACGGCGGGCGTAGGCGCCAAGTTCCTCGTCGGACTGCACCTCGGGGCCCGGGGAGACTTCCCTGACGATCCAGTCTTTCAGGGCGTTGCTTTGTGCGAGCTTTCGTCCGAGGCGGATACCTTCTACGAGCAGCTTCTCGTCGCGCCCCTCGGCGTCGGTGAAGTAACGCGGATCCACGAGTGGTTTGTCCCTGGGATCTGCTGACGCCAAACGAATGGTTCCCTTGCTTGCGGGCCGGGCTACGTTGGGTGCAAAAGTAAAGGCACGCTCTGGTCTGGGAAGGTCATCAAAGGGAGGCTGGTGCAGCCAGTAGCTGAAGTGCCCGATGGTCACCTGGATGTTGAATTCTCCCTCGTCGAGAACGTCGGCGTAGAAGCCCAAATCCAGGCCATTGATGCTTTCGCCCGGCTCTTTGGCTGACTCCCAGGTGATGGGTGTTTCGATGTGGTCCGATAGGTTGGATCCGACTCCGGGAAGGTCAGCCACGACGTCAATCCCGTGCTCCTGTAGGTGATCGGACGGTCCGATACCGGAGAGCATAAGGAGCTTCGGTGTATCGATGGCTCCTGCTGAAACGATGACTTCACGCCGCGCAGTGAACGTGCCCTTGTCAGTATCGATTCCGACGGCCCGGCCGTTTTCGACGAGAATCCGGTGGGCCAGAGTTTCTAGCTGCAGCGTCAAGTTGGAGGGAAGCTCGGACGTCGGATAAAGGTATGCAACAGCTGTCGATACCCGGACGCCGTCGTCTTCGTTGAGGGAAACCCATGAGATTCCCTCGGAATAGTCGCCGGCGGTGTTGTCGATGGTCTTGAAGCCCTGCTCATTGGCGGCATCGATCCAGGCATGGGACAGCTCGGCGTTCTGAGTGACGGAATGCACTTTTAGGTCCCGGAAGACCTGGTCAAAGTAAGGCGCAGTGCCAGCCGCATCCCAGCCGGCCGCACCAAGCGCGCTCCATCGATTCATGTCTTCATCCGGTGCCCTCAACGCCCAGCTGTCATTGTGGGAGCTGCAGCCTCCGAGCATTTTTGCCCGGCTCATGCGCAGCAGCGAATTGCCCCGCTCCTGTTCGACGAGCGGGTAGTCGTAGTCGTATTTGGGGTTCCCGACCAGCGCCAGGGATTCTTTCAGCAAAAGGACCTTGGGGTCGTGTTCGAAGGCCGGGCCGCCCTCAATCAGACATACGCTTACCGATTCGTCGTCGCTCAGGCGCCGGGCCAGGACGGCCCCGGCGCTGCCACCGCCGACAATGATGTAGTCGAATTCGGTCTGGTGATTCATTGAGTTACTGCCTTCCAATGCGTTGGTACACGTTCGGGTTCTTCTGTCGGAGAATCGCCGCTGTTACTACCCCGATGGCAAAGACCAGCAATGCCAACGCGAGGATGATGTTGGACAGCAGTTGGGATCCGCCGATGAGTGAAGGGAAGTTGATGATGGCCAGTACAACCATGACAGCGAGCGCTAAGAATGCCAGGGCCGGCGCAATGGTCGCTTTCCAAAGAGACAACCCGGGCTGGGGGTTCCTTCGGAAGTAGAAAACCGCAGCGAGGCTGGTCAGCGTCATGGCCACCATGATGGTGAAGGAAGCGGTCCCGGCGAACCAGGCATAGATCTCCCCGGCCGTCAGGCCAGCGATGGTGAGAAGACCTGTGAAAATCAGGAAAGTCAGGCTCACGGTGATCGATGCGCGGTGCGGGGACCTGAAACGGGGGTGAGCCTTGCCGAGCGCTGTCGGGAAAATGCCGTCCACGCCCAGGGAGTAGGTGTAACGGGTGGTTACATTCTGGATGGAGAGGTGGGCAGCCAGAATGCTTGTGATGAGCAAAACGTTCGCGGCATCGGTGAGGATGGGACCGCCGAATTGCGTTGCAACACTAAAAAACGCCCCCGCGGGATCCGCCGTGGCAATGGCTACGGCTTGCGCGGTCCCCAGCCCGGAAATGAGAGCCCAGGATGTAAGCGTATAGAACAAACCGATGAGCAGAACAGTGATCATGGTTGCGCGGGGAATGGTCTTGTCGGGGTTACGGGTCTCTTCACGGTAGACCGCCGTCGACTCAAATCCGCTGAACAGGGCCACACCGAATACGAGCGCGATTCCAAGTTGTCCTGAGGTGAATGCCGTTGGGGTGAAAGGCTCGAAGGAGATCCCAGTGGCTCCGCCTTGCCCCATAACGGCTACGTCAAAGATGGCGACTATGACCACTTCGCATACCAGCAGTACTCCGAGGACTTTTGCCGATACATCGACGCGGAAGTACGCCAGGGTCCCTACGATCACCCAGAAGACGAGGCTGTAAACCCACCATGGAATTTCCGGGCCCCCGTGACTGAGCACGAATTGCTGTACGGCGAGCCCTGCAAAAGCATAGAATCCCACTCCGATTGAGATGTACGAGCCGAGAATCAAGAATGAGGAACCAAGCCCTACATTACGACCGAGCCCGGCTGTGATGTAGGCGTAGAAGGCCCCGGGATTGGGAACGTATTTGGTCATGGCGCCGTAGGCAACCGAGAACAGCAGCAGAACAGCCATCGTGGCGAGGAAGGCACCAGGTGTTCCGATTCCATTGCCGGTGGAGATCATGATCGTGATGTAGCCGGCTGTGCCGGCCAGTGGTCCGGCGAAGGCCAGTGCCGTCAGGACAAGATCCGCTGTCCCAAGATGTCCGGCGAGGCCGGATCCGCGTTTCGTGTCTGGTTCAGTGGTCGACAGGGTCACCCGATCGTCACTGTTGCCAATTAGGTCTGTACTGGTCATTGAACTGCTCCAAAGGTGAAGAGAGAAGGCTTAAGGCAAACGATAGGAGAGGCGTTCCGCGGACGCCCGCCTACTGTGAAGCCGCGGGTGGCATCACGCGAAAGGTGTAGGCAACGCGGTGCTTGCCTGTCCCTTCGGACTTGTCTCCGAAGCGCTGTAGCGTCCGGGTGTTTATCCGAGACTATGACGTGCGATACATCCTCTCCATTGGAAGAACTCCAAATACAGAGCCAACACGTGGGAACTGACACTAAAACATTGGGGATGGTTGGGGGAGACCTCTCGCCGCGGCTCAAGTGGCATGGCGGGGCGGGGCGCCCGAGGGCAGCGCACCCTGGTGGGTGCACCGTGGTGGACGTCCTTGGTGGGCGCGTCTTTTGTGTGCGTACTTGGTGTGCCTTGTGGGACTTTGATTTCTGCAGCCCTTGCGGACAAGTTCTGACTTCAACGCGCCCGCCGGCGTCTAGTGTGTTTCAGTCTCAGGGAGAGGCATATGACTGAAGGTGGCGTTGGCGTAACAACGACCTCTACGGCGCCATCGCCGGCGAGTAGGCTGCTCGGGGCCTTCAAATTTGGGTAGAGGGCATGGGCTCTGTTTGAAGACGTGACGGATCGCGTGATGCAGGCGAGCCGGGAGATGCAGCCGCTTCTACGTACCGTGAGCCTCAGCCGCCGACCGGCTTTTCGCGAGCATGGCCAGGTCGTCGATGACCTTGTGGATTGCCTGGGCGCGAGCTATCGGCGTCTTGTCCCTTGCAGCCTGCTGCCGCCGCTTTTGACCGGAGAGCTTGGGCGGTCGTGGGGTCGCCTCGGTTGTGGAGGATTTGTTCTGCGCGAAGGGATCGTAGAAAACTACGCGGAGCGTGTCGGTCGTGCTTTCTCTCTGGTGATTTCCCGGCAAATGGATTCATCCTTCCTTCCGCGCACGAGCATGACCGTTAGGACGGCGGCGAAAACAACGCACCGCCACAGGCTGGCGCCGGCGCCCGTCAGCTTCTCCGTTATCCGCAGACGCCGTAGCTCGCAGTCGACTGCAGCATTCAGGCGGGGGGCTGATGAGCTTCGCAAACGGGATCGGCCAGAATCCTTCAGCGGGAGGATTCATTGACCGACGTCAGTGCGTTGCGAAGAACAGATGGGAAGGCTGCGGAGGAGAAGGCGCCATCCGAGCCGCGCTCAACCCATACATGCGTGGTTTCCACGGATACAGCTACGGCGCCGTTGCTGACCACTGTGGTCCCAAAGGTGAAGGAGGAAGTTCCGACAGCGGTTGTCCAGGATTGGAGGAGGACGACATTGTCCTGCCGGAGCGGTGCGGGGTAGGCGGCGGAACAGCTCACCACCGGCAGAGCGAATCCGGAGTCAAGGATCTGGCTCAACGGGACATAACGGTCTGCGAGCCACTGGCTGAAGCTTTGCTCATGCCAGCGGAACACGGCTGCAAAGTAAATCACGCGGGCCGAGTCGGTGTCACCCAGCGATACGTGGTGGCTCCGGCTATACACAGTTTGCATGGCTGATTCCGATCTTGGGGGTGTCGTATCCGCCGAATGGGAGTGGCCCTATCCCTGACGTGGCCACTCCCATTTGGTTATCGGCTCACCAGTGAACGGTAGCGCCGGGAATTACAGGGTCCAGCTCACGGTTCCAGCGCACTTCGGTCATGTCGATCTCGGGCTCAGTTTCGGTGAGGAGCTGGCTGATGAGTTTTCCTGTCATCGGTCCGGCGGAGTTGCCGAAAACGTGGCCGGCCGCCACAACGAGCCCCGGGGCAATTTCGTCAATAACGGGAGCCATGTCAGATGTGAACGGCAAGACGCCGGCCCAGACCCGGTCGATGCCGGCCTTCTTCAGGCCAGGGAAGTCCGCGATGATGTCGTCGGCAATCGCCTTCAGGCCATCCAGGGTCGGGAAGAGGTCCACCTCGGCGGGGTAATCCATGGGGCAGCCGATGAGGATTTCTCCGTTTGCCCGCTGCGAAGCCAGTGTGAGCATTTCAAAGCCGGATTCTTCTTCGACTTTGCTGCGGAACAGGGCGTCGTCCCAGCTGGGCAGGTTGCGGAACAAAGAATAGGCCTTTGTGGCGATGGGTCCGTAAACGACGGGCTTGATCTGCTGGGGCATGGGCTTGGTGGCCATGACCTGCAAACGCTCCCGACCAATCGGGACCTCCAGTCCGCTCGCACGCAGGAGTTTTTCAGTCCATGCGCCCGAAGCGACGACAACCTTGTCGGCGAAGAAGTTGCCCTCGTTTGTCTCGACACCGATGATCCGGCCGGCGGAGAAGATCAGTTTTGAAACCGTTACCCCTTCGCGGAGGTCGGCGCCTTCGGCCCTGGCACCGGCTGCGAGGGCGGCCACGACGGTCGGCGTGTTTATCTGGGCGTCCTCGGCGCAGAAGCTGGCGCCGGCGACGTCCTCGCGTATCGGACCGACCAGGTCGCGCACCTCCTTATTCCCGATTAACGACATGTCCAGTCCGTCGGCCCGGCGAGCGGCAACAAATTCCTCGAATACCGGTGCCTGGCGTTCGTCATGGAAGTAGATGAGTCCGCCTTCAGCGCGGAACTCAAAGGGAATGGGGAGGTCCCGGCGCAGATCGTCGTAAAGTGCGCGGCCCTTCTTGGAAACGTCCAAAGCCCACCCAGGATTCCGGCAGTGAAGCCACACAAATCCGGGGTTACGTCCCGAGGCGCCGTAGCCGATGCTCTTCTGTTCGAGCAGCGTGACGTTGAGGCCTTCTCGGGCGGAGAAGTAGGCGCTGGAGGTCCCGACAAGGCCACCTCCGATGACGAGTACCGATTTGGTCATTACTTGGTCCTTTCCGCGATTACGGGAAGCTTGGTCTGGAAATACGGAGCGACGTCGGCCGCTTCGACGGGGTCGTGATCCTGGAGATTCTGGTAGTAGCCGGCCCGCGAGATTCTGTACTGCCCGGCCTTGTTCATATCGGCGAACATTTCCGCCGTCTTTACGGCGATCAGGTTGGGATTAATCACCGACAGCTCACCAAGCTTCTTGTTCCCACGAAGGTAGGCCAGCTCGTAGCAGGCGGAAACGATCGTGCAGCCAATGAGCACGGTTTCTGCACCCGTGCGGGACATGATGTCCTGGACGTGCTGGTACGTCTCGTCGGCGACTGACATGGGGTCTTCAATCATGTCGTCAACAAACCAGCCGACGGATTCCACCGACAGGCAATTGGCGTCTGAGCCGTAAATGCGAATCCGGTCCTTTATCTCGGGTACGGCCTTGTGATGGTCGGTGACGATCGCGTACCGGTGCCCGAACATGCGTGCCAGGGCCGCGGACGACTCGAGGGGTCCGATGACTGGGATGTTGACCAGCTCGCGCACCTCCGTAAGGGCCGGGTCGTAAAGGCAACCGATGACAAAAGCATCGAAACCCGCTTCTTCTGCCGCTTTCGCCGCTTTCAGGATCTCCACCTGGACGACTTGCTTCGGCGCGAAGTAGTCGAGGTTCCGGGGGCCGTCCGTCAGGTGCCAGACTTCAAGCTCGGTGCCGTCCCGCAGCGACGAACTCAAGACTTCCTTGATAATTCCGTCGTACTTGTCGGTCCCGAAGGGATTGAGGAAGCAGATGCGCATTTTTTTGACTCCGATCTAGGGCCTACTTGATCCTTCTGGATCAGACACTACGAGATGCAGAGCACAGTTGAAATCGTAAAGATTCCAAGAAATCCCTTCGCTGTTCATTGAGCCTCCAATTCAGCGCAGGGTGGCCTGGTGGTGAGCTTCTGTGGTGAGGATTTTGGAATCCTGATGAACAACGTCGAGGCCTTTGAGTGGATAGCCAATGGATGCGCTGGCGATTCTGGTTCACCATGGCAATAGACATACACGTGAGTGCGGTCCTTTCGGGGAGCACTACTAACCGGAACTGAGGACACAACCAATGACGACCGTTCAAGTAACAAATTCTCCCAGCCTGTACTTTGACGACTTTGAGATCGGCCAGGCGTGGACCAGCCCAGCCCGCACCATCACGGAGGCCGATGTGGTGATGTTTGCCGGGATCTCCGGTGACTTCAACCCACTGCACACCGATGAGGAATTCTCAAAGAACACCCAGTTCGGTGGCAGGATTTTCCACGGTCCGGGCGTCTTCGCAGTGGCGACCGGCCTGGAGTCCCGGCTGGGCATCAAGGAAGGGACAGCCATTGCGTTCCTGGGAATGACCTGGAATCTTAAGGGCCCGGTGCGGATCGGCGACACAATCCACGTCGAACAGGCAGTGGCGACCAAGAAGCCTTCTTCGTCCAAACCCGACCGGGGCATCGTGACCTTTGACGTTTCGGTAGTAAACCAGAAGGGCGAAGTGTGCCAGGACGGCCAGTGGGTCGTGATGTTCAAGCGGGCCGGCTGATGACACCGAAGACTTTCCCTGACCGGCTGCGGGCGCTGGCCGCCCTGCATCCGGAACGACCTGCACTTACCCAAGCCGGACTGTCTGTGAGTTATTCGGAACTCGATCACGCCGCTGACTATCTGGCCCAGAGCCTGGCGGAAGCCGGCGCAAAAGCCGATACGCGGGTGATTCTGATGGCCGACAACTCCGCAGCGTACCTTGCTGCCGCCGTCGCGATCTGGCGAACAGGCGCCGTACTGACCACCCTTTATGCGTCTTCCTTGCCGGATGAAGTGGCCTATGCGCTTGAGAACTCCGGGGCAACTCTGGTGGTGGCGGATTCACGCGCAGCAGCGCTCATCCGTAGGCTCGAAGGGCATCCGCCCGTCCAGATTCTCGATGACGTTGAGCTATTCGGGCCGTCCGCCACGGTCCAGACGAAACCCAATACTCCGGCCGCAGAAGTCGACCCGGCAGCGCTGGCCCTGATCTGCTACACATCCGGATCCACGGCGCGACCGAAAGCGGTCATGCATTCCCACGCCGGGCTCCTCGACGCGGCCGACGCTTATGCTGCGGTATGGCATCTCTCGGCGTCTGACCGGACGGTCGTCTGTCTGCCCATGGCGTGGGCCTTCGGCCTCGTGACCACGTCCATGGCGACACTTGTCTCCGGCGGAGAAGTCCTTATTTTGGCCCGCACGAAGCCGGATCTTATTATCGATGCCGTATCCCGGCTGCGGGGGACATTCCTGGCCGGTGTCACAACGATGTTCGTCAAACTCGCCGAGCGCCTTGAAGAACTCGAGGTCCAACCGAACATGAGTTCGCTTCGGCTGTGCATTTCCGGCGGCGAACCGCGCAACGAACCGGTATTCGCCCGCTGGACCGCTCTCGCCGGGTGCCCGGTCCATGATGTTTACGCCGCCTCCGAGTGTTTCCCCGCCGTGACTTACGATCCTCACCAGGATCCGGTACCGGTACCGGGTTCCTCCGGGAAAGTCGCGCCGGGGGCACAGATGCGTATCGTCGACGACGCCGGGAACGACGTTCCCTCCGGTCAGGCGGGGGAAGCGCTCTGGCGAGGTCCCGCTCATTTCCTCGGATACTGGAAGGATCCCGAGCAGACACGAAAGGTTCTCACGGCAGACGGATGGTACCGCACCAGCGACCTGGTCAGCGTCGATGAGCGAGGCTACGTCTTTGTGCAAGGCAGGCTGTCGGACATGATCATACGAGGTGGCAGCAACGTCTCACCGGCCGAGGTCGAAGGTGTCCTGAACGCCCATCCCTCCATCCGGTCCGCAGCCATTGTCGGCCTGCCGGACGAACACTACGGCGAGCAGGTCGTTGCGGCCGTGATCCTGCAGCCAGGAACGCGGCTGGACGCCGAGGATCTGCGCAAATACTGCGCCACCAGATTGGCCGGATACAAAGTGCCCGGCGAATTCATCCCCGTCGATTCCCTCCCGGTTAATCCCCGCACCGAAAAAGTGGACCGCCGCGCACTCAAAGCCTCGCTCTCCAAGGAAGGAAGTCTCGCATGAGTACCCTGCGCATCGCCACCACTCAATTCGAACTGCGGGCTGAAGCCTCGCTGGATACGTTCGCACAACACATCAATGACATAGTTGCCGCCGCAGCGGCCGACGGCGCTCGGCTCGTGCTGCTGCCGGAACTGGTGACGACCGGTCTGCTAGCCAGCCACCGGAATCCAGCAGAACTGGATGCAGCACACATCGGAAGCGTGTACCGGACGCTCTTCCCGCTCATCGCCGACCACTACGTCGACCTGATGGGCTCCATTGCGAGAAGACACAACATCATCATCGGCGGTGCAAGCAACATCCGCCGGCTGCCCGATGACAGCCTTCGCAACACGGCCTACCTTTTCCATCCCAACGGCAACGTCGACGCTCAGGACAAACTTCACCTGACACCGCCGGAACGTGCGATGGGCATCACCGCCGGCGACACGGTCACGACCGCCCAGATCGAGGGATTCACCGTTGCGCTGCAGATCTGCGCCGACATCGAGTTCCCCGAAGTCAGCCGACACCTCGCTCTTCAGGGGACCAATCTGATCCTTGCCCCGTCACTGACCTGGAACAGCAGGGGGGCCAACCGCGTCCGCTACGGCGCCCACGCCCGCGCCATGGAAAACCAGCTGTACGTCGCTGTTTCACCACTGGTCGGTTCAAACGGTATCCCGCAAGGCTCAGCCCTGCACTGCACCGGCTACGCCATGGTGACAACCCCGCTGGACCGTACGTTCGGCATCAACGACGGCGTCTTGGCTGCCCACGAAGACAACCGGCAGGAAGGCTACATCATTGCCGACGTGGATCCGGCACTGGTCGAGGCATCACGGTCAAACCCGGAGCCGCCGGGCTTGAAGTATGTGAGGCCAGATCTCTATGAAGCTCTGCGTGCAGGGGAGTCGCTGCGTGCCTGAGACACCGTTCATCAACAGACTCCGGGTCAGATACCACGAGACCGACCCCCAGCGGTTCGTTTTCAACTCCCGCTACCTTGAATATGCGGATGTATCCATGGCCGAGTACTTCAGAGACCTCGGCTGGAGCTATCCCGAACTCCTCGATCTGGACTTCGATCCGTCCGTGGTGAGGACCGAGATTAGCTATCTGCGGCCCATCTATCTCGATGACCTCGTGGACATCGAAGTCTGCTGTACAAGGGTCGGCACTTCGAGTTTCACGCTCGTATTCTCTTTTATGGTTGCCGGCGAACAGGTGTGCAGAATCGAGAGCGTCTACGTCAACGTCTACCCGGTGACCGGCAAGTCACGACCCATCCCCGAGGCCATAGCCCGGCAGATTCAGGCCTCCAGACTGGAGCCAACATCGGCGACAGGAGCGGTAGAAGCAAATGAAAACTGACATCACCGAACTCCTCGGTATCGACCACCCCATCCTGTCCGCAGGCATGGCCAGGGTTTCCCAGGCGGATCTTGTGGTTGCCGTCAGCAACGCCGGCGGTATGGGGTGCCTGGGAGGGGTCAGCTTCATGCCTGCCGAACTGCAGGCGGAGATCAGGAACATCAAGTCGCGCTGCAGTAAACCCTTCGCCGTGAACCTGTTGCTTCCCGGTGTCCTTACCTCAGACGAGGACTCGAGCTGGGCGCCCGTACGTGAACTGTGGGACAGGCTGTCGAGCGCCGATCGAAGGAAGCTAAAGGGCGTGGAGGCCCTGCTGACTAAAGGAGCGGTCCGGGACCAGATCGACGTGGTGATGGACGAGGCCCCGGCGGTCATCATCCTGACCTTCGCGACGCCCAGTGACTTCATCGCCCAGTGCCACAGCCGGGGCATCCTCGTGGGTGCCCTGACCGGATCCATAGGCGGTGCGCGAAAAGCCGAGGAGGCGGGGGCAGACTTCGTCATCGGGCAGGGAACGGAAGGCGGGGGACACACCGGCCACGTCGGCACCATGGCCCTCATCCCAGGCATCGTCGATGCGGTGTCGCTGCCCGTCCTGGCCGCCGGGGGAATCAGCGACGGCCGTGGACTGGCCGCTGCACTGACGCTGGGTGCCTCCGGAGTCTGGGTGGGAACGAGGTTTATCGCATCCGAGGAAGCCTACGGTCACGATTCCTTCAAGCAGCGCGTTGTGAATGGCCAGAGCAAGGACACCGTGCTTACCAGGTCGTATACGGGCAAGCCCCTCCGCACCTTCCGCAATGACTGGACCGCGGAATGGGAACACCGGACCGGGGAAATCCAAGGGTTCCCCGGGCAATATGCCGTAGCCGGTCCGCGTGTTGAGACCGGCTATCAGGACGGAGACATGGCCGAAGGCATGATGCCGGCCGGTCAGGGCATCCAGACGGTGACCGAGATTCTTCCGGCGGGCCGAATCGTGACCGACATGGTCGACCACGCCGAAGCGCTCTTGCGGCGTCTGGCACACTAGGGCAGCGGCTCACTCTGGGCCGGCCGGGGGATCTATTCTCGGTCGGCCCCTTTTTATGTTTCTGCTGCGAGAGGCCCCGGGCCTCCGTGAACTGCTCCCCGGAAGTTGGACTGAGAAATTCAGTTCTGACTCCCGGGGAGCAGTTTTTTGCATTGAGATAGTTCGTTGTCCGTTGATCAGCGCGCGTCCGCTGTAGCGTGGTTTGAGAAAGGCCTTGCAGATACGGCGACAGCCAGCCTGCTGGGCGTGTCCCGCTGGCCGGTCAGAAAACTTTATCGGCGGTGGAGGATTCGTGGTCAAGGAGCGCTGGTGACCAAACCGACGAAACAGTCATACTCTTTCGACTTCAAGCTCGCGTTGGTCGAACGGTTCCTCGCCGGTGAAGCTGCCCCAGAGCTGGCAGCCGAGGCTGACCTGTCTTCACCTGTGTTGCTGAAGTCATGGGTGCGTGCCTTCGGCGCGAGGGCGCGGACGCATTGCGGCCAAAGCCTAAGGGCCGGCCTCGGAAGTCCGACGCCCCACCGCCGACGGAAACATCCGAGCTGGAGCGGTTGCGCCGGGAGAACGAGCGGTTGCGGGCCGAAGTGGCGTACCTGGGAAAATTACGGGCCTTGAGGGCTCAAAAACAACGGTGAAGGTCCAGGCCTTCATCGCCCTCAAGGCTGACTTTCCGCTGCCGGTTCTGCTGCAGGTCACCGGTCTTGCCCGGTCGACTTTCTTCTACCACCAGGCCCGCCTCCTGGCTCCCGATCCGCATGAGGCGATCAAGGCCGCGATCACGAACATCTTCACCACGAACCACGCCCGCTACGGGCACCGCCGTATCCACACGGAGTTGCGTAGCGAAGGATGGATCGTTGCGAAGATGACTGTGCTGAAGCTGATGCGCTCACTCGGACTGGCCTGCAAGGTCCGGAGGAAGCGCTATAACTCCTACCAAGGCGAACAGGGCACCGCTGCGCCGAACCGGCTGAACCGCGAGTTCGACGCCACGGCCCCGAACCAGAAATGGGTAACGGACGTAACCGAGTTCAGCGTCGGCGACCGGAAACTCTACCTCTCACCGGTCATGGACCTCTTCGACCGCCAGATCATCGCCCACACCATCGGCACGTCCCCGAACCTGGAACTCACAAACACCTCGCTGCGCGAGGCCTTGACGTGTCTGGAGCCCGGTCAGCAACCGCTCGTGCATTCAGACCAGGGCTTCCAGTACCGGCACGCTTCCTGGCGCACCCTCCTTAAGGACGCCGGAGCGGTCCAGTCGATGTCCCGAAAAGGCAACTGCTACGACAACGCGGTGATGGAGAACTTCTTCGGCCACCTCAAAGAAGAGATGTTCCACAATGTCCGGCATATCAGCATCGACGTGCTGGCCGCGCAACTGAACGACTACATCCACTGGTACAACACGAAACGGATCTCGACAAAGCTCGAGGGCCAGAGCCCGGTGCAATACCGGGTCCAGGCCCTCTCGGCTTAGGATCTTATTTGGCCAGTCCAACTTTCGGGGCCCAGTTCACCGACTCCTTAACCCGTGATGCCGCAGAATGCACGTCACTCCGGGAGTACGGCGCCGAGTCCCGAGGGGGAAGGGGCCCGCCCGGGGGTCTCGAGGGGACTGTCGATGGCCGCGGCGTTTCTTGCCACGGTTCCGCCCACGGTTTCGAGCGCGCGGGGACGGACTGTGCTGGAGGCGCCTCGGGCGCCTTCTGCCATCAGTGCCAGCTGAACGGCCGCTATGGTCTCGGGCGATCGCAAGGAACCGCCCACGATCTCCTCGATCTTCAGGATGCGGTAGCGCAGGGAATTGTGGTGGATATGGAGGGTCCGGGCCGCCGTCATGACATCCAGCTCCGCCTCAAAGAACGCCTGGAGCGCCTCCAACAGTATCGGCTTGGACTTAATAGGTCCGATAATGCCGGCCGACCACTCCGCCATGCGTTCGATGCCGACGTGGGCCAGCAGACGGGTCGTGAATTCAAACTCGTCATAGGTGAACAGGCGGGAGCCGCGCAGCCGGCGCGCCTGCTGCAGAGCGAGCACCGCGTCATGATGTGACGTCCGCACATCGCGGACGTGGCCGATAGCCCGGCCCATGCCAATCAGCAGCCCCTTATCATCGGTGAGAAGCTTTCCCAGGGCCGTTTCTCTGACTTTGGGGTCAGCTTCAACCAAGACAACCGTTCCGGTGGCCAGGCGGCTTATCAGCAGCGCATCGGCATTCTGTCCGAAGGCTTTCACTACGCGTTCGGCCAACGGAACCGCGGCTGCCGTCCCCTTCGCCTTTGGTCCAAACCTGACAAGTTCCAGGACGCGCACCTCCCTGGCAAAACTAATGCCGAGCGCCGAGGCTCTCTCAGCAAGTGTCTCGGGATTGTCGTGCGGCTCCAGTTCCAACAGCTGGCTAAGGATCGAGCTCCGAACGGCGCGGTCCTGATTATCTACCAGAACGTCGATGCGGTCCGCTGCATCGATCAGCGACGCAGTGACACGGGCAGCGGCACGGACAAAAGAATTCAGGAACTGTTCTCGGCGGCTGCCGACGATTAGCCATCGGACCGGTTTCGCCAAGGACTCCTCGAGCCGGATGGCCAGGGCATTCCAACCGGAGACGTTGAGTTCCAGTTCCGGAAAAGAGGAGCCGGCGATCTCGTCACGCAGCAGTTTGAAGGGAAGCACCCCTTCTGACACCTCAACGTCGCCCAGGGCCGATGTCATGCCGGCGGAGGCACCGCAAAGCTTGGCCAGGCGGCCCAGGAGCGCGCTCACCGTTTCGTGGGGTCCGAGCGCTGCCACCAGCGACTGCTGCATGGTCAGCATCTTGTTGAACCGCACGGCGTCCGGGCTGGACTGGAACCGATTCACCGTGTCTATGAGGTCTGAGAACCGGGTAGTCTGCGGGACTTCCAACACGGGGATCTCCCGCTCGGCCAAGTTCTGAATGAGTCGTGACCTGGACTCCGGCCTGTAACTTTCCGGCATCGCCACAGCGGCGGCATCGATCTCTACGGCTTTTTGAACGAACTTCTCCAGATCCTCGGGCGACCGAGGCATGGAACCAAGGATCAGAACGAGTTCGTGTTGCCCGAGGCCCTCCATGTCCTCGACTTCGACCACGATCTGCGCCGAAGCTATGATTCGTGTTCGGGCCGCAACAGCGACGCTGAGGGGACGTAGCTGTAACGCCGGATGAGTGAGGACGTCAGCTACCGTGCAGGGCCTGGAGTCATCGGGCACGGGCCCTCCGAGCGATCAAGGCGGAGTCCGGTGCACAGTCTGCCGCGGCACGGAGAGGAACAGGGAGCATGCACTTAATTCTAATCTTGCCGCCTTGGAAACAGACGGTCAGGGCGTAGTGGGAAATACGAAAAGCCATCAAATAAGGTGGAAAGCTCACAGTATCCGGTTGGCTGGGCGCCGCATAGGCTTCCCATATGCACGTAAACTCAGCACCCCAGACAGGGGCGAATACCTCGGGCGCCGCAGGTCCGGCGGCCCCCGCGCAGCCTGCGGCAGACACTCCCAAATACTGGTCCACCTCCGTTAGCCGGGTAACACCTTCAAAGGTCTACATCCGGGGATACGACCTGGAGGACATGATTGGCCACGTGCCGTTCGCAGCATCAACCTTCCTCTTACTGCGGGGCAGGCTTCCCAGCCCGGCCGAGGCCGGCATCCTTGACACTGTTCTGTCCGCGATCCTCGACTACTCACTTCAGAAATCAGGAACGGTTGCGGCACGCTACGTGGCGTCGGCGAACCCGAATATGGCCGCGGCTCTGGCTACCGGCGTGCTGGGCGTTGGTAAAAACACCATGGACCCCGCCGACACCGCGCGCTTTTGCGTTGATGCCTATGCGCGTTACGAAGCCAGCGGCAAGGCGCCGGAAGTGCTGGCGACGGAGATCGTAGAGGAACTGCGTGCGACGAAGCAGCGCATCCCCGGGCTAGGCCATCCTGCCTTCCGGTACGTAGACCCGCGGGCACAGAAGCTCCGCGCCCAAGCCGTAGCTGCCGGGGTCTGGGGTCCCCGGGCCGAATTTTTCGAGGAGATCTTCCGGGCGTTCACCCGTCTGCCCGGCAAGGAATCCATCGTGCTCAACGACATTGGCATGATGGCCTTGGTTCTAGTGGAAATGGGCTTCACCCCGGATGAAACCACCGGACTGGCGATTCTGTCCACGCTTCCGGGCGTCGTCGCCCACGTAGCGGAGGAATTGCGCCAGGGACGCCCCATCCGCACCGTTCCCGAGGGATCGGCCGAGTACGACTTGTCAGAAAAGAACTTTAAGAAGGATTGGAGTGACGCCGGATGGGCCGCAGAGTAGCCATCACAGGAGCGGGCGCGGGCATTGGCCGGGCCATCGCCGCAGGTTTCGCCGGGCGGGGAGACAGCGTCTATCTCGGAGATATCTCCGAGGACCGGCTGGCCGAAGCCAAAGCTGCCATCGTCGGTGACGTGCACACCGTACATTTGGACGTCTCCGACTATGAATCAATGGAAGCGTTCATCAACCAGGCCGCAGGCAACGACGGCCTGGACGTCCTGGTCAACAACGCCGGACTGTTCGATGGCTACGCCAGCATCGACGAAACGTCCCCGCAGTTGTGGAAGAAGATCATCGACGTAAACCTCACCGGATACTTCAACGGCTGCAAGGCGGCACGCGCGGCCATGAGGGGCAAAAAAGGCCGCATCATCAACATCGGCTCGGTGGCTGGACAGCATGGTGCCGCAGACGGCCTGGCCTATGCCGCCAGCAAAGCCGGCATCGAGGGCATGACGCGCCGCCTGGCGGTTGATGTGGGCCCGGATGGGATCACCGCCAACGTCGTGGCCCCGGGCGTGACCGCCACGAACATTCGGGCCAATTCGGGCAAGGAACTTGGTAACTTGGTCGACATGAACCGCGGTGTGGGGGCTTCCTCCGAATTGATGGACTTCCTGATCCCCATGAAGCGTTCGGGCCAGCCCGAAGAGGTTGCTGAACTGGTGCTGTTCCTGGCCAGTCCGCAAGCGTCGTACATCACAGGTCAGGTAATTCACGTTGACGGCGGATGGCACGCTACGTAGCGGTGCCCGGAACCAAAGGATCAAAAAATGATGTTGGACCAGGCAGACATTGTCGTCGTCGGCGGCGGAATCGTCGGACTTTCCACTGCTTATGCTCTGAAGAAGCGGGGTTACGACGTCGTACTGGTTGAACAGCGATTCTTAGCTTTCGGCGCTTCAGGGCGGAACTCGGGCGGCATCTGGGTGCAGTCCATGGCTGCCGGCGCCGAACTGGAACTCGTGCGCCGGAGCGTCGGCATGCTAACTGACTTCGAAGGTGAGCTGGGCCCGACCTTCGATTTCTCCCACTCCGGGGGCCAGTTCTTCTTCGAAACGGATGCTCAGCGGGACGCCCTAAAGCCCTACGTGAAAGACCGGAAGAAGCTGGGGATCTCTGCCGAGTTCATCACGGCGGCCGAAGCCCGTGAGGCGGGCCCCGGCGTGCCCGACTCGGCTATCGGGGCGGTCTACTCAGCCGATGATGCGAAGATGAGCACGTCGAAATTCGTGCGTGGGCTGGGACAGTTGGCCAGACGCCTCGGTATCAGGGTCTATGAGAACACTCCGGCACTCAGCCTGATTCGAAGCGGCGACGCCATCACCGGCATCCGCACCGTCCGCGGGCACGTCATGGGCGGCGGTGTCGTGTGGTGCGCCGGACCTTGGGCCGCAAACCTTGACTCGGAAGGCATCGAACTGCCGCTCAACCTCGTCCGGGTAGGATTGCTGACCACGCAGCCGATCCGCGCCACGCTACGATCCATGACGCGAGGTCCACTCGGGGCGCGGCACGTCAGTGCGTTGAGGGCCCTCCCTGATTTCGAACCCACGGTCTTCGACCCAAGCATTCCCGAAGTCGGAAAGCCTGGCTATGAAGACATAGTCGTGCAGGACGGGGACGGAAACCTCCTCATCGGCCACACGTTGGACGAGGCAAACTCCCTGAACCCGCACATCACCATGGAATCATCGCGCACGATGATCGACACCATCTTGCAGCGACGCCCCGAATATGGAGAACTGGGCGTGACCGGCCTCTGGGCCGGCATCGTCGGAAACACGCCGGACCGGCTGCCCATCATCGACAAAGTCGAAGGACTCTACATCAACACAGGCCATTCATCCGGGGCAGGTACCGGACCCTTTGCCGGAGAGTTGATGGCGCAGCTTGTCACGGGCGAGACGCCCTCGATGCCGCTGGAGACTTTCGCGCTGTCCCGCCCCACACTTTCCACAGGTTTCGACACAGAAAGCGAAGACACCTATGCAGGACACCGTATCTGACGACGATCAGCATTTCCTCGCGGAAATTACTTGCTTTATCGACGAGGAAGTTATTCCCGTCGCAGACGGACAGGACGCCGCTGAGGAGTACCCCGTTGTCCTGATCAAACGCATGAAGGAACTGGGTTTCTTCGCGGCGAGCGGACGCTCCCTCGTCACGTATTCTCTTGCGCTGGAGGAACTGGCGCGCGGGTGGCTCAGCCTGATCCCCGTGGCCAACGCACACACGTCCTCTGTCTGGACCGTCAAGAATCACGGGACGGAGGCACAGAAAGATACATGGCTGAAATCCCTGAAGTCCGGAGAGATCATCTCCTGCCTAGGACTCTCCGAGCCGCACGCCGGATCAGACTTGCAAAACACTCGGTCCGCAGCCCGGCCGCAGGACAGCGGATGGGTCATTGACGCTCACAAAACCTACATCACGCACTCGGACCACAGCGACGCGATGATGATCCTGGTCCGCACCGCGCCATGGGAACCCGGCAGCCCTGGCCTTTCACTGTTCATGCTCCGCCGCGACGAGTGGCAGATAATCCGCAAACTGCCCAAACTTGGCACCAAGGGCGTTGAGACCTGCGAGATTGAAGTCAAAGCCCTTCACGTACCCAATGACCGGCTGATTGGTGGCATCCCAGGACGCGGCTTTGCCCAAGTCATGGACGCCCTGGAAGTTGGACGCCTGGCAGTTGCCTCCGCTGCTGTTGGAGTGGGACGCAGCGCCCTGTGGAACGCCGTCGAGTACACCAAAACCAGGGAGGCATTCGGAGCCAAGGTGTCCGACATGCCTGCGGTCCAGACGAGCCTCGCTGTGCTGGCCAACAAGCTGGCCGCAGCCAAAGCCCTGACGCTGCAGGCGGCCAGCCGCAAAAACGAAGGCGGTCGGCATGACCTCGAGACCTCCGCCGCCAAGGTCGTCGCCGCGGAGGCCGCCGTCGAGATAGCACTGAAGGCCATGGAACTGGCCGGCGGCAGCGGCTACATCGAAGACAACCGCTTCGCGCGGCTGCTGCGCGACGCGACACTCTTCCTGGCAGGCGAGGGCGCCAATGGCGTTCTCAATGCTCTCATCGGGAACAAGATCGCCTCCGGCCGCACCGACCTCAGCTGGATCTGACACCTTCCTCCCCCTTAGACCGGAGACCACCATGCCCTTGGCCTTACCTCCTGGCAAACGCCTGGCTGTATCCATTTCGTCTGACTTTGACGCCCACAGTGTCTGGATGGGTACGTTCGGTACCGCCTCGCCCACGTATCTCTCACGCGGAGAGTTCGGGGCCGAGGTCGGCGTTCCCAGGTTGTTGGAGACCTTCCGCAGGTACGGCATCAAGACCACCTGGTGCATCCCCACCCACACCATGCAAACGTTTCCAGGACAATGCGAGGCAGTGATCGCGGACGATCATGAGATAGCAGCGCACGGTGTCTACCATGAGGCGATCACCAAGCTTGAACCGGCAGAGGAACGCCGGCTAATGGAACTGCAAATACGTCAACATGAAAAGTTCGTCGGTCGCCGCCCGAGCGGGTACAGGTCACCGGCCTGGGACTTCTCTGAGACCACGTTGCAGCTGCTGGAGGAATTCGAATTCGACTGGGACTCGTCTCTTATGGGCCGCGATTTTGAAGCCTACCGGCCACGACCTGTCATCAGTCAAAACCGCGAAGAGGGCAACGTTTTTGGCCCGCCAAGCACCGTCCTGGAAATCCCTGTCTCCTGGTACCTGGATGACTTTCCTGCCTTGGAAAATCTCCCACGAAGCATCAGCATGTCCTCGACCGGGGACGTTCTAAAACGGTGGACTGACCTCTTCGATTTCGCGTACAACCGCGTTCCCAACGGAGTATTTTCTCTGGCCCTGCACCCCCAGACCATCGGGCGCGGCCACCATCTGATGATGCTTGAACAGTTCCTTGACCACGTGTCAGGGCACAGCGGCGTGTGGTTCGCGCCCATAAGCGACATCGCCTCCTGCTGGCAGGACTAAACACAGGCTCTCGATTCTGATGCAGAACAGCATCCCGTTCCCCGCGGCGTGCAGCGAACAGCCGGAGTTCCGCGAGCGATAACCCACAAACCAAAGGGAGCCCCGCGTTAGCGTGGCGCCCTTTGGTTCCCAGTCCGGGGTGGATCTACTGCGGGATTGCCGCGATCACTTCAATCTCGATCAGGTGCTCAGAGTCCCAAAAGCTCGGGACTTCAATACCAACACTCGCCGGCCGGACATCGCCGAACACCTCGCTGCGCAACGTCGCAAGCTCTGCGATCGAATGCAGGTTGGTGACGTAGATGGTTGTTCTAATCACGTTGGAGAAGCTGCTTCCTGCCTCCTCGAGGATATTCCGAAGATTGTCGAAGACCTGCCTTGCCTGTTCAACGATGTTGTTCCCCACAGTTTTTCCCTCCGCATCGACTGGCAGCTGGCCGGTCGTGAAGAGCAAATTTCCGTATGACACCGCATGGCTGTAATGCGATCCTGCCGGGGCATTTCTTGCCGAGTTGATCTCCTGGCGCATTATTTGCGCTTCCTTCCATAGTTCCTAGTGCCTGTCCACCGTGCCGAGCGTGCACGGCACAGCTCGAACAAGCCTCGCGGCAGCACCGATTTCGTAATTGCGCGATGGTCCAATCTTCACCGAGGAGGCGCGGCCCCCATATTGGTGAGCCGCCCAAAAACTCGCGTGCATTTCAGCGATGTCACAGCATGCAACGACGCGGCCGGCCAGGTGTGAACTGGACCACAAGACCCTGCGCCATCTTTCGGTAGTTTTCCAATTCCTCGCCCTTTTTCACGGGCCTAGCCTTGCACTAAGAGCACGCAAGCGAACCCCGCGACGGGCTGGACCAAGGCCTTCGCCGGATCCACGCCTCGCTTAGCCCGCCGGCGCAGCTCGTCGACCCACTAGAAGAGGATGCTATGAAGACACGTATCTACGCCACCGTCTCCGCCGTAATCGCAACTGCAGCCATGTTGTCCGGCTGTGCCGGAGGTTCAGCCAGCGCTGTATCTGCAAGTTGTACACCCGCATCGACGTTTAAGACCCTCAACGCTGGCACCCTGTCCGTAGTCGGACCCGACTACCCCCCACTGTTCACCTATGAGAACCAGACGTTAGGCGGTGTAGACGGCAAGATCCTTCAGGGGTTCGCTGAAGCTAACTGCCTCAATCCGGACACGAAATTGCTCCCTTCCGCCTCCGTCATCGAAACGCTGAAGGGAGGACAAGCTGACATCGCTGCCGGCGGCTGGTATCCGACCGCCGAACGGGCAAAGGTAGTCGCCCAGACTGAAGCCGCCTACGGGGACCCTGCGGTGCTTGTGGGCAAGAACCCGTCGGGACGCATTGAAGACTACAAGGACAAGAAGGTGGGAACGACTCAGGGCTACCTGTGGGTCGATGACTTGGTGAAGTGGGGCGGGGACAACGTGAAGCTCTACCAGTCACCGGATGCCGTCTATCAGGATCTCACCAACGGCCGTATCGATGTGGCCGTGATGGCCGTGAACGAAGCAGCCTACAGGCTGAGCAAGTCATCCGGGTCCGGGCTGTCCTATGTGGCGCTGGAAAAGACCGACCTGATCGAGGCAACGCAGCATCCCGCAGTCACCAATCTGCCCCACACCAAGGACAACCCTGAACTGACAGCGGCGCTCAACACCTACCTGGACAAGATACGCAAGGACGGATCCCTCGCCAAGATTCTCCAGGAGTACGGCATTGATCCGAAGGAAGCCAACCCCGCCACAAACTAGCCCGGCCACCACCAGAAGGCGGGATGTACGCAGCTGACGCCGTGTGCATCCCGCCTCACGTCATCCCCGAATCGGCTGGCAAGAATTTCAACGTACCCACCATGGCTAACCTAGGGCGCACATCCCACGAATCCTCCCCAGTCAATGAGCCCCCGCCGGCCGGTCATAACCGGGATTGGTTCCTAAGATCCGTCCAAACCTCGGAAAATATCGCAGACGATGGCGAGTTCGTGCTCGCCTTCGGAGGGTTGCCCCGACGAAACGTCGAGAAAAGCCCCCGTGGAGTAGTAGCGCACGTCAACGGACCCTGGCAGGACCGCTGTGAGGCGGCCGACGTCGAATTTGCGGTGGTGACGCCTTCCTACCGTGACTCGTGCTCTCAATTGACCTTGGTGACTTGCGTGGCGCTGGATACCGCTACAGCCGGTTCGGATGTGGCCCCTATGCTGGGCCTTTTCACGTCCTGCTCGTTGAGAGTCTTTTCGATGCCGATTTTAGTAAATCGGTGTTCTGACATGTTGTTCAACCCTGGAATTTCGTTTGACGACGACGGGAACCACACAGTGGGTACGCGAGCTGTATGAGCGCCCCGTTCCGAAGAGTGCTGCACTCGTTCGCCCTGCTGACCTTTGAAGAATTTTGTGGGGATTGGGGCGCTTCAACTACCCGCCACGAACCGGTGCCTTGGCGCTTTCCGCGCTACGCAAAAGCCCGGAAGCTCACCCGCTTGATACGTCGGCCGCGAAGCTAGAACTGTTTCAGAGACTATTCACGCCTTCGGCTACGCCGATTGCCCTGGCCAGGCCGTTTGTCTGGAGCCCAAAGAATGGTTGGGCGGTGTCAAGGCTGTCACATTCCCACTGCATCTGGTTTCACCCCAACCGAACGGCAGGCTACACAGTGAGTTGGACCAGGGAATGGCGACCCGGCGACCTAAAGGCACAACCGCGCCCTCTTCCCGTGCATCCATCCGGTGATGACCGGCGCGGGATCATCGACGGGAATATTGTCCGCGTGTTCAATGGCCGCGGCTCTTGCCTTGCAGCTGTGCGCATACTCGACGGGATCATGGAATCAGTGGTTCAACTGCCGACCGGCGCATGGTTCGACCCTATTGAGACAGACGTTGTGGGTCCACTCTGAAAGAACGGGAATCCAAACGTTCTGACCTTGGACACCGGCACTTCAAGTCTTGCCCAAGGCTCCTCAGCACATACCTGTCTGGTTCAGGTCGAACCATTTCAAGGCGCCCTACGTGCCATGACCGCGTTCGGCCCGCCGCCCAAGGGTGTCCATGGCTCCAACGGGCCAAGCAGCAAAGGGGACAATGAGTGGGATTGATCGGTAGCAAGGCTAACCCGACTTCGAAGATCGGGGTGCCGCCCCGATCGCCGTTCGACAGCTGTGGGCATCCAGGGGCCACTGCGAAGTGCGGATCTCTCCGGGCGAAGCCGGATGCAGATGTCCCGCTTAGATTATCCGTGCGAAAGCAACACATCCGGTCCTATAGGCCGGGGTGTTTTCGTTGGCGTGAGAATGAAGTGAGCCGTGTCCCACGACCTCCTACGCAACGAGTTGTAAGACCCGTGTAACGGAGCTGCCGCTGAATAACGAGCCTCCTCACAGGTCTCAAGGGATCTGTCAGACTCGCCGTCAGCGGCCCGGCCGGCACGCAAGGCTTGACCGGGCCGCTCTGCAGATCAGGGTTTAGCGGCTTCGGGTTTGAAACCGTTGGTCGTGACTATCCGCTCGAGGGTGCCGTCTGCGCGGTAGGCCTTGATTGCCGCGTTGAGAGCATCTCCGAGCTTCGCGTTCGACTTTACGTAGGGGAAGTTCGTCACGGCGGGCTCGTTGAATGCCTTAATGGCCGGATGGGGGCTGACCACTGCATATTTCAGCTCCGAGGTCCCCATGGCGGCGATACGATACGAGGCCGAGCTCACCGACAGCAGCGCCGTGTCGATCCGGCCGTTTTTCAAGTCGGAGAACACCGCGTCGGCCGACTCATACAGCTTAATGTTGTCGCCGCCCCAGGCTTTGAGATCCGACACCCACAGGAATCCCTGCACTGTTCCAATCGTCTTGCCTCTGTACGTATCGAGGCTGGTCGCCGGATCCTTGGCGACGAACACAGCAGGATTGGCAAACGCAGGAGTTGTCTGACCGATAACCTTGGCCCGCTCGGCCGTGGGAAACCACCCGCCGCCAGCCACATCGGCCTGCCCGTTCTTGACGGCCTCGATCACGCCGGCAGAGGGAAGGATTGTCACTTCAGTTGTCAGGCACGCATCTTTCGCGAACTGCTCGTAGAACGCGCCATCCACGCCCCCCAGTACGTTGTTCTGGTATGTGAACATCGGAGGGTAGTCCGGAGCCGCGATCTTAAGGGTCTTCGCCGCACTCGTTGGAACGTCGAACTTGGGGACGCAATCTGCTGAGACCTGAGCTGAGGCGCCCGCGCATGAGGACAGAGCCAGGGCGATGGACAGGCCCATGCCAATGGCAGCGAATAGGCGGATCTGTGAGTTAGGCACGCCGAGTTCCTTCTTTGATGGGAGCGAGCGGTAGCGTTACGGGGGCGCGCTTGGCAGTTCGGCCCTGGCTTAGCCGTTCGGCAAGGTGTGCGAGGGGGATGGAAACAACGGCGTACAGCACCGCGGCCAAGGAAAGAATTACCAGGTAGGCAAAGTTGGTTGTGGCGAGGACATATGCGCGGCTCATCAGCTCGGGAACCGCGATGGCAAAAGCCAGTGATGTCGCTTGGAAGAAACTAATCGACCAACCCAGGAGGGGCGGAATCACGATCTTGATGGCCTGGGGGAATATGACCCGGCTGAACGAAGTCCAGTTGGACAGACCCAGTGCCGTGGCTGCCTCACGTTGCCCCTTACCGACGGCCTCCAGACCGGATCGGAACACTTCGCTGACGTACCCGGCGTAGCTGAAGCCCAAGGCAAGGGCAGCGGCCGGGAATGAATCGATTATGAAGTTGAATTCAGGGAAACCGAAGTACACCAGGTAGAGGAGGATCAGGGCGGGCACTCCACGCGCGAACTCCACCAAGGCAATAGCGATTCCCCGGACGAGCCGGCTCTTTTGACTTAGGCCAACGGCAAAGACGAGGCCAAGGGGCAGCCCAAACGCGAGCAATGATGCGGTCAGGGCCAAGCTCAGGCCAAGTCCAGGAAGCAGGTCGACGAGCCACGTGATCCAGGAATCCATCATGATGCCACTCCAACTCGACGCGCGGTCCATGGGCCCAACCAGCGTCCGAAGACGGCGATCGGGATACTGATAATCAGGTATAGGGCTCCGGCGGCAAGGAACACCCCGAAGCTGTCCGCTTCACGTCGGCTAAGTGAGAGGGCGAAGGCCGTCACGTCCTGAACACCGATGACTGACGCCACGGCAGAGTCCTTCAGCAGCCCGATGAAGAAGGCGATCGCGATCGGCAGGACGGTCACAATGGCCTGGGGGACGATGACCTTCCGAAGCGCAATCGACGAGGACAAGCCCAGCGCCGTAGATGCCTCTCGCTGGCCTGCCGGTACGGCAAGCAGCCCGGACCGGTAGATTTCAGCCAGATAGCCAGCCGAAATAATCGAAAGTCCAACAATCGCGGCCGTCAGGCTGTTCAGCTTCAAGCCCAGCTGACCCAGGCCGAAGAAAATGACAAACAGCCACGCGATCGGCGGGATCCCGCGGGCAATCGATATGTAGGCTCCGGACAACAGTCGCGGAAAAGGATTCTTGGCTACTCTGGCCATCGCCAGAGGAAAGGCCAGGACCCCTCCTATGATGAAGCTGGATACAGTGAGAACGAACGTTGTTCCCAAGCCCCCGGCAATAATCTGCATCGCGCCAAGGAATCCGGTCACCTGCCTATCACCGCCTGCAGGAATTTCTGCGTCCGAGCGTGTTGCGGAGTGCGCAGGACGACGCTGGGCTCTCCAGATTCGAGAATCTGACCGTCAGCCATGAAGATGACACGGTCCGCCACATCCTCAGCGAAGTGCATCTCATGCGTGGCGACCATCATGGTCATACCGCTCTCCGCGAGCTCGCGCATCACGTTCAGGACTTCGACGCCAAGTTCCGGGTCAAGAGCCGAGGTAGGCTCGTCAAACAGCATGATCTCCGGATCCAAGGCCAGGGCCCTCGCGATAGCAATCCGCTGCTGCTGTCCGCCCGAGCAGTTTGCCGGCTTGTGATCCGCTTTTGCCTCGAGCCCTACACGTTGAAGTAGTTCCCGGCCACGCTCCTTCGCTTCCTTTCGGGGGCGACCTAAAGCGTGAACCTGAGCCAACTCGATGTTCTCCAGCGCAGTCAGGTGAGGAAACAGGTTGAAGGACTGGAAGCACATTCCCACCTTCCTGCGCAGGGCCAGGAGATCGGCACGGCTGGATCCCGTCGTCGGCTTTCCGCCGATGAGAATCTCGCCGGACGTCGGCTCCTGAAGATGGTTGAACGTGCGGAGCAGGGTGCTCTTCCCTGATCCGCTGGGGCCGATCAGGGCGACAACTTCGCCCCGGGCAAGCTTGAGGTCGACGCTGTTAAGCGCTTTGTGGCCAGTGAAGTCGACGACGACCTTGCGGGCTTCCGCGGAGATGTCGCTCGTCTCGTCGGAAGCTTTGTCGGTGAATGTGTGCATGTCTTCGTCTGGGTCTGTCACGTTCACAGCGCCCTCTCTTTCAAATTTTTTGACGCTCGGACATCGGTTCGATGACGGTGGTGATTAAGAACATACGGGCGCATATGAGGTTCAAGAATCGGAAGACTTACCAACTTTTGGCACGGGCTTTGTGGATGTTTCAAGGTGAATATGGAGCTAAGCATGCAGATCAGTCTCCGTGGTTGCTTCCCATGGCTGAACTGCCGCTAACCGGCGGCCTGACAGTGCCGGTGTGGGCCGATTCTTGCGAGGGGTCACTGGTTGGGCGGGTATGCCCCCCATTGCGGGTTGCGCCGATGCCGGCGGCAATCACGAGCACGATGCCCAGCAGCGCAGGGAAATGCGGGATCTGAGCTAAGAAGACAAAACCGATCATGACGGCAACGGCTGGCTGCAGGCTCATCAGGATGCCGAAAGAGCCGGCAGTGAGGCGGCGCAAGGCCAGTAACTCCAGGATGTAAGGGGCAACAGGAAGCAGGAGCGCGATGCCCAGCCCGTAGAAGGTCATTGGGGCAGGGAACCGAGTGAAGATCGAAATGCCGACAGTAAACGTGGCGACAACAGTCGCGACCGGAACCGAAAGGGCCAACGCATGCAGCCCGGCAACGTCATCGCCCGCCCGTTGGGTAAACACTATGTAGAGGGCCCAGCAAAGACCGGCCGCCAAGGCCAGAACAATTCCATAGAGGTCGGCGCCACCCTGCCATGGTTCGGTGAGAGCGACAACACCGGCAGCAGCGGCGGCCGCCCACCAAATTGTCTTCCCCCGCGCCCGGATCATGGCAACACCAAGGGGTCCAAGGAACTCCAATGCAGTGGCTGTGCCGAGCGGAAGCCGCGTAATCGAGATCATGTACAGCATCGTCATGGCGCCTGAACTCAGTCCTAGGAAGAGGCACGTAAGCAGCGCTGCGCGGTTAAAGGAGGTCCGCCAAGGCCGTATAAAGACGACCAGAATGATGCTGGCCCAGACCAGACGGAGCCAAGTTAGGTCCTCCACGCTGATTCGGTCCGACAGGCCGACAGACACGGCCGCGGCCAACTGTGCGGAGCACATCGCACCAGCGGCCATCAACGGTCCTCCGCCTGCCTTACTCGATGCCGGGAGAAATCTCATTTGGTCCGTTGCCTTCGCTTTGTAAGTCCGGATGCGCTGTCGTGCTTGCGTGGCCGTGACGGTCAGCAGTTGGCGCTGACGGGCAGTCACTCCTTGGCCGGCGCCGCTGTTGCGGTTTGGCGTGGAACCGGAACCTCCCGAGTTGCGAGAAACGGGAGGCTCCGGTGGCTTTAGTCTCCGATCCGTGGCATCAACGGA
The DNA here is from genome assembly GCF_042884475.1 of Arthrobacter sp. NPDC058130. Lineage (NCBI taxonomy): Bacteria > Bacillati > Actinomycetota > Actinomycetes > Micrococcales > Micrococcaceae > Arthrobacter > Arthrobacter sp. NPDC058130. The sequence continues at coordinate 318,496 of NZ_JBHVTV010000003.1, forward strand.
GCGGATGAGTGGTGTGAGGACGCTGTATAGCCGTCCTAGTCTGTTTCGGGGCCCCGGCAGTAATGGCAGTACGTGTCACATTCGGATCCCGGCTCTGATTGGAGCGGCCCTCCGAAGTTGTGAGCGCCTTGGGCTTGCAAGCTGAGGGTTTCTACCTGTTTGGCGTTCATCCGACGGAGCGCTCCCGGACAAAGGCAGCGTATCGCTCACCAACGTGGAACATCCGTCTTTCGCCCTGCGAACTTATCAACCAGATAATCTCGCCATTTTCGGTCCTGGCGTCAACCACTCCGCCGAAGTGGCTCACTCCGTTCAGAATCAAGTCGATGGACTGGCCGGGCTCAAGCGTGGTCCAGGAGGCACTTATCGCGCTGCTCGAGTTTCTCGTCATTTCGCCCTTTCCCTTGCTCGTGCCAAGGCCGCCTGCGGCATCTTGCGTTTCCAAGGCCGCGAGGCCCTCCATCCACAATGACGTGCAACCCAGAGAGGGTCCATCAGAACTGTGACGAATTTTCGAACACGCCGTTGGCATCTTTACCGCTGGCCCCGACGAGGTGAATACGTCGATCTGATCGGTGCCCGGCGGGGCGGCCTGATCGGGAGTTGATTGTGCCTACGGCTTCTTGCTGAATTTCCGGGTGCCAGGCTCCCAGCGTCCGCGGCGCTCCAGCGTGTCAGGAACGCTGTCCGGCCATGAAGTGATCATGGCCGGTTCCTGACCGATTGGGGGTGTGTACAAAGTACACACTTTGAGCTTCGGACCGGGTGGTATTGGTGCCGGATCGGGCCGGATTCCGCATGTTTCCGGGAGTGCCCAGTGTTTGCGGGGGCGGGAATGCAGTTCGAGTCCCACCTCGGGCACAGCATGACCCCTCGTCAGAGGGGTTTTTGCTTTAATGTGTGGACATTGACCCTCCGCGGGTCCCGCTGACGTTGTCCGCGGTCTGTGCCTGCGCCGCGGGCACCTATTCGGTTGTGTGGGTGGCGGGGTCAGGGCCTGGCTGGTGGCCCTTCCGCCTGCTGGAATCTAGGGTTACGGGTCGTCCTTTCTTGCTGTTCCGGTGGCCAGTTGTTGGCTGTCACTCATTCATGGCCAAGAGTTGTGGTGACGACATGACCAAGCTGAATTGTCTTCGAGGACCTTCCGCGGATAGCTGCTTTCTGCGAACCAGGCAGAGTGCGCTCACCGCGTGTTTGTCCGGCCAAAAGGGGGTGTGCACGTTGTGCCCACCTTTGTGCGCGGGCGGCTTTTCGACCTGCATTTTGGTCCCTTCCTGCTGGTTCTGCTTACACCACTTCATGAAGTTCTCTGTTTCAGGCGACATGACTTTGCGGCCAGGATCGCTGATGTCGGTGGACGTTCCAGGTTCAGTGGGAACGTCTCTGCGGGCATCTGCGGCTGTGGCGTCCGACCCGTCGACAGGGTCGGAGTGTGTGGGATCCGGACTGTTCTTCCGGGCTGTCCTCGTTTGGTTGGTCCGTCATGCCTGTCCAACGCGGACGCCTGGCCGTGGGCGGCCCGGCGTGGATGACCGGAAACGGCCAGCGGATCAGCGGCGGGTTTTTGGGCAGATGGAGTGTGTCCAGCGAGCAGTGGGTTTCGGGAAGGATCACCGTGGCAGAACCACTAAGCGGAGCAGTCGCGTTCGTGATGTCATGAAGCTTTGTCCTTCGGCGCCGTGGCTATTGCACTCAAACTTGCACCGTTGGGGAGAGATTGACGTCCAGCGTCCTGTGAGGCTAGAGGACGTCTGCCGTCCTGGTCTGCTGGATGATGGTTGCTGTGGAAAGGATGTGTTTTTCCATCTCGGCCTTGGCGGTCTCGGCGTCGCCGGCCTCTAGTGCCCTGATGATGCGGCTGTGGTCTTCGTTGCGCTCGGCAATGGCCGATCCGAACGGCTGGGGAGCTCCGGTGGTGTTGATGAGGAAGTCGCTGAGGTCCCACATGCGGCGGCTCATGTTGCTCATGACCCGTGAATGCGCCATGCGGTGGATGATCTCGTGAAAGTTCCGGTTTTGGACGCGGTACTGGCGCGCCCGGACGTCGGGGTCCGGTTCGCTGTTGAGCCGGTCCATCCTTCGGGCCGCCAGGTACAGCTCGTCCAGATGTTCGTCCGTGCGCCGCTGTGCCGCCGCGGCCGCAATGACGGATTCGAATCCGGCGAACATCCGGAAAAAGTCCTCGACCTCTTCAAGGGAATACTCGGTCACCACGCAGCCGATCTGCGGGAATATCTCGACGAGCCCGTCGGCGGAGAGGAGACGGAGGGCCTCCATGACAGGCTGTTTGCTCACACCGAATTCCGCGCGGATCGCTTCCACGGAGAGCTTTGACCCGGCGGGGTACTCGCCTTCGAGTAACCGGTTCTGGATGGCTTCGTATATACGTCCGAGAAGCCGGCCTCCGGTGCCGGTCGAGCGTTGATTCAGAGCTGAAGATTCCGGTGCCATACGTCCAGTATCGCGCATGGGTACCCATTTCTCTCCGACTGGCACGCTAGCATGTGCATTTCATGGCTGATGGTGGCGCCCGTTGCCCGGCAGACGCGCCCGAGGGCGCAGCTGCCGGGCCGGCTGTTAGACGGTCTGTGGAGACGATGCCCCGAGGATGTCTGCGGTTGTCGCGATCTCTGCGAGCAAGCCGAGGGATTCGATGCTGGCCTGGTGGGCTTCCGGTGTGGCGGCGGAGCAGGCGTCCTCGGCGATGATGACCCGGTAGCCGGCGTCGGTGGCCACGCGGGCGGTGCTTTCCACGGAGGCGTTGGTCGCGACGCCTGCGAACACCAGGGTGTCAATGCCACGGTCCTCCAGCACTGCGGTGAGCTCCGGAACGAATCCGCCGACGCGCTGGTGCGTGATGACGACATCGTTGGTGGCCGGGGCCAGCTCCGGGATGATATCGGCCAGTTCTGAGCCTTCCTTCAGGCAACCGGCCTGCTCGACAACTTTCAGTAGGGGGGAGTTGGCGTTCAGGTCGCTGAAATCAGGCTTGAAAGCGACCCTGGTGTAGATCACGGTCATTCCTGATTCCCTGGCATTGTCGAGAAGCCTGTCAATCTTGCTGATCACATTTCTGCTGACGACCTGGTCGTGGAAAAACGGGGCGAAGGCTCCGTTGCCGGAGACGATATCTCCTTGGCAGTGGATGGCGATGACCGCCGTGTGTTGCGGGTTGAGTTCCATTGCTGGATTCCATTTCTGACGTGGCGGGGCCGGCCGAGGGTGTACGCGGCCGGCGTGGACGGCTTAGGAGCCGGGGACAACGACTACGTTGGTGAATCCGCCGCGTCGCTTGTCGACTGCGTCGAGGGCTTCGTTGACTTCGGAGAGGGGGTAGACCTCGTGCTCGAAGACTGAGAGGTCCAAGGTTCCGGCGTGCGCCATCTCGGCCATGTCCTGGCCTTCGGCGACGCTGAACCACAGTGAGCCGATGACGCTGATCTGGAAGCACATGAGTTTGAACATCTCCAGGGGCAGCGGTTCTGACATGCCCCCGATATCGACCATCCGGCCGCCGCGGCGGAGGGCTTCGATGCCGGCGATGGTGATCTCGTGCGGGGCGCCGGGGCCTACCGCATCGATGAAGATGTCAGCGCCGAGACCACCGGTGTTTTCCCGGACCCACTCACCCACCGGCTGATCGCCGTGGGAGAGGACGTGGACACGCTTCGGATCGAGGAGGCGGACACGTTCCAAGAGTTCACGGTCCCTGGCCATCGCGAAGACCTTGGTTGCGCCCATGGCCAGGGCATTCAAGACGGCACCAAGCCCCAGGGTTCCCGTGCCGCCGTTGACAAGGACGGAGGTTCCGGCACCCGCTCCCGCCTTGCGGAGGGCCGAGTACGAGGTCCCCATGTAGCCGAAGCGGCAGGCCGCCTCGAACGAGATGGAATCGGGCAGGACGACGAGGCCGTCGGCGGGAGCTTTCATGTATTCGCAGAAGCCGCCGTGGGGGTAGTCTTCAAAGATTTCCTGTGAACCGGCCCCGAACCCGAAGTACCCCTGGAATGTGTAGGCGGGATCGTTGATCCGTTCCCCGCGCAAGGAGGCATGGGAGTCACCGGAGTCGCGTCCCGGGTTGACGTATACGCGGTCTCCGGGCTTGACGTTGCGGACCTGGGACCCGACCTTGCTGACGATGCCGGCCGCGTCCAGCCCGTAGATCGCAGGGAGGGCAGGCAGGGGGAGGTAGGGGAACCATTCGGGGTAGGACGTGATTACGTTCCGCAGGTTGGGCACGACGTTGCACGCCTTCACCTCCACGATCACATCACGGGGCCCCGGCTCAGGAACTTCGATCCGGTCGATCTGGAAAGGCTTGCCTACTTCATGAAGCCGTGCGGCCTGCATCAAGCTCATCGTTGTGCTCCTTGCATTGGGAATCGGAGTGTGCGGTCAGGATGCGATCGGAACGCCTTCAGTGGCGACAATCTGCGTGACCTGAATCACTGGCACGTGAGTCAGATTACATGCAAGACGGCAAGCCTGCAAGCATGCAAGCCAACGATTAAATCCAAAGCCATCCTTTACAAATCGACTTGCATGCTAGTACGCTAGTTGCAAGTGATCGGCCTCACGTTTCACCGCGGAAGCGTGGGGGCCACGCAAACGGCCCGGCCGGAGAATGACCTCCACCGGTGCACGGACGGATGATGCCGTCCCGGAACCTGGACTTAGAAGGTGTGATGAAAACTCAGTTGGAATTCGACATGGATGTGCTCATTGTCGGCACCGGCCCGACCGGAGCCACGGCGGCTCTGGCGCTGGCCACCCAGGGCGTGCGCGTCCACATGCTTTCGCGCTGGAACTGGCTGGCCAATACTCCCCGGGCGCACATCACGAACCAGCGTGCCGTGGAGGTGCTGCGGGATCTGGGCGTGGAGGAAGAAGCCGCCAAGTACGCCGTGCCCTGGGGCGACATGGGCGATACCTTGTTCACCACTAGCCTCGCGGGCCAGGAAATCGCCCGGCTCCGCACCTGGGGGACAGGGGATGAGCGGTACGGGGATTACATGAAGGCGAGCCCCTGCACCATGCTGGATGTTCCGCAGCCGCTGATGGAACCGATCCTGCTCAAGAACGCCGGCGAACGCGGCGCGCAGGTTACGTTCAATACTGAGTACCTCTCCCACGTCCAGGACAGTGACGGCGTGACCGTGACGTTCCGGAACCACGTGACGAACACCGACTACACGCTGCGGGCCCGCTACCTGATCGGCGCCGACGGCGCCCGCTCCCAGATCGCCGAAGACATCGGCCTGCAGTTCGAGGGCCAGGTGGCCCGGGCCGGCACCGCCTATGTCCTTTTCAAGGCGGACCTGGGCAAGTATGTCGCCCACCGCCCCAGCATCCTGCACTGGATCATGAACCCGGTCGCCGGCTTCGGTGAAATCGGCATGGGCCTGCTCCGGGCCGTGCGCCCGTGGGACGAATGGATCGCCGGCTGGGGATTCAACATGGCCGACGGCGAACCCGACCTCGCCGAGGAGACCGTCCTGGCGAAAATCCGCACCCTCGTAGGCGACCCGGATCTCGAAGTCGACATCCAGACCAAGTCCACCTGGTACGTGAACCAGCAGCACGCCAACCAATTCTCCGTCGGACGGGTTTTCTGCGGAGGGGACGCCGTACACCGGCACCCGCCGAGCAGCGGTCTGGGCTCCAACACCTGCATGCAGGACGCCTTCAACCTCGCGTGGAAACTCGCCTACGTCATCAAGGGTTACGCCGGCGAAAGTCTGCTTGACTCCTACTCCCTGGAACGCGCACCGGTCGGCCGGCAGATCGTCGCCCGCGCAAACCAGTCCCGGAGAGACTACGGCCCCCTGAATGAAACCTTCCGCGTCCCCGGCCAGGAGCACGGCATCGAAGCCGGGCTGGCCCGGCTGCACGCGCCGACGCCGGAAGGCGTGAAACTGCGCCAGAAACTCCAGGAAGCCCTGGAACTGAAGAACTACGAATTCAACGCCCACGGAGTGGAGCTCAACCAGCGCTACGAATCCGCCGCCGTCATCCCCGACCCTGCAGCAGGGGAGGAACAGTGGGCAAAGGATCCCCAGCTCTACGTCCAGCCGACCACCCGGCCCGGAGCGAAAATCCCGCACGCCTGGCTCGTGGACCGCAACGGCAACCGCACCTCCACCCTGGACGTCACCGGCCACGGCAAATTCAGCCTCGTTACCGGCCTCGCCGGCCGCGCCTGGGAAACAGCCGCCGCCGAGCTGGACGCACCCTTCCTGCGCACCATCGTCATCGGCGAAAAAGGTGCAGAAGACCCCTACGGCTCCTGGCACACGATCCGCGACATCCACGAAGCCGGCGCCCTGCTCGTCCGCCCCGACGGCTACATCGCCTGGCGCCAAAGCGCCCCGGTGTGGGACATCGAAACAGCCCGCACCGAACTCCGCTCCGCACTGGACACCATCCTCGGCCACGCCGAACAGACCGCCCCCGACAACGTAGGAGAAACCCGTGAATTCACACCCGTACACTAGCGTCTGGTCCGACCTCAACCAGGTCGAATTCAGCCAGGGCTTCCTCCAGGCCGGCCCCTACCGCACCCGCTACCTGCATGCCGGCGACAGCTCCAAGCCCACCCTGCTGATGCTCCACGGCATCACCGGCCACGCCGAAGCCTACGTTCGGAACCTCAAAGCCCACGCCGAACACTTCAACGTCTACGCCATCGACTTCATCGGCCACGGCTACAGCAGCAAGCCCGGACACCCGCTGGAAATCAGGCACTACATCGACCAGGTCAACCACGTCCTGGACACCATCGGTGTCGAAAAGGCCTACTTCACCGGCGAATCGCTCGGCGGCTGGGTCACGGCCCGCTTCGCCATCGAGCACCCCGAAAGGGTCGAACGCATCGTCCTGAACACCATGGGCGGCACCATGGCCAATCCCGTCGTAATGGAACGGCTCTACACGCTCTCCATGGAAGCGGCGAAAGACCCGTCCTGGGAACGCGTCAAAACCAGGCTCGAATGGCTCATGGCCGACCCCGCCTTGGTGACCGATGACCTGATCCGCACCCGCCAGGCCATCTTCCAGCAGCCCGACTGGCTGCGCGCCTGCGAAGCCAACATGGCATTGCAGGACCCGGAAACCCGCCGCAGGAACATGCTCAGCGACGACGACCTGCGCTCCATCCAGGCCGATGCCCTCGTCGTCTGGACCACCAAGGACCCCTCCGGACCGGTGGATGAAGGCCGCCGCATCGCCGGCCTCATCCCCAACGGCCGCCTCGCCGTCATCGAAAACGCAGGCCACTGGCCCCAGTACGAACAAGCCGGGATCTTCAACAAAATCCACCTCGACTTCCTGCTCGGCCGCGACGAAGGCGCCGGCACGGAACTGACCCCCGCCCACGCGAACGGCTAGGAGAGCGCCATGACCGTTGCACTGCTTGCCATGTCCCACAGCCCGCTGCTCGAACACGGGGACCCGGGACCCGAAATCAAAGCCGAGGTCGAGGCCGCCTTCGACGCAGCCCGCAGCTTCGTCCACGACTACGACCCGGACGTGGTCATCAACCTGGGCCCGGACCACTACAACGGCTTCTTCTACCAACTCATGCCGCAGTTCTGCATCGGCTACGACGCCGTCAGCATCGGTGACTTCGGCAGCCAGGCCGGACCGCTGAACGTCCCGAAAGACATCGCCGAAGGCCTCGCCCAGTCCGTGATCGACCGCGGCATCGACATCGCCATCTCCCTGAAAATGGAAGTCGACCACGGCGCCGTGCAGCCCATGGAACTCATGTACGGCGACATCGCCGCCAAACCGGTCGTGCCGGTCTTCATCAACTCCGTCGCCCCGCCCTTCACCCCGCTCAACCGCGTCCGGCTCCTCGGCGAAGCCGTCGGCGAATACCTGAAGACACTGGACGTGAAGGTCCTGCTCATCGCCTCCGGAGGCCTCTCACACGACCCGCCGGTGCCCCGGCTGGCCACCGCCACCGAAGCGCAGCGCAGGATGCTGATCGGCGCCGACGGCAAACAAACACCGGAGGCGCGCGCCGCCCGGCAGCAAAGAACCTTCGACACCGCCGACGCCTTCGCCCGCGGCGAGGCCGACATCCAGGACCTCGCCCCGGAATGGGACCAGCAGCTGATGAAGATCCTCGCCTCCGGCGACCTCTCACCCATCGATGCCTGGACGCCCCAGGAAATGACCGAAATCGCGGGCAACTCCTCCCACGAGGTCCGCACCTGGATCGCCGCCTACGCAGCCCTTGGAGCCAGCGGTCCGTACACGGTCCAGTACAGCTACTACCGCCCGATCCGCGAATACATCGCAGGCTTCGGCGTCACCACCGCAACCCTCGACAACTAGACCGGCACGGCCTAGACGTCTAGCATGCTAGATCGTCGGCGGACCTTAACTTCTCGCCGCAGCCTGCGCTGCACAACAGAGAGCAACCTCATGACACAACAACCCACTACCGCCAGCGACGGCGGAGCGCTCACCGCCGGGCCCCGGCCGGCGAGCCTCAGGAGCGTCGCCAACATGCTGCTCGGCGCCTTGAAGACAGCACGCCCCTGCGGGCCCGTCCGGGACCTCCTTGAAGGGGATCTGGACGCGGCCTACGAGGTCCAGGAACTGCTCATCCAGAGCCGGGCCAGCCTCCGGAACCGCCGTGTTGGACGCAAGGTCGGACTGACCGCTTCGGCCGTGCAGCGCCAGCTCGGCGTTGACCAGCCCGACTTCGGCGTCCTGCTCTCCGACATGCAGCTGGGCGAGGACGAGCAAATCCCGCACGTGGCGCTCATCGCCCCGCGCATCGAAGCGGAAATCGCGTTCATCCTGGGCCGCGACGTCGACGCCACCGACCGGGCCTCGGTCCTCGCCGCCGTGGACTACGTCGCACCGGCCCTGGAAATCGTGGACAGCCGCATCGCCGGATGGGACATCGGCATCGTCGACACGGTCGCCGACAACGCCTCCAGCGCCTACTTCGTCCTCGGCCAGGGCAAGGCCAGGCTCAACGGCTACACCCCGGCCGCAGCGGACATGGTCATGACCATCAACGGCGTCGAGGCATCGAGGGGAACAGGGGAGGACTGCCTCGGGGATCCCGTCAACGCCCTGCTCTGGGTCGCCGAAACGGCCGCCGCCCTGGGCCGGCCCCTCCGGGCCGGGGAGATCGTCCTCTCCGGCGCCCTCGGCCCCATGGCCCCGCTCAGCGCCGGGGACATCATCGAAGCCCGCATCGGCGGATTGGGCACCGTCACAGCAACAGCCACGAAGGAACTCTCATGAGCGCAAAAGCAGCCATCATCGGCTCAGGAAACATCGGCACTGACCTCATGTTCAAGATCATGCGGCTGACCGACAAGCTGGACATGGGCATCATGGTCGGCATCGACCCCGCCTCCGACGGCCTGGCCCGGGCCGCCCGGCTCGGCATCGCCACCACGGCCGAAGGAGTCGAAGGCCTCATCGGCATGCCCGAATTCGGGGACATCGAAGTTATCTTTGATGCCACCTCCGCCGGGGCCCACCGGCACAACGCGGCCGCCTTGGCACCCTACGGGAAGAAGCTGGTCGACCTCACCCCGGCAGCCATCGGCCCCTACGTCGTGCCCTCCGTCAACCTCGAGCAGCACCTGGACGCGACCAACGTCAACATGGTCACCTGCGGCGGGCAGGCCACCATCCCGGTCATCGCCGCCATCAACAGCCAGACACCGGTCCACTACGGCGAAATCGTCGCCTCCATCTCCTCCAAGTCCGCCGGCCCCGGCACACGCGCCAACATCGATGAATTCACCGAAACCACCTCCGACGCCATCGTCACCGTCGGCGGAGCTGCCAGCGGCAAGGCCATCATTGTGCTGAACCCGGCGGAACCGCCGATGATCATGCGCGATACCGTCCTGTGCCTGGTGGACCGTCTCACCGACGCAGAACAGGACCGTGTCGCCGCCGCCGTGCGGGACCGTGTCACCGAAGTCGCCGGCTACGTTCCGGGCTACCGGCTCAAGCAGGCCGTGCAGTTCCAGCACGAAGGGGCCGAGGTCAGCGGACTCATCCCGGAGGGCCGGGGAACAGGGGAGTACACGAGGGTCAGCGTCTTCCTCGAAGTCGAAGGCGCCGCCCACTACCTCCCGGAATACGCCGGAAACCTGGACATCATGACCTCCGCCGCGCTCCGCGTCGCCGAGCGGCTGGTCACCACCAAAGAGGAAGTAGCATCATGAGCCAGACACCGACCCGCGTCTTCATCCAGGACGTCACCCTGCGCGACGGCATGCACGCCGTCCGCCACCGCATCAGCCCGGAGAACGTCGCCAGCATCGCCGCGGCACTGGACGCCGCCGGCGTCGACGCCATCGAAGTAGCCCACGGCGACGGCCTTGCCGGGAGCAGCCTCACGTACGGCCCCGGAAGCAACACGGACTGGGAATGGATTGAAGCGGCCGCCTCGGCGATTAAAAACGCCCGGCTCACCACGCTGCTGCTGCCCGGCATTGGCACCCTGAAAGAACTCCGCCAGGCCTACGCCCTGGGCGTCCGGTCCGTGCGGGTCGCCACCCACTGCACCGAAGCGGACGTCTCGGCCCAGCACATCGCCTACGCCCGTGAACTGGGCATGGACGTCTCCGGCTTTCTAATGATGTCCCACATGTCCGAACCCGAAAAGCTCGCGCAGCAGGCCAAGCTCATGGAATCCTACGGCGCGCACTGCGTCTACGTCACCGACTCCGGCGGCGGCCTGACCATGGACGGGGTCCGCCAGCGGGTCCGCGCCTACAAGGACGTGCTGGACCCGGAGACCGAGATCGGGATCCACGCCCACCAGAACCTCTCCCTCGCCGTCGCCAACTCCGTCGTCGCCGTCGAAGAGGGCGCCTACCGGGTGGACGCCTCCCTCGCCGGCCACGGCGCCGGAGCCGGCAACACCCCGGTCGAACCCTTCGTCGCCGTCGCCACCCTGCACGGCTGGGAACACAACGCCGATCTCTTCGCCCTCCAGGACGCCGCGGAAGAGCTCGTCCGGCCCCTGCACGACCGCCCCGTGCAGGTCGACCGCGAAACCCTCACCCTCGGTTACGCCGGCGTGTACTCCAGCTTCCTCCGCCACGCCGAACGTGCCTCGGCCCGCTACGGCCTGGACACCCGCGACATCCTCGTCGAAGTCGGCCGCCGCCAGCTCGTCGGAGGGCAGGAAGACATGATCACCGACGTCGCCCTGGACCTGCAGCACACCGCGAACAAGCACTCCCAACCCGTCCCCGTCCGCTAGCACCGCCTCCTCCAAGGAACCCACATGTCAACGAAGACATCCCCGGCCGCCACAGGCCACACGAGCCCGATGAAGGTTGCCATGGCAAGCTTCATCGGCACCAGCGTCGAATACTACGACTTCTTCATCTACGGAACAGCGGCCGCCCTGGTCTTCCCCAAACTGTTCTTCCCCGAAGCCAGCCCCCTCATGGGCACCCTGCTCTCCTTTGCCACCTTTGGCGTCGGATTCCTCGCAAGGCCCCTGGGCGGTATCGTCTTCGGACACTTCGGCGACCGCGTCGGCCGCAAGAAGATGCTTATCATCTCCCTCGTCGGCATGGGCGCCGCCACGTTCCTGATGGGACTTCTGCCCGGCTACGCCCAGATCGGCATTGCCGCCCCCATCCTGCTGACCGTGTTGCGCATCTTCCAGGGCTTCATGGTCGGCGGCGAATGGGGCGGCGCCACCCTCATGGCCGTCGAACACGCCCCCAAAGGCAAGAAAGGCTTCTACGGAGCATTTCCGCAGATGGGCGCCCCGGCCGGCACCAGCCTCGCCACCGTCGCCTTCCTTGGAGCCAGCCAGCTCCCCGGCGATCAGTTCATCACCTGGGGATGGCGCCTGCCCTTCCTCGTCAGTGCCGTCCTGGTTATCGTCGGCCTGGTCATCCGCCTCACCATCGCTGAAAGCCCCTCCTTCGCCGCCGCCCGCGAAAAGCAGGAACTGGTCAAGCTCCCCATCAAGGAAGCCTTCCGCCGCCACCCCAAGGAGATCTTCCTCGTCGCAGGCACCTACCTCAGCCAGGGCGTCTTCGCCTACATCACCATGTCCTACCTGGTGAACTACTCCACGACCATCGCCAAGATCGATCGCACCAGCGTCCTGCTCGGGGTCTTCCTCGCCGGACTCGTCGCCGTCGTCCTCTACCCGGTCTTCGGCTCCCTCTCCGACAAATACGGCCGCAAGACCATGTACCTCATCGGGGCCGTGGCCATGGGCGTCCTCATCGGGCCCGCGTTCATGCTCATCAACACCGGCGTGCCCGCAAACTTCGTCTTGGCCGTGGTGCTGATCTTCGGCATCGCCATGGCACCGGCCGCCGGCGTCACCGGCTCCCTGTTCTCCATGGTCTTCTCCCGCGAAGTCCGCTATACCGGAGCATCAGTCGGATATACCATCTCCCAAATCTGCGGATCCGCGTTCGCCCCCACGATCGCCACCGCGCTGTTCGCCGCCACCCAGTCCAGCGACTCCATCGTCATCTACCTCCTGATCGTCTCGGCAATCTCTGTCATCTCGGTGGCGCTCCTTCCCGGAGGCTGGGGACGCAAGGAAGCAGCACGCCAAAACGGCGAACTGCAGGAAACCCAGCAGACCCCGGAGCCCAGCACCACCGGCGCCTGATGCGGCCGTCGGGGCGGACGGCCAGTAGGCAGCCAGCCGTCCGCCCCGGACAAAAACCGACGAATGGATAAGACGTTCCCAGCGGGCACCAGCGACTTGGAGGCCGCCACCATTCGACAGAAAGGAAGGACCGGGCCCCATGCAAGGAAACTCCCACTCCCTGCCCGCAAGCGAACCCGCACCGCAATCACCCGGCACCCACCGTTCGTATCCCTTCATGGAATGGAACATGCTGGTCGGCACCGTCGTCGATGTCCGCCGCGCGGGGGTGCTTGTCAGAACAGGCCTCGTGGAGGACACCACCCCATCCGGAGACACCGCCTGGATAGCGGCGGACGGGCATGACCGCCGGATCATGATCGAAAAATCCGCAGGCTACAACCTATGGATCACAGCCGAACAACTCCAGCTCCGGCGAGTCCACCAGCCAAGCCGCTGAACCGGAGACCGGCTGTGGGATGGATGCCGACAGCTACACAAGCAGAGCACCGCAGTGCAGGTCGCCAGATCAGTTACATCAAAGGAGAGAACGTGATCACCGTCCCCACCGAACCTATGCTGGTCAACTCCAACTATGGAAATGGCAGCACGCACGCAAGTTGCAGCCCGCTGAACGCCGAAGACTTTTCCGACGGCCAAATCACCTCATCAGCCTGGGAAGGCTGGTGGCACCCGTCTGCCGCCGCAAACTGAAGACTTCCCCTTGCTGCGACTCAAAGACCGTCCCTGCAGGAGCCGGCATCTCGAAAATCTAGCGGCCCACCGAGTTATCCAGGATGACCATCGGCATAGTGAAGCTGAGGAAGACATGAAATGGGCAAGGAGTAAAGCAGACGGACGGGACTGGAAAGCATCCGAGTTCAGTAGGCTTGATGCCGCCCGGCGCGAGGCAAGGAGGACCGGCTTGATCTGTCTGGGCTGCGGCGGTCCAGCGTTGTTCCGGTCGCGGTCCGCCAACAGGCCCCCCACCTTTGCCGCTAAACATCGAACTGGTTGCGCCGCGGTGACGGCGACGTGGTCCGTATTCCGATACCTGCAGTAAGGCCCGACGCCCTCCCGGATCGAGACCGAAGAACACCGGAAATGGGTCGCCACGACCTTATACTTATCACCCGGGTGGGGAACCCAACTTGACGAGCCGCCGGCCGTTGTCGGCCGCGTTCTCCTGCAGGTAGGACTCCAGACCGAGCCAGAGGTCCAGTCCATGGTTCAACTTCGGCGCCTGCGTGGCTGCGTTCGTGTAGTGGAACGCGTCCGCGTTGGCCCGGGCAGCTCCCGCTTGGGTGTCGCCCGTATTGCTCATGCCCTGCGGATGAGGTGGCCGCGGTCGATGTCGTTGCGGGCGTAGACCATCGCGCCCGTCTGCTGCTCCGGCCGCAGCCGCGGATCCAATCTCCATTCGATCCCGGACCGGTCCAGATCGATCAACTTGTTGCCGTCCATTCCGAGCGCAGTGACGGCTGCCAGGCGCTTCTCCAGCCGCAGGAGGACGGAAAAGTGGGTGTAGGGGAGCAGGACCGACTCGACGCCGTCGAGGGCCGGAATATGCCAACCCGGTCACCCAGAAACTGTTCATCGAACCCGGCACGATCGGAAAGGCTCGCGGCAACCCCGTGACGAACTCTGAAATGGATGAGGCAGACCGGGCCAACAACTGGGCGCTCCTGTATTCTTTCCGGGTTACACTTCACGAATTGGGGGTCCACCGTTGCCGACAGCCACTCCGCTAAATCGGATTCAACTTGCTGAGAAGTATCCGGATGAGAATTGGCGCAGGAAGCTCCTTGACCTACTTTCATTGATAAGCATTCTTCGAGAATGCATTATCGAAAATACATACAAGCCTTCTGAAGGTCTAAACGCAGCGATCGTCCTAAGCCTGGTTGGCACTCGTGTACGCACGCAGCTGACAACACGCGAGAAGGTGAACGCTAAGGATGCCAACGTTCTAGCCTTGCTCGGACTCGTGCATATCGAACCCCTCGTGGACATCCAGAAGATCGATCTGGATCTACTGGCCAGCGCGATCTCAGCAGAAATTGAGTCGGGCGCGCTTCGTTTCCCCTTCATCTTCGGACGTGATCTCTACCAGCGGGCGGCTGCTCTATTCCCTGAAGAACGCGACTTTCTTAGCCACGAAGACACCTTGCGGCTTCTTGACGGAGCGCACCAAGGGGTTTTCCAAGCCGGCCACTACCTATTAGGGCCATACGGCATACGCCGGCGCGAATTCAGCAGGCGGATGACTCCAACGACATCTGTTCCGCTTCAACACTGCGCTGATACTGCCTGCGGCCTTGTCCATCGTGTCCAGCTAACGACCAGCAGCGAAGCAGGAGTGAATAAATCTCGTCCATCCCTGAACAAGGTCCTCGACCAAATAAGCGAGGACCCCTCGGAGTGGAACAGGTTCGTGTCTGACTTCACGGAAAATGACTTTAACGCATATGCCGTTCAAAACACCGCGACCATATGTCACTTGATCGGCGACGCCTTCAGTGATGCAGAGCTTCGGCTCCTGATAACCCACGCTGCATCAACAACCCAAGGAAAACTTCAGGAAGCGGCTGCAGAGCTTGCACTGACAGGAAAGATTAAAGACCAGGCTGCGACCATGGGCCGCTCGCAACTCCTGCAAATGCTTTTCATGCTCGACGATGACACGCTGGCCAAAATCGTAGACTCAGCTGTCCGAGAGGGGGTAATTGAGGTCCCAGCTGATGAAATCCGCCGTCCGCGCGTTAACGGCGGAAGCCGATCGGGTGCTTGGCGGTTACGAGCCCAACTGAGCCGACTTGGTACGCGCGCAGTCAGTGCCGATGCCGATCTCCCTCTTCTCCGACTGTCTTCGTTGGCTCGCTCGCTCTTCGACACTGATTCGCCAGACGAAATGGACGAGCTGGCGTGGATCCTCCGGGGAACGCGCGGGGAGACCGCGAGAGAGCGCCTCGAAGAGTTCCTTCGGACTTCCCAGCCCAAACAGGTGGTCGAGACATTGATCCTCTCTAGACGAACTAATGCGAGCAGCGTAGGCAAGGAACTAGGCATTCCCTTGGAGCAGGAAGATACTGCTCTTCGTGACGCGATCCTATGGAAGCTTGGTTTCCCGCTACCCAGGTCCGCTGATCTAAGAGACGAATACTGGCAGCTTCACCATTCGCTGGAAAGCTTAGCCAAGACCGCTTCAGTTGATCTCGCCAGTACAGCCGAGGGGTTGCGTGCGGCATCGTCGGATTACTTCGTCTGCCTTGAACGCTTCCTCTTCGACTCGCTGTCCTTTGCAGCCTGGGGACTCCTCACGGACCATTACGCCAGCGAAGATCCCTTCGTCTTTTTCCAGTCTGTGGCGCGGGAATTTACCGTTGAAACGCTGAACGGATCCATCGAGCAGGACGAGGATCTCAACCAACTTTCCAACGAACCAGTTCTAAGCGCAATCGTTGAAGGATTTGTGAGACTGTCCAAGCTACTCGACAGGCTGCGCGAAGATCCAGAAATCTACCTGCGGGACCAAGCCTCCTACCCCAAGTACTCGCGAAAGACGGAACTGCAGCAGTTCCCTTTCCGGCATCTACACCCCTTTTTAGATCTACTTCCTGAGTCCCAGGTTCGTCTTGTGAAGACATTGGCAGACGTGGGAAGCGAACTTAAAAACTCCGGGATCATGACTGCCCGCAACGGACTTCTTCACGCCAAGCAGCGCATTCCGACCGTCGGGGAAGTCGAGGAGGCGTTGCGAAAAGCTCGGGCGGCACTGGATCATCTCGAGTCCATCGGGTGCGTTCGAGGGACATTTTCAATTTCATCCTCGCAAGTCAATGCCTGGGGTGGAGCTACCACCACGCTTGTTTCGAATGGTCGAGCCATCAGCTTTTCGTCTCCGTCAGCATACGAATGGGCTAAGCTGCCAAGCTTGGCTGTCCCTAACTACCTAATGCAGGGAGCGGTTTTTGCTCCGCCAAACGAGATGCTTCGTTTCCGGGAGGGCTTCGCCTCGGAATACAGGGATTACTGGCTCGGCTATCCCCGCCGTCCCGAACCCGGAACGCGCGTTGTCTCCGAACAGGCTGAGAATTTGGCCACTCCGGTCGAGACTGGGTCTTATGCCTCATCGAGAGTGAGCTAAATCCGTGCCAAGCGACCCAAGAGAGCACGTTGACGCCCTGATACACGCGTTGCCCTTCTGTAGCGCGGGATAGGCATGCGGAAAGTCCCAGTGCTTTTCAAAAGGTTCGCCTCGGTGGTCGACGAAGTGGCTGGCGGCCGAGGGCGATTGAGCGGGCGCGGGGGTCGAGAAGTTATCGTAGTTGCCTTAGGCAATCAAGATTAACTTCCGCTATCGTCTGGCACTTCAAGGGATCCAAGCGGATATGGCAGAGCGTCGTCGGTTGCCAATTTTGGGGTGTGTACAAAGTACACACTTTGGGCGTCGGACCGGGTCGTACTGGTGCCGGACAGGCCCGGATTCGTTATGTTTCCGGGAGTTCCCAGTGTTTGCACGGGCGGGAATGCAGTTCGAGTCCCACCTCGGGCACGTGTTTTCGCTGTTCAGGGGCTTGTTAGCCTCTGAGTGTGCACAAATTCTGTTGTGTGGGCCCTTCGGGGGCCTTTTTTATTGGTGGCCGCTGCTGTGGCCGGGTGCCTCCTTCCATACCTGGAGCGACGGTTTGTCGTTCCCTACCTGTTCATGGACGTCCTTGGCGTGGGCAACATGACCTGAGAGGAACCGGGTGTGGGTTTCTTTTGTGCGTCGTTGCTTGCTCACCGTGGTTCTCCTTCTCTACTCGTGGTGTCTGTCCTGCATGTTCATGGTGGGCATGGGGGGAGGGCGACATGACTTGTGTCCAATCTCCAGGGAATGGGTGCCGCCTGACACGCACAAGCGCTCTGGCGCGGGTAGCATGCCCGCCGGGGAGTCAACATGGCCGTACGTGCAGTTCACGAAGCTCACCGCCTTTCGTCCCTGGTCCGAGGGTTTTCCCTCGATGCCTGCTCATGGTGACCTGCGGCGTCTACTACATGAGGGAATGAAGAGACGCCGAAGCATCTGCTGATCGACAGGGACCCTCTCGTCAAGCTACCCGGCGTCGTCGGAGAGGACCCGTTCGACGATGACGCCGCGGGCAGCTAACTAGGGCAGGGCCCGTCTGAGCACCCCACCTCACCCTTCGCGGCGTAGCGCGCCGCCCAACGTTTGGCCGTCGGCTAGGAGCAGTTGAACTGTTCCGCAGCCCTGGAAACCGGCCAGCCGTCTTCTATGGTGAGCCGCGCAACGCGCAACGCGCAAACGTTGGCATGAAGTCAAAGCGGCATCAGCGCGGGACATGAGGACCTCCTGATCGCGCTGTCCTTACCGTCAAGCATCGAAACCCCATATTGAGGAATGTGCCAAGAACATCCACAACAACAGGGCCATGTGCTTCAGCGACGCGAACTTTTATCTAAGACCAGGCCCAGCCCTTTCTCTGCTGCCGGACGTGCGCCTACTCGGTGGCAGAAATTTCCAGGATTCTCAGCGCGATGCGCAAGGCAAATTTGGTGTCAGGGTTTTCGAGCGGTGCATCCAGTAGTTCCTCGATTTTTTCGATTCTCTTGACCACCGTGTTTCGATGGACTGCAAGGGCGCGCGACGTTTCCGCGAGGTTAGATTCGCTTTGAAGGTACGTGTTCAGCGTTTTCCTCAGATGGTCGGCGTCTGGTTCGGAGAGTCGTTTTAGAAACTTCGTGGCTTGGCGAACCAGTGCGGGATCATGGAGCGTAGTGCGGATCAACTGGGTGGCGGCGGATTCCTGGGCGTCCACAATCTGCCGGCCGCCTTTGCTAGAGCTTGCTCGTCGAGCGAAGTCTTCAGCCTCGGCGATGCTTCTTGCGAATCCTTCCGGTCCAAGTCGTGGCCTGGCGACGCCAAAAACGATTCCTGTGTCTGGCGGTGGTCGTAGGGAATCCAGAGCGGCGACGAAATCCCGGTAGTCTGCCCTCGTTGGTTGGTCCTGCCGCGTTTCCCAGATAAGCCAATGATCAATGTATTCGGACGAGTCCACTGTGTAGTCATACCGGCTCAAAGCGGCTGGAAGCATTCGTCCGATGTCGTGGGCCAGGGATTTCCGTGGGGCACGAACGCTTATGAGGGTGTGCCATCCGTTTAAGTTCCAGCCGACGCTGAGAGCTTGAGAGATGACGTGATCCGGAATTGCTCCGCCAGCGACAGCGAGTTGTGAAACGATCGCGGATCTTGCGGATTGAAACTGCTCGCTCGCGAAGCGTTGACGGCTGAGCCACCTGAGCAACGAAAGGGCCCCTAATTCCAAGAGTTCTTGTGCCGCCTCCAGCTCGAAGGGCGGGGCGTCAGGTTGGAATTCCGCGAGTATCCAAAGCGCTGGGTCGTCGTCTTCCATGAGCGGGGGCAACGGAACCGATATGAGGTTTGGGGTCTGGCTGGGGTCAAACAAGGGCGACGCCCCGATGTTGCCGAATGCGAGCGGACGTTCCACGGCGCCCGCTAGTGGCAGGCCGAGCGAATTGATCACTGCTATCCGCGCGTTGACATACTTTCTGAGCTCAGAAACGACGCCCTCAGGGCTAGGCTCCATCTGGTGGACGGCGTGGGTGAAGGCCGTCATATTAATGGACCGTGCCCAGAGATCCGACCCCATGAACCTGCTGAGGGATGCGGCCACGGCCACAGTCGCTTGGGGCTGGTGGAGCGCAACCACGTTCATTTTCAGTTTTCGCGCAAGTTCCAGGGTAGATAGGCCGAACTCCGAGACTGATTGGAAGTCCTGTGGCGTGGTTGGTATCAGGATCACCACGCCCACGCCCTTTCGCTTCAGCTGTGGAAGCAGAATTTCCAGGGCATAGGAGGGAATCCAAGAGGATATCCAGATGCCTTCGAGATTGCTGACCTGCGCTTCATCTGGTGGATCAAGATAGGCAGTGGTGGCGGCGCCGCTGGCGCTGATCTCGTTAATGCAGATGAACGTAAAGTTCGAAACGGGGTGTTCCAAAATCACGGAGCTGTTCAGCAGCATCGGACACCGCAGCAGTTCCCGAAGGGCCAGCCGGGCTGTCACAGCGAGACTTCAAGGGAAGGGATTGGGTACCCGTAGCCGGAAATGTCGACCAAGGCCTGCGCAGCAGAGGCGCTCCATTCGCCCGGGGCCTCAAAGACAACGACGTCTACCCCGTAACCGGGCAGGATACGCTCGCTGAGGAGGGGAATGCCGGTATGGCTGTCCAGGAGGCAGATAATCTGGGGGGCCTTGGCAAGCAGCCGGCCTTCGTCTACGAGCAGCAGGAATTCGTTCTGTGCCTCGATTCGAAGGTATCTTCCTGCGGCCCGAACAATCATCGTTCCTTTGGCCTGTCCCCCGGCACCGGAATCACGGGGGGCGGGTTCCCAGTGAACGTCCACAACACTCCCGCGCCCCACAAAGAGACATCCCGCAGTGTGGGAACAAAAATGGGATATCGCCTCACTCACGGACTGCGTTAGTTTCCTGGACTGCTGGAACTGGCGTCCAAGCTCCAAAGCTCGTCGAAGCGTCTGGCCTATGCCGCCTTCTCTAGCCTGTCGCCCATCCATGGGGTACCCCGCGAACGCCACCCAGCCGCCAAACAATCCCATGAGAACGCGCAGGGCGCGCTCGGATTCTTCGGCGGTTGATCCTGAAATTTCGATGCGTCTCCCCGAAGTGTCTACGAGGGCACAAGGAGTCATCGAGACATTATGCGCGTTGAAAGTTGTCTGGTGCAGTCCTGAGAGTCCTCGCCCCATGCCGTCCATGTCGACCAGCGGGATGCCCAGGGCCGCGGCCACCAGGATCGGTGCATAGGCATTGATCCCGGCCATTTCGAAGGCACAGACAAGAGCTCGCCGCCCTGGAAATTCTTGGGCGACCGCTTCAAAAGCACTTACGTAAGGCTCCGGTCCGCTGGGCTTTTCGCTGAAGGCCAGTGGCGATCCCGCCAGGCCAACGGCCACTACGACATCGCCAGGAAGGATTTTACTTGGCCGAAATACAGTCACGCCACCGCAATGTTCCAACAGATTCCGAGTTAAGAGAGACATGGCATGTGTGTCTCCGGCCCCTCCCGAGCCCTGCATTCTTGCGCCAAACTCTAACGCTTCGAGGTCCGTGGCCGTTAGGAGCCAAGACATGGCTGCCTCCTTCGGATGCGTGCGTGGGGGACGAATGTGTTAAGTATGCACACCCTGAGTGTATTTAGTAGTCAGAGGAACCATTGATAACGACCGCCACGGGCCGTAGCTTCTATTCATTCCCTCCTACCCCTGATCTCTTCCGGGTAGGTACCTCATAGCCAAGGAGTACCGATGGCAACAACTACTGATAAGAAACACGCGGGGGAGGAAGACTACGCCCTAGAGCGTGTGCCTGACCACGCCCGCTACAGCTGGTGGTCGGTGGCGGTTCAAAGGTTCGGCCAGATGTCAGCGCTTTCTCAGTTCCTTCTGGGTGCAGCCCTGGGCTTTGGAATGGACTTTCCCACCGCCTTGCTCGCCATCTTCCTTGGCTCAGTGATCTTGGAGGTGGTTGCCATCATGACGGGAATCCTTGGACAAAAAGAAGGCCTCTCGACATCGGTTCTCGCTAGATGGACCGGCTTTGGACGCCATGGATCCAGCATCATCGCCCTGTTCATCTCACTTAGCTTGGTCGGCTGGTTTGGTGTCCAAAGCGGCGTGGCCGCTGAAGGGCTTGCCAAGCTGGCGCCCGCTATTCCCGCATGGGCGTGGTCCCTTGCGGTCGGCTGCGCCGTGACCGCGATAGTCATTTACGGCTTCAAGAGCATGGCGTGGACCGCGTACATTACGATCCCCGCGTTCCTCCTGCTCGCCGGTTGGTCGATTGTCTCTGAGCTGCAAATGCACAACCTCGGCGATCTGGTTAACCAGCCGGCCCCGGGCCCGGTCCTTAGCCTGGCCGCCGGGACAACACTGGTGGCAGGCGGATTCATAGTCGGCATGGTAATCACCCCCGATATGACGCGCTTCAACCGCAAACCCTCCGATGTCGTCAAGCAGACACTCCTCGGTGTCACCCTCGGGGAATTCATGGTGGCCATCGCCGGCGTTCTCCTTGCCCACGCACTCAAGACCAACGACATCATCGCAATTGTCACGTCCAGCAGCGGGTTCGTCGGCACAATCATCATCGTTGCCGGCACGATCAAGATGAACGACTGGAACTTGTACTCGGCATCCCTGGGCATTGTGAACTTCGTCGAGACAGTATTCAAGAAGCGGGTAAGCCGCACAAGCGTCACCATCTTTATCGGGATCCTCGGCAGCGCACTCGCCGCTGCCGGAATACTGAACTACTTTGTGAATTTCCTGATCCTGCTCGGAGTCACGTTTCCCCCCATCGCCGGCATCATGGTCGCCGAATATTACATCGTAAAGAAATGGCGAAGCGTCCTATCCGCATCTGCCCCCGGCCTGCCGGCAACAGAGCCAACGTGGGTCGTTGGGACCTTGGTGGTCTGGGCCGCCTCGGTGCTGATCGGAACGTTCCTGCCATGGGGGGTGGGATCCCTGAATTCGCTTGGTGCTTCCCTGGTTCTTTACGTCATCGCGGGCAAACTCGGCCTGATCAGAGGCACATCCGAAGAGGCGCTCTCACGCCCATCGATTACTGAAAAACGCGCACTGCAGGAGGAATACAAGTGAAGATAGGCATCGATGTCGGCGGCACCAACACGGACGCGGTACTAATTGACGGAAGCGAGGTCCTCGCAGGTGTAAAAAGTCCGACAATGAGTGACGTCGGACAGGGGATTACCGGGTCCCTCCGCCGACTACAGAGCGCGTACTCATTTGATCCTGCCGACGTAGACGCCGTCATGATCGGCACCACGCATTTCATCAATGCACTAGTCGAAGCCGAGCGGTTGGCGCCGACGGCGGCAATCCGGCTCGGACTTCCTGCAACTGGCGGACTGCCGCCGTTCGTGGGCTGGCCGGCACGGATTACTGAAGCGCTGCACGCCTTGCCCTACATGTGCCACGGCGGACACGAGTTCGACGGGCGGGAAATCTCTCCGATCGATCATGACGAGATACGCAGGGCAGCCCAGGACGCCGTGGCCAAAGGTGCACGCAGTTTCGCAATCTCGTCCGTGTTTTCCCCGGTCAACTCGGAGTTCGAACAGAGGGCAGCGGAAATCATAAACGCCGAGTTTCCGGAACTTCCGATCAGCCTTTCCAACGAAATCGGCAGGGTGGGGCTTCTCGAGAGGGAAAACGCAACAATCATCAACGCCGCCCTTCGTGAGCTTTCAGCAGATGTGTGTTCCTCACTCGATCAATCCCTGATGGCGCTGAACATCCACGCCCCGCTGTTCCTGAGCCAGAACGACGGCACATTAATGGATGTGGATTTCGCCCGAAAATACCCAGTGGCCACCTTTGCCTCAGGACCGACCAACTCAATGCGCGGCGCCGCGTACCTCTCGGGCCTCAAAGACTGCATTGTGGTCGACGTTGGCGGAACAACGACGGACGTCGGAGTTCTCCAGTCCGGCTTTCCGCGCGAAGCGGCAACAGAAATCGAGGTGGCGGGAATCCGAACCAACTTCCGTATGCCTGATGTGTTGTCCGTCGGCCTCGGCGGCGGCAGCCGCATCAGGTTCGACAACGGTGTGACCGTCGGGCCGGACAGTGTTGGCTACAGAGTCACGGAGGAGGCACTCGTTTTCGGAGGCAAAACTCTGACAGCGACCGACATCATGGTCGCGGCGGGTGATGCGGAGATCGGTGACCCCGTCCGTGTCAGCCATCTGGATCCTTCAATGGTGAACGCGGCCAAAGACGAAATCCACCGAAGGATCGCGGAGACGGTAGACCGGATGCGCACGAGTTCCGATCTCGTCCCGGTGGTTGCCGTCGGCGGCGGAGCGTTCCTGGTACCGGAACAGATGGCCTGCGCCAGTGACGTTGCCCGGCCGGGACACTCCGGAGTGGCGAATGCCATCGGCGCCGCTATAGCCCAAGTCGGTGGCGAAGTCGACCGTATCTTTGCTATCCCGGCGGGAAAGCGCGAAGAAGTGCTCGACCAGGCCCGGGAGGAAGCAATCAGCAAAGCCGTCTCTGCCGGAGCCAAAGCCAGCACTGTCCAAATCGTGGAGATCGATGAGCTGCCCCTGGCCTATCTGCCAGGAAACGCGTCCCGGGTACGCGTCAAAGCGGTCGGCGACCTGCCGGCGTCGAAATAGCCCCACCCGAAACGCTGACTGCAAGAAGTAGAAGGAAGAACAACATGGGTTTCTATCTGTCACTAGACGACGTCCCTGACTTGGCGCGGGGCGCGGCAATACTCGGTACAGGCGGCGGCGGAGATCCGCTCATCGGCCGCCTCCTCGTCGAGGAATGCCTCAAAAACGGAAAGAAGATCGAAATCCTCGATCCGACCGAACTTGATGACGATGACTTTGTCATTTCCACGGCCATGATGGGCGCTCCGACTGTCGTAGTCGAGAAAGTCCCCGCCGGCACGGAGGCAGTCCGGTCGCTCCGTGCCTTGGAGAAACACCTCGGAAAAACAGCCGATGCAACAATCCCCATGGAGTGCGGCGGACTGAATTCCATGATTCCTCTTGTCGTCGCCGCCGAAGCGGGTATCCCGGTGGTGGACGGCGACGGAATGGGGCGAGCCTTCCCGGAGCTTCAAATGGAAACGTTCGGAGTCTATGGAGTGTCCGGATCACCGCTCGCTGTTTCTGACGAAAACGGACACACGTGCATCGTCGATACTGGCCAGGACAACCAGAGGATGGAGACTTTCGCCCGCGCGGTCACCATCAAGATGGGGGGCGCGGCATACATCGCCGAGTATCCAATGAGCGGAGCAGACGTCAAGCGTACTGCGATCCGCAACACCGTCACACTGGCCCTCAATATCGGCCGGACTCTGCGTACGGCCAAGGACAAGCATCTTGATCCGCTGGCAGAACTCAGCGCCTTCCTGAAGGACACAATATACGGTCATGGAACCGTGCTCCTGCGGGGAAAAATCGTTGACGTTGAGAGGTTCGTCAGGGACGGGTTCACCCAGGGGTTTGCCACTTTGGAGTCGTTTGACGGCGGCGACGAGATGCGGATCCAGTTCCGGAACGAGAACGTCATTGCACACAAGAATGGTGCAGTGGTTGCCATTGTTCCGGACCTTATTACGATAGTTGATGTTGATCTGGGGACACCCATCACTTCCGAGGCCCTGCGGTTCGGACAGCGGGTGGCCGTCTACGGAATCTCGACTCCTGCCATCATGCGGACCCCGGAAGCGCTGCAAGTCTTTGGCCCCAAGGCCTTCGGACTCCATGAGCCATGGGTTGCCTTAGAGGAATTGAGCGCCGCGCGATGACATCGTTCTGGACCCATTCCGCGCTGACCGACACGCTGGTATTTGACGGCCATAACGACTTACCGTGGGCCCTGCGGCAGAAATTCGATTCCCGCGTCGAGGAGATCGACTTATCGCAGCACCAGCCCCAGCTGCACACAGACATTCCGCGGCTTCGGGAAGGCCGGGTCGGTGCGCAATTCTGGTCGGTCTTCGTCCCGTCCAACATGCTGCCGGCCGACGCCGTCGTGGCGACACTCGAACAGATCGACTGCGTACACCGGATCATCTCCAAGAATCCCGAGACCTTTTGCCTGGTGGATTCTGCCGCCGGCGTAAGAAGCGCCGTCGCAGAGGGAAAAATTGCCTCGCTTATGGGCATAGAAGGAGGGCATTCCATCGACGCGTCGCTTGGCGTGCTTCGGATGATGAGACGTGTCGGGGTCCGCTATATGACTCTCACACATAACGACAACACGCCCTGGGCGCGCTCGGCGACGGGCGAACAGGTCGACCATGGGCTCACCGACTTCGGCAGACGCGTGGTCCGCGAAATGAACCGTCTCGGTCTGATAGTTGATCTATCTCACGTAGCCGAGCAGACGATGTATGACGCGCTGGATACGAGCGCTGCTCCTGTAATTTTCTCCCATTCATCTTGCCGCGGCGTCACCGACCACGTCAGAAACGTGCCGGATGCCGTGCTTGAGAGATTGCCTGGAAATAACGGTGTGCTCATGCTTACATTCGTTCCCGCCTTCATCTCAGAGGCCTGCGCGGACTACGAGCGACGTTCTGATGAGGTCCGGCGGAGACTCGGCCTTCGGACAGGGTTCCATGCAGGGCAGGTGGAAGAGGACAAAGCGGCGGCCGCAGAATTTGCCCGGTGGACTTCGCAGAACCAGGCTCCGCAGGCCACCATCGCTGACATCGTTAGACACATGGAACACGCACGGGAAGTAGTAGGACCCCGGCATCTCGGCATTGGAGGGGATTTCGATGGCATCGAACAACTGCCCCGCGGAATTTCCGGGGTAGCCGGCTACCCGACGGTCATTGAAGCACTAGCCGAACGGGGCTGGTCGCCTGCTGACCTGCGCAGCCTCGCTTTCGGCAATGTCCTCCGGGTGCTGGAAGATACCGAGACGGCCGCGATTCAAGATCAGATTGGTCCGTCCCGGTGGCATGCAGAAGCCGTCCACCAACGCTGATGTCTGCCGCTGGCGTAAGGCGGCAAAATAAGCGAGGAAGCTGCCAGGCTATGACGAGGCCACCGCATTGGAGCCTCGGATCGCCCCTCCACCGACCCCGCTGTGCGGGATTTTCCAGCGGGTGGAGCGCGCACAGCCGACTGCCGCCGTCCCTCAAGTGCTCCACAGAGCGCCCTTGATGGTTGGCGGCCGCGACTACGACGACATTGGACAGCAAAAAATACCGAATCGAAGAAGGGCAACACATGTTTGGCAATGCCTTGCGGGATCTGGAGCTCACCGATGAGGAAACTTTACGGATGCACAAGTTGTACCGCCATCTGCACGCCAACCCCGAACTGTCCATGCAGGAACATCGGACCGCTAGGCTCATTAGCGACCATCTCATTGCCATCGGAGCCGAGACCTTTAGCTGTGGCGGGACGGGCGTCGTCGGCGTACTGCGCAACGGCGTGGGGCCAGTCGTGGGTTTCCGGGCCGACATCGACGGTCTGCCGATTAAGGAGGAAACGGGACTTGATTTCGCCAGTCAGGCCACCGGTGCCTTGGCTGACGGGACTCAGGTTCCGGTAATGCACGGCTGCGGTCACGACATGCACATCACCGCAGCGCTGACTGCGGCGGCCTTGCTCGCGGGTGCCACCGATGCCTGGAGCGGGACACTCGTCTTCCTGTTCCAGCCGGGGGAGGAGACGGCCGCCGGAGCCCAGTCGATGGTCGACGATGGTCTGTGGAACCGGGCTCCAAAACCGGAGGTAATCTATGGCCAGCACGTCATGCCGAGTCTGGCGGGCACGGTAAGCATCAGCCGCGGTACCGCTATGGCCATGGCCACTTCCTGGAAGGTCACCGTGCGCGGCCGTCAGGCGCATGGTTCCCAGCCGCAAGAAGCGATCGACCCGATCGTGCTCGGGGCCCACATCTTGGTCCGGCTGCAGACAATTGTGTCGCGTGAGCTGGACCCCATGCAGTCCGCAGTCGTGACAATCGGAACCTTCCACGGGGGCCTGAAGGAAAACATCATTCCCGCCATGGCCGAGTTCACCCTAAACGTACGGACCTTCGACCAGAAAGTGCACGAAGCCGTGCTGGCATCAATCCGCCGAATCATCCGTGCGGAGGCAGAAGCCTCCTCCGCGCCGCCCCCTGAAATTGAGGAGCTGTATTCTTTTCCGCTGTGCTACAACGATCCGACGGCGACAGATCAACTTATCCAGGAATTTCGGGTCATGATCGGAGAGGAAGAGGTCCGCGAGATTCCGCCGATGATGGCCAGCGAAGACTTCGGCACACTCGCAACAGCTATCTCTGTTCCCTCGGTCTACTGGACCTTCGGGGGCTATACCGCCGAGACGCTCAAGGCTGACGGGCACATCGCCGGCAACCACTCGCCACAATTCGCCCCCGCCCTGGAACCCACCCTGAGCACTGGCGTCCGGGCTGCAATGACGGCGATCCTGTCCAAAGTTGGATGCTGACAGCCCCCGCGAGCCTTGTTGAAAGCAGGACCCGGGCCTGCGGTGCAGTTCCCGGCCGATTCGCGACCGCTACTTGCTCGGTGAAGGCGGGACTGTGGAATTAGCGGTGTATCCGGTTCGACATGCCAAGCGTCGTGCCTGGCACGAATGAGCTGGTTTATGACGGTGGCACTGGATGCCGTGAAGAGTTCGGACGCCCTCGTCGCGCTGAGCTTGGCTGCCGGCACTCCATATTCCTTAGGCAGAGTCGTCTTGCAGGTCTCCGTTCTTTCGGCGATGAGATGTCTGAACGGAGGTGAGGCGTCATGATTCTTGTTGATTCCGGGCTTGAGACGTGCGCCGGGCGTCGGTGATCGGTGGACGCCGTTCGCCGGGACCCGGCCACGGCACTTGGGGTTGGTGATACGCGGCGGAATGAAGTTGCGCAGCAGGCAAGACTTTCCGGATCTTAAGGGCCGCGGCTCTTATCCGTACGGTGCGGCGAAGTGGTCAAAAAAGAGGGTGTGCACAGTGTGCACACCTGGGGCTTCGGATCGGGCCGTACCGGTGCCGGACTGCGCCGGATTGGGGAGGTTTTCGGGGGAAGCGGCGGGTTTCCGGCGTGTGGAGCCCGGTTCGAGTCCCACCTCGGGCACAGCATTTCCCCCTCGTCAGAGGGGGTTTTTGCTTTAACGTGTGTACATTCACCCTGTTTGGGTCCCTCTGACGCTTGTCGCCGCTGGTGCCTGGCCGCCGTGGTGGCCTGTGAAGTTGTTTGGGTGGCGGGTTAAGAGCCCTGGCCGGTTGGTCCTCCGCCTGCTGGGATGTGAGGTCATTCGAGTCTCCTATCTGGCTTGCTCTGGTTGCCGTAGTTGGTCTTGTACCTATTCATGCCGTGGGGTGTTGTGATGACATGACCTAAGGGGATTTCTTGAAGATCTTTTCTCCCTGTTCGTTGTTGTCCAGGGGCAGGGGAAGAGGTTGGCGCCGCTTTGTCCGGCCAAAGGTCGTGTGTACATTGTCCACACCCGTCTGCGAGTCAGGCCGTGGTTGTTGGGTGGCTCCCTCCATTGCTTATTTCCCGACACGGGTTCATGCAGCCACGAGTCCGGTGTGACATGACTTTTGGGTTGGTTCTTGCGTCTTTTCTTGCGGGTCATGGCCGGATCGACTGTCCGAATGCTGTGACGGGACGCCCGGCCCGTACTGCGTGGACTGTTCCAGAAGCGTCCGCGGCAGGGACCTGCGCGTGATCGTAGTCTTCTTCCGTCGCTGTTCCTGCTGGGTAGTCAGTCATATCCGTCCATAACCGGATGCACGGGTTTCGACATGACTGCCTGAGCAGGCTCTTCTACCTTGGCCGTCCTTGATTTCTCTGGCGCGTCATCAGAGACAGCCGTCAGCGGCGATCGGCGGGGTGCGTGATTGATTGAATGCGAAGGCGACGGTGGCCGTCGTCGGTGAATGCCAGCAGGGGTGGTCGTCTCGGGACCGTCCGCAGAATAGTGCCTGCGAAGTACGAGGAATCCGGCCAAGCCGCGGCAAATAGCTACCCCGGGACATCAGCCGGACACTGGGAGCATTCTCCCCGCAGCGCTGCTGCGTTCCGCTTTAGCTTTCGGAAGACCTCTGGCGTCCCGCTACGCGGGCGCTTATGCAGTCCGAGGAGCTGCGTAGCGTGACAGCGGTGGCGCTATGTGCGGCAAGGGAATCCGGTACGGTCAGCATGCCGGCCGGTTGAGAACATCGCTGGACACGCGCTGCTTGAGCAGCGACCCACTAGGGCCCGTCAGCAGCTTCCGGTCCTCCACCATGACGATCCCGCGCAGTACTGTCATGCTCGGCCAGGCCGCCACGCGGTAGCCCTCCCACGGCGTGTAGTCCGCCTCGTGAAGGTCCGAGGCCGTGATCCGGCGATCCACTTTGGTGTCCAACACGGCCAGGTCGGCATCGCTGCCAACGGCGATCACACCCTTCTGCGGGTACAGGCCCAGGATCTTCGCGGCATTGGCAGAGGTGATGTCCACAAAGCGCGTCAGATCCAGGCCCCGCTTTGCGACGCCTTCGGTGTACGCCACCGCCATGCGCATCTCAACGCCGGCATGGCCGCCGGTCGCGTCGAGGATGGTTTTGCCGCGCGTCTTCACATCCAGGTCGGTGCATACGCCGTCGGTGGCCAAGGTGCTCAGCGAGCCATCCAGCAACGATTCCCACATTGAATCCCGGTCCGTCTCAGACTTCAACGACGGGTAGGTGTGATAAATCGCGCCGTTCTTCTCCTTGTAGTCCTCGGCAGTGAAGTAGGCGTAGTGGGGAAGGATCTCCCCGTAAACCGCCTGGCCACGGCCGCGTGCCTCGCGGATGGCTTCCACGCCCTCGCGCGCGCTGACGTGCATCAGGTAGATGGGCGCCCCCACATGGTGGGCGAGGGTGATTGCCCGCTGGAAGGAGAGCTTCTCGGACAGGTTGTTGTGGGCGTGGTGCATGTACTCGAGGCCGGTCCTGCCCTGGTGCTGGAGCTTCTTGTAGGAGTACATGACAATGTCGTCGTCCTCGGCGTGCACAGCAAGCATCGCGCCGGCAGCGGCCGTCTGCTCCATCAGCCCCCACATGTTGCCCAGGTCCGTCTTCTGCTTGGGCCGCGTCGGCGTCGTATTCGTCATCCACACCTTGTAGCTGCCATGCCCGCTGGCCACCGCATCCGGGACCTGCTCCAGCACCTCGAAAGGGATCTCCGGTTCCTTGAACGTCCCGTGCAGAGCGTAATCCGTGTAAGTGGAGCCGGCCCACTCGGCCGACTTCCGCGCGAACGACTCAGACAGTTCGTCGCCCGGCTTCCAATGCGCGAAGTCCACCAGTGTGGTGGTGCCGCCGTAAATGGCGCCCTCACTCACACGGTCGGGCCCGAAGCACATGATGCCGCTTTCCGCCGCTGTCGGAAGCACCGAGTTAGTGTGCACGTGCGGATCGACGCCGCCGGGCACCACCAGCTGGCCTTTCAGGTCCACGACGCGCCGGGCGTCGTCGGGTGTGCCCGCGCCCGACGCGCGGAGCGACACGATTTTGCCCTCCGCAATGCCGATGTCCAGGCGTTCGGCACCGGAGGGCGTGACGACCAATCCATTGGTCAGGAGGAGATCAAACATGGGAGACCTGCGCATTCTTAGTGTCGGAAGAATCAAGGGTGAAAGGTTCGGCGCTGAAATAGCGCGAGGACAGGGTGACTTTGGCCGACACGCGGGCGTTGACCAGTTGCGAGACGGACACGTCCGCGGCCGCGCTGAGCAGCATCGCGGTCTTCTCCCGCGCCCATTGCCGGTCTGTTTGAAGGAGTTCCAGCATGTCGTCCAAGGCGAGTCTCGCCGCCTCGTCCAAGGTGTCGCCGTCGCCAATGGTGATGACGGAACCGCCGCTGAGGACCACAGGCCGCCGGATGCCGGCATCAGCGTTCGGAACCGCAGTCTTGGGAACGACCGTGCAGGAGAGCCGCACACTGCCTTCAACCTCGACGGCGGTCAGCGAGCACTCGCCGTCGCCCTGTGCTGCGTGCAGATCCCCGGCGTACAGCATCGCTTCGGGCACCTGGACGGGAAGAACGACGGCGGAACCCGCCGTCACGTCCTTGCAGTCCATGTTGCCGCCGTGGATTCCCACGGTGCTGGAATTCGGGCCGGCGCCGACGGGTGCCACCCCCAGCTTTCCCACCATTGGCCGGACGGGGATGGTGATGCTGCCGTCGAACACCACTTGGCCGTCCACGATCTCCAGCACGTGGCCTGCCCGTCCGAGGCCCCCGGTGAAGCCGCCCCGGCCGGGCAAGGTGACCATCGCACCGCGGTTGGCGATCGTGATCTCATGGATGTCCACGCGCAGCGCGTCGCCGGGATTCACCCCGCGGATGGCAACGGGTCCGGTGACCGGAATGGACAGCTTCTCGTACTCGCCGGTCCCTTCGAAGAGGCCTCCAGTGAGCAGGCTCCGCGCCTCCAGCCAGAAATGCTCGCCCTGGTTGACGGTGAGGACCGGTTCGACGCTCGCTTCAAAGGACAGCGAGGCGTCCTGGTAGCCGGCGCGCGCCAACCCCCGGCCCGGAACTTGCAGCGCCTGGGATTCTTGCATGGGTGTCTCCTCTCTCAGGACGGGTAAACGGGCGTGGCCCAGTTCTGGTCCGCGGCTACACGTCCGATGACGGCCTGGCGGTACAAATCCTGGAGGCTGCGGGTGATGTCGCCGGCTGATCCCTCGCCGATGGTGGTACGGTCCACGGACGCGACGTGGTTGACCTCTGCCGCGCTGCCGCACACAAAGACCTCGTCCGCCGAATACAGCTCGGTGCGGTCGATGGGGCGGATGTCGACGTCGATGCCCAACTCCGTGCGGGCGAGGTGCAGGACGGTGTCCCGGGTTATTCCCTCGAGAATGCTGTCTGTCATCGGGGGAGTGCACAGCCTTCCCTGGCGGACCATGAACACGTTGTAGCCGGCGCCTTCGGCAACGTGTCCGTTCTCCGTGAGCAGCAGCGCAGCGTTGTAACCGTTGCGCTTGGCTTCCAGCAGCGCGAGCCGGCCGTTCTGGTAATTGGCAATCGACTTCACCCGGGGCGGCATGGACCGGTCCGAGAGGCGGGCCCAGCTGCTGATCTGCACATTCAAGCCCGTGGAACCGAAGTAGTTGCCCATGGGAATGGCCGCCATGAACACGGTGGAGGGTCCGGTGTCCTCGGGCTTGCCATCCTTGGAATCGACAAACACCTGGGCCCGCATATGCAGGTTGCCACGCAGCTCGTTGGCTCGGATAAGCCCCAGCAGCTGACCGCCGAGTTCGCCGATGTCCTGCGGCCCGTCAATCTCCACCACCCTCATGGAATCGGTCAGGCGCTTCATGTGGTCGGCCACCCTGAACGCGTACAGCTGCTGCTCGTCCTCGCTCCAGTACGCGCGGAACCCCTCAAAGACTCCGACGCCGTACTTCAGCGAGGTGCTCAGCACATGGAGCCGGGCGTCGGCGTAGTCCACCAGCTCGCCATCGTGGAGCAGGTACTTCACCGGTTGACTCTGTGTGGGCTGCCGGGTGGCTACTGAGGCTGCTGCTTCTTGAAAGTTGGGCATCGTGGGTTCCGTTCCTCATCTGTTCCGTGGGTGCTGGCGGCGTCGACAGCACCCCAGCTTCATCACAATCGGTACTTGCTCACTATATTGAAGTCACTTGAGTGCCGTGTCAATGGCCCACCCATTGCTGGCCGGCTCACGTTTAGTCCCTCGAGGGCCTCCCTGGAGGGACTGCGGAGGACCCGGCGGGAGTACAGCCACTTCCGGTTGGATTCCTGATTTTCCGGAAAAGGAGTGCAATTCGTCACACTTGGCGCTACAGTCAAATTCAATAAAGTGATGAGACTTTGATATGAGGCAGTCGCCGATCAAGGCCCGAGCAGGGAGCTGAACATGCCACAGCCACAGGTCCTGAAGCAGGACGATCTTCAATACATTGCGAGTGGACTCATTGCGAGCCCTGGCGTCCACGTCGACCCCGTCTCCATTGCCGGCCGACTCCACGCGGAGGCCCCATGAGTATCCAAGGTCTTCCGCGCACCTCACCCGGGCTTCGGGCGGTGGCGTGGGCCCGCCGCGGCCAGACCCTCCTGATCAACCGGTCCAGTCCGGTCATGGCTGCCATTGCGGTGGTCATCATTGTGGGCCTGCCCCTCATGGCATTGGTGGCCCCGCTGCCGCACGACCCCATGCGTCCGGACACGGATGCGATCGGCATCGCGCCCAACGGGACGCACTGGTTCGGCACCGACGGAAACGGAATGGATATCTTCTCCCGGACCATCGAGGCCGCAAAGCTGGACTTGCCCGTCGCCCTCGCCGCCACAGCACTGTCGCTGCTGGTGGGCGTCCCCCTGGGGCTGTTTGCCACGAGCGGCAGGCTGGGCGAGGCCATCATGCGCGTCATTGACGCCTTCGCCGCACTGCCGATCATCGTGATCGCCGTCGTCTCTATCAAGCTCATGGGCGGCGGGGCAACGGACGTGGTCCTCGCGATCGCCATTGTTGCGGCGCCACGGTTCGTGCGGCTTTCCCGGGCTGCGGCCATGGCCCTTCGCTCGGCGCGCTACGTGGAGGCCGCGGCGGCGATCGGTTGCTCGCCGGTCCGCATCGCGTTCAATCACATTTTCCGCAACGCGTATGGCGTGGTCCTGGTGCAGGCAACACTGACGGCGGCCAACGCACTGGGAACCATTGCCGCGCTGAACTTCCTCGGCGTGGGGGTGAAGCCGCCGACACCGACATGGGGAGCCATGATCAACGACGGCGTCACCATGCTGATCCGGGGCGAATGGTGGGCGACAGCATTCCCCACAGCCGCCATGCTCCTGGCCATAGGCTCCCTCAATGTGATCGCCGGAGCAATCGAAACCAAGATCGAGCGAGTGGAGCGGGCGCGATGACAACAGGACTTCAGGTGCGGGACCTGGTGACGGAGTTCCACTCCCGGGATGGCGTCACACGCGTCCTCCATGGCATCTCCTTCGAAGTCGGCGCCAACGAAATCGTGGGTGTCGTGGGCGAATCAGGATCGGGCAAGTCCACTGTGGTGCGCTCGGTGGTCAAGCTGCTCATGCCGCCGGGACGAGTCGTGGAGGGCACTGCCGAGTTCCACGGCCAGGATCTGATCCGCCTGCCGGAACGGGAGATCCGCCATATCCGGGGCAAGGAAATCGGCTTCGTGGCGCAGAACCCTTTCAGTGCATTGAACCCGGTGGTGCGCATCGAAAAACAGTTCGCGAACATCGCCAAGGCGCACGGGCTCAAAGCTGTCGCCGAATCGCGCGGCAGGGCCCTCGGACTGTTGGCCTCCTCCGGAGTCAACGACCCGGAACACTTTATGCGCGGCTACGCGCACGAGCTCAGCGGCGGCATGGCCCAGCGCGTGGTCATCGCCATGGCCTTGTACCTCAACCCCCGCCTGGTCATCGCGGATGAACCGACGACGGCGCTCGACCTCACCGTGCAGCGGCAGGTGCTGGACACTCTCGCCCGGCTGACGAAGGAGAGCAGCCGGTCGATGCTGATCGTCACTCATGACCTTGGAGTGGTGGCCAATTACTGCGACCGCGTCCTGGTGATGCACCGCGGCCGCATCGTTGAACAGGGTCCGGTGTCCGAAGTGTTCGTCCGGCCCCAGGATCCCTACACCGTCTCCCTGCTCAATTCCGTCGTCCCGCCGAAAGCTGTCTCAGGCAGCACGGCGCCCCTCCCAGCCGGCTCCACCCTTTCCACTGAACTCTCCGAATCCAGGAGCATCTGACTATGCCCATCATTGAATTGAAGGATGTCCGGAAGACGTTCCAAAGTCCGCAGGGACTGCTCGTGGCAGCAGTAGACGGTATTTCACTTTCCGTCGAACGCGGCGAGACTTTGGGGATCATCGGCGAAAGCGGCTCCGGCAAATCAACCCTTGGCCGCCTCATCCTGAGGCTCAGCGAGGCTGATTCGGGCACGATCCTCCTCGAAGGCGAGGATATTCGTGCGTTGTCGAAGGCGCAGATGCGGAACCGGCGCCGGCGCTGGCAGATTGTCTTCCAGGAGCCGTTCCCATCCCTGAATCCGCGGCTGACCGTCCGTCAGATTGTGGAGGAACCCCTGATTGTCGCAAAGACGTACGGATCCCGGGCCGAGCGCTTGCGCCGGGTCGCGGACACGCTGGAAGAGGTGGGGCTCTCGCAGGATTTCCTGAACCGCCGCCCGGCCAACCTTAGTGGAGGGCAGCAGCAGAGGGTGGGAATCGCCAGGTGCCTCGTCACGGATCCCACCTTGGTGGTCCTGGACGAGCCGACGTCGTCGTTGGACCTTACCATCAGGGCGTCCATCCTGCAGATGCTTGCGAAGCTGCAGCTTGCGAGGGGCCTGACCTACGTTTTCGTTTCGCACGACATTGAGACGGTCCGGCACTTCTGTTCCCGCGTAGCCGTGATGCACCGGGGACGGTTCGTTGAAACGGGCACCACCGACGATGTTCTCTCCCATCCGCAGCAGCCCTACACGCAGGCCCTGATGTCCGCGGCAATGCCTCCCATCCCATACGCCCCTGAAGGAAAGGCGGCCATGGCATGATCCGCTACGTCCTGTCCCGCCTTGTCATTGCCTTCTTGCTCCTCTTGGGGCTCATTACCCTGAGCTTTGGCCTGGTCTCCTTGCTTCCCGGAAACCCGGCAGTGGCACTGCTTGGCGAATATGCCACTCCGGCAGATGTCGCCCGGATCAATTCCCAGTTGGGCTTGGACAAGCCGTTCTGGGAACGCTATCTGGAGTACATGGGCCGCACGTTGAGCGGGGATCTGGGGAATTCGTTCTTCACGGGAAGCCCGGTCGCGGGGGAGATCTGGATCCGTCTGCCCAATACCCTGGTCTACTTGGTTCCAGGTCTCGTCTTGGCGCTGCTCATCGGCATGGGAACGGGCACTCTGGCGGCCTACCGCTATGGACGGGGAGCCGACAAGGCCTTCACCGCCGGCGTCTCGGTCCTGATGGCCATGCCGGAGTTTGTCCTGGCCCTCCTCCTGCTGTTTATCTTCTACCAGCAGCTCCATCTGGCGCCTGCCCCATTGGGCATGCTGTCCAGCGCCGATATTCCGCCGCCCGGGGTGACGGGATCCGTTGCAATGGACGCGCTGATCGCTGGGCAGTGGGTAACGGTGCAATCCATCCTCAGCAGAGCCGTCCTGCCCATCATCACCATGGGCCTGTTCTTCGCGGCTCCGTTCGGAAAGACCGTGCGGACGGGCCTACTCCAGGTCCTGAATTCGCCCCAGATCGAATTCGCCAGGGCCTGCGGACTGAGGCCGTTGCAGGTGTTCCGTTATGCGCTGAGCGACGTGCGCGGGGCGTTAATGACGTACATGGTCCTCCTGTTTGCCGCAGCACTCAGCGGCGCGGCCATCATCGAAAGCGTCTTCTCCTGGCCCGGCGTCGGCGGCTGGTCCCTGGATGGT
Source organism: Arthrobacter sp. NPDC058130 (assembly GCF_042884475.1). NCBI lineage: Bacteria > Bacillati > Actinomycetota > Actinomycetes > Micrococcales > Micrococcaceae > Arthrobacter > Arthrobacter sp. NPDC058130. The sequence goes on from NZ_JBHVTV010000003.1 coordinate 355,158, forward strand.
GTCCTCAAGGGCGATGTGCCTGTCATCCAGGGGTTCGTCCTCATCATGGGTGCCACGAGCCTCCTGGGCTATGTCCTCCTGGACGCCCTCATCACGCTCCTGGATCCCCGCACGCGCAACAACGTCATCCGAGGTGTGAAGAGCCCGTCGGCCCTGCGCCCCGCGGCGGAACCAGCCGTGCAGCAGGGTTAAGAACCTGCGCCGCAAGAAAATCCTTGACAAACCATCAATATTCAATAGATTGAAGATATGTTCACTCCATTGCATTCAGAGAAGTTGACGGTCCTCGGCGGAAGCATTCCGCTCGACGGCCGCGTGAGCTGGGTTCCGCAGGGTGCAACAGGATTCCAGCCGTCCAACGCCTACCTCCTGACCGAAGGCTCATCCAGGCTCCTGATCGACTCCGGGTTGGCCATCCACGGCAACCAGATCCTTGACGACCTGGCAAGGCTCATCGGCGAAGGCGGGGGAGTGTCCATCTTCTTCACCCGGAGCGAGATGGACTGTGTTTCCAACCTTGAGCCGATCGCCGGCAGGTTCGACATCGAGCGGCTCTTCACCGGAGGGGTCATCAATCCCTTCGATGCCTTCGACGACGTGAGCCGTCTGGCGTTGCGGGGACGTCGCCACCAGATCGACGCACAGCGCACCGAAGAGGGTGACTCCATGGCACGGACGGCCTCGATCGCGATAGCTCCCGGCCGCGTGCTGGAAGTCGAATCGCCCCTGCTGCGCCTCCTGCCCACCTTCTGGGGCTGGGACAAGGAAACCGGCACTCTCTTCACCTCGGACACCTTCACCCATGGCGTCATGGACCGGCCGGACGGCCGGCGGATCATCGACTCCACGGTCGAGGACACCACCACGGTGGAACAGGTGGCCGGCCACCTCTATGCGAAATATGAATGGATCCCGCGCTCCACCTGCGAGCCCCTGAGGGAATGGCTTCAGGACAAGTTCGACACCCTGGCCCCCGAGGTCATCGCCCCGTCACGCGGCTGCGTCCTGAAGGGACGCGATGTGGTCCGGCGCCACCTCGATTTCATGCTCGACGCGCTCACCCCGCAGCTGGTTTAGGAGATCATCATGGAAGAACTACTCGTAGAAACAATGAGCAGCGACCTCCCTCGCAGCGTTGCGAACGGCGTCACGTGGATGAGCTCCTGCCTCCCGTTCCACCTGGCGGACCGTGTGATCCACGGCCACAACTCCACCTACCTCGTTCAGGGCGAGCACTCGTCCATCCTGGTCGACACGGGCAACCCGTCCAGCTGGCCCATCATTTCCAGCACACTCGATGAGCTGCTGGACGGCCGGCAGCTGACCTACGTGTTTCCTACGCACCCCGAGCTTCCCCACACCGGAAACCTTCCGCGGCTCGTGGAGAAGTACCCGGACATCCAGGTGGTAGGCGACATCCGCGACTACCACCTCTTCTACCCGCAGATCGCGCCGAACCTCCACGCAAGGGTGCCTGGAGACCGGATCGATCTGGGCGGGCAGGAGTTCATGGTGGTGGAGGCCCTCATCCGGGACCTGCCCAACACCCAATGGGGGTTCGCACCTGGAGCCGGCGTGCTCTTCACCGCCGACGGCTTCTGCTACATGCACCGCCCCGAGCTCGATGACGAAGACCCGGTACACCTCCCGGGCGAATGCGGATTAACCACCGGCGAGCTGCAGGTGCCCATCGCCGTCGAGAATGCTGCCTTCTTTACCGGAAGCGCCCTGTACTGGGCCCGCTTCGCCAATGACGCCGACGCAGTCTATGACCGCGTTCTTCATCTTATTGATGAGATCGGCGTCAAATCCGTGGCACCCACTCACGGCAACTTCATCAGCAACATCCGCGACGTGGAGCCCATCATCCGGGCCGGCCACAAGCAGGCTTACCGATACGAAACTGTTCAGCCGTAGCTTCCCCAATAGACGGAGTCACTGTTATGAAACGTTTGCGTTTGCTCCCTGGGGGCGCCGCTGTCGCCCTCGCCACATCCCTTGTCGCCTGCGGCGGTTCACCGCAGGCTGCAGTCAACCCGTCCATCGAAAGTGTTGTTGTTGCCGTCGGAGCCTTGCCGGACAGCCTCACGCCGTCGCCCTGGGGAGGCAGCGCCTCGCACGTGGTGCTTACCGGCCTTGGATCGCAGCTCCTTGAGTACAAAGCGGGAGCCAGCGACGGCAAGACGTGCCCCACGCCGTCCACGGAATTGTCCGGTCGGCTGGCAGAGAGCGCCAAGCCCAGCGCGGACGGCACAGGCGTTGTGGTCACGCTCCGCAAGCTCACCAGCCAATTCGGTAACACGCTGTCGGCCGAAGACATCCGATGGAGCTTCGATATCGGCATGAAGCGGCAGCCGGTCATGAAGGGCACGCTGAAGAGCAGCGGCTTCAACGTCGACAACCTGGTGAAGGTGATCGACGAGCACACCGTCCAGCTCAACACCAAAGCACTGACCTCGTACACCGAAGAGTCCCTGCAAAACAACCTGTTCTACGTCCACGACAGCACCGAGGCCAAGAAGCACGTCACCGCGGAAGATCCGACCGCAAATGCTTGGCTGTCGAAGAACCTGGCCGATTACAGCGGCTGGAAGCTTGAAGAATTCACGCCAGGTGCCTCACTGACTGTGACGGCTGATCCGAAGTGGGAAGGCACGCGCGGGACTGTGAAGCGCGTGGCTGTCAAGGCCGTCCAAAGCACCGCCACCCGCAGCCAGCTGGTCGAATCCGGCGAAGTCCAGGTGGCCAACGGCTTCGAGTACGACCAGTACAAGTCCCTGGAGAAGGCGCCGGGCGTCACCGTCCTCGACTGCGCCAGCCAGACCCGCGACACGATGATGATCAACACAAAGACCGGCCCGCTGGCTGATCCCAAGGTTCGTCACGCCGTCTCCCTGGCAATCGACCGTGAAGCACTGATCAAGGGTGCGTATGCCGGCTTCGGCCAACCCGCCGGATCCATCTTCCCCATGGTCGAGGATTCCGCAATCTACAAGTTCAACAAGGACGAAGCCAAGAAGCTCCTGGCCGAGGCCGGGTATGCCAATGGGTTCCCGATGACGCTCAGCTACAGTGCCACCCGCCCGGGCCCGGTGGCCGCCAAGTCGGCAGTCCTGCTCCAATCCATGCTCAAGGACGTCGGGATCGACGTCCAACTGCAGAACGTTGCCAGCTCGACCGACTTCTCTACGGCGCTGCTCGAAGGCCGCTACCAGGCGGTGCTCTACTCCGAACCGATTGTGATCGCGGACCCCGCGTTCTACAGCTACGCCTTCTATGGAACTGGCGCCCCGAGTAACAGCACCGGCTGGTCCAGCCCTGAGTTCGACAAGGCGCGCAGCGAACTTGCCGCCACGCCTGACACGGAAGCAGACAAGCGCACCACTCTTCTCAAGAAGATGGCCTCCCTGGTTGACGACGGTGCAGCCATCCTGTCCCTCGTCGAAACCAGGGGAGTACTCGTCACCAAGACCGGTCTGTCAGGGGCCGTGCCTCTGGCCAACGGTCAGATCTACTTCAGCGCCCTCGGCCGTTAGGCCGCCAGCAGTCCCGCGTGGTGCCGGCCGGCCGACGTCGAATCCGGCCGGCACCACCTCACAGAAGGAACCTCCCATGATTGAAATCTGCGGAAAGCAGGTCCGCGACACCCTCCAGGAACTGCTCGACCCGGCCACGACCGCCCTTGTGGTGATCGACATGCAAGAAGGTGCCGTGTACGCCGGCGGCGCCATCGGCGATTCCGGCCACGACCTCAGCATGATGCCCGCCGTCGCCAAGCGCTGCGGACGGGCCATCGAGTCGGCGCGGAAGAACGGTGTCCCCATCTTCCACATCCGCGTCGAAAACTTGGCCGACGGCGGCAGCTCACCTGCCGCGTGGCTGCGGGCTCTGTACACGGCCGCCAACGGCCGGCCCATTGACCTGGGCAGGCTCAGCCTCAAGGGCGACCCGGCCACAGAGTTCTGTGCCGAGTGCCTGCCCGAAGACGGCGAGGTCATCATCACCAAGCGCCGCCCCAGCGCGTTCGTGGGCACGGAGCTGGCCCTCCTGCTGCGAAGCCAGGGCATCGAATCCGTCGCCCTGGTCGGCGTCTCCACCGGCGGATGCGTCGAGGCCACGCTCCGGGACGCCGTCCACAACGACTTCTATGCCGTCCTGCTCGAGGACGCTGTCGGCGCCTACGACACCGTCGTCCACGATGCTGCATTGACCGTGATGAGGGCCCGCCACGATGTCTGCACTCTGGACGAGGCAATCGCCGTCTGGGACTCGGCCAGCGCCTCCTAGGTGGGCCGATTCGGATACGAGGAGAGGAGAAGTCGTTGAATCCCCACACAGCCCCGGCAGCGCTCGCCGTCAACGGCACCCACAGCCTCATCGGAGACCGCCTCCATCGTTTGGGGGCGAACATCATCCTGGACGAGCAGGTTAGCTGGTGCCCGCAGGGTGTCCGCGTGACGCAGCCCGTCAATTGCTACCTCATCAAAGGAAGCGCCGGCTCGGTGCTCGTGGACACCGGCATCCGGCTCCACGAAGCGGAGATCATCCGGCAGCTGGAATCGCTTCTCGATCCAGGGGAACGGCTTGACGTCGTGCTGACGCGGACGGAGATGGAATGCTGCCTGAACCTTCCCGCCATCGAGGCGCGCTTCGACGTCGAGTCCGTCTGGTACACGGGCGGAATCACGGTTCCGAGGACCTCTGCGACGCCGCGGCGCATCATGGTCAACCCGGGGACGTCGCTTGAGGTGGAGGTCATGGACGGACTGATCTTGGAGTTCGTGTCGCCGCTGATGCGGCTCCTGCCGACGCTGTGGATCTTCGATCCCGTCTCCAAGGCGCTCCTGACTTCGGATGCCTTCACACACGGCTCCTACGGCAGCTCGAAGGCGGCGGCCGGTTTGCACAAGTTCCAGTGGTTTGCCGAGGCTGATACGCGCGGCATTGCGCGGGACGTCGAAGAGGCCATCCGCGAACGCCACGTCAAGGCTATTGGACCGGGCTACGGCGAACCCTTTGTTGGCCCGGCCGAATCCGCTGCGGAGGCCACGGCATTGGCCGAGGCCATCAGAAAGGTGGGCATCCAATGAGTCACCACAACCACAGCGAGGAGCCCACCACGGGCCGAGTCCTCGCCGACGGCGTGCACTGGTTGGGCGGCTGCCTGTCGGCCAGCGCTGAAGGCCGGGAAGTCCACTACCACGTCTCGTCGTACCTGGTGATCGGCTCCCAAGCGTCGATCCTGGTGGATACGGGAGATCCGGCGCACCGGGATACAGTGCTGGCGCAGCTGGACAATGCACTGGGCGGGAAGACGCTTGACTACGTCTTCCCGACCCATCCAGAAATCCCGCACGCAGGCAATCTCCCGGTCTTGCTGGCCAGGTACCCCTCGGCTGTTGTTGTCGGCGATGTCCGAGACTACGCACTCCATTTTCCGGAGTACAAGGACCGGCTGCGGGCCAAGGCCGCGGGCGAGTCGCTGGACCTCGGCGACAGGGAGTTCCGCTTCTTCCCGGCGTACATCCGCGACCTGGAGAACACGCTCTGGGGGTATGACTCGGGTGCACGAATCATGTTCGTCTCCGACGGCTTTTCCTACATCCACGACATACCGGGCCCGGAGGAGGAAGACGAGCCGGTACACCTGCCAGGGCAGTGTCGCTTGCTTTCCAGCGAGATGCCGGCGCCGCCCTCGGTGGAGCAGGCCGCCTACGGCACCGGACGCGCGCTCTACTGGACCAAATTTGTCGATGTCGGCACGGCCTTCCAGGGCATTGAAGACACCTTGGAGTCCTATCCTGCCCTGATGATCGGGCCCGCACACGGAAATGTCATTGACGACGTCGACAGCATGCTCAAGACCTCACTTGCCGCCCACCGGAGGGTCTACCAAGGGCAGGTGCTGTAAAATGAAATATTATCAATATAATGAACAGGCAGGGAGAAGCCAATGCGCGACCTGATTGGATATGGGGAGAACCCTCCGGTTGTCACGTGGCCGCACGGCGCGAAAGTTGCTGTCTCCGTGGTGCTGAACTACGAGGAAGGCGCCGAGAGTTCCATCGAAGCCGGCGACGAACGGGACGAGGACGTCTCGATCTTCGGCGGCTGGTCCGCTGACCCCTCGCGGCGCAGCCTCATGAAGGAGTCCTTCTTCGAGTACGGCAGCCGCGTGGGCATCTGGCGCTTCCTCGGGATGCTGCGCGAGTACAACGTCCAGGCAACGGTTATGGCCTGCGGTGCGGCCCTTGAGCGGAATCCGGATGCCGCCCTGGCCATGGTGCGGGACGGCCACGAGATCTGCGCCCACGGCTACAAGTGGCGCGGAACCGTCGGGATGGAACCGGACGAGGAGCGGCAGGAGATCCGCAAGTCCCTGGCCGCCGTCGAGGCTGTTTCCGGCGTTCGGCCGGTGGGCTGGTACGTCCGGGAGGGCATCACCGAGAACACGCGGACCATCCTGGCTGAGGAAGGTGTGCTGTACGACTCGAATTCATACGCCGACGACCTTCCGTACTACGTGCAGGCAGGCCCGCACCGTCACCTGGTGGTTCCGTATTCGGGCGACACCAACGATGCCCGTTTCTGGGGCAACGGAAGCCTCGGCACGGGAGAAGACTTCTTCAACGTTTTGAAGGACTCCCTCGACTGCCTCCTCGTCGAAGGCGAGACCGTGCCGAAGATGATGTCCGTGGGGCTGCACTTGAGGATCGGCGGCCGGCCCAGCGTTGCCCACGGAGTGCGCCGGTTCCTCGAATATGCCCTTTCCAAGCAGGGGGTGTGGTTCGCCACCCGTGAGGAGATCGCGCGGTGGTGGATGGAGCACCCGCCTGTACCGGCCGACCCTCTACAGTCCGACACCGTCGCGGCCGCGGCCGCCTTCGAAGGCGCGGCATGATGCGCCGCGGCTACGGTGGGTCGGCCACGGTCAACATCGACCGGCTGGTGCACAACGTCCACAAGCAAGGTTTCACGGCCTTGGACAAAGTTGGACTCAGCGGTCAGCGCGACCAAGGCCTGGTCAGCACGCTCATCTCCCGGGATCTCAGCGGTTCGGATGACTTGTGCGTCAGCTGGGGGAGGATCCTGCCCGGCCAGCACCACCTGTGCCATCACCACCCGGACGCATCGGAGTTCTACGTTGTCCTGAGCGGAACCCCGCTCGTCCATCTGGGCGCTTCAACGTACAGGGCAAAACCCGGCGACGGCATCTACATCCCGCGCGGAACCACACATGGACTCACCAATGACGGTGAAGAAAACGTGGAACTCATTGTGGGGGTCAGCAAGCCCGCGGACTGGCAGTTCGTTCCTGACGAGTGACCCGCCGCCCCGGCACTTTGTCGCTGTTCCATTCCGCGCCACCACCTCCAGGAGGAACCTCCCATGACCCAGGAACGGGCTGCCGCCCTCGGACGCAGCGTCGGCATCATCACTGCCGATCCCACCCCCACTTTGCTTGCCCTCCTTGCCCACGCCACAGTGGACTTCCTGGTCCTCGATGCGGAGCAGACCGGGATGACCGTCCGGCACTGCAGCGATGTGGTGCAGCGACTGGCTGGCTCCGGGGTGAAGGTGGCTGTGCGTGTGCCGGATCTGGACAGGAACACGCTGCTGGCCTTCGCCAACACCGGGGTGGCGGAGATCGTACTGCCCCAGGTGCGGACCGTGGACGAACTGGAATGTGCCTACGAGGCCACCCGGTATGCCCCTGAGGGAACACGGCCGAGGCAGGTGACACCGGCCTCGGCCTTCGGCAGGGACTATGCCTTCGCTCCAGTGATCTCGGTGTTATTCGAGACGGCGGAAGCCGTAGAGCGCGTCAAGGAATTTGTTGGCAGCGACGCGTTCGGCGGGGGCTGGGTGGGCCCCACCGATCTCGCTGCCGACCTCCTCCGGCACGGAGATGAGCGGCCGGAAGCCTTGCAGGAAGCCGCCCAGCGAGTTGTCGACGTGCTTGCCGGCGCTGGCTGCAGTATCGGACTTCCAGCACCCAGCATGGCTGCTGCGGCCAGCGTTTTCGATCGCGGAGCAGACCGCTGTGCGGTCTATTGGGAGAAGGAGCTTGCCTCCCTCCTGGCGGTCTACGTCGATCTGCGGGCCGCGTGAGCATCGTCGGCCGAGGCAGTGGGCTCGCTGAATCTAGGACGCTCAAAAAACCTCCTGCGCGGAGTCATCTTCGATATACTGACGGAAACCCGAGGACTAGTGAAGGAGTCGGCGTGGACGGCACGGAGACAGCAAGCAGCGAAGCAACCGAGTCCTTGGAACGCAACTTCTGGATCGCTCACCTCGGAGCCATGATCAAACACCAGCGCCTCGGCCGGTTCACCGTGGAGGAGCTCGCCGAACGCGCAGGTGTCAGCGCCGGGCTCATTAGCCAGATCGAGCGCGGAATCGGCAACCCCTCCTTTGCAACGCTCCTTCGCCTTGCAAACTCTCTCGACCTGCCGCTGGCCAGCATGTTCACGGATCCCAATGAGGGCCAGGACCACATGCTGGTCCGCCGGGCTGACCGCCGTCGCATTGAAATCCCCTCGCAGGGCATCATCATGGAGCAGATCGTTCCCGATTCGGAGCGCAAGCTGGGGGTCCTCAGCATGACCATTCCGGCCAATTTCGACGGCGCCCACGTTCCGCACTCCCATGAAGGCGAGGAATGTGTCATCCTCCAGACCGGCACGCTGGTGGCCACTGTCGGCGGCCAAGACTTTGTACTGGAAGCCGGCGACAGCCTCACCTACGACGCTTCCTTCCCTCACTGGTGGAGCAACCACACCGATTCGGCCGCAGTGATGCTAGCGATCTCCACGCCACCGTCCCTCGGCAAGGCCCACTAGAGGTGGGCGCTCCTGGGCCGGGGACGCGGCTGGGGATCCTTGTTCCCTCGAGCAACTCGAATGCCGAGACGCTCACGGCTTCGATCCTTGCAGAGCAGCCGGATCTGGGCGTCCATTACAGCCGGTTCCGCCTTCCGCCGAGCCTTGATGACACGGTGGACCTGGGCATTCTCGGCGAAGCTCCGGCAATGCTGAACGACGCCGATCTGCAGGCCATCGCGTTCCACGGCACCTCTGGTTCCTGGACGGGGATCACCAGGGACCGGGCCCTCTGCGCCGAGCTTGAGGCAGTGTGCGGCGCGCCCGCGACGACCGCCTCCGTGGCCGTCGTCGAGGCCCTCGGCGCGTTGTCGGCAGCGCGGATCGGCCTCGTCTTTCCGGGCCCTGGAGCCATCGCTTCCCAGATACAGCGGGAGTACTCGATCCACGGCATCGACGTGCAGGCAGTTTCGGTTCCGGAGGCCGCAATGAGCAACCCGGAGATCGCCCGCTTGGACGCCTCCGCCATCGGCGCCATCATGCGGCCGGCATTCGCGCACGGCCTCGATGCAGTGGTGTGCGTCGGCACCAACCTGCGCTCGGGCTACCTGGTGGAGGGCTTCGAGCAGGAGTTCGGCATCCCGATTGTGGACAGCGCCATTGCTACCTTGTGGCATGTCCTCCTCCTGGCCGGCGTTCCACGCCCGATCCCTGGGTGGGGTGCGTTGCTCGCAGCGCACTAGCGACGCCAGTGGCTCTACGACGCCGGTGACCCGTCCGCCGTCGTCCGCTCCGTTGTCGTCCGTTTCCAGGCGTTCGCGATGTCTTCGCGCGGCGCGAACCAGACGGCCTTGCCGCTCGCATGGGCAAGGAAACGGTCGAGGGCCAAGGCGTACGCCGGCCGTCCGATGAGCCTAGGGTGCAGCCCGACACTCATCACCGAGGGGCCGCCGCGGGGGTCGTCGAGCAGCAGCTCCATTGCGGCGGTCAGGTGGTTGCCGAACGATGTTGCGGTTGGGAACTGCCTGAACAGCCCGGAATCGTTGGTGTCTCCCGCGTAGGGCAGTACCGGGAGCCTCGGATTTTCGGGTCCGGAGCCCCAGTGTGGCAGGTCGTCGTTGAAGCTGTTGGACTCGTAGGTGAATCCGTTCCCGGCGAGCACCCTGCGCGTACCGGGCTTGAGTCCGTCCCTCGAGTACCAGCTGGTGGGGGCTTGGCCGGTGCTGGCCTCGATCGCGTCGCGGGAGGCGAGGATGAGACGCTCCTGAGTGTCGTCATCGAGGTCCGTGTGCGTGTCCCACTGGTGGCCGTGGTCGGCTATTTCGTGCCGGTCGCGGACAAGCGCCGCGGCGATGGCCGGGTTGAGTTGCAGCGCCACGGCGCAGCAGAAGGCGGTGGCCCGGACGTCGTGATTCCGCAGGATCCGCAACAGCCGCCACATGCCTGCGCGGGAGCCGTATTCGAAGGCTGATTCCAGGGTCAGATTCCGGGTGGCCGAGGCACGGGCCGGTATCCAGTGCGCCCCCAGGTCGTTGGCGTTGTCTCCGCGGGGGATGCTCCGTTCGGCGCCCTCCTCCACATTGATGACGAGGGAAACGGCCACGCGGGCTTCGCCTGGCCAGCGGAAATCAGGCGGAGTTTCGCCATATCCGACGAAATCCCGCTGCATCGGTCGCATTGCCATCAGCTTCTCCCTTCATGGGTTCCGACGCCGCATCGTTGCGGCTATAGTGAAGCAAACTTCGATATGATGAAACTAGTCGAGAGGGGAGCGAATGTCCACGCTCATTCGCGGAGGCACCGTCATCAAAGGCTCCGGGGACACCGTCATCGAGGGCGGTGCGGTGGTCATCCGCGACGGCCGCATTGCGGACGTCCTCGACATCCGGGGTGCGGACCCCTGGGGAGCAGACCGGGATTTTGCCGGCGACGTCATCGACGCCTCGGGCTGCGTCGTTATGCCGGGCCTCATCAACAGCCACACCCACGGAGTGACCCCCGGCGCCCTATTCCCTAGTGCGGCGCCTGCCCTGACCGAAGAGCGGTGGATGGGCAACCTGGACAGGCACCTCCTGGCCGGAACGACCACCGTCCTCAGCCTTTGTGGCTTCGCGTCCATGGATGATGTGCGCGAGGCTGACCGCCGGCACGCCGTCCACGTGCGGGGTGCCACTACGCACCTGCCGCACTGCCTGCAGGCAGCGGGCATGGCAGACGGCCAGGGACTGACGGCTGAGGCCCGCGAACTCACCGTTGAGCGGATGCTCTTAGACGGTGCTGTCGCCATCGGGGAACTGGGCGGAGGGCAAACGCTGGGCGGCGGAGGCCAGGATCTCGTCTATATCCCGGCGGCCATCCACAAGGTCTCCGGGATCCTCATCACCATCGACCAGGCGAGGCGCATCAAGGAAGCAGTGCTGGGCCGGTTCATCGACGCCGCTGCGCTCAATGTGGTTGCCCTGGCTGAGGCGGCCAAAGAGGCCGGACTCGCGGAGGCCTTCACCGCAACTCAACTCGCCAAGCTAGTCACGGATTCCGTAATGCCCTCGTTCGTCCCGGCCATCGAAGGGATCCGGGAAGGAGTCCAAGCGGCGGCAAAGTTCGGCGTGCCGGCCATCGTGCACAGCGCCTCGGCCACGGCCGGCGTCCTGCGGGAGCTCATGTTCGAGCTGGACGGCGGCGAGGCCACCGTGATTGCAGCGCACGCTAACCACCCCTCCCACACCCCCGACGAGGCCCGCGAGCTGGCCGTCCTGGGCCGGAAAATGGGCTGGCCTGCCGAGGCCTCGGTGTTCGATCTCCTGCACCGCAAACACACCGTCACCACGCGTGAACACTGGGACCTGCTGCTCCGGGAACCGGACCTCATCTCCGTCATCGGCACGGACTACGGGCACGACGGCGATCACGACGAGTTGATCTCCGCCGTCCAGGACATCGCGGCATTCGGACACCGCTCGTTGGCCGGTGCCGTCGCCATGGCGACCTCGGCCGTGGCGGGGCTCATCCCTGGCATCGCTCCCGCAAGTGGGCGGCTTGAGGCCGGCTGCATCGCGGACGTAGTTGTCGCCCGCGCTGACGATTTACGCGACGTGCGGTTTGTTCTGGTGGAAGGCGTGTGCGTGGTTCGGGATGGCCAGCTGACGCCGGAGGCTCACCGATGAATTCCGGATTGACCGGCGCACAGCGCAGAGTCATTCGCGCGCTGGTAGGCGACGCGATCGCGCGGGAGGACCTGCCTGCGCTCGAAGGAGCGTATCGCGACTTCCGGGCTGGGATGGATTCCCTGAAGGCAACATTCGAACAGCAGACTCGTGCATCTGAGCGGGTTGTCTTCGGGGATCAAGCCGCTTCCGCAAGTCAGGACTCCACGCCGCAGGCGGAGGCGAAACCGTGACCGAACCATGGGAACTGGGCATCGCCGAGGCGGCCGGACTCATCCGACGGCGGGAGCTCTCGGCCGTTGAACTCCTCGACTCGGTTCTGGACCGGATTCAGGACACTGAAGTCTACGCCCACGCCTGGACATACGTGGATCAGCAAGGCGCGCGCGAAGCGGCCATCCTGGCCGACGGGCAGGCTGCCAGCGGGCAGTTCGATGGCAGCCTCCACGGCATTCCGCTGGGGGTGAAGGATGTCATCGACGTCCACGGGATGCCGAGCGAAGGCGGCTCGGAGAGCCTGCGGGGGAACATCGCGAAGGACGACGCCGGGGTCGTACATCGACTACGGGCCAGCGGTGCCGTGATCCTGGGCAAACTTCAAACACATGAATTCGCTTTCGGGCAAGGGGTGCCACCGTCACGCAACCCCTTGGATCCTGATCGGTACGCTGGCGGCTCCAGCGTCGGGTCCGGCGTCGCTGTCGCCGTGGGAAGTGGTCCCGGTGCCCTGGGTACGGATACCGGCGGCTCGGTGCGAAACCCGGCCGCCGTCAACGGTTTGGTGGGGCTCAAGCCCAGTTTCGGCGTCGTGTCTTCCTCCGGGGTCCTTCACGTTAGCCACACGCTGGACCATGTGGGACCGATCGCCCGGAGTGTCGAAGATTGCGCGATGCTCTTTGACGGGATGGTGGAACCGCGTGGGCTGACCTTGCTCGGAGGGTCGGTTTCCGCGCGGATCCAGGACATTCCTGAAGAGACAAAGCTTGGAGTTGACCGCCGAATATGGTCTGAATGGGGAGTAACCCGCGGCGTTGTGGCTGCAGTGGAAGACGCATTGTCCGTGCTGGAGGAACTGGGGATCAAGATCGTGGAGCTGTCGCTTCCCGATCTGGACCTGGCCCTGCACGCGAGTGTGGCGATTTCGCTGTCGGAAGCGGCCCACCATCACCGCCAGCGGCTGAGGGGTGCCGCCGGACGCTATCTGCCTGGCACACGCGTCATGATCGAGACCGGTGCCTTGGTGTCCGAGGATGACATTCGTTTGGCTTGGCAGGTCCGGAGCTACCTCCGGTCGTTCATACCTGAGGCCATGGTCAGCGCGGGAGTTGCTGGCTTGGTTTCGCCCACGCTGCCGGCCATCGCACCGCTCGCGTCCTCGATGTCTTCGGAACTGACCGGGTCCACAACCCAGAACTCATTGGCTACTGCGCTGCGTATGCTTTCCGCAGCGAACCTCACCGGAATGCCCGGCGTCAGTGTGCCTTGTGGCTTTGCCAGCGGGCAGCCCGTTGGACTGCACATCATGGGGCCTGAACACGCAGATGCCGCGGTGCTCGCGATCGCTCACGCTTACGAGCGCGCCACGCAGTGGCGGAAGCACGTCCCGGTGCGGATGCTGCCTGCCGTTAGCGGCGCGGGAGTGGAGGCGAGCAGGAACGGTCGTGACACCGGGAACATCCGCGCGGCGGAACCCTCCCGCTGAAGGCGGCTACTTCGCCAGGAGGTAGCTCAGGCGGGCCACTAGGTTTCCGGGAGTTCCCAGTGGTTGCAAGGGCGGGAATACGGTTCGAGTCCCACCTCGGGCACGACGTTTTCCCTCGTCAGAGGCGATTTTGCTTTGATGTGTTGACAAAGCTTGTGGTCGCGTCGCCCTGACGGCTGGTTCGCGGGTGGTGGCCTGGCCGCCGCGGTGGCCTGTTCAGGTGTGTGGGTGGCGGGTTCAAGTCCTTGGCTGGTTGGGCCTCCGCCTGCTGTGAGCTGGGGTTTTGCGGTCCCTCGTTCCGGTTTGGTCGGGTGGCCGGGGTGGCCTACACCTATTCATGGGCCGGGGGAGCGGGGGACAACATAACTCCGCTGACATTGGATAGGAACTTTCTTGAAAAGTTTCTCCGGGACGTCAGAGGAGTTGCGGTCACGTTTGTCCTGCCAAACTGTGTGTTGACGGTGTCCACACTTACGTCTGATTTATAGAAAACGTCCGTAACGACTCTTGCAGTCCGAAATTCCATTGGGTGCGTTGCGGCCTGGCTGCGGCTTGGGGCGGCTCAGCGACCTAATTGGAATCGGAAGCAGGCAAGAAGCGTTCCGGTGCTTCAAATTTTTTGGGGGAGCGGGGTACTACGGCGGACTGGCGGTTGGCTGAACTCTGACACCCCAAGGTCTTGAACAAATGGCCGACCTGGTGGTGCGGCCGCCGGGAATTTAAGGTGGAGGATCCTGCCGCCGGCCCCGAACTCACCTTCCTATTGCCCTGCGGGCCGGGGTCGCTGGGAACGGCCGCCCTGCCGGTCTCGAACCCTTGCGCACACCTCGTGCATGTACCGACGACTTGGAGCCAATTGAATCGTACGTGATTGCCAGGCTTACTTATTAGCGTTTTGTGTTGTGGCAGGATATGGCCCGCCTTGCGAACGCGGGCATCTGGCGCGTGCCTCTTGTCGGTTTCCTGCCGGGCCGGCTCTGCGTCCAAGCGCGGGCTGGCCTGGGAAGGATATCCAGGGGACGAGGCGACGAAAAACACCCCCGCGCCTGGCCTGGGAGGGTTCGCTGGCTAAAGGCACAGTTTCACCACGACCTGGCTCTAAGCGAATTTCCGTTTCGTCTGCAGAACCCCCAACAGCGGGAAGGGCGTGAAGAGGGAACTCTGGTCACCACCGGCTTTGGTTCGGATTCCTGCTCACCTGAAATTCGGTTGCTTATATGCCGGGAATGACTGTGTCGGCATGACGATGGGCTACCCTCCATTGGCCGCCTTCTCGGCGATATATCTGTGTGGCCCGCAGCGTGAAGGTGCGTGGTTCACCGTCCACGGAGGTGGAAATGTGTTCGAGCCCGGCGTCAGCAGGGCCTGGTCCGGCTCAGCCGCAAGGCTGGCGCGGTAGTGATGCCGACGGTCGCGGACCCGCCGTTTCCTTCCGAGTGGACGGCAAGGGCACGGACTCTTCTGGCTGAGGCCGTGGCCCGGGGATTACCGGCGGATGAGGTTCTCGAGACCTGCCGGTCCGTGCTCGATTCATCTGGTGCCGGGCAGCGAGAGGGTGCGCCATGAGCGTTGCCATCGTGCTGAGTCTTGTGTTGGTGGGACTGGTGCTCTTACTGGCGCTGGTGCTGCCCTCTGTGACCAGTCCGACCGTGCCCTTCGGGGTCCGGGTGCCGGCCCGGCGTGTCGGAGAGCCGGCGGTTGTCGGGCAGGCCCGCATCTATCGGTGGAGGGTACTTATCGGCGGGTTCGTCGTCGGCGGGGCCGGTGTTGGCCTCTTCGCGGTGACCGCGGACCCGTTGCTGCTGCCCTTGTCGGTGTTGGTGCTCGACGGCGTCTGGTACGGATGCTTCTTTCTGGCCCACCAGGAAATCCGGGCCGCAAAGACCGCCGTGGACTGGTACAAGGGCCTGCACCAAGGCATCGCGGTGGGCACCGAACTGCGGACTGATCCGCCCCGCTTCCCCTGGCTCTGGCTGGCATCGGCTGTGACCATCACCGCCGCCACGGTGCTGATCGGTGTGCTCAGCTACCCGTCGATGCCCGAGACGCTGGTGGTGCACTACGGTGCGAACGGTGTGCCAAACCGGGTGGTCACCAAGTCGGTCGGTGCGGCGTTCTCACTGGTGTTCGTGCAGATCGGCATAACAGCACTTCTCGCGGGAATGGCGGCCGCGATCATCCGCAGCAGGCCCGACCTCGACCCGGCACACCCGGCCGGCTCCGTGCGCTGGTCCCGGCACTACATCTCGCTGGGGGCAAAGGCGCTGCTCGGGCTGGTCGCGATGATCGATGTGGGAATGCTGGGATCATCGCTGTTGATGTGGACCGGAACAGTCACGTCGTGGTCGCCGTTGGTGGTCGCGCTCCCGATCCTGGCCGCCGTCGTGGTCACCGTTGTGATTTTGGCGAGGAATAACCGGGATCCGGACGGGAGCGAGGCGGACACGGGCCTGACTCACCGGGACGACGACACATACTGGCGCGGTGGCCTGTTCTACATCAACAGGGAAGATCACGCTCTGCTTGTGCCGCGCCGGTTCGGCATTGGGATGGACCCTGAACTTCGGCAACCCCAAGGCGGCGATGCTCCTGGTCGGTCTCTTCGCACTGATCTTCCTGGTGACCACCGTTCGTTTCGGCGGCTGACCCCAACAGTGGCGTCCCAGAGTGCCACCAGAATGTCGAAAAGTCGTACCGCCCCTCGCCGTCGAACGGGACGGAGTGCGCGACCTCCGGTCATGCATAGTGACCGACAGTTCGGCAGATGCGGGGGCGCAGTGCAGTTCGTGCTTACGCGCGGGACCTGTCGCGGATGAAGTGGAAGATCAGGACGACCACGGCAATAACCAACAGCAGGTGAATGAGCCCGCCGCCGATGCCGCCGAGCAAGCCGAGGAGCCAGGGAACAGCGAGAATGATGGCTATCCACAGCAACGTGCGGGTCTCTCTTGCTTGGCCTGGTGCACGGGCATTCCCGACGCCCCCACGATCACCCCACCAGTCCGAATCCCTCGCGGGCAGACCAAACAGGCCTGTCCCGGAATCGGCAGGCTGCCAGAGGAGGGCGCTCCCCGATGGGACGGACTGGTGACCCGTGCCCCTGTGCCGTGTTCGCCAAAGACGTCGTCCGGTCCTGCCGTTCGTTGCCGGAGCCACGCGTTGTACTGGTCACCTCCCGGGTCTCCGAACCAGGGCCACAGGCCCGGGACATGGCACGCTCTGCGGCTTCATGCGCAGGGATGCGGGCCTTGAGGAATTCGGGCTGTCGCTCTGGCCCTATCCGGCCAGAGCCTCCGGTGGGAGGGCCGGTGAGGCTGTTTGTGGCTGGTGCTCCGGTGGGCTTGTGATCGCGGTTGTCGCTGCGTCGCCGTATGGTTCTCCCACCGCCGGCCCCAAGGCTGCACGGATGCTCCGGGCAGCTTCCCGGTATCCATCGCCGAGGCCCGCTGCCCTGACTGTGTGGATCGTCCCCTTGCCGTCAAACTGCTCTTCGATCCGGACGCCCCGCTCAGCGAAGTCCCATGCCACGGCTTCCACCTTCTCCAGCCGGGCTAGTAATTCGCGCACCATAGTGAGGAGGTAGCGCCGGTCCCGGACGTTCTTGTCGACGACCCCGCCCGCGTATTCGTCCTCGTCCGCGACGAGCCGCGCTTCAATGGCGGCTAGCTCATCGGAGGCGCTCACTGGGTCCTCCTTCATGAAGATCTTGCCAACGGAGTAGTCCCGATGGGCACCAATGAAACCGGCCGTTCCTTCGGTCAGGTTCGAGCTCCTCGTAGGCGGGGCATCGGTCGGGCACAGCATCCTCCTTGCATGGATTCGGAATGAGGTTTCACGGAAGGCTCCCGTCAGTTGCCGGTGCGTTAGGTGCGTCACTGCGGAGGGCCAGGCGGCGGAGGTTTGGTCATGGACTCGGGCGGCGGGGGAAATGCGGCGGCGGGGTAGAGTCCGGCAACCTGCACCATGTAGTTTGCCCACTGCGGGCCGGCGAGCATGTACCCGTCGATGGCCTTGTAGAACTTGCCGTTGATGGTGACGTTTTGGCCGGGCCGTTTCTGGCCTTCCAGGGTGTCGCCGAAGAAGGAAGCGGTGGCGAGGCCGGTGGTGTAGCCGGCCACCCAGGTCGCGCCGTTGTTGTTAGAGGTGCCGGTCTTTGCCGCGACGGGGACCTTGTTTTGGACTTTGGGTTCGATGTAGATGCCGGAGCCCCGTTTCAGCACGTCCTGAAGGACGGAGTTCACGCCGCGGGCGACCTCGGGTTTGACGGCGTCGCGGCAGTTGCTGGCCTCGGGTGGAAGCTTCGCTCCCGACGTATCGGTCACGTCGGCGATGGCGATCGGTGCGCAGTATTTGCCGTCATTGGCGAAGGTGGCAAAGGCGTTGGCCAGATGGAGCGGCGCCACGCCGATGGCGCCCAGCAGGTTGCCCAGCTGGTGCATGTTGACGGGGGCGTTGTCCACGCCGCTGTGGAGTCCCACGGCGTCGACCATTTTTTGGATGCCGCAGAAGTCCAGCTGGGCGGCCTCGGCGAAGGTGGCCGTGTTGATGGAGTTGTAGAGCCCGTAGTTGACGGGCATCTTGCGGTAGTAGCCCTCATCATTGTTCTGGAGGTCGTCGGCGGCGCCGAGGGTTTTCTGCGCCGTATTGTAGGCGCCGAGGACCTTTCCGCAGCTGGACTTCCAGGGGAAGTCCAGCGGATAGGTCCGCCGGGAGGCGTCCACCTCGGCGACCAGGGATTTGCCTTCGTTGAGCCATTCCGCGAAAGTGAACGGTTTCATGGTGGATCCGGGCTGGAACCCGCCGGCTCCGTTCAGGTCGTTGCCGTTCGCGTCCTTGGCATCGACGTTGAAGTTCAGCTGCGTATCGAATTTCCCGGGTTCTGGAAGGAATACCGTGTTCTGCGCCATGGCCAGGATTTTGCCCGTGCCGGGCTGGATCGAAACCAGGGATGCTCCCCACTTGTCCGGATTGGGCCCGGCTGTGGCGTCCACCTGGGCCTGCGCTGCCGCCTGCAGCCTGCTGTCCAATGTGGTGATGATGGTCAGGCCGCCGCGGTAGAGCTTCCTTTCGCGCTCGGCCACATCAACGCCGTAGGCAGGGTTGTTCAGGATGAGGTGGGAAACGTAGTCGCAGAAGTACGCCGCCATTTCCGCTGCGGCGCAGCCCTGCTTCGCGGAGGCGATCTTCAGGTCGACGCTGCTGGTAGCCGCGGCGTCATGGTCCGCTTGAGTGATTTTGCCCTGGCGGAGCATCGCCTCCAGGACCTGGTTGCGCCGCTTGACCGAGTTTTCCGGATGTGTGGACGGATCGTAGAAGGTGGGGCTGTTAACCAGCCCCGCAAGAAGGGCAGCCTGAGGCAGGGTGAGGTCCTTGGCCGTGGTGCTGAAGAAGTGCCGCGCCGCGGCTTCGATGCCGTAGGCGTCCCGGTTGAAGAAGACGATGTTGAGATAGCCCTCGAGGATCTGGTCCTTGGTGTATTTTTTCTCCAGTTCGATGGCGAGCTTCATCTCGCGCACCTTATCGCCGAGACTCTTCTGCCCGCTGAGGATGACCTGGTCGCCCCTGTCCGCTGATAACAGGGACTCATTGAGCACGTTGGTGACGTACTGCTGGGTCAGTGTGGATGCGCCCTGCCGCCCCCCGCTGGTCAGGTTGGATGTCAGCGCCCGGAGAATCCCCTGCGGGTCTACACCGGCGTGCTCGTAGAAGCGGCTGTCCTCGATGGCGACAATCGCATCCTTGATGTAGGGGGACATCTGGTCCAACCCGACCTTCACACGGTTCTCCGCATAGAAGGTGGCGATCGGCTTCCCGTCCGCGCTCAGCACCTTGGTTGTCTGTGACGGCGAATCAACCACCAGCTCCGAGGGAAGACCATTGAAGAAGGTGATCGAAGTCCTGACCGCAAGGCCGGCAGCAGCGACACCGGGGACCACCAGACTCGCGACCAGCACGCCGCAGACCGCGCTCACAGTCAAGAACCCGAGGACCCTTGAGAGGGCCGCGGCCAGACGGGATCCTGTACGGTTCTTCGGCGCCATTTTCTGTCCAGCCTTCGCGCGCGAAACGTGTGTTCAGAATACGCGTGAATCCCCATGATAGGAACGGGGCCAATTTTGGCGCGTGCTGCGTTTGAAGGGGTGGCGTGCTCCTCGGCAGCGGTGCTTGCAACCGCGCGACCACTCGAATACCCCGAACCACGACGTGCGCAGATAGAACCACTTCCGCATGTGCCGCGGAGAGCGTGGCTGTCACATCCCGGGGCGGGGCGGTGTCCTATATTCAACAACGGATCTATTGATGGGAGTTGAAAATGTCATCGCGCCGCGTGGTCATTATCGGAGCCGGGTATGCCGGCGTCATGGCGGCGAACAGACTCGCCGGGAGCAAGCAGCTGGGAGACCTGCAAGTCACCGTCGTTAACCCTGTTGCCGACTTTGTCGAACGGATCCGGTTGCACGAAGTTGCCGCCGGGAGCAGGGCATCAGCGGCGGTACCGATCAGGTCCGTCCTGGGCGGCCGTGCGGATTTCATTGAGGACAGTGCATCGCGGATCGACCCGGACAACCGCCAGGTGCACTTCTCAAGCGGCCGGGCCCCGCTCGGCTATGACGGGCTGCTCTACGCCGTAGGCAGCGGCCACGTGTCGTCCGGGGTGCCGGCTGGTGCGTATGGGTTTGGCGATGCAAAGTCTGCGGTCCGCCTGCGGGCCAGGCTTTCGCAGTTGGGAGAGGGGGCTGCCGTGAGCATCGTTGGCGCCGGCCTGACCGGCGTCGAGCTCGTTGCCGAAATTGCCGAGCGATATCCGCTGCTGCGGGCCCGCCTCGTTTCCCGCGGGATCATCGGCGGCGACCTGTCCCGTTCAGGTCAACGCGCGGTGCGGAACCGGCTTGCGGCGCTGGGTGTCGAAATGCTGGAGAACACCGGCGTGCAACGGTGTGACGACTCGACGTTTACTACTGCCGGCGGGGTTACGCTGCACTCTGACTGCACGGTCTGGACGGCCGGGTTCAGCGTGCCGGACCTGGCGCGTGACAGCGGACTGCCAACCGATGCGGAAGGCAGGCTTATCGTCGACGAGTCGTTGTCCTGTCCGGACTACCCTGAGATCTTCGGGGCAGGCGATGCCGTGCGGGTTCCGGACTCCGTCGGCAGCCACCTTCGGATGAGCTGCGCGTCGGCCTTGCCACTGGGCGCGCACGCAGCGGACAACATCATCGCCCGCCTGCAGAACAGGTCTCCGGCCGCACTGTCGGCCGGATACGTGTTCCGGTGCATCAGCCTGGGGCGCAAGGCCGGGCTCATCCAGACTGTTACTGCCGACGACCGGCCCCGCCCGTTCGTTGTCGGGGGTCGTCTTGCCGGGCTCGCGAAAGAGCAGGTATGCCGATTGACGCTGTCCTGGATCCGGGGCGAGCTGCGCCGGAGCGGTTCGTTCACGTGGCCCAAGGGCCCGCTGCCGGCCGATGTCGCCATGCCGGTGGAAGCCAGGTAAGGCCGTGGGATCGGCAACCGTTTTTGAGGAGCACCGTTCCCTGCTGTTCACCATTGCCTACGAAATCACGGGAACGGTCACGGACGCCGAGGACGTCCTCCAGGAAAGCTATGTGCGATGGTCGGCTGTGGACGCAGAGGGCATCGGGAACCAGCGGGCCTACCTGGCCAAAACCGTGACCCGCCAGGCCCTGAATTCCCTGCGGACAACTCAACGGCGTCGGGAAGACTACATCGGCCCCTGGCTGCCAGAGCCTGTAGTGACACTCCCCGATGTTGCCGATGATGCCGTACTGGCTGACTCGGTGTCCTTTGCCATGCTCGTCGTCCTCGAGAGCCTGTCCCCGGACGAGCGGGCGGTCTTCGTCCTCCGCGAGGTCTTCGATTTCCCCTACTCCGAGATTGCCGAGGCGACGGGCAAGTCGTTGGTGGCCGTCCGCCAGCTAGCAAGCAGGGCAAAGGCGCACGTGCAGGCGCGGCAACCACGTTTCGAGGTGGACGCACAGCGGCAAAAGGCGGTCACCGACCGGTTTGTCGCAGCCACTCTTGGGGGCGACGTTCAGGCGCTTATGGATGTCCTCGCACCCGGGGCCGTCCTTCTGTCGGACGGTGGCGGAAAAGTCTCGGCCGCCCGCAGACCCGTTGTCGGCGCGGACCACATCGCGCGCTTCCTGGTCGGCATCGCCAAAAAACCCATTCCCGATATGCGGGTCGAGATGTCGTCACTGAACGGGATGCCGGCGATCGTGATTTACAGCGGGGACGTTGTTGACCTGGCAGTCATTGTGCAATCCGACAATGACCATGTGACCGGCCTTTACCTGATCAGGAACCCGGACAAACTCGGAGCGGCCAGCACGACCCGGCAGCTCAGCCGCTAACAGGGCGTAACTCTGAGGGTGCTGCGCCCGGGTCTAGGCGTGGGCCCTGGTCAAGCTGGGCCTGGGCCGGGGCCGTTGTGCGGCAGGTATTTCCTCATTCGCCTCGGGGGCACGACGGTTCGGTCGTGTGGGCTGGACGGACCAGGTCCCGGGCTTGTAAGACGCCCAAACTTACGGTTTGAACTGCTGGCCTTGCTGCAGGAGGCGGCCCGACCCTTGCCTAAACATAGATGGACGTGAATACGGTTACGCCTGATGTCGCTGGTGGCCTCCCATGAAGGCGATGAGGCCTGCGTCTGCGACCTGAACGACGCTTTTGAGTTGTCCCAGCCGACGATCAGCCATCATCTGAAGGTCCTGCACGAGGTCGGACTGTTGAACCGGGAAGGGCGCGGGGTGTGGGTGTGTTACTGGGGCCGGATATTCTTGGGTCAAAGCTCACGAAGGTCCAGTCACCGTCAGAGCTTGTAAGGCCCTGGCAAGTTCGTCACGCAGTCTTGTCAGGTCCGGGCATGTCTCGGGGTCAGCGATTGTGGTGATGGTCAGTGTGCCGGCGTATGAGAGTACTGCAAACGCCACCGTGATGTTGCCGCTGATTGCTCCGAGCGGAATGATGCCGGTTACCGGCGTGCCAGCGATCACTAGGGCGCGTTCCGGTCCCCGCAGATTTGTGACGAAAGTATGGACAAGCTGTTGGTGGTCTATGAAGTAGCGGTAGGCGCCTAGGTGCGCGAGGACCCGCGATATGGGACCGAGGATTGCAGCGGAGGCTCCGGGGGGTTGCTGCTTGGCAGTCTTCATTGTTGCGGCTACTGCTGCCAATTGGCCGTTGACCGGACCGACGGCGGGAACGGGCACGGGGATTATTCCGCTCCGGTTCCCCAGGTGGGTGACTGTTGTTTGGCGACGTGCCGAAAACAGTACGGAGATCACGAACTCGTCGACGACTTCGCCCCGCGCCAGCAGCAGGCGGTGCAGGGCTGTCGAGACGGCGGCGAGGATGAGATCGTTGACTGTGGCTCCTTGCAGGTGTGCGGCGGTTCTGACTGTTTCCACCTCGCAGCGGAGGACAGCAAGCGTCCGTTGCGGACCCGTCGGGCGGTTGAGTGACGTGCGGGCAGCCCGGGTTTTGCCCGTCAGTCTCAGCTCGAAGGCTCCGGCGGCTGCTGTGCGCAGCGCAGCGGGCAGTCGGGCCAGCGCGTTGAGCCGGGTCCGTGCAGCGTCAATGACCAGGTGCGCCGCCGAGTGTGGAGTCCCTGCCTCCCGGCGGTCATCCCACCCGTTTTCCGCGGCTGCCAAGGCCTCCAGGACGGCGATACCTCCAATCCCGTCAGTGAGGACATGATGAAAAACGAAAACAAGCGCTGACCGGTCCTGACTTACGCCGGTAACGAGCTTGGCCGCCCAGAGGGGACGGTCGTGGGACAGCGGAGTAACCAGCAATTCTGCCGCAATCTTCAGCACGGCCTCCTCACGGCCAGCCGCCGGACATGCGATCGCGCTCAGATGACGGGCCGGGTCAAAGCCGGAATCATCTGCCCAAATTGGACGCCCGCAGCCGAAGGGGACAGAGACCAGCCGTTGACGCAGCCGGGGAACAGCGCCGAGCCGAAGCATTAGTGCATTCAGGAGGAAAACCGGGTCCTCACCGGGTTCCGTGCTGAGCATGAGGATGGCCCCCACTTGCATTGGCGTTGAGCCGATGTCAGCGTCCAGAGACATCAAGTCCTCGGCGCTCACCCGGTCGACATTTTGTGTTGGTATCATTTTCGGTCCACGGGAACGGGTCTCTGGATTCCCTGTGCTCCTTGGAGGGGACAGATCACAGGCCGTAGGCATAGACCACGGTCCGATTTGGGAGTCATGAGCTCACTTTTGGGTCCATGAGACCTAGGCGCTAGGGCAGAACGTCCCAACTTGCTCGTAGCCGGCCCCACCAGTGGTGCTGACAGATGGTGGCTGTGGCATCGCTGTGGCATCGGGCCGCGAGAATGGCGTTCTGTCCGCCGTTACTGCTCCAGGGTGCAGAGCTGGTGCTGTAGCGTCACGGGGGCAGCAGTGAGATTGGCGAGGGTTTGGATTTCGCCATGAGCCATGACGCGGAGCTCCTGACGCGCCTTGAGGATGCGTGACCGTGTACCTCGGGATAGAGGGGATGCGGTGCAGGTCGTTGACCGGTACGGGTCCAAGCAAGTGACATTGGACTCCTCTCCTCGGCTTTGGTCCGGTCGGCAACAACGGTCTTGGGGACGGAGGCCTATCCGCAGCTGCCGATGAAGGCAGCCGCGCTGCTGAAGCCGGTGGTGTGGCTCCCCCCGCTGGTCGACGGCAGCTTCAGCGCAGATGCGGCATTTGAACTCGTCGTGGGTGGGGCAGCCGGCGATGTCTCACTTGAAGTTAGCACCGGGCTGATTGCCAGGTATCTCGTCAGGCGCTAGGCACCAGGTTCGTGGGCTTTGCCGGTTGGCTGCTTCCTGACTTCTATGTGAGTCTGTGCCGGTCGGGTCATGAGGAGACAGGAAGACGTGACAGCGGACCTGAAGATCCGGGATGCTGGCCGGGCGGCTGGACGAGTGTCTGGGCTTTTGTGGCGTTCCGCCGGCCTCGGATTTGAAACCGCAGAAGTTTTTTCGCGCTGAACAAAATCTGTTAGGACAAAGAAGGACCGCCTCCCTTCGCTGCGGGGTGCGGTCGTTGGACTGAGAGCTTTGACGTGGCCAATTTGGGGTGTGCACAAAGTACACACTTTGGGCTGCGGATCGTGTCGTACATCGGTCGGATCGGCCCGGATTCGTTATGTTTCCGGGGGAATCCAGTGTTTGCGGGGGAGGGAATGCAGTTCGAGTCCCACCGCGGGCACGCAAGCCCCTCGTCAGAGGGGGCTTTTGCTTTAACGTGTGTACATTGACCCTGCTCGGGTCCCTCTGACGCTTGTTGCGGTCTGTGGCCTGGCCGCCGCGGTGGCCTCTGACGTTGTGTGTGTGGCGGGTTCAAGGCCCTGGCTAGCGGGCCTTCCGCCTGCTGTCGTTTGGGGTTATGTGGTTCTTCGTTCCGGTTCTGTCGGGTTGGTCGTGGTTGGCCAACACCTATTCATGGCTCTGGTTTGCGGGTACGACATGACGTCGTCGACCTTGGTCCGAACTTTCTTGGAATGCTCGTCCTGGTCGTCAAGAGAGTTGCGGGCGCGCTGTTTGTCCTGCCAAAGAGGGTGTTGACAGTGTCAACACCTAATGTCTGCTTTATTCGTGTTTCCGGCATCCGGGAGCGCCCAAGGTGAATTCATAATTGCGCAGCGCGTGGGCAGCGGAGTCCAGAGTCACAAACAGCGAAGGTGGCTCCTGGTCGCTTGACCCTGCCGGGGACACGGAGGCCTGTGCCTGATGATGTCTGGCCGCAGGCGCTCTGCTGAGGATGGTGGTGCGCTGCCCTGCCTTTGGTCGTGCGATGGGTCATTTCCCGGCATGTTGGTTCGAGTGGCTTTGTCTCCTCGGGAGGCAGCTTGGCTGCTGCGTGAAAATTGCTGTGACTCTCGGATGGCTCGCTGATTGCATTCAGCCGAAATTCCCTGAAACTGCTGTTCATTTGGCCGGGTGCTCAACGGAGAGGGTGGGTTGCCAGTGGTTGACGGATAGCACCGTAGGTGAAGTCAAATCATTGACCATTGTGGCCGGCGGGAAAGGTGCAGCCGGTGCAGCAAGTTCCGCAGCAGGTTCAGGTGAATCCAAGTCAGCCCGCGCCGGAGCCTGAGAAGAAGTACCGGAAGACCAGCTTTTTCCAGTCCAAGGATTCGGGCGCCCGGATGCGGTCCGCGTGGCGGCCGCAGGGTTCAACGGGGTGCGATGACCGGGGGAGTCTGACTGCCGGCTACGCGGGTGTCCGTCTCCGGCATGGGATTCAAGTCGGGGGTGACAGTTCCGCCTCACCATGCCAGGGCTTTTTTCTGTCGCGGTTTGATGGCCGAGGTCTGGCCGCAGTTCGAGCAGGTGATGCGAAAGGTCCTGGACGTGGTCAGGACGGGGATGAAGAACTGCGTGAACTTGGTGGCGCGTTCCTGCAGGTGGTGGTGGACCAGCCGGCCGCAGTATTGGCAGGTTGCCGTCCGGCCGGGCAGGTTTTTCACGACTGTGTTGAGGCCGACGAGGAGCAACATCGGTGATGCCTTTCGAAAGTCGCTGATTACGCTTTGGGGGAGAGGCGGGCGGCGAGGCCGGTCAGCAGGATGGTGATGCCCTGATCCAGTTCGGCCATTCCGTCGTAGTCGGCGAGGACCGGGGCGAGGGCGCGGAGGCGGGGGAATTCCTTGGCCGGCAGCCGGTGCAGGCCAAGGCGGAGCAGGGCTTCGTTCTCCTCCGGGTCCACGATGAATTCCTGCAATTCGTTGAGGATGTGACCGTACAGGTAGCCGTAGTAGGCGCGGTAGACGTGGAGGGCATCGGCCGGGGCGAATCCGGCGTCGATCAGCAGGGAGAGGATTTGTTCCAGGGGCCGGAGCGTGCCCAGGGGCCGCAGGCCCAGAGGTGTCGACAGCGGGCGGGTCACGAGCAGGGGAACGACGTTGGGGTGCCGAAGCGCAAGGTCGCGCAGGTCGTGGGCAATGCGCCTCAGCTGGGCCTGCCAGTCGGGGTCCTGGGGGAAGATGACCAGTTCGTTCAGGACGAGCTCCGAGACGCCGTCCAGTAGAGCTGCCCGGTTGTCGGCGTAGCGGTACAGGCTCATGGGGTCCCGGCCGATTTCCTGTCCGAGCCGGCGCATGGTGAGCGCGTCGAGTCCTTCGGCGTCAACCACCGCCAGGGCGGCGGACAGGACCAGCTCACGGCTCAGGCGCTGCTTCGGCGGGGCCGGGGTGGGGGCCGGCGTTTCTGCGGGGGACATGGTTTCCGATCCGGATCGGGCGGCGGCCGGTCCCAAGGAGAGACCGCTCGTGGAGGTGGGTCAGGGGGCTTGCTTACACTGCAGTCTACGCTTACTGTCTACAGTGTAGGGAAGTCGTAATCACGGGTCGTAGAGCCGGGGCTTCTCGTTACATGGCCGTTCGGGCCCAACTCTTGCCGCCTCGTGCAGGGCGTCCAAGTATCAGCTGCTGTAGCCCCCGGCAGCACACAACGCACCCAGCGGAAAACGAGCCAACCATGGCAGATTCGCAGTATGACCAGTTCCTCCAGGAAGCCACCGCCCCCGACGCCGCCTCCGAGTCCGTCCTCGGACGGGACTGCCTCTATGGCCTTTACACCAGCTGGTGCTTCCTGTCCCAGACGGTGCCCCGGCCCGAAGACGCCTTCTGGGCTGCCATGCGAGAAAAACGGATCCGTCCCGGACACACGCCGCTTCGCATGACGGGTCCCGCGGCCAATGACTACATCCTGTCGAGCTACCCAGGTCTGGTCTGAGCCGCTTGAGCGTTACCTCCGGCACGCAGCGCTGACCAGTCGAGAATCGGACGACCCTGGTGTATGAATTGCCGCACCGACCGCCACGTGATCGCCGCCTCCATCACGGTCCTTGATGCGGGGGAGGGCATCCTCACCCTGAGCGTCACCTGTACCGCGTGCGGCGATTCCCAGGTCCTGGTAACCACCGCACCGTCCGCCGCTGCCATCCTGCGCCGTGCGGGATTCGACGGCGGCGTCACCAACCGGATTTTGGGCGTCGTCCACTGCAGGGAACCCATGTCCCTCCTGGTGCCGCAGGCCGAAAACGCCGCGTCCCGGCAACCCGGGCCGCTGGACCATATAACGGGATACTTCCCTGCCTACGTGCTGCGGTGCAGATGCGGTTTCCAGATGGACGCACCCGCCAGCACTTGAGCCAGCCTGCCCCCGAATCACCACGGGATCATGGCGAGCCAAGCGCAGCGATTGCTGCGCGGTCAGGCCCTTAGACATCGAATCGTCCCTCGAGCGCTTGCAGCCGGTGGGCCGGGAGAGCACCCGTGTGCTCCAGCCCGGCCGAAGCTGCCGGCACGGCAGTCCTGGCGGCTGGCAATCGTCGGGCCCCGACCACTCATTGCCTTGGCTTGGCTATCGCCAGACCCGGGGGAGCGCGGGGAGGGTGTTTCTTTTGAGCGCGGGTGACCGTGAGAGTGACGTTGGGACAGGAGTCCGCGTAGCGGACCAGTGCTGCTTTCTCGGTGCTGTCGACGCGCAGGTCCCAGCGGATCTTCACCGCCACCCACTGGCCGATGTACGCGCAGCGGTTCTTCGGCGACATCCACGACTCCGGGCCACTGGCCTGTTTTGAGGAGTTGAGAGCCGACCAGGGCTACGTCTGGATGATGGTCTCGACCGGCCGCGGCGGCTGTGATCGGATACCCGAGTTCTCGTGCTTATTCCCTCGGCGGTCAGAGGCCCATGGAAGCCCCTTCAAGGCGACTACTCAAACGACCGTTGTTGACGTCCTCCGAATGACATCCCAGCGGATTTTCAAGTCCGGTCCACCGCCGGGAATCTCTCTGCGACCCAAGGCGCGGACGAGTAACGTGGCAGGGGTGACTACCACTCTCAGCCCCGCCCAAGCATGGCAGCGCCTGTTTGAAGGCAACGCCCGTTTCGTCTCCGGCGAGGCCCTGCACCCGAACCAGGGGGTCGAGCGGCGCAGTGAGCTGGTTGATACCCAGCACCCTTTCGCGGTCATCTTCGGCTGCGCAGACTCCCGGCTGGCCGCGGAGATCATCTTCGACCTCGGCCTGGGTGACGCCTTCGTGGTCCGGACCGCCGGGCACGTGCTCGACAACGCTGTGCTGGGATCGCTCGAGTACGCCGTCTCGGTCCTGGGCGTCCCGTTGATCGTCGTCCTGGGCCACGACAACTGCGGGGCCGTGACCGCAACGAAGGACGCTGTGAGAACCGGGGATATGCCGCCGCGCTTCATCCGGGACCTGGTCGAACGCATCACCCCGTCGGTGCTGGCCTCCCTGCGCGATGACAATACCGAGGTCAACGACATGGTCATCGAGCACGCCCGGCAGACGGTGGACCGGCTGCTGGAGAGCTCCCAGGTCATCGCCTCCGCTGTGAAGGATTCCTCCACCGCGGTGCTCGGCGTCGCGTACCGTCTCGAAGAAGGCCGCGCGCAGCTGGTCTCCGGGTCCGGGCTGCTCTAACGGCGCATCCTACCGGGGCGGCGCACCTTGGAACTGTGTCCCTCGGGGCCGGTGAAGCTACGAAGTCCCGGCTTTTCGGCGGAGGTTGCCGCGGTTTCACGAACTATAGGTAATGGCACAACTTGCCCAGCTACGAAAAGACCTACGGTGCAATCGGCGGCGTCATCATCTCACTGCTGTGGCTCTGGATCCTGAACATGTCACTGCTGTTCGGCGCGGAGTTCGACGCCGAAATGGAACGCGGCCGCCAACTCCAGGCCGGCATCGAGGCTGAAGAGACCATCCAGTTGCCACCGCGGGACACGAAACAGAGCGACAAATTCCAGGCCCGCGAAGAAGAGGACATCCGCCGCGGACGCGACCTGCGCGAACAGCACCGGAACGGCCACGATGAGCCGGAAAGCAGCACCCCCTCCAGAGGAAACGACGCAGGGGGTCGAGCGTAGCTTGCGAAAATTGCCGGTCCGGCGACGCGGGATATAGCACCACCGCGGTCAGAATCATCGTCGGCGGCATCTGACTCCGGGCCACTCTCTCAGGCAGCTGACAGGACAGGTAACTACAGTGGCCAGTTCCATGACGTAAGCAGCGGGAGCACCACAAAAGTGCGCACCGACAACTCAGGAAAGAGTGACTGATGGACCAGAATGAAGCGCCCCTGATCGAGGCGCTGGCCGAGTATCACCGCCTGGATCGCTACGGTTTTACCCCTCCGGGGCACCGGCAGGGCCACGGAGCGGATCCCCGGGTCCGGGACGTCCTCGGAGCTGAAACCTTCCGCTCCGACGTCCTGGTTTCCGCCGGTCTGGATGACCGCACCTCCTCCGGCGGCTACCTGAAAAAGGCCGAACAGCTCATGGCGGAGGCTGTCGGAGCTGAACAGGCCTTCTTCTCAACCTGCGGCAGCTCACTCTCTGTCAAAGCAGCCGTCTTGGCCGTGGCGGCAGGCAAGGGAGACCTTCTCATCAGCCGCGATGCCCACAAATCAATCGTCGCCGGACTGGTCTTTTCCGGTATCCAGCCCCGCTGGATCAGGCCGCGCTGGGATCCCCAGCTCCACCTGGCACACCCGCCGTCGCCAGCTGACGTGGAAGAGATGTGGAAACGGTACCCTGACGCCGCCGGAGCCCTGATCGTCAGTCCCACACCCTATGGAACCTGCGCGGACATCGGTGCGATCGCGAAAATCTGCCACGATCGGGGCAAACCACTCATCGTCGACGAGGCCTGGGGAGCGCATCTGCCCTTCCACAAAGACCTGCCCACCTGGGCCATGAACGCCGGAGCGGACATCTGCGTCGTGAGCGTGCACAAGATGGGCGCCGGGTTCGAACAAGGCTCCGTCTACCACCTGCAGGGCGACCTGGTGGACCCCGCACACCTCGCCGCCTGCGCGGACCTGCTGATGACCACCAGCCCCAACGCCATCCTCTACTCGGCCATCGACGGCTGGCGCCGGCAAATGGTCCAACACGGAACCGAACTGCTCGGCAACGCACTGTCCCTGGCCGGCAGGCTCCGCACGGCCATCGACGCGCTCCCAGGCATCCAAGTGCTCGAAGATGAACTCCTCACCGCCGAGTCCTCCCACGACCTGGACCGGATGCAGATCCTCATGGACCTGTCCGCACTGGGCATCAGCGGCTACCAGGGAGCCGACTGGCTGCGGGACCACCGCCGGCTCGACGTCGGCCTTAGCGACCACCGCAGGATCCTGGCGACACTGTCCATGGCCGACGACGACGCCTCAACCCGGCGTCTGCTCGACGGGCTGGAGGCCCTGATCGAGGCAGCTTCGTCCATGCCCGCGCCACCGCAGGTGGCACTGCCCTCACCCTCGGAGCTGGAACTTGAAACGGTGGCCCTGCCCCGCGATGCCTTCTTCGGCCCGACAGAGGACGTCCCGAGGCGGGACGCGGCAGGGCGCGTAGCCGCCGAGCAGATCACGCCCTACCCGCCCGGAATCCCCGTCATTGTCCCCGGCGAGAAGATCAACACCGCCATCATCGACTACCTCGAATCGGGCCTGCAGGCCGGCATGGTACTTCCCGACCCGGCCGACCCATCACTGCACACCATCCGGGTCGTCAGGCGGTAGACACCGACCATATTGTGTCCCACATCAGCACCCATTCGGCGTCAGGAGCGCGCCGCAACCTGCCACGGCCGATCCGCCGTGTGCCGGCCGCGGCATTCGATGACCGAGAGGTGGGCTCCCCGGCCACCTTTCAGCGGAAAGTAATGACCAAAACTGGGCGCGGGAGCTACCGGCCGGGGCGCATCTGCTGACCGGACGCGTCGGTCCTGCTCCCGAGGTCGACGCGGGATTGACCCGCTACCGGCACCGGTTTCGTCGTGACCTGAGGCAAGGCTGAGGCGCATACGCCCGCGGCCGTGGCAACCTTGTCGGCCGGTACGCCCGCGGCCAGGGCGGCCGCAATCTGCACATCGCAGGCGGCTTTCGCCTGATCGAGGGCCCACTCTGCGGCCTCTACTTCCCCGACCCGGGCAATCACGGCCGCCAGCAGTTGCTCCCGGAGCGCCAAAAGGTCAGCTGGCGCCTTTTCGAGCTTTGCGGATGCCAGCGGTGGTTCGACGTAGACCGTTGCATCCACCTGCGCGATAGACAGGGGGAAGGTGTTTGTATCGGTCAACGGTTCCATGGGAGATGCCTTTTCAATGTTCGAAGCATTGCTCTCGGGTGCTGAGTGAAAGAGGCAATGGGACGGGCAGACCGATCTGTCTGGCGCATCTGAGAATACACAGCAGCCTTATGAATACGAAATGCGGGCCGGGCCCTCGGGAGTTCCCACGCGGGCGGCGCGTGGGTTTGCGTTTGACTTGAGATTTCAGGTCAATTATGTTGGGCAGGTTCCTCCGTGTCCCCCCAATGGCGGATGGAAGCCTCAGTGACGGCCCCCGCGCTCTCCCCTCAGGATCGAGCGCGGGGGCTATCTGCATCCTGTGAGTGTCGCGTCTCCGCGCGGGTCCCAAACCGGTTCCATCTTCAAAGGACCATGGGCCCGGCCGCTGGGGGATACCGGTCATTCCAAGTGCGAACGTGACGCAGGCGTGCCCCGAGCGGGCTGGGTCCTGCTCTGGGCAGTTTCCTTGTCAGGGCCCGGACCGGGAGTCAACCTGATGCACGGGGGACACCACGATGAGGGAAGCGGGGCCTGGTGGATGTGGGCCACCTTCCCGGACAAAAGAGCCTGTCAATGTCGACTGTTTCCCATCCGCGCAAGCCTGGCCCGCCCAGCAGGTCCGGGGGAGGGGCAGCGACTCTGGTGCACTCAATGCCAGACGGATGAGTACTTGATCATCGAATCCATCGACACCCCCATGCCGCCGCGCAGAGGGCTGGTTGAAGTCACGTACACGTGCGTGGAATGCGACTTCTTCTATGCCCACACCGCCTCGGTGGCCGGCGTTGCTGAGGTCCTGAACCGACCGGGCCAACGATCCGGGGTGCTTTAATTCGGCGGCAACTACCTGCACTGCGGGGGAACCGATGACGATAGCCGGATCCCGGGTAATTGGCGCGGTACTTTTGGGACAACATGACGGATGGTCAAATTACGCGGCCGTCCGCGAACTCGGGCTGCTGGGGAGCACCCCGTTTTGAGTGTGCCGGTTCCAAGGAAACGGGACGTCGTCGGAAGCGTGTCGGGAAT
This sequence comes from Arthrobacter sp. NPDC058130, assembly GCF_042884475.1. Classification (NCBI taxonomy): domain Bacteria; kingdom Bacillati; phylum Actinomycetota; class Actinomycetes; order Micrococcales; family Micrococcaceae; genus Arthrobacter; species Arthrobacter sp. NPDC058130. Next base: position 387,994 of record NZ_JBHVTV010000003.1, read on the forward strand.
CCCAGTCGGAGCGGATGAGACACATCTGAGCACAAACTGCTCGGGGTTTGGGTCGATTATTTGTCGGCCCGGCGTTCGTGTGCCGATTGTCGGCTGATTCCGACGACGCGGCCTATGTCCGCCCAGGATGCCCCCGCTGACTTCGCGGCCGCGACGGTCTTGTCCAGCCGGCGGCCGGCCTGAGTGTATTCGCGAGCGGCGGCTTCTACGCCGGCCAAAGCGTCAAGGGGTGCGAGGTGGGATTTCCATTCCTCGTGGATGGCGTTTTCGACGTTGGTGGAAGCGTGTGCGAAATCGTCGGGAACCCCTGACAAAGACCATGGGAATGAAGGCCACTTGTTCCCAATCCGGGATAACCCATCGGCCGGGGCGCCCGGTGGTGCGGAACCAGTCGTGTCGCCGGGATGTGGTGACGTCCAGCGGGAATTTGCGGCACAGCGATATCCAGTCTTCTGCTGTGCCGATCTCAAGAGTCCGGCCCGCTCCCCGGACCGGAATCGTAGTCGCATGCTCCCAGCCCAGGGAATCTTCTACGAGGCTCAGGGCGGCCGGGACTTGCCCAACGGTGTGGACCAGCCCGTGCGGGATCGACCACCACGTTCCAGAGACGTTGGCGTACGGGTCGCGTGGGAGTTCGTGTGCAGCCCGTTCTTCCCCGGCACGTTCCTTGCGGCCCCACTCGGACAGCGTTTGTCGCGGACTCTTCGGCAGCGGTGCCCGGTCAACTGCAGATCGCCAGTCAATCGCCCACTGCTCAACCCTTCGGGGCTGCCAGTACCACTGGATGCCGGGTGCTGCCAAGAGTTGTTCGGCGACCGGGGTCAGAGCAGCGGCAATGACCGGGAGTGCTGCGAGCACGTCCTCTCCATCGGGCGCCTGCCAATATCTTGCGGTGTCGACCGACCGCCCGAGGGCCGCCTGCATCTGTTCACCATCAAGGCCGGCGAAGTTCAGCGAAGCGAGCCTGGCCACGAGCTGCTCTGGTGACGGAGGCGGGGGCGGACTCGCAAGGTCACCGGGAGAGGAAGCGGTCAGCAGGACGTTGGATGTTCCCCTCCCACTATCGAGTTCGTACGCCAACCAGAATGCCGCCGTCATGACATCCGGATCCAGCTCCATCGCCAGCTCAAGACACAGTCGGCGCCCTCGAGGTCCCTTTAGAAGTAGATCCCTACTTGGCGTCATCAGATCGTCCTTGCTGGTTGCTAACTGGGAGGCTAACTTTCTGGCCCTCGGTGGCGCTATTCACCGTCCATACGGTGGGCATCTCGTTTCCCCTGGGCTTGACTCTGGGCCTGTTGATTCCCTGACGCCTTGCCGTGAGGCGTGAACGCGACGAGCTGGGGAGGAGTTCTGACCCCGGCCCGTCGGCGTGAGGCCAGCACGCCGACGAGGGCGGTCACGACGAGGACAAACGTTGCAAGAACTGAGGCGTTGACGACGAGCGGGAGTTCCATTTGGTGAGGTAAGAGCATGGTCTAGTTCCACCTCGCATTGTCGGCGCGAGTGATGAAGTCTGTGTCGTTCGGATTCCACAGGATGGCCGCGGCGCTTGTTGCCACCAAGGCGCAGATGCTGAGAACAAGTTGGACGACGGACAGTACCGATGGCTTTCCAGTTTGATTTATCGGACGTTGGTCCAAAGAACCCCCCGTTTTGTCTCGATGATGGCCGTTCCAGCCGGGCGTTCCGCCTCGATAGGGCCTGCAAGCGAGGTGGCGATTGAATCTTACGCACTCTTTGCGCAACCCAATCAGGCATAACTGACGGCGACTCATCGCGTGCCGTTGCCCTTGAAACCGCTGGATTCCGGGCCAGGTGGGCCCTGTTTCGGCCAGCTATTAGCGCCGAAACATAAAAGGTATTTAGTCGGACTGCCTGCGCAGCGCTGCCCAGGCTTGGAAACCGCCGATAAGGTCCGTCGCACGGGTCAGCCCAAGCCGTTGCAAGGTGTGTGCAGCGAGGCTGGAGCTGTACCCCTCATTGCAGACGACCACGATCCGGCGAGCGGGGTCGTCAGCGATCGGGAGCCGGTGGGGGCTGGAAGGATCGAGCCGCCACTCGAGAACGTTTCGGTCAATGACGACCGCTCCCGGAAGATCACCGTCGCGATCTCGCTGATCGACCGGCCGCGTGTCAACAACGAGGGCGCCCGCTGCCATCTCCCGCTCAAGATCCGAGGGGTGAACACGCTCGAGCCCCATGCGGCTCTCAAGTAGCAACTGGTTGATCGTAAGGGCCCCGGGGGGATCGCTCGGATCGGAACCGCATTGGCAGGTCGCGCCACCGTCGTCGGGAATATCACTCTGCTTCACCGTGTTCCTCGCTTTGCCTGCTGGTCGGTCGTTCCACCACTAAGCGAAACGATGAGCTATTTCGTCGTCAATTCCAACGGTATGGAGGAAGTCAGGTCAACACGCGCCAGCTGTGCAACACGTGCATTGTGGGGGGAGGACACGCGCAACTTCGTCCTGTTGCTCCCGACGTGGTCTGGGATATGCTCCTGAAATGGCACCGCGAAGTTTTCTTCAATGGCCGGTCGTCCGGCAGTTGAGCACCGGCGACCTGCTGGGCCGCGGGCCGTCGGTGACCTCGCCCCGGACTCAGGCAATCGCCCCACGGACAGCCACTGCGGACCGCGTCGTGCAGAGTGTGTGCCCTTATTGTGCTGTTGGATGTGGACAGCGGGTCTACGTCAAGGACGAGAAGGTTGTCCAGATCGAGGGCGATCCTGATTCACCGATCTCCCGCGGCCGGCTATGTCCCAAGGGCTCTGCCAGTGAGCAGTTGGTCAACTCGCCGGGCCGGCAGACACGTGTGCTTTACCGTGCGCCGCGTTCCACCGAGTGGGAACATTTGGATTTGGCAACAGCGGTCGAGATGGTGGCGGACCGGTTTATCGAGACGCGCCGCAGGACGTGGCAGCAGGAAGACGACCAGGGCCGGCTGCTGCGCCGCACTATGGGTATCGCCTCGCTGGGCGGGGCAACCCTGGACAACGAAGAAAACTACCTGATCAAGAAGCTCTTCACGGCTGCAGGGGCGGTGCAGACCGAGAACCAGGCCCGCATATGACACTCCGCCACGGTTCCCAGTTTGGGGGCCTCGTTTGGACGCGGTGGTGCCACGCAATCGCTGCAGGACATGGCCAACGCCGACTGCATCATCATCCAGGGCTCCAACATGGCCGAGTGCCATCCTGTGGGATACCAGTGGGTAGCGGAGGCGAAGGCGCGCGGAGCGAAGGTCATCCACATCGACCCCCGGTTCACACGGACCTCCGCGGTGGCGGATAAGCACATTCCGATCCGGGCCGGCTCTGACGTCGTGCTCTTGGGCGCCCTGATCAACTACGTCATCAGCAACGGCCTCTGGTTCAAGGAGTACGTCAGCGCGTACACCAACGCCGCCGCCCTGATCCATGAGGACTACCGCGACGCTGAGGACCTGGGCGGGCTGTTCTCCGGTTTCGATCCGGAGAAGGGGGCGTATGACACTTCATCGTGGGGATACGCGGAACGGGGTGAGGGCACGATTGATGAGCCGGGGCCTCGCTCTGAACACGGTGCCGAGGCGTCCGCCCGTGCTGCTGGCGACGCCTTCGGAAGTGGCGGCCCGGCTCTGGAGCATGCACAAGTGCAGCGTGACGCCACACTGCAGGACCCGCGGACCGTCTTTCAGATCGTAAAGCGCCACTACGCCCGTTACACCCCGGAGATGGTCAGGGACATGTGCGGCATCGGCGTGGCGGATTTTGAGTATCTTGCCCGTACCATCACGGAAAACTCGGGACGCGACCGGACCACCTGCTTTGCCTACGCCGTTGGCTGGACCCAGCACTCCCTGGGAGCGCAGTTCATCCGGGCCGCGGCCATCCTGCAGCTGCTGCTTGGAAACGTGGGACGCCCGGGCGGCGGCATCATGGCCCTGCGCGGCCATGCCAGCATCCAGGGTTCAACGGACATTCCCACCTTGTTCAACCTGCTGCCGGGATACCTTCCCATGCCCAGTGCCGGCCGGCATGACAGCCTCAGCGAGTATCTGGCAGCGATCGGGTCGAAACAGCAAAAGGGCTTCTGGGCCGACGCCGACGCCTACACCATCAGCCTACTCAAGGCCTGGTGGGGTGAGGCCGCGAACGCGGACAACGACTGGGCCTACGACTACCTTCCGAGGCTGACCGGAGCACACGGTACCTATGAGACCGCCATTTCCATGCTCGAGGACGAGGTGGAAGGCTATTTCGTGGTCGGACAGAATCCTGCGGTGGGATCGGCCCACGGCAGGATGCAACGCATGGCCATGTCGCATTTGAAGTGGCTTGTGGTGCGTGACCTGAACCTCATCGAGTCGGCAACCTGGTGGAAGGACAGCCCGGAAATCGAATCCGGGGAACTGCGCACCGAGGACATCGAGACCGAGGTGTTCTTCCTGCCGGCAGCAACCCATGTGGAGAAAGCGGGCTCGTTCACGCAGACCCAGCGGCTGCTGCAGTGGCGTCACCAGGCAGTGGCGCCGCCAGGGGAGTGCCAAAGCGAACTGCAGTTCTTCTTCGAGTTGGGCCAACGGATCCGGGAGAAGTTGGCCGGTTCCGAGGACGAACGCGACCGTCCGCTGCTCGATCTGACCTGGGACTATCCCACGGATGAACACGGCGAGCCGGATGGCGAGGCCGTGCTTGCGGAGATTAACGGCCGTCATCTGGATGGTCCCGACGCCGGCAAGCCTCTCTCCGCCTACACCCAACTCCGCGCTGACGGTACAACGGCGGCCGGCTGTTGGATCTACACCGGGGTGTACGCTGACGGCTTCAACCACGCCGCCAACCGTAAGCCGGGCCAGGAACAGGGGCCGGCGGCACCGGAATGGGGCTGGGCATGGCCGGCCAACCGTCGGATCCTCTACAACCGGGCGTCCGCAGACCCCGCCGGTAAACCGTGGAGCGAGCGGAAGAAATACATTTGGTGGGATCAGGAACAGGGCAAGTGGGTCGGAGACGACGTGCCCGACTTCCCGGTTGACCGGGCACCGGGCAGTCATCCGGATCCCTCTGTCGGTGGACCGGCGGCACTCGGCGGCGATGATCCCTTCATTATGCAGGCCGACGGCAAGGGCTGGTTGTTCGCGCCGAAGGGCCTTGTGGACGGACCCCTTCCCACCCACTACGAGGCTCAGGAGTCACCGGTGGCCAACGCGCTTTACCCGCAGCAGCAGAGCCCGGCACGGCTGGTGTTCCCCCGCGCGGATAACCTCAGTGCGCCAAGCGCCGGGACCAGTGGCGCAGACGTGTACCCGTACGTCTTCACCACGTACCGGCTCACCGAGCACCACACGGCCGGCGGGATGAGCCGGTGGCTCCCGTACCTGTCGGAGTTGCAGCCGGAGATGTTCTGTGAGGTTTCGCCCGAACTGGCTGCCGAGCGCGGGCTTGAGCCCTACGGGTGGGCCACCATTATTTCGGCCCGCTCCGCCATCGAGGCGAAGGTGCTCGTCACTGACCGGATGAGGCCCCTGGCCGTCGGCGGTCATACCGTGCACCAAATCGGGCTGCCCTACCACTGGGGCGTCGGCAACAATGCCGTCGTCAGTGGTGACGCGGCCAACGATCTGCTCGGTGTCACGCTGGATCCCAACGTCCAGATCCAGGAATCCAAGGTCGCGTCCTGCGACATCCGTCCGGGACGCCGGCCGCGCGGACAGGAACTGCTTGCCTTGGTTGCTGAGTACCAGGCGCGGGCCGGAGTGACCATCGAGACCGGTAACCGCGCCGTCACCGATCCCGCGGCGGAAGGCATCGAACCCGGCCCGGCTGAGGATGGCCGCACCGACGGTGGGCCGCGCTGATGAACGCGATCGCTACTGCCTTAGCCGAAGCACACACGCCCGGACAGCCGCTGCCTGCTGGCAGCGCTCCGGGTACCGACCCGACGTTGGAGGACTAGATGGGCCAGCTGTCCGGACCGACCGATCCCACCGCCGATGCCCACTGGGAGCACAGCCATCCGCGGAAGGGCTTCTTCACCGACACTTCGATCTGCATCGGCTGCAAGGCCTGTGAAGTTGCCTGCAAGGAGTGGAACCACAATCCGCAGGACGGAAACCTGGAACTGCTTGGGTCCTCCTATGACAACACCGGCTCGCTGGGAGCCAGTACCTGGCGGCATGTGGCATTCATCGAACAGGGCCAGGAACGCATTATCGAGGCGCGGGAGTCAGGGCGTGCCCTGGTCAGTCTGGGCATGCCGCACATAGGTCCTCCGGCCCAGGCAGCGGCTGCTGTAACGGACCTGGCGGAGGCGGATACCACACCGCCGGATACGGCAGACTTCCGATGGCTGATGTCCTCTGATGTCTGCAAGCACTGCACGCACGCCGGATGCCTCGACGTCTGCCCCACCGGAGCGCTTTTCCGCACCGAATTCGGCACCGTGGTGGTGCAGGACGACGTATGCAACGGCTGCGGAACCTGCGTGGCCGGGTGCCCCTTCGGCGTCATCGAGCGCCGCAGCGACGGCACGGTCAAGGTCGCCGCCAGCAGGGACGAACAGCATGCCAAGCATCCCGCTGTCCCCAACGTGGGCATCGCCCAGAAGTGCACGCTGTGCTACGACCGGCTGGTCGCCGATGAGACGCCGGCGTGCGCCAAGGCATGCCCGACGACGTCCATCAAGTTCGGCGACCACGACGACATGGTGGAGACGGCCCGGGAACGGGTCGCCACGCTGCATGCGCAAGGACTGACCGAAGCAAGGCTCTATGGTGCGAACGAGCTCGACGGCGTGGGCGGAACCGGGGCGATCTTCCTCCTGCTCGACGAGCCCGAGGTGTACGGGCTCCCGCCGGACCCGCGGGTGCCGACAGCCGATCTGCCGCGGATGTACCGGCGCGCCGGCATGGCGGTCGCGGGCATGGTAGCGGCGGCTGCGGTGGCTTTCCTGGGACGGCGCGCATGACCCACTCAGACTTCGACAGCTTCCGGCCACCCGAGCCTGCGCGCCGCCGCCGCGCCGCCGGCAAGCGCGGCCCTGGCCGGCGTAACAACGGTGACGGCTCCCGGGAGATGTCCATGGTTCCGGAGCCGGAATTCACCTCGTACTACGGCCGTCCCGTGGTCAAGCCGGCGCCGTGGGGCGACGATGTCGCTCTTTACCTGTTCCTTGGCGGCGTCGCCGGGGGGTCCGCACTGCTTGGCCTAGGCGGGCAGCTGACCGGGCGCCCGACGCTGCGCCGGAATGCCCGGCTGAGCGCCCTGACAGCAGTGAGCCTGGGCGCTGTGGCGTTGGTGAAGGACCTGGGCAGGCCCGAGCGCTTTCTGAATATGCTGCGGACCTTCAAGGTCACCTCGCCGATGAGTGTGGGCTCGTGGACTCTCAGCGCCTTCAGCGCCGGCACAGCCGTCTCGGCGATGGCGGAAATCGATCGGATGAGCGGCGCGCGGCTTCCGCTGGGTCCGGTGCGGAAAGTGCTGCAGGCTGTCGAGGGGCCGGCCGGCTTTGAGGCGGCGTTGTTCGCCGGACCGCTGGCGGCATACACGGCGGTCCTGCTCGGTGCCACCGCCACACCGACGTGGAACGCTGCGCATGAGGAACTGCCTTTCGTTTTCGTGAGTTCGGCGGCCCTCGCCTCTTCCGGCCTCGCCATGATCACGACCCCGGTGCACGAGGCAGGCCCCGCCCGGAAACTCGCCGCCTTTGGCGTCCTCGGCGACCTGGTGGCGACGCGGGTGATGGAGCACCGGATGGACCCGGTCGCAGCTGAACCCCTGCATCAGGGCAAGGCGGGGGCCATGCTGAAATGGAGCGAGCGGCTGGCGGTCGCGGGCGGGCTGGGGTCACTGCTGGCCGGCCGCAACCGGGCGGTAGCCGCGGCGTCGGGGGTGGCGTTGCTGGCTGCCTCGGCCCTCACCCGGTTCGGGGTGTTCGAGGCCGGCCTAGCCTCGGCCCGGGATCCGCGCTTCACAATCGAACCGCAGAAGAACCGGCTCGCCGACCGCCGCGCGGCGGGCGTCACCGGCGATTCGATCACCACTGCCGGCTGACGCGCCGGCCGTGGACTAGCGGATCTCGATGCCCCGACCCGCGGTGGTGTACCCGATCACGGGATACCCGGGCAGTTCGCCGACCACGAGCAGGCCGCCGGAGGTCTGCGCGTCGGCGAGAAGGAGCAGGTCGTCTTCGGTGACACCGGGAGCGGCGCCCACGTGCGGCCGCACCCAGTCGAGGTTGCGCCGGGTCCCGCCGGAAACGAAGCCATCACGCAACGCCTCCCGCGCCCCGTCGATCAGCGGTACCGCGTTCAGCTCGATCACTGCACCCACTTCCGAGGCGCGGACCATCTTGTAAAGATGTCCAAGGAGGCCAAAACCCGTCACGTCGGTCGCCGCCCTGACCCCGGCGGCCACCGCGGCCTCGGCCGCGTTGCGGTTGAGGCCCGCCATCGTCGCTACCGCTTCAGCGAACACCTCACCGGTCTGCTTGTGCCGGTTATTGAGGAGTCCGACGCCGATCGGCTTGGTGAGCGTGATCGGCAGCCCCGGCTGGGCGGCGTCGTTTCGCAGCAAACGGTCGGGATGGGCGACGCCGGTTACCGCCATGCCGTACTTCGGCTCCGGATCGTCAATGGAGTGCCCGCCAAGCACCGGGCAGCCAGCCTCTGACGCCACGCTCAGGCCGCCGCGGAGGACTTCGGTCATCAACTCCAACGGCAGGACACCGCGGGGCCAACCGACAAGGTTGATAGCCGTGACCGGCCGGCCGCCCATAGCGTAGATGTCCGAGAGCGCATTGGCGGCAGCGATCCGGCCCCAGTCAAAGGCGTCGTTGACGACGGGCGTGAAGAAGTCGGCGGTTGTGAGTACCGCCAGGTCGTCGCGCACGAGGACCGCTGCCGCGTCATCACCATGGTCGAGACCCACCAGCACCTCGGCGCCGGGTTGGCCGATGAGGCCACGGACCGCATCTTCGAGCTCGCCGGGCGGAATTTTGCAGGCACAGCCCCCGCCGTGGGCGTAATCGGTGAGCCGGATTGCGCTGACGGCACCATCATCGAGTTGCTGAACTGACGTCTGAGCCTCATTCACCCGCCTAGCGTACCCCTCCAGGGCAATCTGCTAAATTGAACGCGGTGGCGTCCGGGTCCTGGTGGGCCCCCCGGTCTTCAAAACCGGTGAGGCTGAGCATCTCGGCCTGGCGGGTTCGATTCCCGTCCGCCACCGCCAACCACCGGCAGCACTGCCGCGGAATGAGGAGGGGTTGTGGACCAGGTCGATCCGCGCCGCCTGATTCCACGCACGAATGACCTGCTGGCACTTCCGGCCGTCCGGGAGGCCAGGAAACGGCTAAACGACCGCGTCATCCGCGAACTCGTCCGGCACATCCAGGAGCAGGCCCGGCGCGGTGAGTTGCCTCCCGGACAGGTGGAGCCCGCTCTGCTGGGCGCCATTACTGCACGTAAAGCGACCACCCTGCGCCCGGTGCTGAACGCAACCGGCGTGATCGTCCACACCAACCTCGGGCGGGCCCCCCTTTCTGCAGGCGCGGTGGAAGCTGTTGTCGCGGCCAGTGGCTACGTCGACGTGGAGCTGGACCTGGCAGACGGCAGCCGCTCCCGCCGGGGTGCCGGCGCCCGTGCCGCGTTGCTCGCCGCCTGCCCCGCCGCCGAGGATGCCCTGGTGGTCAACAACGGGGCTGCGGCACTGGTATTGGCCACTACGGCCCTGGCCGCCGGCCGGGACGTGGTGGTGAGCCGCGGCGAACTGGTTGAGATCGGCGCGGGCTTCAGGCTGACCGACTTGATGGAGTCGACGGGCGCGACGCTTCGCGAGGTCGGCACTACCAACCGGACGCACCTGCAGGACTATGCCGGCGCCCTGGGGCCGGACACGGGCTGCATACTCAAGGTCCATCCGAGCAACTTCCGGGTTGACGGATTTACGTCCGCTGTTCCGCTGCATGAACTCAGCCAGCTGACGCGGGCCAATGGCGTAGCTCTCGTGGCCGACCTGGGCAGTGGTTTGCTGGTACCGGACCCCTTCCTGCCGGATGAACCGGACGCCGCGTCCGCTTTGGTGAGCGGGGCCGACGTCGTCATCGCCAGCGGTGACAAACTGCTGGGCGGCCCCCAAGCCGGCTTGCTGCTGGGCCGCAAAGAGATCATCACGCGGTTGGCCCGCCACCCGCTCGCCCGTGCAGTCCGGGCCGACAAACTCGCCCTCGCCGCCCTGGAGGCGACCGTGGCGGGCGGAGCGCCGCCGGTTGTCCAATCGCTGCACGCCGACATCGGGCAATTGCGGCGCCGCACTGACAGGCTCGCCCAAGCCCTCGGGGTACCCGTCGTGGCCCATGATGGCAGGGTCGGCGGCGGCGGTGCCCCCGGTGTTCCCCTGCCGGGATGGGCGCTCCTGCTTCCTGAAGGACTTGCAGGTTACTTGCGCGCCGGCGACCCGGCGGTACTGCCGCGCGTTCACGACGGTTCCTGCCTGGTCGACCTCCGTTGCGTGCCCGCAGCTGATGATGACCTGATACTGGCCGCCGTGCGGGAGGCTTTGGCCGCCCTGGAGGCTGCGGATGCAGGCAGGGCGGGCTGATCAGTGCACGTAGTTGCCACAGCCGGACATGTCGATTCCGGCAAAAGCACCTTGGTTCGCGCCCTTACGGGCATGGAGCCGGACCGTTGGGAGGAGGAACGGCGCCGCGGGCTGACCATTGACCTGGGTTATGCCTGGACAACGTTGCCGTCCGGCCAGGACGTGGCGTTCGTGGACGTGCCGGGCCACGAACGCTTCCTCGGCAACATGCTTGCTGGAATCGGTCCCGCTCCCGTTGTCTGTTTCGTCGTCGCCGCCGACGAGGGCTGGCAGGCTCAGTCAAGTGATCACCGGGATGCAGTCGCTGCGCTGGGCATCCAACATGGCGTCGTGGTCCTTAGCCGCACGGACAGGGCATCCGCCCAGCGGCGTGCGGATGTACTCGCCAGGACCCGGACAGAGCTGGCCGGGACCGGTCTGCAGGACGCGCCCGCAGTAGCTGTGTCTGCCATCGACGGGAGCGGCCTGGGTGACTTGCGCGCCGCGCTCGACGACGTCCTGGCCCACGTGCCTGCCCCCACCACCACCGGGAGGGTCCGGCTGTGGGTGGACCGCTCGTTCACAATTACCGGTTCCGGAACGGTGGTGACCGGAACGCTGGCAGCAGGAACACTGGCTCAGGGTGACCGGCTGGAGCTGCTCGGCCACGTCGGTTCCCGGCCCGTCGTGGTCCGTGGCCTGCAGAGCCGCGACACCTCACACGCCTCAGTGGAGCCGGTCAGCCGGGTGGCGTTGAACCTGCGGGACGTTTCCGCCACGGACATCCGCCGCGGAGATGCGCTGGTTACCGCCGGTGCGTGGCCCACCACCGACGTCGTCGGCATCCGGCGCACCACCGGCGTGGCCTATGCGGATGTGCCGGAGCGACTCATGGTGCATGTTGGCACTGCGGCTGTTCCGGCCCGGCTGCGTCCCTTCGGGGCCGATCACGCCCGGCTTGTCCTCGACAGGCACCTGCCCCTCGTTCTCGGAGACCGGCTGGTGCTGCGGGACCCGGGGAGCCGCTCTGTGCTCGGCGGCGCACGCATTCTCGACGCCGATCCTCCGGCCCTGCGCCGGCGCGGCGACGGCGCCCACTGGGCGGAGCGGCTTGCAGGCATGGACCCGGCCGGAGACGTGCTGGGAGAAGTAGCAGCCCGCGGAGCGGTGCAGGTGCAGCATCTTCGCCGGCTGGGGCTGCTGTCCGGGAACGACGCGGCCGCACCCGCGGGCGTACGGGTTTTCGGTGACTGGTGGGTGCACGCCCCAGTCCTCGAGGCATGGCAGCGTCGGCTGCGCGCTGCAGTCCAGGCACTGCAGGAGCGGGATCCTCTGGCCCCAGGCCTGTCCATGGGCGCGGCGCGGGACCTGCTCAAGTTGCCCGACGAGAGGCTGCTTTCCCACGTCATCGACGGTGCACGCCTGGAACGGGACGGCGGCCACGTCCGGCCGCCTGGCAGCCGTGACAACCTCGGCGCCGTCGAGCCCGCAATCGCCGAGTTGGAGCGCAGGCTGACCGCACATCCCTTCCATGCCCCGGAATCCGATGAGCTGGCCGCGCTTGGCCTAGGCAGCCGGGAGCTGGCCGCCGCCGAACGCACGGGGCGCTTGCTGCGGTTGCGTGACGGAGTGGTACTGCTGCCTACGGCGCCGGCCCTTGCAATGCGCACCCTCGCCCGCCTGGAGCAGCCCTTCACCATGAGCGACGCACGTCAGGCACTCGACACGACACGCCGGATCGCGGTTCCGCTGCTGGAACATCTTGATTCCCGCGGCTGGACCCAGCGCCTGGATACAGGCCATCGCAGGGTGGTGCGCTGAGTTACAGGTCAGTGACGCCGCAGCGGTCTAAATCAAGAAGATGTGCGTGGCATTGTCCGCACTCTTGGCTTCGAACCGGGGTTTACTGCCGTCGAACTGCTCCGTATTCCGCATGTTGTCGCGGCCACCTAGGGTTCGCAGGGGCGGGAATGCAGTTCGAGTCCCACCTCGGGCACGTGTTTCCCCTGCTCAGGGGCTTGTGAGCCTCTGAGTGTGTACAAATCTCTCTTTATGGGCCCCTGCGGGGCCCATTTTGTTGGTGGCCGTTGCGGTTTGGCGGCTCCTTCCCTTGGCTTGGACAGCGGTGTGGCTGCGTACTCCTTCATGGCCGCGAGCGCTTGGAACTGCATGACTTGCTGAGACTTGGGGGGCAGATCCTCAAGAGCAGTCCTGTCGGCAGCAGGAACTCTTGGGAAACTCTCGTCATGAGCTCGATGACGTTATAGAGCTTCGGTTGGCCCGGGCGAACCGGTCGGGTTTGGTGACGACCAGGCGCCGTCGGCGGACAGCGGCCGCCAGGCCCACGTTCAGTCCCGGCCCTTCCCGTTCCTGCCGGTAACGCCTTGGTCGACGGCCTACCGGATCGGCATCAGCGGCACCGTCTCGTTCGACGAGGACTTCTGAACCACGGAGAGTGCGCCCCGGTTCCCGCCGCGTCGCGGGATCAGGCCCGCGACGCGGCCGGGGCTGACTGGCCTTGGTGGTCGGTTGAGACCGGGCCGACGCACGCATGCGGCAGGCTCGTCGGCCGCCGGTAACGCTCGAGTTGGCAGCTCCGGTGCGTGTCAGTTCCGGCTCGCGTTCCGCGCTGCTCAGGTCCCCGGGTCGTACTGGAGGGAGTCGGCATTGGGCAGCCAGGCCGCCTCTTCGTAGAGGCTGTTTAGCCGGTGCGGGAGCTTCTCCAGAACACGGTCGGTGCGGACCTGCTCTAGAGCGTCCACCAGGTAGTACGTGCTGGTCGGATGACCTTTGGCCGACGCGGCGGACCCGAGCTCCTGCACCACTGGGCGGGTCACGACCGCGTCCTGGTAGTCGCCTAGCAGATCCTGGAGCTTCTTGGCCTGCCGGCCAAGCCGCCGTGCGGGTTTGCCAACTACGGGGGCGGCGACGTCGATCACGTAGCGGAGTTGCTTGTCGGCCTTGCGGGCGTCGTGCAGCGCCTCATCCAGCTCCGTCCCCGCCGGCAGCGCCTGGGCGGCCACGAGATGACGGTCGAGCGTGCGCAGCGCCTTGGCGATGCTCTTTGGCAGCTCCTCCGCCGCGGGCCGCACTGCGCGCTCGGTGAAGGGCGGGTCGGCCGGCGGCCAGTCCAGCACCTGACGAAGCGTGGCGTAGCGATCGCTGTCGAGCGTGGCATAGGTGGTGTGGCTACTACTGACGGCGAGCTGGTCCAGCTTGGTCCGGGCGTCGTCGACGACCGGGCCTACGATCAACTCCGATGGCAGAGCGTCGTGCTGTCGTTTCAGCTCGATTAGCGTCCTCTGGGTGTCGTTCTCCTCACCGAGCTGGCGGCCCAGCCAGGCCAGCTCGGCGCAGACGGGTCGAGTGACCTGCCGATCGAGGATGCGGGAGAAGCCGCGAAGTGTGGAACGTAGCTGGCGGATGGTGACCCGCATCTTGGTGACCCCCTTCGGGTCGCCGACGCGCACCTTGCGCTCGGCCTCCCGAAGCGCCTTGGTCTGGGCGAGGAGGGCCCGCAGCACCACCTCGCCGGCCGTGGGCGGGGACGGGTTCGCCGTCTGCTTCTTCGACGACTCGGTGCAGCTGGTGGACGGTTCTCGGGTGTTCGTCGCGGTGATGGTCGTTAGGGTGATGGTCATTAGAAGGCTCCGATGGTGGTGAGGCGGGTGCGGTCGGCGGAAGAGTCGGCCGGAACGATCTCGGGCAGCCCGGTGTCCAGGACGCCGCCCTGGCGCAGGTAGACGCTGCGGGTGGCCAGCGCAGTGACCGCGGGCCGATGCGTCGTCGCGACGATCGTGCGGCCTTCGACGAGCCGGCCCAGCGCCTGGACAACGAGTTCCTCGGCGTGAACGTCCAGGCCGGCGGTGGGTTCGTCGAGGAGCACGACGGGGGCGTCGACGAGCAGTGCGCGGGCGATGCCGACGCGTTGGCGCTGCCCGCCGGACAGCCCGGTCCCGCCGGTGCCGACGGTTGTGTCGAGCCCGTCGGGGAGGTCATCGGCGAACTCGCTGACCAGGGCCGCCTCAGCGGCGGCAGCCACCTCGGCGTCCGTGGCGTCGGGCCGGCCATAACGGATGTTGTCGACCAGCGTGCCGGAGAACAGGAAGGTGTCCTGCAGGACCATGGCCACCTGCTGGTGCAGCCAGTGCTCCGGAACGTCGGGGACCGAGTGCCCGTCTAGCAGCACCTGACCGGTGGTGGGACGGTAGAGGCCGCCGATCACGGACAGGAGGGTCGATTTGCCGGCTCCGTTGTCACCGACCAGGGCGATCCGCTCGCCAGGGGTGACAGTCAGGTCGACGTCGGTGAAGACCGGGCCGCGGCCGGTGCCGTAGTCCAACTTGACCTTGCGCAGCTCGATGCGGCCGTCAACGCGGGCCGGCAGCGGCTCGCCGGTGCCCTGGTGGTCGGTGGGCTGGTCGAGGATGTCGGCGATCCGTTGGGCGGAGGCGGCGCCCTGGGTAAAGCTAGGTGCCAGCTTGGCCAGGGACTTCGTCGGCGAGAGCATGGTCTTGAGGTAGCTGGTGATGACCACAAGCACCCCGACCTGCCACCAGCCGGTCAGTGCTCCGTAACCCCCGACGAACAGCACCAGCGCGGTGCCCACGGCAGCGACCAACTGCAGGGTGGGGGAGAACTTGGCGCTGACCTTGACCGAGCGAAGCGACAGCCTGAGCACCTTGTCGTTCTGCCCGGCGAACCGCTGGTCCTGCACCCACTGGTTGCCGAACGCGTGCACGGTTCGGACGCCCATCAGGGACTCGGTGACGAGCCCTGTCAGGTCGCCGGTGGCGGCGCGCTTGCGACGGGCGTACTGCCGGGTCAGGCCGGCGAAGTGGTTGGCGGTCAGGAACATCAACGGGGCGACGACGAGCCCGATCAGCCCGAGGCGCCAGTCCACCGCGACCATCACGGCGGCGGTACCGGCCAGCGTTAGCACGGACGGGACGAGGTCGGTGCCCACATCCCGCAGGGTCGATTCCACCGTTGACGTGTCGGAGACGACACGGCTGGTCAGCTCGCCGACGGTCTGCCGGTCGTGGAAGGCCATCGGCAGGCGCTGGGTGTAGGCGAACACATCCGCGCGGATGCGCGAGGTGATCCTCTGACCGGACCCGTTCATGTACATGTCTCCCAGGTAGGAGAACATCCCCGCGGTAGCGGTGATAACCAGAACGGCGCTCGCCGCGACCAGCAGCATCGCCATCGACGAACCGCCGAACCACCCGGCGACGGTGTGCAGGATCCCGCTCTTGCCCTGGCCGTTGCTTTGGCCCTTGCCCTGGAGCAGGTCGTTGATGACCAGCGCCAGCGGCCAGGGGGCGGCAAGATTGGCGGCCATTTGCCCGCCGTTCATGAGTACGCCCAAGACCAGCGACTTCCGCTCGGGCCGGCCGTAGTCCTTGAACCGCCACAGTTCGCGCAGAGTGCTGAGATCCCAGCGCGAACGCCGACCGGCACCGTGTCTTTGGGGTTTGACTGAGTCGATGTCAGCCGGGCCGGATGGCAGGTCGTTCGTGGAGTGCAGGGTCATGGGTTGCTCCTCTGTACAGACGGGGATGGGCTATGGCGGCGGTAATGCGCAGATGCATCTCTAAACCATACGTTGTATGGAACAATAACCATACAACGTATGGAAGCTGTGTTGCAATACCCACCGTCTGTGGTGGAAGCAATTGTTTGGTCGCCTGTGCGGAACGCCAACGCGTGGGTGATGCCGGATGAGAGCGCCACCGGGTCGGGGAAGCAGTTGGCCATCACCGGCGTCGTGGTTCAGGTGTCGAGGTCGGCAACCCGGTACAGCGTCCGCAGGCCCGGCGCGAAGCGGTACTCACCGTCCCGGTTGAGAACGGAGTTCGGCAGTCCCCACCGGCGCCAGTGCACCGGGCGACGCGGGAGGCTGGAGGCGCACGTCCTGCGGCAACGCGAGGGGGCCCCGAGGGATCCCGTCGACCACAACAGGCAGGGTCTCCTCCTTCGACGGTGGAAGAAGAAGACCCTGCCTGTTGCGGCTTGCGGTCGGTTAGATGGTGCGTACGGCGACGTCGGCTGAGAGGCGGGGCAGGCGGGGGAACCAAGCGTCCTCGCCTGGTTCCCCGACGTTGACCACCAGGAACGCCCGGTGTGCGGTACCGGCGTTGAAGTCAGCGTCGACACCGGCGGAGTCGAATCCACCCATGGGGCCAGCATGGAGTCCGACTGCGCGGACCGCCATGATGAAAATTCCGGATTGGAGCCAGGCGTTGTTCTTGCCGATTTCGGCGCGTGTGGTCGCGTCGCCGTCGAACATTGCTTTGCGTTCGGGTGCCGGCGGGAAGAACGTCGGGAAATATTCGTGCCAGTCGCTGTCATAGGACAGCACCGCGACGGCCGGGGCGGTGAGGGTCTTCTCCTGGTTGCCTTCGGCCAAGTGCGAGGCGAGGCGCCCGCGGGCTTCGGGTGACTGGACCCAGGTGATGCGCAGCGGCTGGTTGTTCATCATCGTGGGGCTCATCTTCGTCAGCTCGTAGATCGCGGCCAACGTGTCGGCTGAGACTGGTTTGGAGGAGAAGCTATTGGCGGTCCGCGCTTCGAGGAAGAGCCGTTGGGTGCTGTCTGAGTGGATGGCGAGAGTATCGATCGTGGCTTGGATTGTCGTGGAGTTCATAGTGTTCCTTTTGTGTTCGGGTAGGGAGCGGTTGATCCCCCGGGGTCAACGCTCTGTCCGCTCGGTCTTCGGGGCTGTTGAGGTGAACGGCGGCAGGCGGGTGACGCTGTCGGCGACGGAGTCGGAGGTGGACATCACGGCGCGATCCGGGCGGATAACCGCAGCAGCGATCCGATGTCGGACAAGCCATTGGTGGAGCTCAGATCCGGGGTCGGGGACGACGGGCGCCGCGCCCTTGTGCAGGATCTGTTCGTGCTCCTTGGGACTGATCGCGAGAGCTAGCAGCGCGAATCCGTCTCCGGCGACGTCATCGAATCTCTTGGCGTCCGGGGTGACCGAGGTGCGAGAGTTGGGGCAGAGACGTCCGACGGCGGAAGGGCGGGCGAGTGCCGAGAGCCGAGAGCCGAGCGGTAGAGCTGTCCATGATTGTGCGGGAAGGCCTGCCACGAGGTGCAGGCCCGGTGCCAGGAACCTCCGCAGGGCCGCACCGACGCGGCCACCCGCGGTCATGGTGAGGCCGAACAGCTTTGCGACGGTGATGGTTCTTCTCGCGTGCCGCTTGCGCTCGGTCTGGTAGCTGGCCAGCGTGGTTGCGGGGAGGTCGCCAGCCAGAACACCGGCGAGCTTCCAGGCCAGGTTCATCGCGTCTCGGAGTCCCGCCCCCATGCCCTGACCTATGAAGGGAGGACTCAGGTGAGCGGCGTCGCCGAGGACAAAGACCCGGCGGTCGCGCCACTTGTTGGCGACCTGGGCACGGAACGTGTAGTCGGCGACCCGGATCACGCGCAGATCGTCCAACGGGACGTCGCCGGTCCACGGCCGGATCAGCGGATGGAGCGCATCTATCGTCGCAAAGTCGGCGGCAGTCTCGTTCGGGAGCAGTCGGAACTCCCAGCGGTAACGGACCTCTCCGACGCGCATATAGGTACCGGCGCGGTAGGAGTCGCACAGTTGGTGGATGCCTTCCCACTGGTTCAATTGCGCCGAGGTGTCGACGTCGACAACCAGCCAGCGCTGCTCGAAGCCCAGGTCCTCCATCTCCGCGGCGATGGCCCCCCTCACCATGCTGTTGGCGCCGTCGCAGCCGAGGACATGGCTGGCATGGACCGACTCGCGTGCCCCTGTGGCACGATCGGTGAAGTCCACCTGGACTGCCGCGTTGCCTTGGGTCACACGGAGAACCTCGACACTTCCGCGCAGGGCCACCGTAGGCATGTTCCGGAGGTTGTTGCGCATGAGATGCTCGAGGTCCGGCTGGTCAAACATGTTCGCTTGGGGATAGCCGTGGGCGCCGCCGTCGGCCGGTCGCTGGAATTCCGCGAGCACTCGGTGGTCGGGTGCGAGCAAACGTAGCCCGTGTGCCGGGCGGCTGAGCCCAGCGAATTGTGTCCCCACGCCCAGGCGGTTGAGGATGCGGTAGACCTCGTCGTCGAGATGTACCGCCCGTGGTAGCGGGTGGACGCCCTCCCGGCGTTCCAGGACGAGGCACTCGACGCCGTACTGGCCGAGTAGGGTGGCGACAGCCAGCCCGGAAGGGCCAGCGCCGACGACGACTACCGGCGCCGCGCCGTCGTTATGGGCGCTCATACTATTGCCGCCGTAACGAGCACAAGATAGCTGACGACTCCCGCCGTCATGGCCACCGCCGGGGCGATCTCACGTGGACCGTCGCCGTTCCTGAGATGAGTGACGCAGGCTCCCGTCATCAGAAGCACGAGGCCGACTCCCGCGGCCAGGCCGATCCACGCCTCGATCAGACCGAGCAGGAGGCCGAGGGCGGCAAGCAGCTCCAAGGCGCCGATGCGCTTGTAGGCGCCGCTGGTGAAGCCCACGTGTGCGGCGCGGGCTGGCATCCCCGCGGCGCCGACCACTTTCGCCAGGCCGAGCAGGGTGAAGCATCCAACCAGCGCTATCGTGAGGACGATGATCATCGTTCCGCCTTTCCTGCGGGCCGGTGCGCGATCCGCCATCGGACGCCGTACTCGTCGAGGGCGCACTTGACGGCCGCATGCGATGCCTCGTCAGCACGCACGGTGACGACTATGGTGCCGTCCTCGATATCGGTCTCTACGGCGTTGACGGCTGCCATCTCCCGCAAGGCCTCGCTCAGCGCTACCTTGGTGGCGTCGGCCCGTAGCGCGAGCTTGTAGAGTTTGCCGACGGCAGTGACCGGAAGCTGGTCGACGATTGTGACCGACTTCGGCGAGGACGCCCGTTCCCCGACCCGGTCCTCCGCCCATCGAATGAGGTCCTCGGTCCTGGTGGTCGCACCCTTAGCCAACGTTACGTAGGCGACAGGTACCTCTCCCGCATACCGGTCGGGTCTGCCGACCGCCGCTGCTCCCGTCACGTCCGGGTGGGTGCGGAGGGCGTCCTCGACGATTGCGGGGTCGATGTTGTGTCCGCCTCGGATGATCAGGTCCTTGGCACGACCGGTGAGCTGGACGAAGCCGTCCTCATCGACCTGTCCGAGGTCGCCGGTGTCGAGCCAGCCGTCCCGGAGTTTGCCGAGGCCGTCGAGCAAGAGGCCGTCGGGGCCGTTGCCGACGACGTAGCCGGGAAAGACCGTCGGGCCCTTGATCACCAGCTGGCCTCGTATGCCTGGTCCGACATCGTGCCAGTTTCCGGCGTCGTCGACGTGCACAGCCTTGATCTGTTGGTAGGGCAGTCGGCAGCCGAGCGAACTGTTGGTGGCGCCTGGGAAGCTCCGTACGCTTACGCACGTCGCTTCCGTCAGTCCGTACCCTTCGATCAGGGTGATGCCGGTGGCTGTCTCGAAGCCGGCACGAACGGCCGCAGGCAAGGGGCTGGCTCCGACCATGGCGTGGCGCAGGCTGCTGATGTCGGCGTTCACGGGAGACGCGGAGAGCGTGGCGTAGACGGTAGGGACGGCGCTCATGGCGGTAAGCCGGTGGTGCTCGACCAGCTTCCAGAAGACGCCGTAGAGGGCAGGGTCGCGGTAGCCCAGCGGTCCGGACCACAGGACCGTCTGGCCCTTGAAAAGGGGTGCGAGGACGGTCACCACGAGGGCATTGACGTGGAACAACGGCAGGGCGGCGAAGTACACGGCGTTCTCGTCGGGGAGGTCGTTGGCTGCGAGCATCCAGGCGTCGGCGACCTCGTTGGCTTGGGTGTGTGCCGCCAGCTTCGGGGTGCCTGTGGTGCCGCCAGTGTGGAAAAGTGCCGCCAGATCGCCTGGCCCGGGCAGATGGCCGTGGAACTGCTCGGACGGCGCGTTTGCTGCCCGGCGTGCCAGGTAGTCCACGCCTGCGTATCCGACGGTCGAGGCCGGTCCGGCGGGCGCCTGCCCGGTCGGTGACATGAGGAGCACGTGGTCCACCAGGCCTTTCTTCGCGAGGCTTAAGGCGGCCTCGGTGACGACGGGATCGAGATCGGGTCCGGCCGCTACCAGCACACGCGCGCCTGAGCGCTGGAGCAGCTCGGCGATGTGGTCCTCGGACAAGCCGGGGTTGATCGGGACGGCGATTCCGGCAGCCTGGGCGGCCAGGGTCGCGGAGATGAGCTCCTGGCAGTTGGGCGCGAGCAAGGCCACGGTGTCCCGGCGGCCGACCCCGATTCCTGCCAGCAGGTTCGCTATCCGGTTCACATTGGCGAGAAGCTCAGCGAACGTCAGCTTGACGGGTTCCTGCCAGCGCTCGGTGTTCGCAAGTACTGCCGCCGCCGTCCGGTCCGGCCAGAGCCGGGCGGCTCGGCACAGCAACTCGTACGTCGTCGCCGGAAGTCCGCGTTCGGAGAGGGGGGTCCTCTCGATGTCAACGATGTCATCTGGGCCCGAGTACCGCGGCCAGAGAGGCATGCCGTTCACCGGGCGTCCCTTACCGTCGTGCGCTGGCGCCCCAAGTCGATCTTCCCGTCGTCGGTGCTGATGGCGATCTCGATGACGTCACCGCTCTTGAGGTATTTCGGATTGCCGCCCTGAGCCTTGAAGAACAGGCGCCACTTGGTGGCCCGGGGGAGCAGATTGCTGATGATCTCGACTGGCTTCGGTGGTGCGCTCAGCGCGGTGCCGACAGGGGTGCCCGTCAGGACCAGGTCGCCGGGGGAGAGGTGCTGGAAGCGGGTGAGTGCCCGCAACGCCTCGACGGGCAGGTAGATCATGTCGGCCACCGTCATGTCCTGACGGATCTCGCCGTTCACCCACAGCCGCAACCGGAGCTCACCAAAGCGGTTCCAGTCCTCGGCCTCGAAGAGCACGAGCGTCGGTCCGGCGGGCGTAAAGCTCGGGTAGGACTTGGACTCGTAGAACTGGGTCTTCGGGAGTTGCAGGTCGCGGGCCGAGACGTCATTGGTGATCACGAGCCCAGCGACGTAGTCGGCGATCGTCTCATCGGTGATGACAGAGCCGACCGGGGTCTCTTGCCCCATCACGAGGCCGATCTCAGCCTCGTAGTCGAGGAAACGCACGTGCGCCGGCCGGACGACATCGTCATGGGGCCCGCTGATCGAGCCCGAGGACTTGCGGAAGAAGGTCAGTGGGATTTTCTTAGGATCCATGCCGGCGTCCTTCACGTGCGAGGCGTAGTTCGTCATCTGGGCCACAACGCGGCACGGCACTGTGATCGGCGAGATGAGATCCAGGTTTTCCACCGGCACAGTTTCGCTGCCGCCGATCGCGGCGTGGATGGCCGCCCGATCGGCGATCAGCTCGCCCGTGGTGGTCGCAGGAGTGGCGATACGGGCGGCACCGGTGGGCGTGTGGACCCACCAATCGTCGGCAGTACGCAGGATGGAGACGGTCATGAGGAAACTACTTTCATCAGGCCGCGCAGGCGCGCGAAATCGAACTCGTTGTCGTCGCGGAGGGCGGAGACCATCGAGGTCAGCTCACGCAGCGACTCTCGGCCAGGGGAGATACCGAGGAAGTCCTTGCTCGCCGGAGGGCCCCACTGGGCGAGATTCGAGGCGGACATTTGTGCCCAACCGGGCTCGAGGGTGCAGTCGAACATGTCCCCATCGGTGAAGTGTTCGACCAGGAAGCCGTTGGGATCGCGCCAGTAGTCGAAGATTTGGCTGCCCTGGATGTGGCGGCCGATCCCCCACGAACGGTGGTAGCCAAGGTCGTGCAGAAGTTCACCGCCGGCGGCGAGGGCATCGATGTCAGCGACCTGGTACGCCGAGTGCACGTAGCGATTCGTCGGGCCCAGCGTCATCGCGATGGTGTGATGATCGGTTGGTGTGGAACCCCGGTCGCAGCGGATGAAGCTCATTGTCGGACCGCGCTCACGCTGGCCGGGGTAGTAGAGGAAGTCGCTGACGATCAGGCCGAGGTGCTCCAGGTACCAGTCGAGCGTTTCACGGTACTTGGTGCTCTGCAGCACGACGTGACCGAGGCGCTGAACCGTCGCGGGTTGACGCAGGGGCCGCTGGGTCTGGTTAGCCCGCGCCAGATCGTGGCCGACGTTGAACGTGAGGGGCGTCTGGGCCGGCAGCGACGGGAGTTTGTGCGTGTCTGCGACGACGCGAATCGCGGCGCCGCTCGGATCCACGAGGTCGACCCCTATGCCCCCGATGGTCTCCGGTAGTTTTTTCGAGGTCGTGCCTGTCGCGTCAGCCAGGCGAAGGACGTCCGATGCCTCGGCCGCAGTAAACGCGGCGCCCAGGTATTTCGATCTCGGTCCCCTCCGTACGATCACGCACGGCGCCCCGGTGTCGGTGCCCCGGAGGTGCAGCTCGTCAGGGGTGCGCAGGCTCGTGGCGAAGCCGAAGGCGTGCGCGAAGGTCTCAGCAGCGAGCAGGTCTGGCTTCTGGAACTCGAGCCAGGCGATGTCATGCACCTTGATGATCGGGTTCGCCGCCCGTCCGCGGTGCTCGCCTCGCAGCGCCCCTTGCTCACTATGCAGGTCAGTGTGCAGGTCACTGCGGGTCCCAGGGTGGTCATGGTGGTCGTTCATGGATGGCCTCACTTTCTGAATATATATTCTGTTATGAAGATATCGTCAGTCAAGGGTAGTTGAAGATTTCTTCACTGTTGATGAGGCGCTGTAGGATTCCTATGACCGGATGACTTCAAGGAGCCAGCGTTGACCCAAGCCCCAGCCTCGTCCCCGGAGCCAACCCGGTCGCATCGACGGAAGGCGCGGACTCGCGCCGCGTTGGTCCGCGCAGCACAGTCCTTCCTCGCTCAAGGGCAAACCAACGTGTCGGTGCTGGAGATCACTCAGGCCGCGGACGTTGGGATCGGCTCCTTCTACAACCACTTTGAGTCGAAAGACCAGCTCTTCGAGGCGGCGGTCGAGCACGTCATGGACCTCCTCGGCGCGGTCCTGGACGAGCTCACTACGGACGCCGAGGACCCCGCCGTCGCGTTTGCGACCAGCTTCCGGTTGACTGGTCGCTTCCATCGCCGTGAACCTCAGCTCAGCATGGTGATCCTGCACAACGCACTGGGTCTCCTTGGCGCGCAGACGGGACTGGCGCCGCGTGTCCGGCGTGACATTCAGGTCGGCGTCGAATCCGGTCGGTTCACAATGACTGACGTCGACGTCGCCGTGGTGTGCGCCGTCGGCGCGGCAACCTTCCTCGGACAGCTCATCCATGCCGAACCGGACCGCGACGACGCCGAGACGACGGACCGGGCGACCGAGGCGCTGCTGCGAATGCTGGGTGTGTCTGCCGACGAAGCGCGTGCAATATGTCGCAGTCCACTACCCGAACTCCATACCGCCGGGCTGCGCGGTGCCGTCGACCAGGTGACTGCGAACGGAGACGCTGCCCGCTGAGTTGCCCGACCTCGGGATGTCGACGGAGAGCGACCGCCGTCTTACTAGTCGCGCTCTGGAATTTCTGGCGCTTTCCGAGTTTCAAGTCTTTGGAGCCCGTTCGCAAATTCGCAATTCTGAATTAAGAGCTCGGTGAAGTCAAACCCGCTCATTTCTTTGCTGCCTGCAAATATGTTCTTGTCGAAGGTGCAGTTGACGAATGACAAGGATTTGGGCCGCTGATGCGTGGCAAAGCTAAAGCTACCGTCTTCAAATCGGCAGTCTTTGAAGGTAAGGGACAGGGCATCGCGGCTTTGTTCGACATTTTCAAATTTTGTTCCGCTGAAAGTGCAGCGGTAGAAGTCGATTCGACCACGACCACTGCCGTTTTCGTCGATACTGTATCTGATGCTGCCGCCATGAAACACGGAGTCCTGGAAGAGGAGACTGCCCATGTCCAACTGCAGATCCGTCAGGTCGACGCTGCCGGCGGCCATGTACCATCTGGTCATGGTGCCGAGGTCATGGTCTCCACGGTCTTCGGCACGAACGCCCCGGAGGTCCAGCTGCGCGCCATTGACGTATAGGTCGGAAATGATGGACGGAGCATGATAGGCCATGTTGATCCGCAGCCCCCAGTAGCGTCCCTCTTCGAGCCCTGCCTTTAAGCGGCGGAGGATGGTCGCGGTAATGAGGGAGCCTACGTCCGATAGATTATCCTTGTCCTTCTTCGCCAGTCTTAAGAATTCAGTCAAAAGGCTTACACAGTTTTGCCGCTCGACGTCGTTGCGCTGCGCAAACCATTCATCGGTCAGGGACTCGATTGAATGGACGCCAGCAATGGCAAGGGGGAGTTTTTTGCTCCCCAGCTGCTCTGCTGCAAGTGAGTAACGGTCCCTAAGGGCGGAGACCACCTGGGTATCATGCTGCCGTTGCTGTAGTTCCAAAAGGCTGTTAGTGATCGAGAGATTTTCCTCCGTGGCTCTTTGACGCCGGTAGGTGAGGAGGAGCGTCACGCCAACACCGAGCGCAGCCCCTGCTGTCACGGCGTTACGAAGAACGCCGGACTGTTGATCAGTCGTCAGCGTCTGCTCATTGCCCAAGGGTGTCAGACTCTGCGTGGTGTAGGCGGCGAACACATAGGATAGCGCCGCGACCAAGGCGAGGGAGGCGAGAAACCCGAGTAGGACCAGCCCCCATAAGCTGACCTTTTCCTTCGACGCAGCCGTCGGGGACTCGTGACGTTTCCTGGACATGGCATCCTCGCTTGTCTCGAATGTTGAGTGGATTACAAGGTAAATAGGTGCGCTGAACAAGGTTCGTTGCTGCCTCGGCGACGCTTACGTGGTCTGAAGACCCGGGAAGAAACTGACAGTCCACGAGAGAACGGCGCCGGTGCTCCCTCAAGCACCGGCGCCCGCTCGCTCCTGCCGAGGTGGCCTTAACGAACTTCTGTTCAGGTGTCAGGGCTCCAGGATGAAGCGGATCGGGTCGCCGATCTTGTTCGCCAGCCGGTTCACCGCGTCAGCGGCCTCGGCGAGCGGGAAGTGGTCGGTGATCGAGGGCGCGAGGTCTAGACGGCCGACCTCGGCCAGCCGAACCAGTTCGCTGACGGACTCGGGCGTGCCGCCGTAGTGGCCGCGCACCTGCTTGCCGAGGTAGTTGAAGGTCAGGCCCTCGGTGATGGTGAGGGGCCTGGGGCTGATGCCGACCAGGATGAGGGCGCCGTTGAGGCCGAGTACGGAGGCGGCCTGCTCCCGGACGGCCGGCACGCCGGCGCAGTCGAAGGCGAAGTCCAGGCCTCGTCCACCCGTAGCCGTCCGGATGTGGTCGGCGAAGTCCTCGGCGGCGGGGTCCAATGCGAAGTCCGCACCGAAGGCCAGGGCACGCTCGCGGGCGCTGGGCAGCGGGTCGACGGCGATGACCGGCGCGGCGCCGGCCATGCGGGCGACGCGGACGTTGTGGGCGCCGACTCCGCCGACGCCCCATATGCCGACGGACTGTGCGGGGCGCACCCCGGCGGTGGCAACGACAGCGGCGTAAGGGGTGGAAACCGCGTCGGGGATGATCGCGGCCTGATCGAAGGGGAGGTTGTCGGGGATGGGGATGAGCGTGTCCTCGCGGGCGAGGGCGTACTGGGCCCAGCCGCCGTCGTAGTCGATGCCGGCGGTGAGCATCTGCGTACAGGGGCGGCGGCGTACGCATCCGGCGCACTGGCCGCAGGTCTTGCCGGCCTCAAGGGTGACTCGGGTGCCGACGGTCAGGCCGCGCTTGAGGTCAGGGCCGAGGGTGTGGATCACACCGGCGACCTCGTGGCCGACGGTGACCGCGTCGGAGGTGGCGAACAGCGGGACGAGGGAACCGTCGAGCAGGTGGACGTCCGACAGGCAGACGCCTGCGGCCTTCACCTCAATCAGGATTTCACCTGGGCCCGGAACGGGGATGGGGACCTCCTCCACGGCGAACTTCTTGCTGTCCAAGTGGAAGCGTGCGGCGAGCATGGTATTCATGGGGATCTGCTTTCTCTGAGCGGCATTTCCTGGCGGTTCGGGCCAATGGCTGCCGTGTGGTTGGGTTGGTTCACAATCCGGGGTGGCCGGGAGGCCGGGATGGCGCGGTGTCGGGTCGGTCGCATCATCCCGGCGTCTGGGGATCAGGCGAATGTGTGGGCACCGCCGCGGTTTCAGTCAGTTGCGGTCTCGCAGTACCAGCCAGCCCATGGCGTATGGGTCAGCTCGCAAGCCCGGTGCTCAAGGTGAGCAGGTGGAATTTGCGGTGGCGGTAATGTCGTTGTATCCGTTTTGCCGGTAGCTGTCAGAATGCCGCCTTGAGGGGCGGCCGTGGACTGGGTTTCCGTCGCCATGGTGGCTCCTTTGTTGACTTGCTGAGTTGTGGGGTCGGGAGGGAGCGGGGTGTCGGGATCGCCGCACCCTCCCGGCGTCTGGGGGATCAGGCGAAGACGTCCTGCTGGTAGCGCGCATCGGCCTCGAGCTGGGCGAGCCACTGCTGGGCGGCCTCGTCGTCGCTGCCGGTCCGCTCGCGGTAGATCGCTGCGAGGGCCTCGCGCACGGCGGGCGCCATGCGGCGGCCGTCGCCGCAGACGTAGATGTGCGCGCCGTCTTCGATGGCTTGCCACACCGTGTCGGCGGCGTTGGCGATGGCGTTTTGGACGAACCGGGCCGGATGGCCGGTCACCGCGGAGTAGGCGGTGTGCACCTGGGCGATCCCTGACTGCTCCCAGTCCTGCATCTCCTGCCGGTAGAAGTAGTCGTGCTCCGGGTGGCGGCAGCCGACGAAGACCTGCGACAGACCCACCTCGGTGCCGTTCTCGTGCTGCGATGCGCGTTCCTCCAGGAAGCCGCGCAGTGGTGCGATGCCGGTGCCGGGGCCGATAAGGATCAGCGGCGTGGCGGGGTCGGCCGGCGGGGCGAAGGTCGGGGAGGGCACGCGCACGTAGCCGTAGAAGACGTCCCCGGGCTCAAGGCCGCCGATGTATGACGAGCAGGTGCCCCGGTACTGGCCGTCACCGGACAGGGCCGGGCCTTCCAGCAGGCCCACGGTCAGGCGTACGTGGCCGGGGTTGGCCAGGGGGGCGGAGGAAATGGAGTAGAACCGCGGGCGGATCGGGCCCATCATGTCCAGGAAGACCGCCAGCGGCAGCTCGACCGCACGGAAGCGCTCCAGCAGGCCCAGCACGGAGACCCGCTTGGCCAGGATCTCAGTTTGATAGCGCTCCTCGGCTTCGGCGGTGTCGGCCGTGTAGGCCTGCAGCTGCGGCCGGGTCCACGGGCACTCGGTGTGCTCGGCAAGCGTCTGCATCTGGGAGCGGGTGGCCACGTCCTGGAGTTCCAGGAAGTCGGTGAGCAGCAGTCCTGCCGTCACAGGGGTGCCCACTGGGAGGTGCGTGCGGCCGCCGGCGGGCTGCTCCAGGCGCAGGACCTGATCGCGGTCGATGCCTAGCCGCGCGAGGGCGCGGTTCACCAGAGCCGGTTCGTTCTTGGCGAAGACGGCCAGGTGGTTGCCGGTCTCGTAGGTGACGCCCTCCGGCAGCCCGATGGTGATGGACTTCGCTGACGGGCGTGGCGGCTCGAGGCTGAAGTCCCACAGGCCGCTCGCCTCGGCCACGAGTTCCTCGTTGGCCACCACCGTGAGGGGGTAGGCCTGCTCGGAGACGATCGCGGGGCGCACGTCCGCCTCGGTGAGCAACTGCACCTGGAACCGCGGGCTGCTCGCCTCGGAGGTGTCGGCGGCGTACTCCTCGGCCAGGGTGGCCCACAGGGTTTCCATCCAGCGGGTGGCCATGCCGTCGAAGTCACCGGCGGCATCCGCGGTGCCGCGCTCGATGACGGGGGTGGCGCCGGCGGCCACTAGGCCTTCTTCGATCCGCTTGGGGAAGCCCTGGTAGGTGGCCACCCACTGGGTGTTGCCGGCCCCCAGCAGCGCGAACCGCACGTCCGACAGCGAACCCTCCGGGAGTCCGGCGGCGAGCAGGTCGTCGAAACGCTGCGCGTTGTCCGGGGCCTTGCCGTTGTAGCTGGAGGCCACCACGACAAGCAGGCCCTCGGTGGGCAGGTTGTCGCCCAGCTCGTCCAGGCCGACCAGCGTGGTGCCGAAGCCGGAGCGCTCACTGCGGTCGGCGATGGTGCGCGCCAGGTCCTCGCACGAGCCGAGGCTGGAGCCGTAGGCGACGGTCAGGTTCACTCCGACACCGCTGACCGCGGCCGGCGCCCGCGTGTCGCCGGTTTGCAGGTCCACCGCGCCGAACACGGTCCGCTCGTGCTCCTGACGGGACCGCACTTTCAGTTCGAAGCCGCCGGGCTTGCGCGTCAGCGCCTCCTTGACGTCCATCTTGTAGTCGTTGGTGTCGGCGAACTTGAACTTCTGCAGCACCAGCGCGAGGGCCAGACGGGCCTCGGTGAGCGCAAACTGCCGGCCGATACACGCACGCACACCATTGCCGAACGGCTTGTAGGCGTGCGGGTGATGGTTGACCCGGTTCTCCGGCTGCCACCGGTTGATGTCGAACTCCTCCGGCCGGTCCCACGCCTTGGGGTGGGTGTGCAGCGGGCCCTCAAGGATGTTGACCCGTGCTCCCTTCTTCAGCTCGTAGCAGCCGCCGATGACGGTGTCCTCCAGAGGGGACTTGCCGATCATCGGGATAGGAGCCCACAGGCGCAGGGTCTCTTCGAGGATGCGCGGGATCACGTCCATTTGCATGATCGTGTCGTAGTCCGGGACCGTGTCGCCCGGCAGCAGCCGGTCCACCTCGGCGTAGGCCTGGGCCAGCACGTGCGGGTTGCGCATCAGCGAGTACGTGGCGAACGCCAGCAGGCCACTGGTGGTCTCGTGACCGGCGATCAGGAACGTCACCACCTGGTCACGGACGTTGTCATCGTCCAGCCCCTTGCCGGACTCCGGGTCGGTGGCCTCCAGCATCAGACCCAGCAGGTCATCCTCAGCGGTGCCCTTCCCCTCACGGCGCTCCTTGATCACACTCTCGACCAGGTCCCGCATCAGCTGGATGTTTGCGCGGTACTTCTTGTCATCGGCCTTGCGCAATTTGGTCATCATGGGCAGCTCCTGCGTGCGCCGCAGCGACTCAACCAAAGCCTCGAGCAGCGCGTTGAGGAAGGGGTGCAGATCGTCCTTGGCGAAAGAGTCGAACCGGTAGCCGAACCCCGACAGGGCGATGGTGTCCAGAGTCAGCCGGGTGTAGTCGTCGGTGATGTTGACCGACTGGCCCTCCCTGCGCTCCCACTTGCCCACCAGGTTCTGGGCGATCTCCAGCATCTGACCGTAGTAGCCCTTCATGGCACGCTGGCTGAAGGCCGGGAGAAGGACTCGGTGCGCCATGCCCCATTCCTCCTCGTGCTGGTGGGCCGTGAAAAGACCGGCGCCGGTGAAGTCCCGGACATGGGCCAGCGGCGTCTTGTCGATTTGCTTGAAGAACCGCGTCTCGTCGCAGACCTCGGCCACCAGGTCCGGGTCCCAGACGAAGATCTGCTCAATGTCGGCGATCTTCATGCCGTAGAGCCCTTCGGGGAAGTGCTTGGACAGTTCGCCGAAGTACTCCACGGGGTTCGTACTGGGGATCTGTGGCGTGTGGCCCAGTAGCGGGACCCCGCGCGGAGACGGGATGGGTCGCGGGTCGTTCTTGGACAGTGTGGTCATGGGTTGCTCCTTTGTACAGGGCGGGGGAGATGGGCTATTGCACAGGCGATGCGGAGGTGCACCACAGAAACATACGCTGTACGGAACCATAACCATACAGCGTATGAAAGGTTGACCGCAAACCCTGAATGTTGGCGACCGTGATATCGCCGCGAAACCGAGGTTATTTCCATACGCTGTACGAATTTGATAGTGTCCGGGTATGGAAAAGGTGAAAAGTTCCCCGCGGGGAACCAGGAAGAGAGAGGTGCCTCTGACCGAGGCCGGGATCTATGACGCCGCCCTGCGGCTCATCGACGCGGAGGGGGTCGAGGCGCTCACCATGCGCAAACTCGCGTCCGCGCTCGATGCGAACCCGATGTCGCTCTACTACCACGTGCCGAACAAGGACGCCGTGCTGCGCGGCGTGGCCAGAACGGTCGGCGCCCAGTTCCGCACCGCTACGTTGGAGGATGCTCCCTGGCAGGAGCGCATCCGCCTGCTTGCCACGGAATTCCGAACGCTGGCCCATAGGCACCCCAGGTTCATGGGCTACTCGTTCAGCCTCCAGTCGGACTTCATCCAGCCCGACGACCCGTTCTGGAGTGAGCTCACCGCGATCCTCGACGCCGCAGGGGTGCCGCACTCGGAGCTCTCTCATTTCACCGCTCTCGTGGGCTTCGCCATGAACGGCGTCCTCACCGCCGAACTCACCGGCGCGCTGCACCGGTGGTCGAGCCTTAACCCGCCCAGCGTCGGCGAAGACGGGCTCACCCCTCCAGGCCGTGACGAGAACCGCGTCTTCCACCTGGCGCTGGACACGATCATCATGGGCCTGGAGGGCCAACTCGCCGCCTTTGTTGAGAGCCAGGGCTCCGACCATTGATTGTGCAGTCCGGTAGCCTTCCGGCCTGAGGGCGCCTGGGTCGGCCGAGCCCGGGCCGCAACGCATTAGGAATGGAAGGCTGCGGGGGTCATGGCCACGCGCGGGCTCTTCGGCACCACGAAGCTGACCCCGCTCCTGAACCAACATCTCGTCCACCTAAGTCCCGCCTGGATGGGGGGAGTTCGGCAACAGCCGAGAAACGCTGTACCAGTACCTCTGGTCAGGGAGCTGACGAACGGTCGCTGTATATCGACAATGCGTGGCCCGTGATCAGGCGCTCGGTAATGCGTAGGCGTGTTCTTGGACTTTGAGTGTGACCGGTGGCTCCACGATCCGCAGCCGACAGGGAGTCACCGAGGAGTCGATGCCAGAGGAAAGACTGGACTGGCGGGCGTGCTCCCGGAGTTCATCGAACGCCGCGGTCGTCACCCCGGCATGCGCGAGATTAACCACCACCTCATACCCCGGAAACCTGGTGACGACCCGGCGGCAGACGACGTAGAGGGCCCGGAGGTTGGTGTGCGTCACGACGCCTCGAACGTCGACTTTGGCTGCCTCTTCGACGGCGTCTAGTCGGACGACTACGTTGAGCCGCAGGTTCCTGTGGGAGGAGTGGGGAAAGTACGAGCTGGAATCGTGGTGTTGGGAATGATTCACGGAGCAACAGAGCTCCCGTGCAGCCCAAGAGCCGGCTGAGCCCCGCGAGGCTCCTTGTGGATTAGCATTGGACGTTGTCTCCTGCCGTTTCCTGCGAGGCTGGATACTGCAGATTGTCATTTCCTTCCTGTACCAGCCCATGGATCGCGTTTTGGGTGGCCCCGACGGTGTCCGGTTGCGCTCGCTGGCACATATTGCGGCCCGATCTGGAGGGCTCACGCCAGGTGGATGACGACGGCGGTCCCGCGGATCTCGCATCTCGGGGCGCTGCCGGAATCCGGAGAATGGCGGCGCCCTCCATGTCCACAAGCTTGCGTGTTCCGGTCCTTGAGCAAATGATCCAGAACATCTCCACGGACGGCAGGGTCCGGTTCACCCTTCCTCGGTGCAGGAGCTTGCCGAAGCGCCAGGCTTCGATCTCGTCTCTGTAGGAAAGTTCCGAGCATGAGCGGATAAGTGAGGACTGGGCTGTCTCCATAATTGACTCCTTTCGATGCGGTTCCCGCTGCGGGGACGACATCTCCCGGTTTTTTATTGCCGGGGCCTCACTGGGTGTTTTCGTGTCAAATCAGTGAGCTCGGCGAGCTCGGCTAGCCGATGCGCCCGGGCGGATTCGGCCGGAGTGAAGGGCGCCCTGGGACGGGAGAAACCGAGGGGTCCACGCCGCGGGGATGGTATTTTCAGGACGGTCCCATCACATGCCGGTTTGCTGGCCACCGGTGAGGTGCTGTCGCCCGTGGGAGCCGCGACGGGTTCGGCGTCGAGGAGTTCGGCGACCGCGAGTTGGAGTTCGCCCGGGTCCTCCACGACCCGCAGGGCCAGCGCAAGGGCCTCGGTCTGACCGTCCGCCACGGTCGGCGCTGTCGCCGGCCACGCTCGGACATCCCGTCCTCCGCCGCCCGCGGCCGCAGCGAGCAGTTCGGCGTGGGTGACATGATTGGGCGCGGAGACGACCAGCTCGTCCAGCATCCCGCCGGCAACGGTGTGATTCCGGCACACGAGGATCTCGGCGTCGACACGGGAGATGGCCTCTACCAGTTTCTCCTGGGCTTCGTTGCTGTAATCGATCAGAGTGCGGACCCGCCACAGGGCAGCAGAGTTGTGCAGCCGGCGCCGGTGGCGCAGTGCAGGTGCGTGCAGCCAGCCCCGCAATGCGCGCCGGACGGAGGGCTCGGCGACCCAGATCACCAGTACTGTGGCCGTCAACGTCAGGATCAGTACCTTCAGAACATAAGGGAGTGTCGCGTTCATCACAGCGGCATGAACCAATAGCTCAATCGGCAGCATCGCTGTGACGTTAGCCAGAGTAAGGCGGGCTTTCGAGGGATGGGGGAGTTGGCCGCAGGCGACACACAGCAGCGCTTTGATGGGGTTCTTTCGAGGCGTTGGGGTGGCTATGCTGTGGACGCGCGGAGACGGGCTGGTTGGTGGGTCGGTGGTGTGTACGGTCATGGGGTGCTCCTTGAGTACAGGCCGTATGGGCAGCGGCGCCCACGATGTGGGGTGCGCTACCGAAACATACGTTGTATGGAAGCTCAACCATACAGTGTATGGAAGGTTGGCCGCAATCCGTGGCCGCGTGACTTACCGCCATTCCGCCCTGAGGCCGAGGGCCATTTTTCATACACTGTATGAATCTGATAGCGTCCCCGTATGGAAAAGACGAAGAGCTCCCCGCGGGGTACCAGGAAGAGGGAGGTGCCTCTGACCGAGGCCGGCATCTACGCCGCCGCCCTGCGGCTTATCGACGCGGACGGGGTCGAGGCGCTCACCATGCGCAAACTCGCGATGGCGGTCGATGCGAACCCGATGTCGCTGTATCACCATGTGCCGAACAAGGCCGCCGTGCTGCGCGGGGTGGCCAGGACGGTCGGCACGCAATTCCGCACCGTGACGCTCGAGGACGCTCCCTGGCAGGAGCGCATCCGCCAGCTCGCCACGGATTTCCGGACACTGGCGCACCGCCACCCCAAGCTCATGGGCTACTCGTTCAGCCACCAGGCGGACTTCATCCAGCCCGAAGACCCGTTCTTGGTTGCGCTCACCGCGATCCTGGACGCCGCAGGGGTGCCGCACTCGGAGATCCCGCGGTTCACCGCTCTCGGGGGTGTCGTTATCACCGGTGTGGTCACCGCCGAACTCAACGGAGCGCTCCACCGGTGGTCGAGCCTCAAACCCCCCACTGTCGGCGACGACGGGCTCGCCCCTCCAGGCCACGACGTCCGCGTCTTCCGCCTGACGCTGGACACGATCATCATGGGCCTGGAAAGCCAACTGGGCGCCGATGCTGACTTCCAGGGCGACGACCATTGATTGTGCCGTCCTGTAGCGTTGCCGCCTGAGTCCGCCCGTGGTCGGGCGGGCTCAGGCAGCAACGCATGAGAGGGGCGTCCTTGACTTCCACAAAGGCACTCTCCATGCGGCCGCTGCGGATGCGCGGCGTGCTGCGGCGAGCCTCACGCCACGGATGTGGGTTCCGGTGGTGATCGCAACGAGTTGAACTGGCTGATTTCGGGGTGTGTACAAAGTCCACACTTCGCGCTTCGGATTGGGTCGTACTGGGGTCGGATCGGGCCGGTTTCCGCGTGTTTCCGCGGGAGGCCAGAGTTTGCAGGGGAGGGAATGCAGTTCGAGTCCCACCTCGGGCGCGTGTTTTCCCTATTCAGGGGCTTGTGAGCCTCTGAGTGTGTACAAATCTCCCTTTATGGTCCCCCCGCGGGGGCCCATTTCTTGTTCATGGCCGTTGCGGTCTGGCGGCTCCTTCTCTTGGCTTGGACAGCGGTGTTGCTGTGTACTCCTTCATGGCCGGGACGGCTTGGAACTGCATGACTTGCGGTGGCTTGGGGTCAAATCCTCATGGTCATCTCTGGCGGCAGCCGGAACTCCTGGGAAAGCCTCGTCATTACCTCGATGATTTTCATGAGCATCGGGTAGGGGCGGGCGAACCGATCGAGTTTGGTGACGACCAGGGTACCGCCGGCCCGGACAGCCGCCAGGGCTTCGTTCAGTCCCGGCCGGTCCCGTTCCTTCCGGTCACACCGTGGTCGACATTGGTCAGGCCCTCGGGGACGCCCAGACCCGTAAGCGGATTGAGCTGCGTTGCCAGGTCCTGTTCGTTGGTGGAGACCCGTGCGCAGCCAATGATCTGGGCGGACAAGGGTGCAACTGTCGCGATTATCCAAACAAGCTGAGCGGGACATTTTTGCGGGCGGAATATATGCGCATCAAGGATTCCAGTAGCTGTATCGGATTTCTCGTAGCGCCAGTGCGGGCGGAGGATGTCGCGGTGGGGGACCGGCTTATGCGGCAGGCGAAACCGGCACGGAGTCAGTTCTGGGGCCAACCGCCGCTTCTAGCAAACAGTGGATTGTGAATGCCTGTTGGTCGCATTCGTGGACTCACCGCACGAGGGATGCTGCGAGGCTGACCGGCGGCGGTTATCCAGGATCAGTGGCAGAAGGGCCGCAGGGGAGGGCGCAACGGCGGCGGCCTGCGAGGCTTCCTCGGCCTCCCCGTATCCCCAGAGTGCGAATATTGTGGGGATTCCGTGTTTGGCGGCTCCCGCGACGTCGTAGCTTCGGTCTCCGACCATTGCGGGAGTGGAGATGTCTACGCCTTTGGATTGGAGCCGGCGCAGCACTTCGGCGATGACGTCTGCTTTGCTCGCTCGTCCCTCGCGGTCGGACGCTCCGCATACGTTAATGAACTGGCTTTCAATTCCAAACTTTCGAGCGAGTCTGATTGCCTGGTCTTCCACCTTGGAAGTGGCTACAGCCATTGGAATCCCGGCCGAGTGTAGGTGTTTGAGCAAGTCCATGATTCCGTCGTATGGGCTGGACTGTTCGGCTCCACGATCGGCGTACGCTTTGCGGTAGTGTTGGAGGGCCTTTTGAGCGGTTCTTTCGTCCAGTTTTGAGACTGTTCGGAAGGAGTCGATCATCGGTGGCCCGACGAATCGGCGCAGTTTATCGATCGCGGGGACTGGCGCCCCGACCGCTTCCAGGGCCTGGGCGGCACTTGCTGTAACGCCGGGTGCTGAATCCAGGAGCGTTCCGTCCATGTCGAACAAAATGCAGCTGATGCCATTGAGAGATGGGCGGGCCGGGTGCAGGTGTGTCATTTTTCGAGGCTTTCGGTCTTGAAGTTGGTTGGTTCCGTTCCGGTGGTGACCGGGGATTACTGCTGTGAAGGGTAGGCATGGATCGAGTGAGTCTTGATCAGATAGATCAGAGGATTCTTTCGGAGCTCACGAAGAACGCTCGGATGAGCCATGCAGAGCTGGCGACCAAAGTCCTTCTTTCGAGGAATGCTGTGCGCCAACGTATCGAACGGATGGAACGGCAGGGGTATATCCAGGGCTACACCATTGTTGCCGGCCCGCCGGGCCAGGGCCTCGTGTCCGCCTTCCTGATGGTCTACCGGAAGGACCGGGTGCGGGGGGCGGACGTCATCACCGTGTTGCGGTCGATTCCGGAAGTGGTTCTGTGTGATGTCGTGAGCGGTGACTTTGATCTGCTGGTGAGGGTCGAGGCCCGGTCGCTGGAGAGGGTGCAGGAGATCTGGGAGCAGATCGCGGCTATCCCCGGCGTCACGGACACGGTGACGGCCATGACGCTTTCCAGTTTCATCAGGCGGGGCGCCGGAGGCGCCCGAGCCTCCGAGTAGGAGTGATCAGACTCCGGCGATCTCTGCATTTCTGACAGGCAGCACGGCGGATTCAAGCAGTGACCGGGCCGCGTCCCGTTCCAGTAGTTTCCTGCTGGTGACGATGTCCAGAATGCTTGACCCGTCCCGGAGGGCTTCCTTGGCCACTCCTGCTGCGGCGGCATACCCAATGGCCGGTATTAGGGCCGTGGCAAGACCCACCGAGGCTTCCGTCTGCCGGGCGAGGCGTCCGGTGTTCGCTTCAATGCCTTCCATGCAGTATCGACGAAGGGCGCGTGATCCTTGTTCGAGCCATGAAATGCTCTGAAGAAGGACATGGGCAATGACTGGTTCGAAGGCATTGAGCTGGAGCTGTCCGTTGTCTGCGGCCATCGTCACTGTGGTGTCAGCTCCGGCCACCGCGAAGGCAATCTGATTCATGGCCTCCGGGATGACGGGGTTGACCTTTCCCGGCATGATTGATGATCCGGCCTGGCGCGGGGGGAGGATAATCTCGCCAAAGCCGTTCTGCGGACCGCTCGACAGCAGCCGGAGGTCGCTGCTGATTTTGGAGAGCTTTATGGCGGTGCGTTTCAGCATGCCCGACAGGTGCATGAAAACGCCGACGTCGGACGTCGCTTCGATGAGATCAGCGGCCGGAACGACCTGGACGCCAGAGACCTCGGACAGCGCCCGGAGGACGAGTTGTTGGTACCCGGGTTCGGCGGTGATGCCGGTCCCGATGGCGGTGGCGCCCAGGCTGCATTCCAGCATCAGCGCCGTGGATTCCATAAGCCTGGAGCGGTCTTCTTCCAGCGTCGCGGCGAATGCGTTGAACTCCTGCCCAAGTGTCATCGGGACGGCGTCCTGAAGCTGTGTTCGGCCCATCTTCACGATGCCGGCGAATTCAGCGCCCTTGTCACGGGCGGATGCGGCAAGTTCGCCCAGCTCGTGGTTGAGTTCTGCGGTAGTGAAGATCAGCGCCAGCTTGATCGCCGTCGGATACGTGTCATTGGTGGACTGGCACCGGTTGATGTGGTCAATGGGGTGCAGATGCTGGTAATCCCCGCGGCGGTGGCCCAGTTTTTCCAGCGCAAGGTTCGCGATTACCTCGTTGGCATTCATATTTGTGCTGGTGCCCGCACCGCCCTGGATGACGTCCACGCAGAATTGTTCGTGGTGATGTCCGTCCTGGATCTCCCGGCAGGCTTCGCGGATCGCTGAAGCCTGCCGCGGGTTGAGGATGCCCAGTTCGTAGTTGGCCTGCGCCGCAGCGTTCTTGATCATGGCCAGGGCACGCACCAGGTGCGGGTGCCGGGAGACGGGAATCCCGCTGATGGTGAAGTTTTCCAGGGCCCGGGCGGTGTGCGCTCCCCAATAGGCCGCGGCCGGTACAGGTATGTTTCCGAGCGAATCCGTCTCGATGCGGGTGGTCATGGTTTTCCATCCTCTGGGGAAGTTTCTCTGTGTGAAAGTTTGGGTGGTGGCATTGGTGTCTGCCGCTTGGCAGGAGGAACCGGAGGGGCGCCGGGCCCGGTCGCGTCCCTCCGGTTCGATCAGTTCTTGATGCAGACGACCTTTGGCTGGGTCATCTCCTCGTACGCGAAGTGGACGCCCTCCCGTCCCATGCTTCCGTATTTGGCCCCGCCGAACGGCATGCCGTCGAACCGGTAGTCAGAGGAATCGTTGATCATGACGCCGCCTGCTTCGAGCTGTTGGGCCGCGTCCATTGCCTTGGCCAGGGAGTCGGTGAAGATGCCCGCATGAAGACTGAACTCGATGGCGTTGGCGACTTCGATGGCTTCTTCGAAGGTAGTGAATTTTCGGAACATGACCACGGGCCCGAAGACCTCCTCCTTCCACAGCCGGCCATCGGCCGGGACCGCTTCCAGAACGGTCGGGTGAAGCACATTGCCGTCCTTGACATTGCCTGAGAGCAGGACAGCGCCGGCGTCGAGGGCCTCGTCCAGCTTGGTCTGGAGCTCCTGCAAGGCAGCCGAGCTGATCATGGGCCCGATATCCGTCCGTTCATCGGATGGATCGCCGGCAACCAACCGCGCGGTTGCCTCCAGGAAGCGCTGGCGGAACGCGCCGTACACCGGGGCGGCCACGAGGATCCGCTGCACCCCCACACAGTTCTGGCCGGCGGCCCAAAACGCTCCGGAGACGCAGGATTCCACTGCCTCCTCGATGTGGGCATCCTCCAGGACGATCACGGGCGCGTTTCCGCCAAGATCCATGGACAGCTTCTTCAGGCCTGCGGTGCGGGCGATACTCTCACCCGTGGAGAACCCCCCGGTGAAGGACACCATTCGCACCTCCCGGGACCTGATGATTGTTTCAGCCACCTCCCGGTCGCCATGCACGATCGTGAGGGCCTCCGGCGGCAGCCCGGAGCTTACCAGGGCGTCCGTGAGCAGCTGGGCCGACAGGGGAGTAAGTGCAGAAGGCTTGAGGATCACGGCGTTTCCTCCGGCGATTGCCGGGCCGATCTTGTGTGCCACCAGGTTGAGGGGGTCGTTGAAGGGAGTGATCGCGGCAATGATGCCCAGTGGTTCGCGCGAGTACCATCCGGTGCGGTCCTCTGAGCCCTCATACGAGTCAAAGGGGATGAGTTCGCCCGCGTTCCGGCGTGCTTCGGCGGCGGAGAGGCGGAGCGTGTTGACCGCGCGCAGTACTTCCTTCCGTGCCTGGCGGATTGTTTTCCCGGCTTCGGACACAATCGTTTGAGCGAACTCCTCGCTGCGCTGCTCGATCTCTGTTGCGGCGCCGTCCAGTATCTTCCCGCGGGCGTTGCGGGACAGCGCCCGTGCCTTCCGGGCACCGACGCGGGCCATTTCGATCACGGCATTGCCGGCGGTGGCTTCGGTCAGCGAAACCGCGCCGACCACGCTGCCGTCATAGGGGCTCGTCACGTCACGGAACTGCGGCAAAGCCGTTTCCGCCGAACATAGTGTGGATTCAGACATGTGCGGCTGCTCCGGTCCTGGCTGCGTGCATGGCGATGATGTCAGAGAGCAGCGCGTAGGCGGTCTCCACCCGGCCGGCTCCCGGTCCTGAGACGGTGACTTGGCCCAGAAGGTCGGTGTCGAATGACACGGCATTGGTGGCGCCGGAAACCCCGGCGAGCCCGTGGTGGAAGGGGAGCGCTACGGGGGATACGCCTGCTGTCACGGACCCGTCCAGGTTCCGACGTGCTGCGCCGACGAGCTTCCAGCGGCGGCCCTCGCGGGCTGCCTTCTGGATGTTCTCCGGCGTCAGGGTCGAAATTCCCTGGCGCTGGACGTCCTTGAGTTCCATGCCGGCGTCGAGCAGTTCGTTGGCGAGGATGAGGACTTTGAGCTGAACGTCGTGACCTTCGATGTCGGCTGCGGGGTTCGCCTCGGCGTAGCCGAGGTCCTGCGCCTCGCTGATGGCTGCTTCGAAGTCCAGGCCGGCTTCCATCCGCCCGAGCACATAGTTGCTGGTGCCGTTGAGGATGCCTTCGAAGCCGTTTAGCTTCAGTCCAGCGAACATCTTCCTGGCCAGGCGGATGACGGGGGTGCCGCTCATGACGGCGCCCTCGAACTCGAAGTGCACGCCGTTCTGTTCGGCCAGGGAGGTCAGCTCGGCGCCGCGGAGGGCAACGGGGCCCTTGTTCGTGGTGCAGACGCTCTTTCCGGATTCGAGTGCCCAGCGCACGTGTGAAACTGCCGGCTCGCCGTCTTGGGGATTCGTGAAGGTGGCCTCGCAGATGATGTCGGCGGTGCAGTTGCGGATAACTGATTCGTTGTTGGTGTCCGCGGATCCGCCGTACGCGGCGAAGGTTTCGCTGCCGCCGTCCAGTCTGAGGGCGATGGAGAGGTCGATGCCCTCGGGCTGGACCAGGGATCCAAGGCGAAGGTCGGTGATGGCCACGACCCGCAGGCCGAAGCCCAGCTCGGAACGAAGTGTCTCGCCGCGGGTTGCGATCAGTTCGGCCAGCGTCCTGTTGACGCCGCCGAAGCCGATCAGTGCAATGTCGTAGGTGGTCATGGTGCTCCTTCAATCGGTTACATCGGTCCTTCAATGCTGGCCGCATCCCATGTCCGTCAGTGCATGTGATTGTGACCGAAAAGCAGGGCAAATTGACCATCTGACTGCCGATTCGACATCGGCATCTCAAGTAACCAACGTGCAACATAGACATGCTTAAATGTTTTTACTGACCAATATGCCGTTTTCGTGTTACTTTCATCACTATCACTATCGCTATGCACAGCTCGAGGCGGCCCGTCCCACAAGCCGGGGCAATGTGCGCACGCTTCGCATCAGAACTGTCCACTCACCTGGGAGAAACCATGGAACCCTCATCACCCGTCCAGCTAAAACCGCAGCCCACGATTCCCCCGTCGACCGATTCCGGGCTCCGGCGGTCCATGGGGGCACGGCATCTGGTCATGATCGCCATGGGCGGGGTGATCGGCTCCGGGCTTTTCCTGAGCTCGGGCTACACCATTTCCCAGGCCGGGCCACTCGGGGCGGTCATCGCCTATCTCATCGGAGCCTTTGTTGTGTACCTGGTGATGGCCTGCCTCGGCGAACTTGCCATCGCTTACCCAGTCTCGGGCGCCTTCCATATCTACGCGGCGAGGTCGATCGGGCCGGCCACCGGTTTCGCCACGGCCTGGCTCTACTGGCTCTGCTGGGCAGTGGCCATCGGATCGGAGTTCACGGCCTCCGGTCTCCTGATGCAACGCTGGTTTCCGGGTGTTGACGTCTGGGTCTGGTGCGTCATCTTTGCCTCGCTCCTCTTCGGCTTCAACGCAGTTTCTTCGAAGTTCTTCGGCGAATCCGAGTTCTGGTTTGCCATCGTCAAGGTCGGCGCCATCGTGGCCCTCATCGTTCTCGGCGGCGCGGCGCTGTTCGGCGTCCACCCGCTCAGCGAGGGGGCCAACCACCCCAACATGTTTGAGAACTTCAACACCTCCGGCGGCCTCTTCCCCAACGGCTTCACCGGTGTCCTCGTCACCGCCCTTGCAGTGTTCTACGCCTTCTCCGGCTCTGAACTCATCGGCGTGGCAGCGGGCGAAACAGCTGACCCCGCCACGAGCATCCCCAAGGCGATGCGCAGCACCGTCGTCCGGCTGCTGGTCTTCTTCGTCGGGGCAATCGCTGTCATCGCCGCTACGATCCCGTTCGAGCAGGTCGGACTGGATGAAAGCCCGTTCGTGACGGTTTTCTCATCCATCGGCATTCCTTTTGCTGCCGACATCATGAACTTCGTCATCATTACCGCCCTCCTCTCGGCCGGAAACAGCGGTCTCTTCTCCTGCGCACGGATGCTTTACTCCCTGGCCGACGAGGGGCACGCCCCCCGGGCCCTGAAGAAGCTGACCCGACGCGGAATCCCCATGATCGCGCTCTCCGTCAGCATGCTCGGTGGCCTGGCATCACTGATCAGCAGCGTCGTTGCCCCCGAAACGGTGTACCTGGTGCTCGTTTCGGTGGCAGGTTTCGCCGTCGTCGGGGTCTGGATGTCCATCACCGCCTCGCACTTTTTCCACCGCAGGGCCTTCGTCAAGAACGGCGGCGATGTCGCAGCCCTTCCCTACAAGGCCCCCCTGTTCCCGCTGGTGCCGATCCTGGCCTTCTCGCTCTGTGTCATTTCCCTCATCGGCATCGCCTTTGACCCGAACCAGGTAGCCGCCCTATATTTCGGAATCTCTTTTGTTGGTGCCTGCTACGCCTTCTTCTACTTCAAATACGGGCGCAAGGCGCGTACGCGTCGGCTGTCCTAACGCCATCATCAGCCAACGTCTACTTGGCCTGGGAGCCGGGGACCCACGTCCCCGGCTCCCAGGCTGTCCAACGGATAACACATGAATTCACAACAACGCCCGATGCACCACATGCGCAGTCCGGGCCAGAACGCCGGCAGCTGGCTGGAGATTGACGCCGCCGCATTCGAGTCAAACGTCCGGAACCTGCTTTCCATGATCGATGACCGGGCGCTCCTGTGCGCCGTGGTCAAGTCCCATGCGTACGGACATGGAGCTGACCTTTTACTCCCTTCCCTCGTTCGTCTCGGTGTTCCATTCGTGGGAGTGGGAAGTAACGAGGAGGCGGCCATCGCACGCCGCTGCGGTTTTGGGGGCCGGATCCTGCGTGTCCGCGCCGCGGCGCCGCAGGAGATCAAGGCCGGCCTGCGTCACGACATCGAAGAGCTTGTTTCCGACCCGCGGAGCGCGTGGGAAATACACAAGATCGCTGCAGAGGCCGGGAAAGTGGTCCGCATCCAT
Organism: Arthrobacter sp. NPDC058130; assembly: GCF_042884475.1. Classification (NCBI taxonomy): domain Bacteria; kingdom Bacillati; phylum Actinomycetota; class Actinomycetes; order Micrococcales; family Micrococcaceae; genus Arthrobacter; species Arthrobacter sp. NPDC058130. The sequence goes on from NZ_JBHVTV010000003.1 coordinate 430,523, forward strand.
CTCGATATCAACTCTTCCGGGATCAGCAGGCACAGCCTCGATGTCTCATCCAGCCTTGGCCGGGCATCCGCGGTGGGGATCGTGAGCCACCCTGGACTTCGACTGGCGGGGATCATGACGCATTTTCCCGAGGACGACAACGGCCATATCGAGGCGGCCCTTCTGCGTTTCCAAAGCCAGGCGTTGACGCTGCTCCAACTGACCGGAACTCCCCGGGAAGAAGTGCTGCTCCACTGCGCCAATTCCTACGCCGCCCTGCATGTACGCGGCTCCTGGCTGGACATGGTCCGTGCCGGGGCAGCCCTCTACGGCGATTCGGACCGGACCGCAGGGCACTTCCAACGGTGTCTGGCCTTCAAAGCCCGGATCGCGTCGATTAACAGCTATGAGGCAGGCACCAAGGTCGGCTACGGGCTAACCCACACCTTGGACCGGGACTCGAGGCTGGCATCAGTGACGGCGGGTTACGGAGATGGCTACCGGAGGGCACTGGCCAGAGAAGGCAGCGTGCTTGTCCGCGGCCGTCGCGCCGCCATCGTGGATATCGTTTCGATGAATTCCATGGTTGTCGACGTCACCGACGTCGCGGAAGTCTGTCCTGGAGACGAAGTCGTGCTCTTCGGGCGGCAAGGAGGCGCAGAAATCGCTCCCGCCGAACTGGAAGCAGCGAATGCAGCAATACTCGCGGACCTCTACACTGTGTGGGCGCAAGGAAACCGCGTCCTGATCAACAATGAAGGCATGTGAGAATAGGCGTAGTTATCGGGCGGAAGGAGCATCGAGCGTGGATTCTTCCTCGGAAGCGTCGTCAATGGCCCAAGGACTTCGAATAGTCCGGCTGGTCGCAGACCGGGAGAAGAGAGGCAGACGGCTTCTCGGTGTTTCTCAGCTCGCATCCGAGCTGGATATGGAACAAAGCCGTGTCTCCCGGCTGACACAGGAATTATGTGAGCTGGGACTGCTGGAACGTGTCGAACGCGGCCCATTCCGAACCGGCCCCCGATTTTTCAGCCTGGCGGCGTCTTTGAATTCCGGCTGGGTCCGGGAATCAAGAACCGAACTTGAGGCTTTGGTGGCCGCTTTCGGCCTTAGATCCAGAGTTTCCGTCCGCGAAGGCTTCCGCGTTATTCTTCTGCGGGCCTCCAGCAATGACGCGGTTCCCGGCAGCTTCGTGAAGCCCGGCATGGTGACGCCCGTATGGTGTACCGGGTCCGGCCGGGCCCTGCTGTGGGACGACCAACAGCCCGCCGTTCAAGCCCTCCTCAAAGACGTCAACTTCATCGGCGTAGGCGGCCCGGGAGCGGCCCATTCGCCAGAAGAAGTCGCCGAACTGATGGACCGGGACAGGGCCCGGGGCTTCATCGTCGCGGAGGAAGAATTCGAGCACGGAGTCTACGAACTGGCCGTTCCCGTCCGCAGTGCTGAAGGCTCCATTCTTGCCGCACTCAGTGTCCTGGGCAGCCGTGCCGAGATCCAATCCAGCACCAATGACATTGCAGAGGCCCTCACAGCAGCAGCCGAACGCCTGGGGACCCGCGAGGCCCGCACTCGGGACGACGCAGGCCGGAAGGGCCTTGCCAGCTAGAGCCGGTCCTGCGGCAGGGCATGCCCCAGCGTCGACTCAAGCCACTCTCCCCAGGACACGAGAGCCGTGGCGCAGAGCTCCATCCGCGGTTCCAGTCGTGTCTTGGCGCCTACGACCTGCAACGCTGCGACCACATCGCCCTTGAAGTCCCGAATCGGAACGGCCAGGGAATACAGTCCTGGCTCGGCTTCCTCATCGACGATGGAGTATCCCCGTGCCCGCGCCGCACGCAGTCGAGACAGGAAGTCCTCGACGTCAACGGGTGTATTGGGGCCATGACGCACGAAGTCCACATCGGAGAAAATGCTCCGGACCTCTGCGTCCGACGCTTCCCACAACAGGGCCTGGCCGGCATCACTGCAGAAGGCCGGGTAGGGCCTGCCTAGCCAAGAACCAACCATGTTGCTGCTTGCCGGAACTCGCTCACCGATGGTGACCGTACTGTCTCCGCTCAGAACCCCAAGGAAGCATCCCTCATCAGTTTCACCCGCCAAGCCTTCCAAAGCGGTCACACCGTCGGTCTGCAGCCGTTGCTCGGTCAGCAGCTGTGCGTCTGTCAGAAGCGACCAGTCCAGGGTGTAGGACCGATGGTCTCCGCGTGCCAGAAAGCCCTCCTGCTGGGCTGCCCGCAGGCTGCGCGAAACCTGGCTGCGGTCCTTGCCCAGATCGGCTGCAATATCAGCGACCGTTCCGCCGGGCAGGCCTCCTGCGTTGCGGGATCCGACCGCCAGGACAGCCATGATTCCCCGGCCCATGCTGGATGTCTTAGACATGGATCCGATTCTAGTCACTGAACGGACCCGTCTTAGTGGATGGCGAAGACCCGGGCAGGAAAACCGCTGCCTCCAAGGGGCTTGGGCCAGCTCGCAATGAGGGCCGCCCCCGCTTCCGGAAGTCCTTCCAGGTTCGCCATCAGCTCGATCTGCCACCGGTTCTGCGCCAGGACATAGGTCTCCAGACTGAAATCCTGACGGGACGTAGCCAGCCCCGGGTCTGTGTCCGTCTGTTCATGCCCGACGGCGGTCACCGAACGCTCCTCAACCAGGAAGGAAAGGACTTCTTGCGACCAGCCCGGCGTGTGGCTGACACCCTCGCCATCCCTGTTGGCCATGGCGCCGGCGTCGGGCCAACGCCGGCTCCACCCTGTCCGCAACGCCACAAAGGCCCCGGGGGCGATGGCGCCATTGCGTCTCTCCCATGCCTCAACGTCCTCCATCGTGGGAGTGGCGTCCGCATTTGCGACGACCCTCTCGGTGATGTCGAGGATGACCAGCGGAAGGACCATGTCCTCTACAGGAATCTGGTCCAGGGTCCGTCCCCCGCGGATGAAATGCGAGGGAGGATCAACGTGTGTTCCCCATTGGCCGATGATCGAATAGCGGTGGGCGGTGAAACCGTCGCCTTTCTCCAGATCGAAGACGGGCTCCCTAATTTCGTCGGGGAATGCCGGGAAATGCGGCTGGCCAGGGTGGAAGGCATGCGTCAGGTCGGTAAATGACCTGCCGGCAAGCAGCGGCCGCAGATCGTCCCAAAGTCCGGTCGCGGTGGCTTCCATCATGATGCGGCCTCGCTCGCAAATACTGCCGGAAGGGCAGTGCTGGAGACGCTGATTGGCCCTGTCAGTTCGATTACAGGGACCTCCCAGGGATGGATATCCACGATTTGCTGCAGGAAGCGTTCCACCGCGGCATCATCGAGCGCCGCATCAAAATACGTCGTGAAGACAAAAGTAGGTGAAATCGTCTGCTGGCCCACCTGCCCCAACGTCGGGTTAGCGCCTTCAGTACAGGTGAATCCCTCGAAACCCAAACCGGATTCGAAGACATGTCTGTAGTTGCCAAAATCCCCTAAATCGGGGGATTCGGACACGGCCTGGAGCAGGGCCACGACGCCCGCTTCATCCCTGAATGCTTCAACATCGCCCTTGGCGAGCCGCGAGAAAGTTTCCGAAGCTACGGGCCAATGCACTCGCAGCTTGCGTACTGATTTCATTTCAATCTTCAACGGAATCCTCTTCCTGATCGGTTCACAAAGGGTGACTGAATGCCATGGTGGCATAGAGTGATGATCATTACAAGCATCGAAAAATGCTTATTACGCACATGTGGGGGAGGCGGTCATGTTCACTCGGCACCTCCGCTCGGCTTGGGGGACTGAGCCGGGACGCGCCGGTAGCTGGAGTGGCTGCTGACCGTCATGTGAATGCCCAGGACCGTGGCGCCCTTGTCATTGCACGTTGTGCTACGTTGCACTGCCGGACGATGAGGCACCGCGTCCGCCCGGCAGGCACGACCGAACCGAACCGCTAGGAGCCCTGAACGATGCCCAGAAACACCAAGCTCTCCCGCCTGCTCGATACCGGAGCAAACCTGACAGTAGACGGCGCACTCGCCACCGAACTGGAAGCGCACGGCTGCAATCTGGACGACCCTTTGTGGTCGGCTAAAGTCCTTCTGGAACAGCCGCAGCTCATCAAGAGCGTGCACCACGAATATTTCCGCGCCGGAGCCGCAGTCGCCATCACAGCGAGCTATCAGGCCACACCCCTGGGGTTTGCCCGGCGCGGCATCGGCGAAGAAGAGGCCCTCAAGCTGGTGGCTGCGAGTGTGCGCCTGGCCGACGAGGCACGCCGCGAGTACCTGGCCGAAAACCCGGATGCGGGCCCCCTGCTGGTTGCAGGATCAGTCGGGCCCTACGGCGCGTACCTCGCGGACGGATCGGAATACCGGGGAGACTATTCCCTCAGCCGAAACGGGTTCTTGGACTTCCACCGGCCCCGAATCGCGGCGCTGGTGGAGGCCGGAGCGGACCTTCTTGCCTGTGAGACGCTGCCTTCATTGCCGGAGGCCGAGGCCCTTTTGGCACTCATGAATGAGTTCGACGTCGAAGCCTGGCTCTCCTTCACGCTACGGGACGGAGGGCACATCAGCGACGGTACGCCGCTGGCCCAGGTCGCAAAGCTCTGCGGCACGCAGCCGCTCGCGGTGGCGATCGGCGTGAACTGTGTGCCGCTGGAGCTGGTCTCCCCAGCCCTGGACGCCCTGGGCAAAGCCACCCATATGCCCCTAATTGCATATCCAAATTCGGGCGAACGCTACGATGCAGTCACCAAAACGTGGGGGCCGGCCGCATCGGGGGCCAGCACTGCGGTCCCCGGTAGTAGGCAACCCGCAAGCCTTGCGGAAGGAGCTGCCGTCTGGCGTGAACTCGGTGCCCGGCTCGTTGGCGGGTGCTGTCGAACGACCCCGGAGAGTATTGCCGCCGTGGCCAGGCTGTCAGAAATTCCCTAACCAGAACTGCCAGGGGGCAAGGATAGTTCCGGACACCCACGGGGCCCCCGATCGCCAGGAAGCGCTGGGGATGGTCGCGGCAGGGCCGGATCAGGCTGGGGAGTGCCCTCCAGAGGTTAGCTATGCCGGGTAATGGGCGAGGCTGGGCGCGGAGCCGACAATTGTTTTCAGCGCGCTGGGACCAGAGAACGTTGGGCTGCTCCGCGCGGGAACGGGGGAATCTGTCTGGTTGTGTCGGTGTCCAGCTATGTTGACAGCGGTTGGTTCTGGCGGCCCGCTCACCCGGCCTCCTTTTGCGACTCGGCGCGGGCCTCGATCGCCTTCACTGTGTTGTCGAACGCCTTCACGAGGACGCTCTTGCCGACGCTTCTGACAACGACTTCCAGGAGCCGTCCGCGAAGGTTCTTCCCCTCACGGACTACGGTGTAGTCCACGGTGGTGTTGCCGTTCGGATTCACGGTGAGGTCGTAGGTGTGACCGGAGTTTCGGCCCCACGCGTTCGAATCGGTAGTGGTCAGTGTGACGTGCGTCGGATTCGACCAGTCGTAGTGCAGCCGCTCCCACACTCCACGGGAGCCCTCGGTCACGTCGGCCTGGGTTTTCCCGCGGTCGTGAATCTGGAGGTACCTGTCGGCACTGTTGCCGAATAGCTCTGCACGTCCCGGCCCGAAGTCGGTCAGGCTGGCGATGAACTGTTCGGGAGTTGCACTCGTGTTCGCGTGCAGTTTGATGGTTGTCATTTTTTTCTTCGTCCCTCTCGTTGCGGCTCCACGGTCTGCCGAGGGCATCTACGTGGTCGCCGATGTCAGCGCTGCGGGCAGTGAACTTGCCCGAGTCAGTGTCCTCCGAGGAGCTGCTGGCCGCCGTCGATGTCGTATGTCGCCCCGGTCAGGGCGGTGTTGGTCATGATGTGCACGGCCAGTGCGGCGACGTCGGCGGGTCCGACGACGCGGCCGATCGGCAGCGTGGTGCGGAGTTCGCTGCGGCGCTCCTCGAGCCCGGCGCCGAGGAGCGACGCCGACAGGGGTGTGTCGACGAAGCCTGCGGCGATCACGTTCACCCGGACCGGCGCGATCTCAAGCGCCAGGTTGGCTGCCAGGGCGGGAAGCGCGGCCGTGACGGCCGAGATGATCCCGAGCCCCGGTCCCGGTCGGCGGCCCCCGGTGCCGCTCATGAACAACAGCGTGCCCCCTGGGCGGACCTTGCCGGAGGCGTAGCGGGCGACGCCGAGCATGAGCATGGCGGAAGCAGCGAGGGCGCGGCGTGCCTGTTCGAAGTCCATGTCGGCAAGGCGTGCGTAATAGGGGCGCCCGGCTGTGACCATGACGTGGTCCACCGGGTCCGGCAGTTGCTCGAAGAACTCGGCCAGTGCAGCCGGGTCGTTGGCGTCGAACGCCGCGGTGCCCAGCGCGCCGAGCTCGCTGGCCGCGTGCTCGAGCCTGCCGGAATTACGGCCGGCAAGGATGACGCCGGCGCCCTCGGCCCGGGCACGCCGGGCCGTCTCCAGCCCGATGCCGGCGCTGCCGCCTATCACCACCACGGTTTGCCCCGACAAATCCGGCTCGCGTGAAGCCGCCGGGGCGGCTGCTGCGGTGCTCATGGGATCGCCTCCTCTCAGTCCGCCGCGGAGGGTCCCGCGCCGAGCGGCCTGGACGCGGCCGCGATCTCTCCGCGGAGGGCTTTGAGCGCGGGGACGTAGATTTCCGAGAATGTCGGGAAGGGCTGGATCGTGTCCCTGAGGACTTCGAGCGGGACATGGGCCCGGATCGCCAGGGTCGCCTGCTGCAGCCACTCGCCGGCGTCGGGGCCGAGCGCGTAGGCGCCGGTCAGCCGTTCGCCGTCGCTGAGGAGCGTGAGGAAGCCGTTGCTCTCGGCGTAGGCGCGCGTGTAGGTCGCTGTCTTGGATACCTCGGAGAGCGGGACAGTGGCGCTGAAGCGGCCCTCGACGGCGCCGACGGCGGCGGCTTGCGGGTCCGTGTAGGTGACGCGGGGGACGGCCTCGTAGTTTGCCTCCCGGGG